>JBAVSY010000066.1:0-71085 GCA_049695855.1 Candidatus Korobacteraceae bacterium | reverse complement strand
CTAGAGCATTTCTAATTTAAGTATATACATTCTGTGAGATAATGCTTCTGCCGGTAAGGAGAGGCCAGGGATGCAATCCTATTCTCAGGATTTGCGCGAGCGGGTGTTGCGGGCACTGGATCGCGGGGAGCGGCCAAGCGAAATTGCGCGCCGCTTCGAGGTCAGCCGGGTGTGGGTCTACCAAGTGCGGGACCGGCTGCGACAGACGGGGGAGCGCGGCAGTTATCCCATCGGTGGGCATCGCCGCTCCCGGCTGGCGGGGCTGGAAACGGTGCTGCGCGGCTGGATCGAAGTCGAGCCCGATCTTACCCTGGCCGAAATGCAGCAACGGCTGCGGCAACGAGGGGTTGCCATCAAGGTGGGCGCCTTGTGGCATCAGTTAAATAAATGGAATCTCAGCTTTAAAAAAAACCCTGCACGCCAGCGAGCAAGAGCGCGAGGACGTGCAAGCGGCGCGCCGCGCCTGGACTGAGGCGCTGGCCGAGGTGGACATTACCAAGCTGGTGTTTATCGATGAAACTTGGGTTTCGACCAACATGACGCGCGGCTATGGACGCGCTCCCAAGGGCCAGCGCTGCGTGGCCTCAGCCCCGCTCAGCCACTGGCAAACGACCACCTTCGTCGCCGCCTTACGTCACCAGCAACTGACCGCGCCGATGCTCACCGACGGACCCATGGACGGTGACATCTTTCTGGCTTATCTGCACAGCTTCTTATGTCCCACCCTCACCCCTGGAGACTTGGTGATCGTGGACAATCTCAGCAGCCACAAGGTGGCTGGTGTGCAACAGGCCATCACCGCGGCCGGCGCCACCCTGCTCTACTTACCGCCCTATTCTCCGGACCTGAATCCCATCGAAAAGCTGTTCGCCAAACTCAAAGCCCTGCTCCGCAAAGCCGCCATCCGCACCACCGCTGTTCTCTGGGATGAGTTCGGCCAATTACTCGCCAGCTTCTCGCCTAGCGAGTGCACCAACTACTTTGCCTCTTCTGGTTATGTATACACTTAAATTGAAAAGGCTCTAGCGCTTTTCGTTTTATCGAGCTTCGCCCGCCGTGCACATAGTCTTTCCGGCGAAACCAGGCTTGAGGACGGTAGTTTTCTTGCGGCATCGCGTTGCCAGGCGCCAGTTTCGTGTCTCCGCTCTGAAGCGACGGGCCCGCACAACTCTACTCCTGACGAAGCAGGTCGGCCGGATCGAGATGCAGGGCGCGGCGCACCGGCCCAGCTATAGAAAGCGCGCTGGTAAGCAGCATCGTAAATAAAACTGCAGTAAGTACAAATGGATCTCGTGCCGATGCCTGGTAGACAACGTGCTCGAGTACCCGGCTGGAGGCGACACCGAGCAGCACGCCAATAACTGACCCACTGGCTACCAGGATCAGCATACGACCGAGCGCAGCCGAGAGAACCTGCTTCGCCTGGGCACCGAGAGCGACCCGAATGCTCAGTTCGCGAGTTCGTTTGCTGATGGTATAGGAGGCGAGCCCGAAGGTGCCGGTGATCGATAGCAGCAATCCGAAAGCACCGATCAGGCCGAGGGCGACTGTAGCCATCTGGGCGGGAAGGAACTCGATGGCAAGCTGGCTGCGCCAGTCGCCCGATTCTATGATGGGAACACTGGGATCGAGGTCGCGGACCACTTTGCGGACTGCGGCCACCATATCGGCCGAGTCGCGCCGGCTCCGGATGACGAGAGATGTATTGTTGGTAACTGCTTCCTGCGAGATCGGCAAGAACTCTGCGGGGTGCGGCTCTTCACTGAGATCGGAGTATTTTCCATCTGCCACGATGCCCACGATCTGGATGGGCACGACCTGGAGTGAGTTGGAGACGTTTTTCATGGCGAGGTCCTTGAAATAGCGACCCACAGCGTGCTCGGTGTGAAACAGGCGCCGAGCAAACTCCTGATTCACAATAGCAACCCGCGGCGTCTTCGCAGTGTCGGTAACACTTATATCGCGTCCCTCGAGCAAGGGTGTTCCAGCCGCGGTCAAATATCCTGGTGAAATGTCATAAGAGTAGGTGTCAAAGGCCGCGTTCGCGGGTCTGAAATCGGTAGTTTGTTGGGAGAATGCCAAAGTATTAGGGCTACCGGTCAGGGGAGTGACATTCGCATAGCCTGCCGCTTCCACGCCCGGGAGCTGCGATACTTTTTCCAGGAGCTGGCGCTGAAAATGATCAGCGTCGGCGTTCGAATAGCCACCCTGGCTGAGATCGAACTCCGTCAGCACAGCATTCTTCGGGTTGAAGCCCAGGTTCATAGTCAGCGCTTTGCCCAGGCCACGCAAAGAAACAAAGGCCGCAGTGACGGTGACGAAGCAGAGCGCGATCTGGGCCGCCAACAGGACATCGCGCAGCGCCCAGCGGCGCCCGGCAGAAGCTTGGCTTCCGCCGCTCTTGATGGCCTCGTTAGGATCGGTCTTGAAGATCTGCCACAGCGGCATCACCCCAAACAGGATGCCGGCGAGCACCGAGATCAGCAACGCCATCAAGATCAACGATGGCTGCGGCATCACGGAGATCCTCATTGGGACTGCGGTGGGCAGATGCCAGGCAGACAAGGCGGTGAGGGCCATCCAGGCTAAACCGCAGGCGGCTGCGCCACCAAAAATCGAAATCACCAGGGCCTCGACCAGCACCTGGCGAGTTACCCGCCAACGGCTCGACCCAAGGGCCATACGGATGGCAATCTCGCGAGTGCGGTCTGCGGTACGGGCTGCGAACAGGCCGCCAAGATTGGCGCAGGCGGCGAGCAGAACGATACCTGCCAGGCCCATCAAGCCAGCCAGAAGACCGCGCATCTCCCTGCTGCCATAGTCGCCGATCAGTCCAGGGCGACTCAGCTTGAATACCAGCTTCTCTTCTTCCTTGGGATACTGGCGCTTGATCTGGGCGGCGATGGTATTGAGGTTGGCTTGAACCTGGGCCAGTGTGACCCCGTCCTTGATGCGCACGATCGGCGAGACAGTTTTGGCGAGACGCAACTCAAGAAAGTCGATCCCTGACAGCGACGCTTCATTCGCCAGCGAGACGAAAACATCGGGTTGCAAATATCTTTCGGTCCCGTAGAAGCCTTCCGGCGTGACGCCGACAACGGTGTAGGGATGCTTGTTAATGCGGACGCTCTTTCCCACGATATTGGGGTCTGCGCCAAAATAACTCTTCCATGCCGGCCAGGAAAGCAGGGCAGCTTGTGAGGAACCGGGGTCGTCGTCGGCGCGCTGCAGCAGACGACCGAGGAACGGCTTGATGGCGACCACCTCGAAGTATTGCCCGCTTACGTAGTATCCCAGGACTGGCCGCGCAACCCCGTTGGACTCCAGGCCAAGAACGCCTGGCGTAAACGCGGCAACCGCGGAAAACACCCTATTGTCATCACGCACCTCGCGTACCTCGGGATAGGAAAAGACCGGATAGCCCGACTTCGGTTCCACGAGCGTCATCACGCGATCGGGGTGCGGCACATCCAGCGGTCGCAGGATCAAACCCTGCAGTACGCCGAATATGATGACATTGGCGGCGATTCCCAGCGCCAGCATGAGGACAGCGGTGATGGCAAAGCCGGGCGAGCGGACGATCTGGCGAACGGCAAATCTCAGATCCTGCAACAGGGTGTGCACATCGTCCTCCCGTGCCTCAGAGAATGATACAGCCCATGTGCAACTGCACAGCCACGTCGCCAACAGGGGTAAGTTCCTGTAATCAAAACGCTTCGGCGACGCTCGACGAACGAGCCTCAGCCGAGCCATTGTCCAGCTTTTGCGGAATGCGTCCATTCTTGAACACTGATCAGCCGGCGAACCCTTCTTTGCCGCCGTTGTCCGAGCACAAACCAGTCCGTGGGTTTTCCTTAGGCCTAAACCGAGCTCAGGCCGAAAAAGATTATGAACGGATACCGACGAGGAGCTAATTTGCAGAGTTTGCCATGGCGAACTCGAACCCAAACCGCAATATCAGCGAAGGACTACTTGCGGTTTGATCCAACCTGCCTGATTGCATTCTGGAATGAAGTGTTGCTTCATCGCGTAGGCGTATAAGCCGGCATTTGTGGTAACACCCAGCCTTCGCATCATCTGATACTTGTGGAAGGCGACCGTCCCCAGAGTTATGTCGAGGACGCTGGTCGTCGGCTATCACCAGGCGCGTCGTTTTGCGACTCATATACTGCTTCCTTTGACGGGCCTTGCGGTCTCACTCATTAAGCCCGCGCGCTGAAGGTAGCAAGTCTGGCCGGGCGGTTCCACTGTCAAAAGTGACAGCTCTCAGCCGAGTCGGGTGGCCCCAACGCTATTTGCTCTTTCCGCAACGATGGCCGCGTCCGTGGACAGGTACGCTAATCGTGTAGGCGCTGCCAGGCGAGTGCCGGAAGCCTCCACGATCTCAGCGATCTTCAGGATGATTTCCTGACGAATCGCCGTGAACTCTGCCCAGTCACTGGTGTTGATGTACGCCCACAATTCCAACCCGAACGCCGATCCGGCGAAACTCGCCACGCGGATTCTCGAGGTCCCGGGCTCTACGGCCTTGTGTTCGTTCAGCATGCGTTGCACTTCGCTCAAGACTGCGCGTAATTGCTTCGCTGAAGTTTCAATTCGCAGCGAGAATTCCTGGCTGATCAGCAATTTCGTGCGCGACTTCATATTCTGGAACTGCATCTGCGCCAGCGCAGCATTCGGGACTACCAACAGGTTCTGGTCCAGTGTGCGCAGGCGGAGAGATCGCAGCCCGATGTCTTCGACCGTGCCAAGCTTCCCGCCGATTTCGCAGAAGTCTCCGATATGTACCGCCTTGTCCATCAGCAACGACACTCCGCCAATGAGGTTCTCGAGACTTTTTTGTGCGCCTAAGGCAATCGCCAGCCCTCCAATGCCTAGACCGGCAAGCGTCGTCTTCACATCGATTCCGAAAAAGGCCAGTGCGGCGATGAAGGCAACAATCGCCAGCACGATGCGATTGACCCGCTGCATCAGGATGAGGATGGCCTCACCGCCTTTGCGCTGCGTCCGTCTCCGATTCACCGCGTGGTCAAAGGCCCGGTCCGCGGACCTGCTAATCAGCCAGGCAAGGCACCCTGCCAGCAGCACTCCCAGGAAGCGCGTGTAATATTCGCGATATAACAGGGGCGGCCGAAGTTCGTAGACGAAAAGGCCATGGATGACGATGGCCAGGATGCACTTGAGCGGCAGACCGAATTCCGTTTCCCAGATCGTCTTGTGTGAGAGATTTCTGAGCTTGTTCCACACCCGCTTGGGCAGACTGACTAGAAAGGCCAGCAGCCAGGCGATCAGCCATGAAACGGGGATCGAGAGCAGCCATCCGATCCACTGCGCGATCGACATGCCCAGCAGGTGATGCTCGGACAGAGTGGCGGGCAGAAGCCGTTCGGCAAGCGTTGGACGCTCGTTCTTCGCCAGGGCGTGGAGTTGCGGGATCTTCGCTACCGACTCGCTCGAAAGCAGCCAGATTTTCCCGTAAGCCGGATCATCCACCCGCACCAGAATCAAGTCTGCCGTGGTGCCGTCGAGCTTCACCGTGCCAAGTCGCTCCTCGCCCGGCGGCAGCCCGGCTTCGACGGTGCCTTTGGGCTCGTCGCTCAAAAGCAGCAGATCGCCTTCAAAATACGAACGCAGGGTTTGTGCTTGTTTGACTGCTTCGATCAGGTTTACGCCGGGAGTCGGTTGCAGGTATCTGGCCGCGGTTGCGTAATCCTCGCGTGCCATGCTTCGAAGCAGGCCTTCGGCCGAACTGTGGGGAGTCTCGCGCCCAAGTGGATCGATCGATTCGGCTTTGGCCGGCGCAGATGGTGCGGCTTTGGGAAGCTGTGCTGCACAACTCGCAGAGAAGCCGCTGCACAGCAGGAAAGCCAGGAGAAGGATGACTCCGCATGCCCGGCTGAGCCTGGTCGAAGGGTCTGGCACTCGCAGAAGCATTTAAGTTGCCCTGTAACCCGAAGTTCGGGCGCTAAGTCTGCGCACTAACAGGCTGCTGGAAAAGGGTGAACAGCAGATCCCGAGGCGGCTAAAGTCGCCTCGGGATGACAAATTTAAGGGACTTGCTACGACGCAGCTGAAGCTGCGCCCTTTCAAAACTACCTGTCGCCGAGTTTTTCAGCAAACTGCTCGGGCGGCTTCGGTATTCAGTTCTTCAACGTCCCGCAACCTGCTCGCGCGTCATTTCTCCCATGAACTTCTGCGCGCCCTGTAGCGTTGCCTCAGGAGTAAGGCGTGCGAACAAATCCAGAACCCGAGCGATAGTGCCAGTCCATCCAGTCTGATGGCTGGCACCCAGTCCCGCTCCATTGTCACCATGGAAGTACTCGTAAAAGAGGATGTAGTCGCGCCAGTAGGGATCCTCCTGAAACTTCTTCGTGCCTCCGTAAACCGGCCGCTTGCCATCGGCGCCCCGCAGGAACATTTTCGACAGCCGTCTGCCAATTTCCTGCGCCACTTCAAGCAGCGTCATGTACTTCCCGGAGCCAGTAGGGCATTCGACTTTGAAGTCCGGGCCATAGAACGGATACATCTGCAGCAGGCCGCGAATGATCAGCCCGTTCACCGGCATCCAGATCGGCCCCCTCCAGTTGGAGTTGCCGCCGAACATGCCGGTGTTCGATTCCGCGGGCAGGTACTCAACCTTGTACTCCTGTCCGCCAAGATTGAATACGAACGGATGATCGCGGTGATACTTGGAGAGCGAACGAATACCGTAGGGACTGAGGAATTCGTTTTCGTCGAGCATGTACGCCAGAATGCTCCGCAGCTTGTCCTTGTCACACACGGACGCTAATCTGCGCCCCTGGTATCCGCCGGCAGAGGGGTCGTCAGCGCGGGTGAGCTTGTGAAACACCTCCGGGTGGCGCTTGCGGAACAATTCTGTCAGCTCGAGGATCCGTGGGTGTTCTTTGAAAGTATTCGCCTCGAAGACATTGGCCGCGCATAGTGGCAGCAAGCCAACCATCGAGCGGATCTTCAAGCGGGTGGTATCGCCGTTCGGGAAATGCAGAAGGTCATAGAAGAAGCCGTCGTGCTGGTCCCACATTTGATCGTTGCCGCCGCCGATGCGGTCCATGGCATAGGTTATCCAGGCAAAGTGCTCCATGAAACGGAAGGCAATGTCCTCGTACATGGGGTCGTACTCGGTCAGGACCAGCGCGATCTCCAGCATGCACAGGCAATAGAACGCCATCCAGGCAGTTCCGTCAGCCTGATCCAAATGACCGCCCGTCGGCAATGGCGCGCTGCGATCGAATACGCCGATATTGTCAAGCCCCAGAAACCCGCCGGCGAAGACGTTGCGGCCCTCGGGATCTTTGCGATTGATCCACCAGTTGAAGTTCAGCATCAGTCCCTGGAAGGAGCGCTCCAGGAAACGAAGGTCGGACCGGCCCAGCTCGGTCTCGATGCGGTAGAGAAACAGCGTCGCCCAGGCGTGTACCGGAGGATTTACGTCGCTGAAGTTCCACTCGTAAGCTGGAATCTGTCCGTTGGGGTGAGCATAAAGCGTGCGCAGCATCAGCAGAAGCTGCTCTTTGGCGAAATCGAAATCGACCAGCGATAGTGCGATCGTATGGAATCCCAAATCCCACGCCGCATACCACGGGTACTCCCACTTATCCGGCATGGAAATAACATCGCTGTTGAGCATGTGGAACCATTCCGTGTTACGCACCTTCTTGTTGCCGGAGCTCAGCACGGGATGCGAGTCGTGCTCGAGCAGCCACTTGTCGAGGTCGAAATAGTAATACTGTTTGGACCACAGCATTCCCGCCAGTGCCTGGCGGTGAACCCGGCGCTCATCCTCGCTTAAGCTTGGCGGAGTGATGCGCTGGTAGAATTCGTCCGCTTCCGCCAGACGCCCGGTGAAGATCTGGTCGAAGTCCCCGAAGCCTTTGGGCTTGTCGGCCAGACGCAGTCGTATAACACTGGTGCTGAGCGCGGGCACGTTAAGCACGTGATGCGCGGCCGCTTTGGTTCCCGTTTTGCCGGGATTCACAGCGTCCTTTTTTCCCGACACCACGTACTCGTGGAATGCGTCTTTGACGTAAGGAGACGGATTGTTCCCGCCCCAAAGACGACTGACATTCGACTCGTTCTCGGTAAAGAGCAGCTCCCCCGCCCCTTCGCATTCGAGCGTGTACTCTCCCAACTGGGGATGAGAAGCCTGTATCTGGTTCAGGCCCGATTCACGCAACTTGGGCTTCGGCTCGCCTTCGTCCCCGGACCAGGTGTTCCGGTACCACAAGGTGGGAAGCACGTGCAGTTGCGCCGCTTGCGGTCCCCGGTTACAGACGGAAATCTTGATCAGAAGATCTTCAGGATCGGCCTTGGCGTATTCAACGAAGACATCGAAGTAGCGGTCTTCGTCGAACACACCTGTGTCTAGCAGTTCGTACTCCATCTCTTCCCGCGAGCGCCCCCGATTGGTCTCCACCAGATTGCGGTAGGGATATTCCGCCTGCGGATACTTGTAGAGATATTTCATGTAGGAGTGGGTGGGAGTACTGTCGATGTAGAAGTAATACTCCTTCACGTCCTCGCCGTGATTGCTCTCGCTGTTGGTCAGCCCAAACAGGCGTTCTTTCAGGATGGGGTCGCGGCCGTTCCAAAGCGCCAGAGCAAAGCAGAGTTGCTGCTTGTCATCCGAGATCCCGGCCAGGCCATCTTCACCCCAGCGATAGGCCCGAGAGCGTGACTGGTCGTGCGAGAAGTAGTCCCAGGCATTGCCGTCATCGCTGTAGTCTTCCCGTACCGTGCCCCATTGCCGCTCGCTCAGATACGGTCCCCACTTTTTCCAGGGAATACCCTGCTCGCGGGCGGCGTTCAATCGCTTCTGCTCTTCAACCTCGACATATGTGAAGGGTGTCTTCTGAGACGGTGCCATAAAAACTCTCCTTTAAGAAATTCGATTGCGAACTGGTGATGGCTGAGAATTCAATCTCTTTACTCGCCGGTAAAAGCAGGTGTGGGGATGCTTCCGCCATTACAGCACGGAAGGTCGGAGTGGACAACTGTCACTTCTGACAGGCGGCAACACCATTGTTATCTATCGTCACGTGAAAAGTACAAGCAACGCGCCGAACGCTTATATTATAAAAACTTGGGGCGTGCAGTGCTACACGCCCCTTGTCGCATACCACGGACCTGTGGATTTATCCGCCGGTCGGTACAGATTTCGGCATCTTGCCGGGCTCCAGCACTACAAGAGGAAATAGAAAGGAACTGTCACTTGTGACAGTCGGCAGTGAGGACCAGGTTTCCGGCGCTTAGTCTCTATCTTTTCCGAACCACAAGTTCAGCATGAGTCCTAACTGGTTTAACCGTTGATTTGGACTCTTGCCGGTATTGTTCTGGTGTTCATAGTAGGGATTAAATTCAACGTGCTTGCCGAAAGGAAACAAGCAACCGGCAAATAGCGATGTGGTACTCCACTTCTGATATTGGCTGGTGTACCAGAGCTCGGCGCTGAGGTAGGGCGATGGATGATAATTCCGGATGGTTAGCGGCCGCTCAACGTTGATGAGGTTGCGGTAGTGCCAGCTGAACGTGCCGTTCTGCCAGTCGAGGTCGGCGCGGTTTCTATCGGACAGCAGTAGCTTACCGGGAGAAGGAAGATTCAGGATCACGTATGGCTCGAGGCGGTTGGTGGGATCCTGGTTTGGCGTCGGCAGAATCCGATATCCAATGGAGAACAGCACCAGCTGCGACTTTGATTTGTCCAGGTCAAAGCTCGTAATTTCGTAAAGTTTGCTCAGCTTCTTCAGATAAAACTGAAGGCTTGGTCCGATCTCCGCAGTAGTCGGATCACCGCCTTCCCGAGTTTCTTTCACCTGAAATTGGACTCGGAGGTCAGGATTGAAGTTGTAATAGGTATCGATTTCGGGCAGGGTCTCGCCAGTTTGCGCGCTGGCCGAAGACGTCAGCGCCGCGATCGCAATCGCTAATGTCAACCACAGTCTTCGCACCTGAGGTTATTGAGCAGTCCACACAGGTAGGACGCAGCCGGGGAGTTGAATCTTGGATCACGCTCCCAGTCCGACAATTGCCACGTTCGCCTATTGGATTGCTGGTTGATTTGTTATACACGACCAGTGATCAGTACGACCAGCAGCCCTGCCAAAGGCATGGTTCCAGAGTTCTACGTTGAAATTGATTCCGAGATGTATCGGCGTCCCGCCAGCGCGTCCCGGATCGCGGGCACCAGGTCCGTGGTGATGCGAGGCTTGGTTACATAGGCAGAAGCACCCGCCGCGAATGCTGCGGTTACGAACTCTGCGTCTTCGTGGACAGTCAAAAAAACAACCTTTGTCCGGAGTTTCTTGCAGTGCAGCTGGGGCTTTGCTTACCAAAGAAGCTTCAAGGCAAATTGCACCTGTCTGGAAGTTGTCGCGGTGTTAGTGATAGCTCCAGCCGTCGGGGAAACTCCCGACGGGGTGAAGGTAATCAGGTTTGGCGTGTTGAAGTTGGTATGGTTCAAGATATTGAAGATCTCTGCCCGAAATTCCAGCGTTGTTCGTTCCCGGATGCGCGTGTCCTTAACAGCAGAGAAGTCCCAGTCGAACAGGCCCGGGCCAGTCAAAGTATCTCTTCCCAGATTTCCATAGAAGCCGCTGTTAGCCGGCGGCTGTAGAAAAGCAGCGGGATTGAACCATTGGGCAGGGCTGCCGAGGATTGCATTTCCGGTGAAATCCGGATTGACGAATGGACGCACCGGATTGCGCGTGTCACCATTGTTGGACGGGTTATAGCTAAGCTGCGGAGTAAACGGAAAGCCGCTCTGGGCAAGAATGATGCTGGTCACCGACCATCCTCCCACGAATCCGTTACCTACACTGCCCAGATGGTTGGCATACATCTTCCCATTGCCAAACGGCAGTGCATACACCAGACCAATCGAAGCCAGGTTCCTGACGTCGTAGGTAGCCGGTCCCCAATCGGCGCGAATATTGTAGGGGTTCGCCACCAGACCAGGTGCGTTTCCGGCCGTAGTCTGGTTCAGTGAATCCCCGTCGTCAAGGGCTTTCGACCAGGTGTAGTTGGCGCGCAGCGAAACATCGTGACTGAAGCGATGATTCAAGTTGAGTTCCAATGCGTTGTAGCTACTGTCTCCTACAGAAAACCAGGTCCAGGTGTTGGCCAGGGTGGGATTGGCTTTCGCTGTGCCGGCTGGAATGTAGTATGTACCCGCCGGAACCGGTGAGCCCGCCAGAGGCGCCGGGAAATTCGCGGGATAGACGGCCGGACAGGGCGAGGCGGGACAGATCACCGGGATCGGCGTATTCGCATCGACTCCGACCAGTTCATGATAGCCATGCGAGCCAACATAGCCGATGGTGAAAGAAGTGTTGGGGGTGATCTCCTGTTCGATTCTAAGCGACCAGGAAATCAGCGTGGGCATTTGCAGGTTGGGCTGAACTCCACCCGGACTCAACAGAGCTTTGGCCGGCGGTGGTGCCAGCGGATCGATTGGCAAGTGCGATACCGGCAACGAAGCGATGGTGTAGGTGGGGTTGAAGGGCGCATTCTGGTCCAGGCGGTAGCCGAGCGCATCCTGTAGGTCGTAATAGATTCCGAAGCCTGCGCGCACCACAGTCTTGTCGAGGAACGGACTCCAGGCCAGGCCGATTCTCGGCTGCGGCAGGAACTTCGCATTGTTCACCGTGAAGGCGCGACTGGCGATGCGTGGGTCGCTCGAAATGACGCCGTCGGTGAAGGTGTAGTTCGCCGCTCGCCCGTGCGCTTCATTCCAGCCGGTGGAAAATTCGTCACGGAATCCGAGACTAAGAGTGAAGCGCGGGTTCAAGCGAATCACATCCTGTGCATAGAACGCGCCCAAGAGTGAACGCCAATTTAATTCTGTGGGGGCGGGATCGTAAAGGAAGCTGGCGGTTGTTCCGGCCAGGAAAGTCTGCAAGCTGGCGAAAGTGGCCTGCCCATACTGGCTGAGGGCCAGCATTTCGTTGGACTGAAACTGCTGGAACCAGGCGCCAAAGGTGAACTGATGTGGGCCGTGCGTCAGACTGACCTGGTCCTCGTAGGTGTAAATATTGCGAGCGATATGCAGGTTGCTACCGTTATTGCTGCCTGCCAATCCGATTTGTGCTTGCGGATTTGATGCCGCACTTCCACCCACCACGACCGCTCCTACCGGATCACCGGTAAGGAAGCCCGGCACGCTGGTAGCCGGCGTTCCCGGAGTTGGTTCACCCGTGAAGAAATAACCAGCGCGGGAATATCCGAAGGTTGCGACGTTCAACAGCGTGGGCGAGAAAACGTGTGTCTCCGACAGACTGGCTACCTGCTCGCGGAGGGTCAGAATATCGGTACTGTAAGGATCGGCGATTGTCGGAGTGAAATCATGTCCATCATCAATCGTGTAAACCGCCGAGAAGGTGTCTTTGGAGGAGATGACACGATCCACCCGGGCGGTACCGAAGTTCTCCCGGATGGTCTGCAAAGGACTGCTGGAAAATGCGGAGATGCCGTTATACGTTGGGTCGGAGGCAGTAGGCGTGGGCCACAGATTCAGCAGCGGTTGTACGCTCGGAGCTGCGGCAGCGCGCGAGGCCAGCGACGGTACAAACGCCACCGAAGTCTGGTGCAGGTTTTGAGTGAAGCCTTCATAGTTTAGAAAGAAGAAGGTCTTGTCTTTCTGAATCGGTCCGCCGAGCGAGGCCCCAAACTGATTGCGCTGAAACGGAGGAGTCGTTCCCGGAGGGTCGAAGTAGTTTCTGGCATTGAGCGCGCTATTGCGCAGGAACTCATAGACCGATCCGTGCCACTGATTGCTTCCCGACTGGGTAATGATGTTTACCTGGCCGCCGGGATGCTTGCCGTACTCGGCGCCATAGGTATCGCGCAGGACGTTGAACTCCTGCACCGCATCGACACCCAGCAGATTGCCGCTGGCTCCTCCCGGCGTCATGTTGTTCTCAGCCGCACCGGTGAATTCGACGCCGTTGAGCAGAAACTCATTCTGCTGCGGACGATTGCCGGCCACCGCAAAATTGTTTCCCGTAGTTGAGTTGGAAACTCCCACCCCCCCGGTTTTCTGGGAGGTGAAGTTGACCACCTCCGGAGTCAGCTCCAGCAGCAGGTCATAGCTGCGTCCATTCAACGGCAGCGCCTTGACCTCTTTCTCGCCGACTAAGCCGGAGATGTCCTGAGTGGTGGTGTTTACGATCGGAACATCGCCCACCACCTTCACTTCCTCGGTCACTTTGCCAATCTGCAGGTTCATGTCAGCGGTGGCGTCCTGGCCGACGACCAGCACAATTCCGCTGCGAACCTGCTCCGCAAATCCGGTCTTCGAGGCGCGTATCTCGTACTTGCCGATGGGAAGGGCGACAACCTGGTAGCGGCCAGCCTGGTCGGTGATGGTGGTGCGTGACAAGCCGGTGTCGACGTTGGTCACCGTCACCGTCGCCGCGGTCACCGCCGCGCCGGTTTGGTCAGTGACGCGGCCGGACAGATTCGCGGTTACCTGGCCCGTCACCGGCAGACAATAAAGGATCAACAGAGACAGAAACGAAACCCACAGACTGCGGCACTTGCGAGGCATCCTATCCTCCTGACGGAGAGCTGGTGGGATCCTTTTGCGACAAACGACGCCCAACGATTTAATCGAATTGAACCGTTAATGTCAAACGGTTTTGATCGGTAGGAAAATCGCCACTTCCGGCTGGCACGGATCGCTCACCACCCGGCGTACCTTGCACTAAGGAAGCTCTGAATGAGTTGCCGAAGTTGCCGTAGGGGCTAAAGCCCCCGTTGATTTTGCGATGCTTGCGGCACGGCTGAAGAGTCTGCGTGAGAACCTATGTCGTCCCCGGGGGACTCGGATTTATTTCCCACTCTACCCAGCATTCCGCCTGCGGCTCCATGCTGGGCTAAGCTCTTCCGCGCCTGCGGCGCTCGTTTTCTGCGCTTCGCACTCCACTGCCGAAATCCAAAGTTAGTTCTCACGCAGACACTGATGCCGTGCCCTTTCCAAACCGGACCTTAATCGGAGCTTCCCTAACTGACAGAGTGGAACTTTGCATTACTCCGGATGGACGGCGGACCGGAAGTATCATGATTCGAGGGGTAGGTAGCCGTGACCACGCGTAAACCAAGGCTTCAGACTCAACTCGGGCGAGTTGCCGTCCAGACTTTTGCCGCCAACGATCGCATCAACCAGATGCTCATCGAACATCTTGATCCGGCCGCCTGGAGAGCCACCCCTCCCGGCAAGGTTCGCACCATCGCGGCGATCTTCACCCACGTGCACAATGTCCGCTGCAAATGGATCAGGCTCACAGCTCCGCACCTGAAGGTTCCAGCCCAGCTTAACCGCACACACTGCACGCCGCAGCAGGCCCGTGCGGGATTGGCCGAGAGCGGGGCTCGCTGCGCCGAGATGCTGGCCGAAGCGCTCGGCGGTGGTGAGGGCCGGGTCGAGAAGTTTCACCGCGACGGATGGGGTCAGCCCTGGCCGGCTGGCGCGGAAATGCTGTGCTACATGCTTGCTCACGAGGCCCACCATCGCGGGCAGGTATGTATGCTCGCGCATCAGCTCGGATTCCCCTTGCCAAAAGAGGTGGCGTATGGGATCTGGAATTGGGAAAAGCTGTGGAAGGAGTGTGGCTCGCCTCGCGGCCCGGGCTACGATTCGTGAGGATGTTCAAGTGCCGGGCCGCTGCACGGCACCCGGCTTGGGCTGTAGCGGGCTTTTCTATGCGGTCAACCGCGTCAGCTGCTTTTCACTGGGAGGGTCTTTCACAGCGGCAAAACGCTTTTCGAATCGATTCGAAACTGGAGCGCCACTCCTGAGAAACTCGGTTTTTCGGTCTAGTAGTTCTTGATGGTTGTTGTCGTGCCGTCCAGTTTCGTCAAGCTTACCGCGAAATTTTCTTTATAGGCGAACGCCTGATCGCGAAGGAAGCTCAAAGCCACCGCCTCGCCCAAAAGAATCGAATAGTCAGTGTCGCTGCGCCAGTGGATGCCGGCGTGAATTCCGTGACCAAACGAGATGTTGTGCGCGAGTTTGTGTAACTCACCGTTGACCGTCATCTGCCCGCGGTCCGCTCCATTGTAGGGCTCAAGCGAAAGCCCGTCGCTGGCAGGAACCATGGGGTAGGGAATCGTGGCGTCTCCGTTATAGAAAAACTTCAAGACCGTGATGCAGGCGCCGGCCACCGTGCCGTGCCCGGTGGGATAGGCGGGATGCGCGGGCGATCCCTCGGGAAAAGCTTGCGAAAGCAGATAGCTGCCGTTTCGCAAGTGGCTGAAATACACAGCCGTGGAGTTCAAGACGATCGGGTCAACGTGCCCCTGGACGGTATTGCCCAAACCAGTCTTGATCAGCTCGACGATGCCGCCACCCGACTCGGGGCGATGGCGAAGGTGGACAATCCATTTCTGATACCACACCGCATTAATGGCAGCGCGCGCCGCCGCGCCCAGCGTGGCCATGATGTCGGGTCCACCGAAGGTGCCGAAAGGCTGCTGGTTCTTGAACCCGGCGTAGGGGCTTCCGGGATTCTGAATGTTGCTGAAGGTTGGAAATAATGTGTTCAACACCAGATAGGCCGTGAGATACGCCTGATACAGTTCGTCCTGATGGGTGAATGTGGCGAGCGCGCGGCCATTATGCATGTAGCGACGTTGCGGGTCCGGCGTGTTCGTGATCGTGGGCGTCCCGCCATTCTGGACGTCCTGCCACGTAGGCAGATCGGTCATGTAATCGACGCCCGGCAGATAGTTCTGCATCCTCTGGTCGATGGCCTGCGCGCCCAGGTTGGTAGGACGGACGCAGAGCTGCGAAATATACGGCCCAACATCCTCGCCGGCGAAATAAGTCGTCGGATTCTTGCCTTTCTTGCCGGCCAGCGTCAACCCGCCGCGGAAGAGCAGACGAGGTGTGACTTTACCGTTGTGCGTAGGTCCCGCATAGGTGGCGGCGAGTTGGGTCAACTCGTTGGCTGCGGCAATTGCCGTGGCGTTGGTTTCGTATTCAGTGAACGGAACATCACGCAACAACGATGCCCAATACAACTCGACAAGTTCGGTGGCATATTCCGGGCTGGCCAGCTTGGGAGCAGGAGGAACGAGCGGGGCTCCGAAATGCTGCGAATCGGCGCCCGCTAAGGGGAGGGCGAACGCGCCCAGTGGACCATTCAGCTTGCGGCCTTCGCCCAGCAGGCCAGGGACTTCGAAGTTAGCGGTGCCGGGAATCGCTCCATCGGCGCTGCCCAGAGCAGTTCGAAACAACTTAAAAGCGCTGGGGACGACCACACCATAGGTTTGCTGCGCCAGGCATTTCGTATAGGTTCCAGACTTGTCGGCATAGCGCTCTTCGTCACCGTTGGTGGGATGCTTCACGCTGCCGGCCGGCGTGGCTTCCTCGGTCGCCGTGCCGAAGCGAACTTCGAAGGCATCTTTACCATGTTGATCGGTGACCCCCGCGGGTAGACACGCCTTGGAGGGTTGCGGAAGCTTTTTCAGATCAGCCATCGAATTACCCCTTGTCGTTCATTAGTGCTGACAATCTTCAGCCGGCTACTGCACAGGCATTTTCGCACACTAATCGATGGGCAAGCAGGAAGGAGATTTGAGTCAGCCTCGCCAATCGATATTCCTGATCGCCCATTTCGGCCTGCCGATTAATCTGTTCCTCTCGGAAATCGCATGGGTGTTGTTCGGTCAACTTCTTCCCGGCTGGCAGTTCGCATGGCTGGTGTGGTTAGGCTTGACAATTTCTTGCAACGCGCCGCGGGAAATTGTTCGGCTCTTTGAAAGAGTTTTTATAGAGGATTTTGCGTAAGGAAGCTCTGAATAACTTGCCGAACCGGCCGCAGGGGCTAAAGCCCCGTTGATTTTGCGACACTTGCGGCACGGCTGAAGCCGTGCCCTTTCAAAACCCGAACTTAATCAGAGCTTCCCTAAGCGAGAATACTAGCCAGTGATTCGAGAGCAAGCCGGATAGGGAACAGACCCCGGGTTGACCCTTCACAGGCTCACCCGTCTTCCTGCTCTCCAACCATTCGATCCGCTGCTCCAAGTCCCTTGCACGGATCCGGCGACCTTGAGATCGATGTGACCAACCTGCTGTTTGGTGATGGCGTTTCGTTCTTCGATCATCCTGACTTCGCCAGTTCTCCATGCGGGCGCAATGAAGACGCCAACGCAACACCTTTGGCCGTTTTCGGAGAAATTATTCAACAACGTACAGACACAAAAGTTAGCTGAGCCCGTTATTTATATTGTGGTACGTGTCTTTCACGAAATTTCACGGGATTTTCCTGAAATCTGTCGAACGGGCCGCGTCTAATCCGTCATACATTCAGGAGCGCAAAGGCGCTCCAATTGTTCCCAAGGAGAAAAGGTGATGCAATTCGCCCTGCTGATCTTTGAATCACCAGAAGCTTTTGCGGCACGCAACGCGGACGACAGTGATCCCTACCTCGGCGCATGGCGGGCGTACTACAAAGCGCTGGTCGAGGCCGGCGTCTACGTCGGGGGCGAGCCCCTGCAGCCCCCGGAGACCGGGACCACGGTGCGACTGAAGGATGGAAAGCGGCGGGTGCAGGATGGCCCCTTCGCCGATACCAAGGAGCAACTGGGGGGATTCACCATCCTCGAGCTTCCCTCGCTGGACGAGGCGCTTGAATGGGCAGCGCGCTGTCCGGCCGCCGCGATCGGCGCTGTCGAGGTCCGACCGCTTTCGCCGGGATTCAAGTGTCGAGTCACCGGATGAGTGGCAGCGAACCAGAGAGCACTCAGCGAACGATCGAACGCGTGGCCCGCGAGTCGTACGGTCGCCTGGTGGCATACCTTTCCGCGCACACGCACGACGTAGGGAGTGCGGAGGATGCCCTCAGTAATGCGCTGATAGCAGCACTGGAAACTTGGCCGCGAGATGGCGTGCCCCAAAATCCGGAGGCGTGGCTGCTGACCGTGGCGCGCCGCTCTTTTCTCGATCTGGTTCGTCATCGGCAAGTAGCCGAGGCCAGCGAGCCCACGCTAGCGCTCCTCAGAGAGGAATCCAACCACATGACTTTGTCGCCGGAATTTCCCGATGAACGGTTGAAACTGCTGTTTGTGTGTGCCCATCCGGCAATTGATCCGGCGATGCACACGCCGCTCATGCTGCAAACCGTTCTTGGCCTGGATGCCGCGCGTATTGCCCACGCATTCCTGATTTCGCCCACCACGATGGGGCAGCGCCTGGTGCGCGCCAAGACGAAGATCCGCGACGGAGGTATTCGGTTTGAAATCCCGCAGGAGCGTGAATTGCCGCAGCGGCTGGACGCGGTACTGGAAGCGATTTACGCCGCCTTCGGAATTGGCTGGGATGACATGGCCGGTGTCGACCAACGCGGACGCGATCTGGCCGAGGAGTCGATCTGGCTGGCACGAGTGCTTCTGCAGTTGATGCCGGCGGAAGCCGAGGTTCATGGCCTGCTGGCTCTGATGCTGCACTGCGAAGCCCGCCGGGCGGCGCGGCGGGGAACTGATGGCCGGTTTGTTCCTCTCTCGGAGCAGGATTGCCAGAAGTGGTCGCAACCCTTAATTGCAGAGGCGGAACGGCATCTCGCCGAAGCGTCGAGTCGCGGCCGCACTGGCCGGTTTCAACTCGAAGCTGCGATTCAGTCGGTACACGCCGAGCGGGCGCGGAGCGGCGCGGTTCAGTGGAACGCGATCGTGATGTTCTATGAACAGTTGATCCGGATATCGCCCACGCTCGGCACGCGAACCGGATACGCCGCGGCCGTAGCCGAAGCGAGAGGGGCCGAAGCTGGGCTGGCAGCGTTGGATGGGATCGACCCGGACGATATCTCGGCCTATCAGCCGTACTGGGCGGTTCGCGCTCACCTGTTGCAACGACTAGGGAAAAGATCTGAGGCGTTGGATGCCTTCGATCGGGCAATCGGCCTGACCGAGGACCCTGCGGTGAGACAGTTCCTGCTCGCAAGACGGGGCTAGTTTTTTTTGTTTTCCCTGTCGAAATAATCCCACCCTGCACGTCATCCCAATAGAGGCGGCTTTAGCGTTCAAGTTGGTCGCCGAGGAGTTGAACGATGTGTCCATTCTGTTTGGCAAGCATGGGACTAGTCATCGCCGGCGCGGTTTCTACCGGCGGTCTGGCAGCCTTGGCTGTGAAAGTTTCTCGTAAAAAGAACGGAGCAGAAGAAATCGTGCCGAACCTGAATAAGAAAGGGAAATGAAAATGTCGACGAACACAATGGCGGTGTGCATCGGCAAGTTCAGAAGATTTTTCAGAGCGAATCGTGTCGGTCTGTTTCAGACGACAAAGGAGAAATGAAAATGTCTACGAACCAAGAGAGAGACAAGGAACACGGGAAAGGGAATCTCGCGATGAAAACACCCCCGATCGTGTCACAGCAAGACTGGGAGGCTGCGCGCCAGCAGCTCCTGGTGAAGGAGAAGGCTTTTACGCGCTCCCGTGACGCGCTGGCCGCCGAGCGCCGGCGGATGCCTTGGCTGGCAGTGGAGAAGAAGTACGAGTTCGACGGACCCAACGGCAAGGTAAGCCTGCTCGATTTGTTCGAGGGCCGCCGTCAGTTGATTCTTTATCGCGCCTTCTTCGAGCCCGGGGTTTTCGGCTGGCCCGAGCACGCCTGCCGCGGCTGCTCCCTGGGCGCCGATCAGGTCAGTCATCTGGCCCATCTGAACGCCCGCGATACTACCCTCGCTTACGCCTCGCGCGCGCCGCAAGCTGACATCGCGCGCCTGAAAGCGCGGATGGGCTGGGAGATGCCGTGGTACACCATGACCGACAGCTTCGACAAGGACTTCGGCGTCGATGAATGGCACGGCCACAACGTGTTCTTCCGCGATGGCGAGCGGGTGTTCCGCACCTACTTCATCAACGCCCGCGGCGACGAGGCGATGGGGAGCATCTGGAGCTATCTCGACATCACGCCGCTCGGGCGTCAGGAGACTTGGGAGGACTCGCCAGAGGGTTACCCTCAGACTCCACCGTACAAGTGGTGGAACTGGCACGACAACTACGACGCCGAGGCTTCGCCTGCCCCGCAGTGGGTCGACATCATCACCGATCCTGAAGGAGCCGCCGCCCGCCGGCGCGACGAAGAGACGAACGCGGGCTAAAGGAGGGCAACCACTTCGCGGGTGCCCCAGGTCTCGCGCCTTTCGAGACCTGGGAGTGACTTATTGTCGTCATCACAACTGTGGTGCCCCACTCATTCCTGCCTTTGGAATGAGCGGGAGTTCAAGTAGCCGGATTGACACTCAATCCCACTCATTCGAAAACCGCGAATGAGTGGGGCACCCCGGCATTATCTCAGATCCATGCCTATCGTCCTCATCACCTGGGTTGCGTGTTGTCCATCAGCTGAAGTGTGTCGAACCGACAGCTCCCGCACAGTGATGCGACGCACTCGCCAGGGCTTCGAATCCCGCGAGACCCGGGGCCCCCGGCGACGGGCACCACTAAAAATCAGAATGCTGAACTTCTCAGTCCAAATTCATACCCTGAGCGAGCCACGGAACGCCCTGCCGGCATAGTAAGATTCCGCACCGTTGTGATAGACGAAAACAGTGTTGTAGCGGCGATCACAAAAAATGGCGCCGCCGAGTTTTCTGATAGCAGAAGGTGTCTTGACCCAGCTCGACGTTTTCGTATCGAAGTTTCCAAGTGTCTGCAACTCCCGATATTGTTCTTCCGTCAACAGCTCGATACCCATGGCATCTGCCATATGAATGGCGCTATCTTTTGGTTTATGTTCCTTCCTTGACTCCAGCGCTTCGTGGTCGTAGCAAATACTTCTGCGGCCGTTGGGGCTGTCCGCGGCACAATCATAAAAAATGTATTCGCCCGTCTTTTTATCCTGACCAACAACGTCCGGTTCACCGCCAGTTCTTTCCATTTCATGGAGTGACCACAACTTTTCAGCGGCAGCTTTCAGCTTTGCCTGGACTTTAGCCCATTCAAGACCTCGATGGCGGTTCACGTTTTTCTCAAAGCGGGCCTTCAATATGCTGAGTAGTTCTTCGCGTTGTTCTGGCGACAAGTCCTTTTTATTGCCAGGAATGTTGCGCGCTCCTGCTGCTCTCATAGTCCCCGCCTCCCGCGTTTCTTAATTGTTACTCCGCCAGGTGCTTATTCGGCTTATCTTTGCGTTCTTAACGATGATGCCAACGCCAAAAAAGATTCGGTCCATCGTTACCAGGCGCGATTTCGCAACCAACCTGACGATCATCGTCCCGCGCATTAACCTTTGAGGACGGTCAAATCGAGACGACTTAAACGAGCCGTATCGCGCAACACATCGATCGCGACAATCCTACGCCCCTGACAGTAAAGCCCATGACGAGA
This sequence comes from Candidatus Korobacteraceae bacterium, assembly GCA_049695855.1. Classification (GTDB taxonomy): domain Bacteria; phylum Acidobacteriota; class Terriglobia; order Terriglobales; family Acidobacteriaceae; genus Bog-257. Next base: position 49,742 of record JBAVSY010000066.1, on the reverse strand, counting down.
ACGGTTTTCCATCGGGACGCCAGGAAACGATCCCTGCCGCCTCATTCACCTGCACTGATTGGACAGACGCGGCGAGCCGCGAGAACATCAGTCATGTTGCTGACCATCCTGTTGGGCGCGGTGATCGCGCGGCTGGTGTTTCCTCAACTCTCAAATCGGCGTGGTAGCGTTGCCATTGCTCTGCCTGCTGCTCTCGGATATGGTCGATGCCAGCATGTTCATCGCGGCGTTCGTCGCCGGCTTCGCGGTGCAGGTAGGATTCAAGGATGCCGGCAAGCACAGCGTCGAGTTCGCCGAGCAGTGGGGACAACTGTTCAATCTTTCGGTATTCTTCGCTTTTGGCATGGCGGTTGTCCGGGATTGGCCGCAATTCAGCCTGACGTTATGGTTGTATGCACTGCTGAGCCTGACCTTGGTGCGGATGCTGCCGGTGGCAGTTTCGCTCGCCGGAACACGTCTGAGTCCGGCCAGCCTGGCGTTCATGGGCTGGTTCGGCCCGCGCGGTCTGGCCTCCATCGTCCTCGGCTTGGTCTATCTGGAGCAGGAAATGCATCTCCCGGGCGAAGCAACCATCCGGCTGGCGGTTATGGTAACCGTGTGGCTCAGCATTTTTGCTCACGGACTAAGCGCGCTGCCGGGCATCAACCTCTATGCCCGCAAGATCGCCTCGCTTGCGCCCGACGCGCCGGAGCACCAGGACGCAGGAACAAGCATGGGAAAAATTGGCAGACTCGAGATTCGAAATGGCTATAAATAATAAGGATCTTCGTATTCCGCCGGTCTCACGGCCAACCAGGTTCAGAGCGCTGCGGATATTTGGTTTCGTGATCCTGTGGTTCATTCTTGCCCTGCTTACCTTGTGGGCCATAGCTGCGCTTTACGTTGATTTCCGGGTCGAAGCGCTGCGCATTCCGCTGACCGTGATCTACGTGCTTGTGGTCATCGCAATTTTGCTGAGGGTCAAACGGCGGCTCTGGGCTGCCGCTTTCTGTTTTGCAGCCTTCTGTATTGTGCTCACGTGGTGGCTCAGCCTGAAGCCATCCAATGACGGCGATTGGCAAGCCGATGCCGACCGCACCGCCTGGATCGAAATCAATGGCGATCAGGTCACGATCCACAACCTGCGCAACTGCGACTATCGCACCAAGACCGACTACTCGAATTGCTGGAGTGATAAGACCGTCAATCTGTCGCAACTCCGTTATGTAGACCTTTTCTTCACCACCTGGGGACCGAAGTATATCGGCCATCCGATTGTGAGCTTCCAATTCGGCGACCACGATCACGTCGCCTTTTCGATCGAAGCGCGTTATAAAGTCGGCCAGTCGTACTCGGCGATCCTGGGATTCTTCCGGCAATACGAGCTGATCTTTATCACGGCCGACGAGCGCGACGTCATTCGATTGCGCACGAACTATCGCAAAGACGAGCAGGTATTCCTGTATCGCACCACCATCTCAGCGGACAGAGCGCGAAAGATATTCCTCATCTATGCCGATTACCTGAACAAGTTGAGGGACCATCCCGAGTGGTACAACGCGCTGACCCGAAACTGCACGACCACGCTGGATACCAAGATTGCCGAGGACATGAAGAATCCGCAGCCTTGGAATTATCAACTCCTGCTGAATGGCACGCTGGACGAACTGCTGTACAACCGGGGACGTCTGGTCACCGGCGGCCTTCCGTTTCCAGAATTGAAGGAGCGAGAGCACATCAATGCCGCCGGCCAGGCGGCCGACAACGCTCCGGATTGGTCGGCGCTGATTCGCGTCGGGCGGGTGGGATTCTGAGGAGGAAAATACCCGGCAGCTTCGTCGCATATCGCAGGCGGCGCCGCCTGGGTCGCCCGACGGGGAAAGCTGCTGCACAATTCGAACGTCAACCTTTTGAATCAGCGACGGCGTAGCTAAAGCTGCCCCCTTCAAGTATGACCAATCGGACTCATTCCGTGGGCGGCTTGAGGGGCGCTGTTAAGGAAGCTTTGAAAAACTTGCCGCAGGGGCTAAAGCCCCCTTCGATTTTGCGATGCTTGCGGCACGGCTGAAAGCCGTGCCCTTTCAAAACCGGAACTTAACCAGAGCTTCCCGAAGGCTTCCCGCCGCGTCCAGCAACACAGGCAGCGGATAGAAGATTCGATAATGATGTCGCAACAGGCGTAGCTGGCATTTTCGTGTCATTGTGCCAGGCATGAATCGAAGATACAATCCAGCGCAATTTCCCTTAACAAGTCGAAGTGATAACACTAAGCCAGTAGCCGATTCACGGAAGGTCCGTGTTGAATGGAGGACTGTACATGCAAGGCAAGAAATGGTCGCACGGATTCAGGTCGCTCCTGACGATATTTACAGTAACGGTGTTTGCGACCGGCGCCTGGTCCGCCACACGCGAGCAGGTGCTGCATAATTTCGGCGGCACCGACGGGGCTAATCCTGATTCCGGACTGGTCGCCGACGCCGCAGGCAGTCTCTACGGGACAACCGGCACGGGCGGTATTCACGGCAACGGGACAGTGTTCGAGTTGATGCCCAGGGAGGGCGGAGGCTGGACGGAGAAGGTGCTGCATAGCTTCGACGGCGCGGACGGCGCTTTTCCAGACGGCGACCTGATCTTCGATGCTGCAGGTAATTTGTACGGCGTAACCGGCGAGGGCGGTATCCACTTCTACGGAACAGTGTTCGAGTTGACGCCCAGGGAGGACGGGAGCTGGACGGAGAAGGTGCTGCACAGCTTCGACGTAAATGGGGTGGACGGAGCCTTTCCGGACAGTGGCTTGGTTGCCGACGCCGCCGGCAATCTCTATGGCACGACCAGCGCCGGTGGCATTTATGGATCGTGTGGCCAGTACAAGTGCGGCACGGTTTTCGAGTTGACGCCTGCGGAGGATGGGATTTGGACGGAGAAGGTGCTGCACAGCTTCAACTTGAATGGCCAGGACGGGGCTTATCCCGAGGCTAGCTTGATCATTGACCCAGGTGGCAACCTTTATGGCACGACTTGGACGGGTGGCATTCACTACCTAGGGACCGCGTTTGAATTGTCGCCCACGGAAGGCGGAGGCTGGGCGGAAAAGGTGCTGCACAGCTTCGGCAATGGCGACGACGGGGCTTCTCCCGGAGGTGGCCTGACCTTCGATGCCGCCGGCAATCTTTACGGCACAACCGGCGATGGGGGCATCCATCATGACGGGACAGTGTTCGAGTTGACGCCTCGGCAGGGCGGAGGCTGGACGGAAAAGGTGCTGCACAGCTTTGGCAATGGCACGGACGGGATTTCTCCCGCCTACGGTAGCTTGACCTTCGATGCCGCCGGCAATCTCTACGGCACGACCAGTGGGGGCGGCATTCACGGCTACGGGACGGCATTCAAGTTGACGCCCCAGCAAGGCGGCGAGTGGCAGGAAACGATACTACACAGCTTCGGGAATGGCACCGACGGGGCTGTGCCCGAGGAAGGCTTGATCTTGGATGCTGCCGGCAATCTCTATAGCACGACCACCTATGGCGGGATTCACGACTGTGATGATGGTCCTTGCGGGACCGCGTTCGAGATCACGCCTTAGGTTTCGGGTTCTTAGTTTCAAGTTAACCATAGCTTGGGGCCGGGAGTAACCCAGGGGAGATGCTGAATATGTACGTCCCGATCACAAGGCTGGTGGCCTGCTGGTGAAATTCAGAATACTGTTTTACATACTTGGGCTGGCCTTGTTGCCAGCCACGCAAAGTAAGGCTGGCGAAGTGGCGCAGGGAAAGTGTGTAGCCCAGCACTATACGCTTGTTCCACTACCGCTGCGCCCGGCCGCCATCAATGACCATGATGAAGTTGTAGGAACCACCGAGTCCCATCGGGCAGCTCTATGGACGAAGACAGCAGGACTGCAAGAACTGGCGGTTCCTGCCGGATTTAACAGCTCCGAAGGTGTCGGACTCAATCAGGCCGGACACATTATCGGAATTGCTATCAATCTGAAGACTAACCAGAGGCAAGGCTTCACCTATATCGATGGCACGGTTAGGCTACTCCCGGGTAGCCATACCAGGCCCTTCGTTATTAATGACAACGATGAAGTTGCTGGGGAGTCGACCAATGCTCAAGGCCTTAGTGCGCCGGTTATTTGGCGGGGCCAAACCATCGTGGAACTGGGAGGATGCTGCGGCGGAGTGACCACGGGAATCAACAATCACGCTCAAGCCGCCGGTAACATCTATGACCGGCAGGGTAAATACCGCGCATTTGTGTGGGACCAGAAGCGAGGGGTCCTGCCGATCGGGCCAGCGAATGCCTATAGTTCCGCGTTGGCCATGAACGATTCGGGGCAGACTCTGATTGATTCATTTGCCCAGGGCATTTGGCTCTACCAGTCCGGTCAACTCAGCCGGGTGGTCCTTTCTGCAAAGCTTCCTAATCACCCCAAAGCCTTGAACAATTGCGGCGCCATCGTCGGATCTTTTGGCGCGTTTACCGATTCCGGGCATGCCTTCGTGTGGGACCAGGCCACACAGTTTCGCAACCTGAACGACTTGCTTCCTCCTGACTCCGGATGGAGACTGCGCGAGGCAACTGGGATCAACAGTCAAGGTGAGATTGTTGGTTGGGGTGAGCACGGCAAAGACGACGATGCGGGATTTCTTCTGGTGCCGCAATCCTAGCGGGGGAGCAGGGCGATTTGTCCACCGCAATTGCATATTGCGAAAGATTACTGAGTAGTGTAGAGTTAACGCCTCCAAACCAACCAGAAAACTGACAATGAGGTCCAACTGGCCATGTGGATGTTGCCCACATCCTCAAGGCTCTGACTGAAAATGCTCATGACATCGCGGAAGTCATCGCTATTCTTGTATCTGGCCCTCTTATTTTGCCTGGTCGATTGGGGCTGTGGTGGCTCGTCTCAGCCGACTCCGACCGAACTCTCAATCGCTGGAGGCGCTGCCCTGCCCAATGGGCAGGTAAGCGTAGCCTACAGCGCCACGCTCAGTGCGAAGGGGGGCACGGCGCCCTATACCTGGAGCGTGACCTCGGGTGGTTTGCCCGCTGGTTTGACCTTGAGCAGTAGTGGATTGATTTCCGGAACCGCGACCGCAGCAGGTAGTTCAACCTTTACAGCACAGGTATCCGACGCCGAGTCGACACCCCAAAAGGCCACGGCGCAGCTAAGTATTACGATCGTTTTGCCGCTGAGCATTGTTACCAACCCGCTAGCCAACGGCATTCTAAACTCGGCTTACAACCAGAGCTTGGCAGCTACCGGAGGTATGGCTCCTTATAGCTGGACCCTCAGTTCCGGGGCGCTTCCGCCAGGGTTGAGTTTAAGCGCCGCCGGTGCTATCACGGGGACGCCCACCGCCGCCGGCTCGTCCAGCTTCACAGTTCAAGTAGCAGATGCCGAATCGTCACCGCAAAAAGTTACAGCCCAGCTAAGCATCGCGATCGTGACGCCATTGAGTATCGCTACAACCTCGCTGGCCGATGGCATTTTAAACTCCGCTTACAATGCGAACCTCGCAGCCAGTGGCGGAACGGTTCCTTACAGCTGGAGTGTCAGTAGCGGCGCGCTTCCCCCGGGACTGAGCTTGAGCGCTACGGGCGCTATCACTGGAACGCCCACGACTCTCGGCGTATCCAACTTCACAGTAGAAGTAGCGGACGCGGAATTGTCACCACAACGAGCTACCACGCAACTGACCATTAATGTTACGACCGGACCACTAATCATCACGACAGCTTCGCTGCTCAGCGGTACCCTGAATGCAGCCTATGCCCAGAGTCTGGCAGCGACTGGAGGAATTTCCCCATACACCTGGACTCTTGCTTCGGGTGCTTTGCCCCCGGGCTTGAATTTGAGCTCCACAGGAGCAATTGCCGGAGTACCGACCGCGGCAGGCACCTTCTCCTTCGGGGTGAGGGTTTCGGATACCGAATCGCCGGCGGGGACGGCTACTAGAACACTAAGCATCATTGTCAGCGCGGTCATGCCCGTCGTTACTCAACACTACGACAATTCCCGGACTGGCCAGAATCTTAACGAAGGCATTCTTACTCCGGCTAGCGTTAGCTCGGGCCAGTTCGGAAAGCTCTTCTCTTACAGCGTCGATGGCGACGTCTACGCGCAACCCTTGTACGTGCCAAATGTGAATATCCCAGGGAAGGGAATTCACAACGTGATTTATATAGTGACTGAGCACGACAGCGTCTATGCATTAGACGCAGATAGTAATAGCGGAGGAAACTCGACTCCGCTCTGGCAGGCTAGCTTCATCGATCCAGCCCATGGAATTACTCCGGTTTCCAGTGGCGATGTGAATTGCGACAACATTACTCCCGAGATCGGCATTACCAGCACGCCGGTGATCGACCCGGTCGCCGGCACGATCTACGTCCTGGCTAAGACAAAAGAGAATGGTTCCTTCTTTCAGCGCTTACATGCTCTTGATATCACGACCGGGGCGGAGAAGTTCGGCGGACCAACCACCATTCAGGCCAGCTATAACAACGGTGTAGCAGACTTCGATCCTCTAACCAACAATAATCGGGTAGGACTGCTGCAAGCCAACGGTAACATCTATCTCGCATGGGCATCGCATTGCGACAACTCTCCTTATTACGGCTGGGTCATCGCCTACGACCAGGCCACGCTGCAACAAAAATCGGTCTGGCTGGACACGCCTAATGGCGTACGCGGTGGCATATGGATGAGCGGCGCCGGCCTGGCCGCCGATGCTGCGGGTAAGATTTTCGTGTCGATCGGTAATGGGACCTTCGATACTTCGGGTGAGGTTGTCGACTTCGGAGATAGCATTGTCAAGTTAGTCCAGAGCGGAAGTCAGCTCACGGCGACGGACTACTTTACTCCCTATGATGAGGGTGTCCTCAATGACGGGGACCAGGACGTAGGTTCGGGTGGAGTTCTGCTACTTCCGGATCAGCCTGGCGCGCATCCCCACGAATTAATAGAGGCCGGAAAAGAAGGGACCGTCTATGTGGTTGACCGCGACAACATGGGCCACTTCAATCCGAACAACAATGCGCAAATAGTGCAGAACCTGCCCGGCTTAGTCAGTGAGATGTTTGCTATTCCGGCCTATTGGAACGGCAATGTCTATTTTGGAGGAGTGGACGATCATGTTCAGGTATTCAGCCTGACCAATGGGCTATTGTCGACCAGCCCAAGTTCGCAGTCACCAACGAATTTGGGATATCCGGGAGCCAGCCCTATCGTATCTTCGAATGGCATCAATAACGGAATTGTCTGGGCGCTGCAAACAGCCGGGAGACTCAATAATGGCAATGAGGTCCTGCATGCATACGATGCGACCAACCTTGCTAGCGAGCTCTATAACAGCGCGCAGAACCAGGAACGCGACAACCCAGGTGCGGTACTGCATTTCGCAGTGCCAACTGTCGCCAATGGCAAAGTATACACAGGGGCAGTAGGTCAGGTAAGCATTTTCGGCCTGAGCCTTGCCACCGTCGCTACTCCCACCTTTGCGCCCGCTTGGGGAACCTATACTTCGCCGCAGACGGTGGCGATTTCCGACTCTACTCCAGGCGCAACGATCTACTACACCACAGATGGGTCCGATCCTACGCTGTCGTCTCCTGTATATACGAATCCGATAATGGTCAGTGTTACGACTACTGTTAAGGCGATTGCCAGTGCGCCGCAATACTTCACCAGTCCAATCGCGACCGCCATCTACACTATCCTTACGGCAGGCGGCGGCTCACTGAACTACGGCAATGGTTTCACTGTACCGACAGGTCTTGTCCTGAATGGATATGGCGCCATCAATGGCTCGCGCCTGCGGCTGACGGACGGCGGCACGGGCGAGAGCACCAGCGCCTGGTACACCACTCCGGTGAACATTCAGGCCTTTACCCAGGACTTCGCTTTTCAATTGACGAATCCCAATGGCGACGGCTTTACTTTTGCAATTCAGAACGCAGGAACTACCGCAATTGGTCCGGGTGGAGCTGGTCTCGCCTATGGTGCGGGATCTCCCAATGGAAATCCCGGAATACCTATGAGTGTCGCCATTAAGTTCGATTTGTATAACAACTATGGTGAAGGTGTGGATTCAACCGGCCTCTACACGGAAGGAGCCTCCCCGACTATCCCGGCTATCGATATGACGGGCAGCGGCGTCGACCTGCATAGTGGAGACATATTCAACGTTCACATGACCTACGATGGGACTACCCTGATCATGGTTGTTACTGACACCGTGACCTACCAGGCTTTCACCCAGTCACGGCAGGTTGATATCCCGACTGCAGTGGGAGGAACAACCGCGTATGTTGGCTTTACCGGAGCCTCTGGCGCTGCAACGGCGACCCAGGATGTGTTGAACTGGACGTTTGCTTCTCAAAATTAAGGATCAGCGCCTTTGCCAGCTTCCGACCTCAGACCGGGAGGTTAAGAGGTTCCGATCTCCGCAGCCCTTAGCTGTAATCCGAAGCGAAGCTCCGGGCGGAAACAGTCAGGCGGTTGGCGCCTACCCCAAGATCTACCTCGTTTGCCTTCATTCTAGAGTGCTTTATCGTCCGGGAGTCAACCAGTCAATAGTCCGCTTCGCCCTCCCGCCCGAGACCTAAGTGCCATTAGGAAAGAGGTGATAAACCGGCGCATAAGGCGCTTTCTGGGGAGGTCGAGTTAGTCGCTTGAAAAAAATGACGAATTTTCTTGACATTTTCGCCAAATACTATCATAAGTAGTTTCACAGCGGGCTAGGTTTGAAGTAGCTCCCCCCTGTTTAACAATTAAACAAGAACTGACTTTGACTTCGCCATCATCGGGCCATTCGAGAACTTAAAGAAAGGTGGATACCAGATGACGCGACGTGTGTACTTGTCTTTAGTAGTGTCTATACTGTTCGGCGGTCTATCGCTCAACTCCCTATACGGTGCTAACAAGCCGAATCGTCAAGAAGATAGCGGAAACACGACACCGCGGGTCAGTTCCAGCCACGGACAAGCGACCTACACAAAGACGGTGCGAGAGGTGGTTTTGTCGGAGCTTCCGCCGGCCCAGCCTTACCATGGCAAACCGCGCGCAATGCCTGATCAGAAAGAGCCAAATGAAGGTGACGAGAATCGGACCAACGGCCCGGTTGCCGGACACGTGCCCGGACCTCCCGCCCAGCTCCCTCAGCCTTCTCTGGGTGACACTCCTGGATTGAGGGTTAGCTTCCTTTCCGGGAACGAGCAGAACTGCGGATTCTGGATCCCCTCGGACCATGCGCTGGCCGCGAGTTCCAACTATGAATTGCAGGTGCTCAATGCCTGCATCTACGTGTTTAATAACAGCGGAACTGTGCTCAAGGGACCGGTTAACCTGGCGACTTTCTTTGGTGCGCCCGACGACGCCGTGGGAGATCCGAGAGCGCTTTTCGACTGGCGTAACAGCCGGTTCATCATCGTGGCGGAAGATTTCACCGCCAATAACATTCTGGTTGCTGCCACCAAGAATTCGGACCCGACAGGTGGCTGGTGGATCTACACCATCTCGGCCAACGCCGGTGGCTTGACTGGTAACGCGGACTTTCCCATGATCGGCCAGACCGTCAGAGAGGATGGAGATAGCAACTACGGGGGCTTGTATATTAGCTGGGACCGGTTTATCTCTGGCGGTTTTAATGACGATGTGGTTTGGATTTTACCCAAGGAGCAGATTTATGCGGGCGGCGGCTTTAGCTTCCACTACTTCTACAATCTGAAGTTAGACGGGAGAACGGTAGATCACGTGCAGCCTGCCGACGTAATGAACCGAGGGGATCAGCCTCGAGCCGAATTCCTGGTGAACACCGAAGACTTCAACTTTAATTGCAGTTCAGGAAGCCCCTGCAATGGCCTGGTCGTGTGGGCCATCTACTATGGCGTACCACCGGCGGGCCAAAGTCCAACCCTGACCGGATCCTACGTGGGTACGGCTAACAATTACGTTTATCCCGTAACGGCAACCCAGCCAGGGAATCCCAGTGGCACCGAATGTGCCATCAACACTGGGACTGCCGGCATTAGCAGCCAGGTGTACTGGAGTGCGGGCGATCTCTATCTGACATCCAGCACCGCAGCCCTGAATGGCGAGGCCGCGGATGGTTTCCTGTACTGGCAGGTGCACCCCTACCTGACCAATCTGAGTCCCGCTGCCATGAACGGATCCACCATCCGCAACGAAGTTTGCTGGGGATGCGATGGATTCGGAGGAGACGGAACGGGCTCCGAATATTACTCTGCGGTCCAGCCGACTGAGGAAGGAGACATCACGGTCGTCTTCAACTTCTCATCGAGTTCGGTATATCCTTCCACTGGTTACTTGTCCAGCCGCACGACGGAAGCGGCCGGTAGTTTTCCGGATGATGGTGCTTACCTTGTAGCCGGAGACGCGGCGTATTGCCAACTGGACAATATCGGACGCAATCGCTGGGGTGACTACACCGCGACAGCACCCTATGGCTCCATTCGAGGACTGACCCCAACCTTCTGGTTTGCAGGTCAGTACTCCGAATCCAACGGTGACTGGGGAACTGCCATCGGCCAGACTGCCTTCACTGCTGTAGCCCAACCATAGCTTGCGGTACAGACGTTTGCCAGGACCCTGCAACCAGTGGGAGCAGGGTCCTGTCTTTTGCCTACGACCGGCAGGTGGGGTGAAACTACGCGGGCGGGTACTCGCCAACGAGCCAGTCACCGTTGCCTGGATGAAGGTCAATCCCGTGGCCACCTACTGCCCTAAACTAGTTTCTTCGTAGCCGAATGCTATCCGAATTTACCGGCAGGATGGGTAGCTTATTGTCGAGTTCGTAATTCTGCCTCACTCCAATACGGCAGTTACGGGATATAAATCCATGAGAGGATATCCTGCGTTGCCGTGGTGGAACCAGTGGCACCGGTGAATCCCACATAGGCAGTGTTTGCACCGACAGTCTGTGGAATGTTGACGGGCCACGATGTCTGAAATGTCGCCTGCGTAGTGGCGTCGGCAATTCGCATGGAGAGAGTAGTTCCGTCATAAGTCATACGAACATTGAATACATCGCCGCTATGAAGATTTACACCACTACTGGTCAGGTCGATCGCGGGTATGGTCGGCGAGTCTCCGTCAGTATAAAGACCCGTAGAGTCCACACCTTCCCCAAAATTATTGTGGATGTCGAACTTCACGGCAATGCTATTCGGGATGCCGTTACTGCCATTGGGAGTGAACGCTCCGTACGCGAGGCCACCGCCCCCAGGACCCTGGGCTCTGGGGTTGACGTTCTGGATTGCGAAGGTTATGCCGTCCGCTTGGGGATTCGTCAACTGGAAGCTGAATTCCTGGGTGAAACTCTCGATATTGACCCGGTTATCGTACCAGGCGGTGGCCTTCTCTCCAATTCCACCGTCGGTGAGACGTAGCCGGGAACCATTAATGCTCGCCGAGTCATTAAGCGCCAGATTGCCGGCAGTAAAGCCGCTGCCATACTCGACGGCACCTTGCGAGGTAAATATCCAATTCAAGATCTCCTGGGTAGACGACGAACCACCGGTGGCGCCGGTGAATCCGACATAGGCAGTATTTCCACCGATGGTTGAAGGAATATCGATAGTCCAGGAGGCGGTAAATGTAGCTTGCGTCATAGTATCCGTGATTTGCATGGTAAGCGTGGTGCCGTCGTAGGTCATCCACACGTCGAAGATGTCTCCGCTGTGCAGGTTGACACCGCTGCTGGTCATGTCGATCGCGGGTACAGTGGGAGAAGCGCCGTTGACATAGAGACCCGTGGAATCTATACCCTCGCCATCGTTATTGTAGAGATCGAACTTTACGGCGACACTAGCGGGTATACCGCCGCTCCCTCCAGGACTTGTCGCCCCATAGCCAAGACCGCCTCCGCCCGGTCCGACCACCGAGGTTCCCGAGCTAGAGTTTTGTATGGTGAACGTCATGCCATCCGCAACCGGGTTGGTAATCTGGAAGCTAAACTGTTGTGCGAACGATTGAATATTAAGCCTGTTAAGATACCACGCGCTGGCAACCTCGCCGTTTCCACTGTGCGTCAGCCGCAGGCGGCTTCCGTGGAGGCCTGCATTTCCGTTGAGGGCCAGTCCATTGTGGGCAAAACCGGACCCGTAATTAATCGCTCCCTGGGAAGCAAAAGTCCAGCTAAGGATTTCCTGGGTCGCCGTAACACTTCGAGAGCTACCGGTAAAGCCAATGTAGGCCATAGCCGTGCCGACAGTGCCCGGAATGTCTATTGTCCATGAGATGCCGTACTGTTGCGAAGTGACGGTATCCGTGACATGCATTTGCAATGTAGTTCCGTCATAGATCATGTGAACATTAAACACATGGCCGCTGTGCAAATTCACACCACTGGAGGTCATGTCATTAGCAGGAATAGTAGGAGAGGCGCCGTCGGTGTAAAGACCGGTGGAGTCGATACCTTCGCCAAAGTCATTGTAAAGGTCAAATTTTATGGCCACACTGTTTGGCATACCGCCATTACCTCCCGGGCTGGTAGCACCATATCCCAGACCTGCGCCGCCCGGTCCGATTGCGGCAGTTCCTACGCCTTGAATCACAAAGGTCATGCCATCGCCGATAGGGTTCGTTAGCTGGAAACTAAAATCCTGGTGAAAGGCCTGGACGTTAACGGGGGTGGCATACCAGGCGCTGGCGTTCTCGCCGGTGCCACCATGCGTCAGTCGAAGGCGTGAGCCATCGAAGTCCGCAGTTCCGTTAAGGACTATATTCATTGGAGTAAACCCGTTCGCATAGTTGAGAAATCCACCGCCGCCGGTGGTGAGGGTATAGGTCGCTGCTGCGAGGTTGCTATTGCTATACCCGGAAGCAACGGCTATCGCCTTTATGGTAGTCGTGCTGGTTAACAGGATGGGCACGCTGTACACCGGGGAATTCGTTGTCGGCGTAGAGCCATCCGTGGTGTAGTAAACCACCGCGCCCGGAGTAGATTCAGAGATAGTAACGGGTATTACGGTGGTGGTATAGGTTCCCGTCGGTGGGGTAAAAACGGGAGTGGAAGCTGCCGGGGGCACCACTCCGTACACGCTCAACTGGCCAGCAGCCCCGACATATACCTTGCCATTGGCAATCGTGGGCACGGCAAATTTCACTGCACCACCGGGGTTATCCCGCAACTGATCGTTGACGGAGCTATAGATCATGTTACCGACGTTGGTTGCATCGAAAGCATAGAGAATGTCGTTACCGTCGTTCCGGTATGCGTCGGTCTGTAAGAGCCAGACGATACCACCGGAATTGCCATGCGACGAAATACTCGGAGTAGGGCTGGGAAATCCGAAGCTCACCGACGATTGCGAAGTAGGCTGGGAGGAAAGCAACCCGTTGCTGAGATTGAATGCCTTCAGACTGTCACTTCTGCCTGCAAAATATACATTGTTATTCCAGTAGGCGGGAGCACCATATATGCCTTCAATCTCGCCGGTAAGATTCTGTACGATTTGCGAATTATTGTTGGGATTAAAGTGCCCCATATTGTCGCGGTCAACGACATAAATGCTGCCCTCCTTCCCGCTCTGGACTAGCTCGTGGGGATGGGCTCCGGGCTGATCTGGCAGCACCAGCACGCCGCCTGAACCAACGTCCTCATCGCCATTTTCCAGATTCGACTCGTTATAAGGAGTGAAATAATCAAGTAGTTGAATACCCTGGCTGGTCAGGGAAAGCTTAAGGACGCTGTCGCCGAAGTCGGTGGGGTCGCCCGAGGTCTCGAAGGTACCGTTACCGGTAGCAACGTATAAGTTGCCAGCAGCATCCGTAGCGATGCCGGCGCCACCCATCCACACTCCGCCTAAACCGCCATTGGGAGTGGTCACCCAGACACCGGTTTGCCGCAGAGAAGTCTTCTGATAACTGATAATCCAACCGTGGAAAGGGGAATTGTCGCAATTAGAAGCCCAGGTGATATAGATGTTCCCATTGCTGTGCAGCAGTCCGGGACGGTTCAGTTCCATCAGAGGATTGAAGGTTAGGATGCCGCCCGAGCTACCATCGCCTGTCCCGGGATAGGTTGCAGTGATGGTTACGGGACTTCCGTTCTTCTCGGCTCCGGTGGTGATATCCAGAGCATGCAAACGCTGGAAGAACTCGCCATTCTCCTTGGTCTCGGCTATGACATAGATGGTGTCGGTGGTGGGATCAATCACCGGCGTGCTGGTAATGCCAATTTCAGGTATTACGCCATCGTCGCAATTAACGTCGTTGATTGAAACAGTGGTGATTCCCTGCAGTGGGTTGATGAAGCTGGTACTCCACAGCGGGGTCTGTCCACCTGCCGCGTGGCCATCGGCGTCGAAGGCATAAACACTGTCGTGTTCGGTGACCACATAGACCACATTGTGTACGCCTTGTCCGGGTATGGTTACATTAGGCACATAGAGGGGCTGGCCGTATATATAGCCGTCAACGGGATAGGAGATAATCCTTCCAAATTGACCAGAAGTGAGCAGTTCCGGCGTCAGGATCGTTTCCTGAGTATTGCGTCCCTGACGGGCATTGTCGTTATGTTCGGTCAAGACCTGCACTTGCGCCAGCATCCAGGGGCTAAGCAAAAGGAGCATCGCAGCCGCGATGGCAACCCGGCAGGACCACAACGAAGTTTGACGAACGCAACCAAAGCAGTGAATCACACGGGCCATGACGGACACAGCGCTCCCTTCGCACTCTTAGAAATGCCGTTGTATCCCTGAAATCCGGACTACTGAGTCGGTCAGAAAGATGATGGGGATGTTATCTAGGTCACTAGAGGTAAGCAATACCACCTATGTGCCAAGGTAATCCAGTCGAAACGATGTAGGCAGGTAAAAGGTTCAGGTCAATCGGCTACTAGAACAGCTTCCAAGTTGGTAGCAAGGTACTTCAGAGGAGTCCATTGGCACAGGAAACGGTCTATAGGTTCCAGGACGGGGTCAAGCGCAATATGCACAATATTCTTAGGAAAAAGCTGGGCATGAGAAGTAGCGGCCACGTGAAATCCAGCATTTTGCGCGAGGAGTCGCAACTGCTGATGATTATAGAGCCGATCATGATAGGTGATGCCGCGAAGCCGGGCCAGAGCCTGGGTCCAGGACAGGAAATAAGGTAGAAGCGTTATAAAAAAAAGGCCCCCGGGTTTTAAAATGCGCCGGATCTGCTTGAGGGAAGCCACATCAGAGTGGACATGCTCCAGCACGCCAAAGCTAACCACGCAATCGAAGGTCTGGTCTTCGAAAGGTAGCTGGCTTACGTGTGCGAGCGGAACGACCGATATGCCCTTGAGCTGAACGATGGGGACTTCCTGGCCGAATGCCGAGTCATCGCTCGTGCTAAGCACGTCGCAGCTGGTCACCTTGAAACCGCAGGCCCGAAGCAGGTAAGTGATATGGCCTTTGCCGCATCCCCAGTCTAAGATCTTGATTTGGTCTGCCGGGGCCTGGGTATATTCGTGCAGAATGGCCGCCAGAAACGCCACTTGCCGCCGATAGATGGCTTGGGTGCTGCTGCCGAGAAATTGATGAGAAGGGTTACCGCGTGCCGTTTGCAAAAGAAAGTCATCGCGCCCAATGGGAGAACTCAGGATGGGACGGTACCGGTCGATCAATCGGGCTACGGTAATCGGCCCGCCTGGAAGGCTCACACTGTGATTTGTTAGCATGAGCGCACCGCTCGGTCAACCATCCGTGGCAACCTCCAAAGTAGAAGGATCAACTTGATTTTCCAGGAACCAGCTAGCTTTACAGCATAGCCGCTGCCCACCCGGCAGCAGGACTTCCCGAACGCCTGTAGAAAATCATCAGGGTAGTCCGGTGACGTTGGTAGCAAATTTCTCCATCACCACAGCGTTTGCCTTGGAGAGAGGCTTCCCATTGACGATTACGTTTTCAAACTTCACGTCCTCGATATCGCTGGCCTCACTGGCTCCGGTCAGTTGAATTCGCACTTTGGAAGTGGTCGGCGATGTACGGACCTGAATGTTTTTCAAAAGAACGCCGCGCATCTTGCCCAGCGGCCGGCTTGCGTCGGCCTGCCTTTGCCAGATGGAACCCTTGCTGATATTCAAAAGGAGTAAGTCGTTCACGCCGGCTTTGTCGAAACCGTTTCCCGAACTGTCGATGCGAATGTTTTGAAAACGAGTATTGATTACGTCAGCACTTCCATTCAGCTCGACCGATAATGTCGGGGTGCGGCCCAGAGAATGGATGATGTCGATGTTGTTGAACGTAACCGCATTTACCGGAGCCTCCTCCTGGGTGCCTACGGTGAGGCCGTGAGCGCCCTGGACCCACAATATGTTTCCCTGCACGACAATATTATTGGCTTCGTCCTCAGGGGTCCGGTTGTTCGGGTCGCGGGCTATGGTCTTGATGGTGATGTTGTCATCGAGGGTGCGGATAAAGCAACCCTGAACGGTAACGTCGCGGCTGCTGATGATGTCCATGCCATCAGAGTTCACCCGGTATCCGAGCAGCTTTATGTTTGAAACCGATACGTGGTCCGAATACCACATCGGCATGGTCCAAGTGCCCGGGTCCTGCAGGATAACTCCTTCCAGGCTGATGTCCCGTCCCTCGATGCGAAGCAGAAACTTGCCCAAGGTTTGGCTGCCGTCGAGGATGCCCCGGCCCCGGAACGTAATGCCTGATCCAAGCAGACTGATCGCGGGTTCTTTGTACATATTAAATGTTGCGTTCCCGCGACTGTGCTTGGACACGGTGAAGGGTTCACCCTCACGTATTACCGCCCTGACGACCGCTCCGCCGGCGATATAAACGGTCTGGCCATCATGGACGACGAGGTTATCGATGGTATGCATCCCAGGGCCAAAATAGAAGATGGTTTTCCCTGGTGGAACTTTCAGGTTAGAGAGCTGGTGCGCTCCAGGGCCGAAGAAGAGGACATTGGGATCTTTGGGGGACGGCGGCGAGACCTCGATCGGGTTTGCGAAGATGTGCAGGGCTTGAACGAGCTGATTATTTACTTGCAAGGTAAAGATTCCCGGCTGCGGCACAACAAACCGCACGGTATTACCCTTGATGGCAAGCGGAGTGGCGGCAGCAGAAACGGGTAACAGCTTGGCGGCGGTGATCGGTTCCCGGTAGGTAACCGTAACCTGCGTCCCGCCAGCCATATCAAAGTAGGCGAAGGCTGCCTTCTCGAAATACTGGTCGGTGGGCACTGCGTAGTTCATCACGGCGGTCGCCTGGGTGACGTCGTGCGGTGGCACCCTGAACTGGTAGACAGGAACGTCCCGGCCTTCGATTTGCAAAGTATAATCGGCTGAAAGCAGAGACTTGTCGGGCGCCGGATAGATGGTGACACTGGGCGAGGCGGCGGCGGGCAAAGCGAGAAAGAGAACCAGTGCGGCAGCTAACGCCGTCACGCAGATCGTGTCCCGATTCATCGGTGCTCCTTTGTGTGTATGCGGGATTGAGCAGAGGCATTCTCTGCTTAAGGCTTTCGGCCGAAATGACCCAGCCGTCCGGATCCTCTCTCGCCCGAGAACTTGATTCAGCAAAGAACTCTTGTCGCTGAAAACAGCCGATGCTATGCGGCAAATCATACCCGAAAGCGGCTTCGGCGCAAAGCCTTGTGATGTTCTCCGAATGCCACGCTGCCATTAGCGGGTGGTGTGTGAATCATCGATGAAGAATATGTTTACTCTTTCATCAGACGCTCGCCGTCGCTGCTCTGTGATCAAGCGGCCAGTTAGCTCCTAATCCATAGAAATGTCGTGACTTAGCAGAGCATGTGAAAACCGTAGGTGCGGTGGCAACAGGCTCACGGTCGCCGTTTTTTTCCTTGACCTGGATGATAGAAGTTCATATGCTGTCTGCATCAAGTAACAACTTAGCGAAACGACAGCGCCATAATAAGCGTAACGCTCCCAGTTCAATAGGGGTTCCGATTCAGCGAAAGACTGAGATTGCGGCGAGGGGATGGATGCCAAAAAAATTGCCTCTCCAGCCAGCAGGCCGTCTTCAGTCATTGCTTTGTATTTATATCTGTACACACCGCAGCTAACTGAGGCAGGCGAAGCTTTGTCTAAAGCGTTTTAATCGCTCCTTCATCCCCTGCAATGTAAGATGTCCATCACGGCGTGGTGCAGTATCGGATTCAGCAACACATGATTCCACGCGTCACGGCGATGGGACGACGAGTCCTTAGCCAATCAATCCTTAGTCGTTTAAATAGAGCGCAGCCAAACGGCGATGTCGAGTCGTAAATTCTCATGATTAGCGATCGAACCCAGTTGTCGACGCCAGAAGCACCGAGCCTTGAGCGGATGCCTCTGAGAGCGGAAATTGGCCAACCGGACATTCCGGTAGTCAGCGGACCGGCGGCCAGGGCGTTAGGTTTTCTCGACTTGATTGCAAGGCGGCGGAAACTTCTGCTGGCGTTCGTTCTCTGGGGCTTCGTACTGTCGGTGGTGTTGGCTTTCGTGATTCCGGTGCGCTACCAGTCCGTGACCCGACTGATGCCACCCGACCAAACCAGCGGGATGAGCGCCACCATGCTGAGCGCTTTGAGTTCGAAGGCCGGGGACAGCGTAGGGTCGTTGGCGAGTGACCTCCTCGGTATGCACACCACCGGTGCGACCCTGGTCGGGATTCTTACGAGCCGGACGGTGCAAGACGATCTTATTGACCGATTCGATCTGCGCAAGGTCTATTCCGAGAGGAGATATGAAGGGGCTCGCAAAGTGCTTTCGCGGCGCACAGACATCTCGGAAGATCGCAAGAGCGGAATTATCACGATCAAAGTAGAAGACCACGATCGCGATCGGGCGGCAAGGATCGCGCGCGGGTATGTCGACGATTTGAACGGCCGTGTGTCCCAGCTCACCACTTCTTCGGCGCGCCGGGAGCGCGTCTTCCTCGAGGGCCGGCTATCGAGCATCAAGCAACAGCTCGACGAATCGACCCTGCAACTGAGCCGCTTTTCCAGCAAGAACAAGACGTTCGACCCTCAGGTGGAGGGTAAGGCGATGCTGGATGCTGCTTCCAGTTTGCAAGGCGAATTGATTGCGGCGGAGTCGGAGCTGAAGGGACTGGAACAGATTTATGGACCGGAGAATGCCCGGGTGCGCTCCGCGGCTGCCAGGGTGTCGGAATTGCGCAGTAAGCTAAATGGTCTAAGCGGGAATTCCGGCGTGGTCGCAAAAGATGGCGAAGCTAGCGCTTTGTACCCTTCGCTACAGCAGCTACCGATTCTTGGCAATACCTACTACGACCTGGCTCGCCAGGCCAAGATCAATGAGACCGTCTATGAGGTTTTGACCCGTCAATATGAACTTGCCAAGGTTGAGGAAGCTAAAGAGATTCCAACCATCAAGGTGTTGGATGAAGCGATTGCTCCCGAACAAAAAATCTGGCCGCCGAGAACTTTGATTGTAATTTTGGGCACGATTCTAGCTTTCTGCCTGGGGGTGACATGGTTGACCGCTAAGGATGCCTGGGATGCCCTGGATGCCGATCATCCTTATAAGCTTCTATGGCAGCAACTTTGCAAGGTCGTCGCCCTGGACAGTCGTCACCGGCAAGCAAGCCTACGTTCATGAGAGTTCGATGAGTGCAACGCAGACTCTGCCCTCCGAGAGCGTGACCATCGCCAGGGCGAGTATCACCAATTCGATTTTCGGCGTCGCCTCACGTGCCATGAGTGGGTTCAGCCGTGCCGGCATCATGCTTTTGATTGCCGGCAAGTACGGCCCGACGCTGTTCGGAAAGCTCGCCCTGGCGATTTCCATGATGGAAATATTCCGGGCCTTCTCGGAGTTTGGCCTCGATACCGTAGCCATCCGAAGATTTTCCAAAGAGACTGCGCCCGAGCGGACGGAGCTGCTGGCACAAATCGTCAGTTCAAAGGTAGTTGCTGCCGCAGTCTGCTATGCGGTGTCGTTCCTGATTATGTTCATGCTGGCAGGGGACTCGCTCACCCTGTTGTTGAGTGCGATCGCCAGCTTGTCCCTGTTTACTGCCAACCTGGTCGGCGCCTTTTCCAGCTACTATCAGAGCCAGTTGAAAATGTCTGAGGTGTTTCCGCCGACCCTCATTTCCTTCGGCCTTTATCTGGTAATTTCGGTTGCCTTGATATTTTCACACGTCTCGCTGGCGCTGGTGATTTGTCTGCTTCCGGCATGTGAACTACTGAATGCCGGGCAACTTTATCGTAAGATCAGCCATGTCCCGCGTTTTGACTTTCATTTCTCCAGGACTGTCTCGTTATTTAAAGAGAGCTTGCCACTGGGTCTGATGGCAGCGATGATGCTTCTCTACGTGCGCCTGGACAATATCTTCATCTTTAAGTTCATCGGCAGCGCGGCCCTGGGTATTTATGCGGCGGGCTTTCGTATTGTGGAGCCTGCTTTGATGATTCCTCATGCGTTTTCCATCAGCCTGTTTACGATCCTGTCCTCCCATAACCACGAGTCGCTGGCTCGCAAGGAGCTTCTGCAGGCGGTTCTGCACTCCATGTGGCCGGCGTATTTATTTATTTGTTGCGCCGGCGCTGCGTTAGTCCTCGAGGGTAAGTCGATCCTGGGTCATTTTGGCGGAAGCTATCTGGCGGCGTACCCGGTGCTGCAAATCCTGTCGGTGGTGCTGGTGGTTCGCACGCTCAATATCACCCTGACTTCCATTGTTAACTCACGCGGTCAGTACTCCACTCTGGCAAAGATCACGGCCAGCAATCTGGTAGTCAATATCGTGTTAGTGGTTCTGCTGATCCCGGCATTCGGAATTCAAGGAGCGGCGTGGGCGGCGTTCGGTACCGAATTGTGGAACTTAATTGCCCAGGCCACTTGTGTCATGGCTAAGACACCGACGGAGGCACCGCCGATTTATGGCCTGCTCAGCGTAGAACCAGAATCCGAATAGAATTCAGCGCTAGGCCGCGGCCGAGCCTTGACCTTCCGCCGGTTGAGTGAGTTTGGAACCAATGGACGCGCATAAGAGCCAGAAAGTTTTCCTGGACGAAGAGACCAAACGAAGTTGCAACCTGGTGAACGCGTAAACCCTATAACGATGCGCTTATCCGCCGCTTTCGCCCTAATTGCGGTTTCCATTTTGCTGGTGGCGGTTTTTCCGTCGGCCGCATTTTGGCTGGCTTGCGTTCTGTGTCTGGCAGCGCTGCGTTGGGAGCGTACTTTGGTGGCCACGTTCTTGTTCCTGGCGGCCTTGCATTGTGTGCTCGGCTATTTTGTGGCGTTCAAGGGAGAGGAAGGTATCTACTGGCTCGCCACCGGGCATGAGTTATGGTTTTCTCAGGCAGCATTTGCGATTGCCCTGGGTCTTTTCAGTGTGGCGACCGCCTACCAGTTCGCCAATCGTTGGAAGCCGACCTGGATCAACGGACTCTCGATCGACGAAACTTATCTTAGAAATATTACAAGAGCGGCTGTGCTGATTGCCGCTTGCCTCATGTTCTACATGTATGCAGGCTTTTCTGTAATTGATCTGGCCATGCAGAACATGGCAGATATCGGCCAATTGAGATATCTGGGGAGCGAGACTGCCACCGATGCTTATCTGGTAATACGGGTGGCTGATGTGTTGACCTGCACGCTGCCGCTACTTTGGATCCTGCGGCAGAAAAGGCTGGATTACTTCATCTACGCCGTAGGCCTGGTCGCGCTCTTGCTTCCGCTACGCCGCGCTTCGATCCTTACGGTTCTATTCGTTCCCTTGCTGATGCGATCGAAGGCCATCAACTATCGTAAGGCGGCCATTGCCGTGCTTGCTTTTCTAATACTGCTGGCCGTTTCACAGATCGCCTTATTGAGCTTCACGGAAAATGATGCCGCCAGCAGCCTGGCTTCCTCTCTTTCCGAGGTGCGTGATCTGGGATGGGTCATGGAGTTGATGCACGGAAACTACTTAAACGGTACGACCCTGATTCAGCCGTTCGATCCGTTCCCGGGCCTCATCGATACCTGGAAAAATACTCATTCGGTTGCTTACTTTACAGCGGACTTGTTGAATGTCGATCCCGAATCGCGGTCCTTTGGTGGCTTGAGACTGACGCTGGCTGGGGAAGCGTTTATGAATTTCTGGTTCTTTGGTCCGGTGATCTGCGGATTTCTTTTGGGATTGGGCGTAGCCTGGGCCGAACGTTCCATGAAGAACTCGACTACGCTTCCCATTCGCTACCTTTCGGTCACTGCGCTGTTGTGGACATGCTTGTGGCTCTACATGGGAGGAACGCAGGCGGTGGCTACGCTCAAGTTCGAGTTTGTAATTCTTTTTCTAGTGTACTTCCTGTCGCGTGTGCGAAGTGTCAGGACTTCGGTAACTTCGTTGCAGCCCGCTTTGCCGTGATGCGTCTTTAAACACTAACAGGTGGGTCAAGGTTTTCCGAACTATATGGACACAATTCCAATGCAGGGTGAGGATCAGCTCAAGGTTACGCTGGTTCACGACTGGCTGACCGGCATGCGCGGCGGCGAGAAGGTACTGGAGCTGCTTTGCCAGCGTTTTCCGGAAGCTCCTTTGTGGACATTGCTGTATGTTCCGGGAACGGTGAGCGACACAATTTCCAGGCGGACGATTCGAACCAGCCCGATGCAAGGACTGCCCTGGGTTAGATCCAAGTATCGTCACTACCTGCCGCTGTTCCCGTTCATGGCGGAGCTGACGCGGGTGAGCGATGCCGACCTGGTCATCTCTTCGTCCCATGCGGTTGCCAAGGCGATGGTCCGGAAGAACGGCGGGCATCGCCCCTTGCACATCTGCTATATCCACACCCCCATGCGATACGTGTGGGACCGCTTCGACGACTACTTCGGATCCGAGAAGGTGGGTGCGCTGTTTTCGCAGTCTGTATTCCGGCCGGTGGCCAAAATGCTTCAGTGGTACGACCTGCGTACCGTCAATCGGGTGGACAAGTTCATCGCCAACTCGCGTTTCGTGGCCGAGCGTGTGCGGCGGTTGTATGGCCGGGAAGCCGAGATCCTGGCGCCGCCGGTGGATGTAGCCCGGTGCAGCCGAATCGTACGATCGCCGGAGGACTGGTACTTGATGGTGACTGCTCTTGCTCCCTACAAGCGGGTGGATGAAGCCATCTGCGCGTGTGCGGCCTTGGGAAGGAAACTGACAATCATCGGCTCTGGACCCGAGCGAAAGCGTCTGGAATCACTGGCCAGAAGTGTAGGGGGAGAGGTCGAATTTCGCGGCTTTGTAGACGATCTGGAATTGGTTGACCACTACCGTCGCGCCAAAGCCTTGTTGTTTCCAGGAATCGAGGATTTCGGTATTGTGCCGGTGGAAGCAATCGCCGCTGGCTGTCCGGTCGTCGCTTTGGGAAAAGGTGGAGTTCTGGATTCAATGACCGACAAGACAGCAGTCTTGTACTCCGATGAGTCGGTGAACGGACTTGTCCAGGCCATACGCGAGTTTGAACTCCGGAGTTTCGATGAACACGAACTGCGCCGGCAAGCGGCAAAATTCTCACCCGATAAGTTTCTAGTAGGCTTCGAGGAAATCCTGGCGGATGTTCTGCAAATGAAATTCGAGCAGAGCTTGTTTACCCGTGAGATAGCAAAACGTAGTACAGCCGTCGCCGATCAGCTTTAATTACGCTGGCGATGGTTCTGGGCCAAGGCAGGAAAAATATGACAGTGGAAGCTTTAGTCAGAAAAGTGATTCCTTCGACGGTTCTGGTGGCAAGGAATCCATTGTTTTCCGCGGCGAGCCGGTTTGTCGACGTGACCTACGGGCGCTATGCCGAGTGGCGGACGGGCGTAAAGATGCCGCCACTACGTTATATCGTGCGAACCGGTGTGGGAAACAATATCCTCTTTCCCCATCTTTATTATGCGACGGCCGGACATAGGATATGGCAGTATTTTTTCTCTGAAGGCCTGGCAAATCTGGAGTCGACGATTGTCGACATTGGCTGCGGTTGCGGCAAATCAGCGGCAGCGCTACGGGATTTCCGCTACGCAGATGTGGAATTCACCGGACACTACTACGGCTTTGATATCGACGCGGCCCTGGTGGAGTGGTGCAGCCAACATTTTCCCCCCGATCGATTTACGTTTGCGCTAGTCAATGGAATGAGCACGGTATATCCAGCGTCGGGCAAGGCGCCGGCAGAGAAGAGTCTTGCGGTTTGCGAAGACGGTTCGGTTGACCTTGTGTTTTCGCAGTCGCTATTCTCACATCTTCTGGAAGGGGATCTGGAGCGCTACGTAAAAGAGTCTTATCGAGTACTTAAGCGCGGCGGCTCGATGTGTATGACCTTTTTCTGCCTGGACGATCTGGCGTCTCTGGGGTTGCGGGGTAGCCGCTGGAGCTTCCGTCACAAGATTGGCCAAGCCTATGTCGAAAATATCGCCTTTCCCGAAGCGGCGGTTGGGTATGAGAAAGATTTTGTAATTGACCTGGCGAAGAAGCTTGGGTTTTCGACGGCAGAAGTAGTTTTGCCGTCGTATCAAAGCTCGCTCTTGTGCCGGAAATAGAGACGGCAAGACAAGCTGTGGTTCACCCGCAGGCTATGGTTGGAAATAGCTGCGAGATGAAGTTCGGTTTTTTGAGCCAGGCGGCGGCTTTTGCCGGCTGGTCGGCTGGTTCAATGTTTGAGTTTAAGCGGGCTTAGTAGTAACTCGTGACACTTTTCTGATCGCGAATCTTCGCGTTTGGGGAAGACAAAAGGCGGAGTTGGCTATGACCTTGCGACTTAACTCCTACCGTTTCTACATAAGACTATGGACCTATTTGCTGCCCCTTATGGCATTCGTTGCAGCCGCCTATGTGCGATTCGGCTGGCTGCGGCGGACCTTGGCGCAAAAGGATTATGATCCCCGTTTTTACTTCGTCGTTCTGTTATTGACGACGCTGGTCTGGATCATTGCGGCCGAAGGCTACCGCCTGTGCGACATCGAGGAGTTATTCCAGGAATATACCGGACTCAAAAAAATAATCTCGGCGTGTGCGACGACCTATGTCGTGCTGCTGTGTTTGCTTTTCTTCTATCGCCAGCAGAATTTCTCGCGCGTATTCTTTGCAGTTAGCGCGCTGGCGCTACTGGCATTTACGGCGCTGTCGCGCGCTGCCTGCCGGTTGCTGATGCGTGGCCGGGGGCGGCAACGACGGCCGCTGCGCATCCTGGTGGTGGGTACGGATGCTTATGCCAAGCGCGTAGCGGCACGGCTTGTACGCATACCGTTTGCGCCCTCTGAAGTAGTAGCCCATATTCGGGTGGCAGACGAAGAAGTGGCCGTGACCGATGTGCCGGTGTTTGAGCTGCGGGATATTGCGCGGGGAATTGGGGTGGCGTTCGATGACGTGGTGATTGCCATTCCAGCGCAGCGGTTATCTTGTTTGTCCACGCTGTTTCGTTCTTTGGAGCGGCTATGTGCTCCCGTGCGTGCGATTATCGACATTGGCGGCATGCCGATTCTGCGCGACCGTCTATTCCAGTTCGGAGATCTGCAAATGCTGGACCTGGCGACGACGCCGGCCGAGTCGCCCATGTACTTTGTGCTGAAGCGGATATTCGATCTGACGTTTTCGTTTCTTGCCATCATGGTCATGGGACCGCTGATGGTAGTGATCGCCATCGCCATCAAGCTCACGTCTCCCGGCGCCATCCTCTTTCGCCAGGAACGGGTGGGGCTGAACGGACAGCACTTCACGATGTACAAGTTTCGAACCATGAAAGTGGCCTCCGCGTCGGAAAGTGAGACGCGTTGGACGACCGCTAACGATCCCCGGCGTACCGTGGTCGGCAGATTTCTACGGAATACCAGCCTGGACGAGCTGCCACAATTCTTCAACGTATTGAAGGGAGAGATGAGCGTGGTCGGTCCCCGTCCCGAACGCCCCTACTTTGTAAAGAAATTCCTGGAAGAGATTTCGCACTATGATACGCGGCATCGGCTGAAAGTCGGCATCACAGGCTGGGCGCAGGTGAACGGCTGGCGCGGTGATACTTCGATTTCAAAACGATTCGAATACGATTTGTACTACCTGCAAAATTGGAGCTTCTGGCTCGATCTTAGGATCGTGTGTTTGACTGCATGGTCCGGTTTATTTGGTAAGAATGCGTATTGATTTGAAGCTATACATGAACCGTTCAAACGCACAGCCGATCTCTATCGCCGGAGAGGACAAGTCCACCGTAGATCCAGTGGATCGACTGGTTAATGTGGAGGCGGAATGCGAATAGGCGTCAACGCCACCGCCTTCGGTAACCGGTATACCGGCATAGGCCTTTTCACCGAATTCCTGATCGACGGCCTGTGCGCGACGGATCATGAAGTCTTCGTGTATTGCTCAGAGGAAGCTATCGAAGAGCTGGGAGCAATGACATTCCGACGCACGCCCGCGAGCCTGAGCTTCGGTGCCGGGCGCCTGGCAAATCTAAGAAGGTTCGCCTGGCTGCAGAGCTCTTTTCCTTCGTTGCTGAAGCGGGATGGCGTGCAGCTGTTGATCTCGCCGAGCGTGGAAGGCCTGCTCTGGCCCAAGCTGCCTCAGATCGTAACGGTTCATGACCTGATGCCGCTACGATATATCGAGGAAAATCCTAGACAATATTATTATTACCGATATGTGCTTTCTAGAGTGCTGGCGGCGACGAACCTGGTATTGACAGTATCTGAGTTCAGCCGGCAAGAAATTATTAAGCTTTTTGATTTTCCGCCCGACCGGGTCGCTGTGACTAGTACCGGAATCCGCCCCGAGCTATTCTGCCGGAGTCATCATAGTCAAGGGCGAGTTGCGGACGCGCCATACTTTTTATTTGTGGGGACGTTCTCGCCAAGAAAGAACTTGAAGACAATCGTCCGCGCTTTTGCCGAAATTGCTGCTGTCGTTCCAGAGAAGTTGGCCATCGTTGCCTATCCGGATCAGTGGAAGGACGACATTGTGCAACTGGCGGCCCAATTAAATGTATCGAGCCGCCTGACTTATCACTCCGGCTTAACCAATGATAGGTTGGCAGATCTATACCGAAACGCCACGGCATTGGTGCTGGTAAGCGAGTATGAAGGGCTTGGCGCACCGCCGCTGGAAGCGATGGCGGCCGGGACTCCCGCTATCGTAAGCGATTCGACATCGCTGGCGGAAGTTGGCGGGGGAGCAGCCCTGACCGTACCTTGTGAGGATGTGAAGGCCGTCGCTTCCGCCATGCGGGCAGTGAGCACGCAGTCTGATGTGCGCGATAGCTTACGAGAGCAAGGAAGGCGCAGGGCAGAGAGATACCACCGGGCACGCTGCATAACAATTCTGAATCGTGCGCTGGAACCGCTATTGCAAGAGTCCATTTGCGTCTGATGGACGATTCGAAACGTGCTCGGGCATAGATCGACTTTATGGAAGGGCTACCCAGCCCGGGAAGTATTTGAGCAGAGTTGGAAGCTTTTGTGATCACTGTAACTGGAGCGCAAGCTACTATTTTGAGGTGGGTAACGGGGTGAGTTCAACGGGAAATAAGCAAACCATTAATGTAGCGGTAAAGAAGTTTCTGGTCTCGTCTGGGCTGAGCCCCTCCTATTTCCTGGAGAGCTGCTCGCAATTGCTGAGGCTGGGCGAGTATATCAAGGCGTCGGGGCTCAAACAAACCCCGAATTTCGCCGATCGCTACTTGCTGTATGAGTACGTCCAGAATACGGTTATCCGATCGGACGCGATTGATTACCTCGAATTCGGAGTTTTTGAGGGAGTTTCGATTCGGCGGTGGGCGGAAATCAATACGAATATAGAATCCCGATTCTTCGGATTTGATACCTTCGAAGGTTTACCGGAGCCCTGGAAGCACGCCACATCTCGAACCCTGTCGTCCGGCTACTTTTCCACCGGCGGTGCGATCCCAAGTATCAAGGATGAGCGAGTGCGGTTTGTTAAGGGTTTATTTCAGGATACGTTGGTAGATTTTATTCGCTCCTTTCCTCCGGAAAACCGGTTAATCCTGCATCTCGATGCGGATCTATACTCGGCGACACTCTATGTACTTACGGTTCTACATCCGCTATTGAAGACCGGGACTGTGCTGATCTTCGACGAGTTCAACAGTGTGAATTCTGAATTTCGTGCATTTCTCGACTACTCCAAGAGCTTTTACCAAAACTTTACCGTCATAGGATCTGCCGGCACTTTCTATGATCAGGTAGCGCTCAGCGTGAAGTAAGCGCGAATGTTGAATGAGCAAAGACTTAATGTACCGCGCCAAATAGCTATCACGGTAAAATCCTTTGAGTAGCGCGACAAATGACGACTTATCACGATGTCCAGTTATGATACTGGCCGGAGGTTTGGGTACTCGGCTGCGGCCTGCCTATGATGATGGACCGAAGGTCATGGCGCCGGTTGATGGCCGTCCTTTCCTTTGGTATCTGCTGACGTCGTTGGCAGCGGCAGGCTTCGAACAGGTAATACTGTGCGTCGGATATCGGCACGATGAGATTAATCAATGGCTGGGCGATGGAAGCCGATTTGGCCTGGCCGTAAACTATTCCTACGAAACAGAGCCATTAGGTACGGCCGGAGCTCTGCGGCTTGCGTATTCAAGCTATGTGTCGGCGCCGCGTTTTATTGCCATGAATGGCGACACTCTGCTGCAAGTGGACTTTACCGCGATGTATGAAGCGCACATGAGGAGTGGAGGTCTGGCCACGATGGCCGTGGCAGCAGTAAGTGATACCAGCCGGTACGGCAGTGTAGATATCGATGAGGAGGGTAATGTTCAGCAATTTAGGGAAAAGTCCGGCGAACACGTTAGCGGTTATATCAACGGTGGTATCTACCTGTTTGAAGACGCAGTAATGGACTTAGTACCTCCGGGGCGTGCGGTTTCTCTGGAACGTGAAGTTCTTCCCCTGCTGCGGCCGCAGGGTCTGCTAGCTTTTCCGTGCGAAGGTTATTTTATCGATATAGGCGTACCGGAAGACCTGGCGAGGGCACAAACCGAACTAAAGGAACGAGCAGCAAAATGAGATTTCGTGCCAAGACTCCATTGAGAATCAGTTTTGCCGGTGGAGGTACCGATGTACCGCCTTATCCGGAACTGTATGGCGGTTGTGTGCTCAATGTTACGATCGACCACTTCGCATGGGGAAGCCTGCGGCCGCGACAAGATCAGATGGTAAAGATAGAGTCGGCCGATTTAGGGGTAGAGGTGGAGTACGACCTGAACGATGACGTGCAAATGGATGGCAATCTTGATCTGGCTAAAGCTGCCATAAAGCGGCTCAGCTTGCCGGAACTGCACGGCGTTGAGATCTTCCTGCACAGTGAAGCGCCTCCTGGCTCAGGACTGGGATCTTCCTCGGCGTTGGTAGTTACCCTGGTTGGCCTGGTCCGGGAGTATCGAAATACTCCACTGGACAACTATGAAGTGGCTAGAAGCGCCTATGTCATCGAGCGGGAAGACCTGAAGATCAGCGGCGGACTTCAAGACCAGTATGCCGCGGCCTTTGGAGGCTTCAATTTCATTGAATTCTTCTCGGACCATGCAGTGGTGAATCCTTTGCGAATCGATCGGTCGACGGCCAGCGAGCTGGAGCACAACCTGCTGCTGGTATACACCGGCAAAACCCGCCGGTCGGATCAAATCATCGATGACCAGAGGTCACGTCTAGTGTCTCATCAGGGAGACACGCTGACTGGCCTGCGACAGCAGAAGGAACTGGCGGTCTCCATGAAGAATGCCTTACTCACTCACAAGCTATCGGAGTTTGCGAACCTGCTGCATTGCGCGTGGACAGCGAAAAAGAAAATGTCGACCAGGATCAGTAGTCCCCACATCGATGAACTCTATGAAGAAGCTTGTAAGAAAGGAGCCATAGGGGGCAAGATTACCGGCGCCGGGGGTGGTGGGTACATGATTTTCTATTGCGAATTTGAAAAGAAGCACAAGGTGGCTGCGCACCTGCGAAGTATGGGCGCTATCCCTACCGAGTTCGCATTCGCACACGAAGGTTTACAGACCTGGAGGATTTGTGAAGCCAGTGCAGGCTGAACCAGTGGTAGGTCGACGCATTGCCGAGAGCATTGCGGTAAAACAGCGCATGCTGGGAGATACCGCCTTGCTGGCGACGATCGAGCGAGTGGGATTGCTGATGGCGGAAGCGCTGCGCTCGGGACACAAGATTTTCTTCATGGGGAATGGCGGCAGCGCAGCCGATGCCCAACACCTGACGGCTGAGTTTACCGGCCGGTATTTGCGAGATCGCGCGCCACTGGCGGCGATCGCTCTCAACGTGAACGCTTCCTCCCTCACGGCCATCGGAAACGACTACTCGTTCGATCTGGTGTTCGCCCGCCAGTTGCAGGCGCTGGGAAGCGCCGGCGATGTTGCGGTGGGGCTGAGTACCAGCGGGAACTCAACCAATGTTCTGCGCGCCATGGAGGCTGCTCGCGAAAAGAGAATGCTGACGGTCGGATTGACGGGAGCGTCTGGAGGACAGTTGAAGGCGGCGGTTGATTATTGCTTCTGCGTACCTTCGGACGAGACTCCGCGTATCCAGGAAGCGCACATTACGGTCGGTCACATTTTCTGCGAGATCATTGAAGATGAGCTGTTCGGATAGAGCTGTGTTCCTCGACCGGGATGGAGTGATCAACCGCAAAGCTCCGGCGGGCGGCTATATTACCAAGCTTGCTGACTTTCATTTACTTCCGGGTGTACTGGAATCGCTGGCCGAGTTGTATCGGGCGAAGTATCGTCTGTTCATCGTCACCAATCAACGGGGTATCGCACGCGGACTCCTGGCGGAGCGTGATGTCGCCGAGACGCATGCGTTTTTATTGGCCGAAGCAGGGCGCGCAGGCGCAAAGATTGAGCAGATCTATGTTTGTCCGCACAACTATAGCGATCACTGCGGATGCCGAAAGCCGCAGCCCGGAATGCTGTTACAAGCGGCCGGTGAACACGGTTTGACATTGTCGCACTGCTGGATGATCGGCGACAGTCGTTCCGACATTGAGGCGGGCCGGCGGGCGGGCTGTCGAACGGTATACCTCGGGGCCGATGACTGTCCTCAAGCCGATGCGCGAGCGATCGATTTAGCTCACGCGGTGCATTTACTAGTGCAAGACTCTGTAGCGTCACAGGACCGGAAAAATGTGAGTGCATTGTGAGTCAGCTTATGATCGATGCCCGCTGGTTGAATACCGGGCTGGGAGCTTACACACTGCACATTATCCGGGGAATTCATGAATTTTCTCCTTTGCCGCTTAAGCTTCTAACTCTGCCGCGGCATTGCAAGGAATTGCAATCTTATCCCTACGAAATCGTCTTATCCAGCGCTGGACTGTATTCGCTGAGGGAGCAGTTCGAGGTGATGTGGGCGGCGCGGGATTGTGAAGTTCTGCACGTACCTCACTACAACGCTCCGATCAGCCGCCGTAAAAGCTTGCTGGTAACCATCCACGATCTAAATCACATCCTTGACCAGACTATGCGCAAGAGCTTGAAGAGCCAATTGTATGCGCGGCCCATGTTACGTCTGGTTGCCAACCGGGCGGACCAGATTTTTACGGTGTCAGAATATTCGAAGCGGCAGATTGTTGAGCATCTGGGGGCTGATCCAGCCAAGGTTGTAGTTACTTATAGTGGCGTGCCGCCACATATTTTCCCGGAGCCGCGCGAGGAGTCGCGGCGGCGCACAAACCAGCGATTTGGCTTCGAGGGAAACTATTTGTTGTTCGTCGGAAATCTGAAGCCCAACAAGAACCTGAGCGGACTGCTCAAGGGATTTTCCATTCTTCTACAACGCCGCAAGCTTCCCCTTCATCTTTTAGTGATTGGCAATGACCGGGAATGGAAGCCTGTGCTTTTGCGGGAAGTCGCTGACCTGGGTCTCGACACGAGGGTGGTGTTCGCGCAAGGAGCCACTGACGAGGAGGTTCGTGCTGCCTATTCCGGGGCCGATCTGACTGTACTGCCCTCTTTCGAGGAAGGCTTCGGCTTACCGGTGGTGGAATCGATGGCGTGCGGCACACCCGTGGCCTGCTCCAATGTTGCTTCGCTACCCGAAGTTGGCGGTGATGCCGCGGAATATTTCAGTCCGGCAGAAACGGATTCCATGGTCAGCGCATTTGAGAATGTTCTGCTCTCCCGCGAACGTTGGACCAGCCTACAACAGCTTGGATATCAGCAGGCAGCCAAGTTCGGTTGGCGGGAATGCGCCAAACGTCACATCCCTGTTTATCAGCAGTTTCTTTCGAGGAATTGAACGATACAATGCGATCACCCTTGCATCTTTTTCGCCGTCTGCGATCAAAGTCCCGGCGTGAAATGGTTATTTACACGCGCTGCAGAATACAGGATGTCGCAGCAGTTTTTTTTTGGGCATTCCGCGCCTGATCTCGGCTCCGACGTATCGCTCTTTCCTGCCGGATAGTCTGTTCATATTCGATCTGCATCGTGAGTTTCGTCAGCTGGCCGCTCGGTTTTTTGCGCACAACCGCACGAATCGAGGCGACGTCGCCAGACTGACGGCGATAATTCTGAACATCAAACAAGTGTTGGCGGACGGAGTACCCGGCGATTTTGCAGAGCTGGGCGTGTGGCGGGGCAACACGGCTGCGGTGCTGGCGCATTATGCTGCCCAAGCAGGGCGACAAACACTTCTGTTCGATACGTTCGAAGGCTTCGATCGGAAAGACATTGACGGAATCGATCAGCAGAAGGGAATGGAATTTCAAGACACGTCGCTGGAGCTGACTGCCTCCGTCATTGGCGAGCGCACGGGCGTTACATTCGTGAAGGGATACTTTCCGGATACAGTGACCGACGAATTTCGGGCGCAGCATTTCGCGGTGGTGAGCCTGGATTGCGACCTTTACGCACCCATGAAGAGTGGATTGGAGTTTTTCTATCCCCGGATGGAACCGGGTGGACTGTTTCTGCTGCATGATTATTCCAGTGGGTTCTGGGACGGCGCGAAACGCGCAATCGACGAATTCTGTGCCGCCAGCGGAGAGCATCTGATTCTGATGCCGGACAAGTCGGGTAGCGCTTTTGTCCGAAAATCACGGCGACCTGAAAGCCCAGGCAGCGGATTTGGCACAGCAGGGATTTTGAATGCCAACCTGGGGACGGGTCGATAAGAGTGCCTATCGATTTAACGGCGAGGACCGGCGATTGATTTCGTAGCGATTGGGCGGCGGCCTTCCGCAGACAATTTGTGTAGTGACAGAGCCCGGTGAGAGCCGGGCTTTTTTTGTGCCTCAGGTTTCGGATTAAAGCAAGGTGGAGCGCCGGTGACTCTTCCAGGGATGAAAAGCGTGTATACGACAATGTGGGAGTAAGACGATGATCCTCGGTGCGGTTGTTGTGCCCGATTTCAGCGTGACGAGTAGAGATTATGGGCTACCACAATGTGGGAGTTGGCTGGTAAGGAGCCCAACGGGGAAGCCCTTGGTCTTTCGGCGGCAGCGGCGAGGGGAGGCCGCCAATTCCCGATTCGGGTTCGACGGACGCCCGATTATTTCATTTCGCTTCAATGACATGCGCAACTGGCCTGCGGATTGTGCTGGTTCGGTTTGACCCTCGTGCAGGCAACGTGCGATAGTTACTTGTTTCATACAATTGTAACAATACTGTAATCGCCCATTCACATTTCATGGACCTCCCGACAACCAAGGGCCGCCAACGGAGCCGCCGATCGTGCGCCTGATCCCGCGTGAGACAAAATTCTTCGACATGTTCGCCGAAGTCGCGAACAACGTAATCCAGGGTGCGCAAGTGCCGTCGGACTGTTTGCACGACTATGACTACGAGCGCTTACCCGCAGTGGTGGAAAAGATCAAAGAGATCGAACACCACGGCGACGACATGGCCCACCGCATCCTGATCAAACTGAACCAGACGTTTATAACCCCCTTCGATCGGGAAGACATTCATCTGCTGACCTCGTCGCTGGACGACGTGCTGGATTTCATCAACGGAGCCAGTGACCGTCTGCTGACGTACAAGATTGCGAAGCCGTCGTGCGCCGCAGGAAAATGTATAGCCGCATCAGTCATGTTTCCTTAGCTAATTGTTGGCTTGAGTTCCTGAGGCATGATTTCGAAGACTGTGCCGAAGTCAAAGTAGAAGCCGCCGGAGACCGTGGTGCCTTCTTTTCGCGATCTAACGTGTTTTGTCTCTGGGCGCAATGTTGCAAGGACAAGTAATCGTCCAGGCAAACTTGGAATAACTTGCCGAACTGCGCAGGGGCTAAAGAGACTGTGTCGCAATCCCGTGCCGCCGTGGCGCGGCTCTGCGTTTCTGCCACTTGTTCCCGACGGGCTGACGAGGCTGTTGCGAAACCGTGCCGTGGCTACGCGACTCGGAGATTTTTTCTCACTTCACCCAGCACTCCGCCTACGGCTGCGTGCTCGGCTAAGTTATGCCGTGCCTTCGGCACTCGATTTCGCGCGGTTTGTTCCACCGATATAAGCGCGGGCCGAGTTTCGTAACAGCTTCCGACGCCCGCGGCTAAAACAAATATCGCCGCGGCGCGGCCGGCGGAAGATGATTTCGATGCGTGTGTCCCACCGCAAATTCCGTTTGCCAGTCGCGGCACAGTCGACAAAGCCTCGTCGATTTTGCGATGCTGGTGGCACGGCTGAACAGTTTGCTGAAAAACGCGAAACCGCGGATCCCTCGGCGGCTGAAGCCGCCTGGCGATGACAAATCTAAAAAAGCTGCAACGGCGCAGCTGAAGCTGCGCCCCTTCAAAACAGTTCAGATCGAGTTTTTCAGCAAACTGTGAAGCCGTGCCCTTTCAAAACCGAAGGTTAATCAAGCCGTGATAGTTAGATTAGGTTACGAAAGTACAGTCGGAGGTATTGTACTTTCGTAACTTGACGGGTGGCTTTCGTAGGTCAATAGTTGATATGTAGGATTCGTCTTTGTTTGCGGTCGGCGCTCCTGCGGACAATTTGTGGCTTTGAGCGGCGGCCCTGCCGCTTGAAGCTTTCAGAGCCTGCCTCGATGTTTTCGCATAGGCGTTCTGCCTTTCGCGACTTCTCTTCCAAGTTAAATGTCTATGGCTCAAGATTTTAGTTGTAAGGCTTTGGGGCTCAAGATTTTGCGGAGGGTGGTCACCTGTTTGGCGGGTGTTTTCAGGAATTTACGAGGACACAGGGGGAGGGGTGGCAGTTGTCCGTTGCCGGTTGTCCGTTTGTCAGGATACCCGGGCAGTGTCGCGGGGCGGGAGGACCACAGATCCCTCGGCTGCGCTCGGGATGACAGTCGGAAAGGAGCCTGGTGGGTAGTGGATAGCGGATCGTGGAAGCGTGATTCGTGGATAGAAGAAGGTAGCGGCCAATGATGATGAGGTCAACGACGATGAGGCAGAAGATGCGAGAGAGCGGAAGGGCGATAGGGGTCCTTCGACTGCGCTCGGCTTCGCCTCGCTCCGCTCAGGATGACACATGCAAGACCGGTGCTCCGCTCAGGATGACACATGCAAGACCGGTGCTCCGCTCAGGATGACACATGCAAGACCGGTGCTCCGCTCAGGATGACACATGCAAGACCGGTGCTCCGCCCAGGATGACACATGCAAGACCGGTGCTCCGCCCAGGATGACACGACACCGAGACTGGATTAATTGCGGTGGTGGATCGCGAAAGGCAGATCGAGAGTAAATACCGTTTAAAGAAATTTATGAGTGGTGAACCAGCCACTGAAAGGAAAACAATCAATGAGACTTCCTGAAAGTATTCGGCAAATGAAGGTGGAAGACGCGCTGCACGCGATGGGGGTGAAGGTTCCACAGCAGTGCGAACATATTAAGAGCAATGGCGAGTTTTGCGGGTCGCCGGCATTGCGTGGCCGAAATTATTGTTATTTTCATCTGACCTATCGCGGCCGGAGGCTGCGGGCCGAGAGGGCGCAGGTCACCGGCTTGGCCAGAGCGTACGGGCTCGACCCGGAGGCCGCGGCTGCGGCGGCGGCGCAGGTTCCGCTGGAGCTTCCTCCGCTGGAAGATGCCAACTCCGTCCAGATCGCGCTGATGCAGGTGATCGACGCCATTCTGCATAACCAGCTCGACAACAAGCGAGCGGGACTGGTGCTGTATGCGCTGCAGACGGCAAGCTCGAACCTGCATCGGGGCGCTAACTTTGCTCAGGCTGCGAGCGCGGTTGTGGCCGGAGGCTATGAGGCCTTCGAAGAAGATTACGAACTGGCCGATGAGGTGCCCGAGCTGAGAGTCGAAGAAGATGCCGGTCTTGAGGAAGACGACGAAGACGAAGAGGAAGAAGAAACGGAAGAGGAGGAGAACGAAGACGACGAGGAGACCGACGAAGCCGAAGAAGTCAAAGCCGGCGAAGACGAAAGCGAGATTCCTCCGCAGGGAGCCGGTTGCGTGAGGCAGCCGCTTGTGGCCGGGAGTCCAGGAGACCCAGAAAGCCGGGCCAGGAGCTTCCCGGGGGAAGCTGATGGCGAGGATGGAGAGTTGCTGTCCTACTGCTCGGCTCTGGACCAATTTTTCTGTTCGATCATGGGGCCGATGTCGCAAAAGCTAGGAGGCGGTACGATCCCACGAGCCATGAGGGAGGCTCCGAGGCAGCGCTTCGGGTTGCGAGGAGCGCGGCCAGAACCGCAAGGAGAAGAGGGAAGTGCGGTGGAAGCGCAGATCCCTCCGCTCGGACTGAAGTCCTCGGTCGGGATGACAAGTTGTGGGGAAGCGAAGTCCTCGTTGGGGATGACAAGTTGTGGGGAAGCGAAGTCCTCGGTCGGGATGACAGGTGACAGACAGTCCGGGAGCACAGAAGAGGGGAAGGATATCGCGGCGTGACGAAAAGTCCCCGCCCAGGCAAAATAAGTTTTGAACGGGGCACCCGGTTGGATGTGGTGCCAGGTTGGAATGAGCGTTGTCGCGGTGCGGGAGGACAGCAGATCCCTCGACTGCGCTCGGGATGACAACAAAGAAGCTGCGCTCGGAATAACAACAAAGAAAGCTGCGCTCGGGATGACAAAGAGAAGAGTAGGACGCGCGGCGCGAGGACAAAGAGAAGAGGAGGACGCGCGGCGCCAGGACAAAGGTCCGATCAGCCGGCGGCGCGCTCGATTTCGGCGATGATCTCGGCGGCGGCTCGGGCGGGGTCGGGAGCGTCGAGAATGGGTCGGCCGACTACCAGATGCGAGGCGCCGGCGGCAATGGCGTCGGCGGGAGTCACGACGCGGGCCTGGTCTCCGATGGCCGATCCGCCAGGACGAACTCCGGGAGTAACGATGGCGAAACCTTCGCCCAGTTCGCGACGCAGCTCTCGGGCTTCTTTGGCCGAGGCGACAAGGCCTCCGCAACCGGCATTGCGGGCCAGCGCCGCCAGCCGCAGAACCTGGTTGAGCACGTTGCCGCAGACCCCGATTTCCTGCATGTCCTCGTCGGACAGGCTGGTAAGGACCGTGACTGCCAGCAGCAGCGGCGGGTGGGGAGACTGCGAGGCCGCTTCGACGGCAGCACGCAACATCTTGCTGCCTCCGGAGGCGTGGACGTTGAGCATGGCGACGCGCAGCTCAGCCGCCGACTTTACGGCTTCGGCTACGGTGTTAGGAATGTCATGGAACTTCAGGTCGAGAAACACCTTACGCCCCGAAGAGACCAGCTCGCGCACAAATTGCGGGCCTTCGGAAGTGAAAAGCTGTTTCCCGACCTTGAAAGTGGTTGCGGCGTCGCCAATGGATTGGACGATTTGGCGAGCTTGGGT
This sequence comes from Candidatus Korobacteraceae bacterium, assembly GCA_049695855.1. GTDB lineage: Bacteria > Acidobacteriota > Terriglobia > Terriglobales > Acidobacteriaceae > Bog-257. Next base: position 12,098 of record JBAVSY010000066.1, on the reverse strand, counting down.
GGCGCCCGGGACATCGAGCGCCACGATCAGCCGATCTTTTGCCAGCATCGGCACACAGTATAACCGATTAAAAGTAATTACTGCGGGCCCAAGTTCGCGGCTACCACGGGGGTTTGGAGAACCTCCAAGCGAACGCGATCTATGCCGTTCATGGCCAACATTTTTGCCGCACCGAAGGACAGGTCAATGATCCGGTTACGAGCTATCGGTCCGCGATCGTTAATGCGGACGACAACCGAACGATCAGTCTTTAGATCTGTGACCTTGACCCAGGAACCGAGCGGTAACGTCCGGTGCGCAGCGGTAAATTGGAACATGTCGTACGGTTCGCCACTCGCAGTCTTCTTATGCTGAAAGATGCGACCATACCACGAGGCCGTCCCGACTTGAGGCTTCCGAGTGCGGGTTGGCTTAGCTTCCTGAGTCTGTCCTGGGGTCCCTTTTTGCGATTCCGGTGTGCTATTACCGGGTGCCGCGCCCAAAGCAGTGGCGAAAAGCAATGCCGCCGCCATCGGGCTGAGTACTCGTAACATTAAACACCTCTCATCGTTTAAGTTGGTCCTCCTGACAGGATGTTACAAGTCTATTGACCGCCGGAACGAAGAGTCAACCCCCAGAGGTGGGACGAAGGAAAAGAGGCTTGCCATTTCAGGAAAATGGTGTTACAGCGCCCAAGCGCCAGGCAAAGCCCCTCTGACGGTTGATTCTGTTCCAACTGCCAGGATAACGGACCGGACAAAGCACTTGGCGCTGAAAGATAGGATGCGATGGAGAACGGCGAGGTTTACAGTCGCGTTGCAGATAACCTGCTGATAACATGTACTTTAGTGGCAGGAAGCGGGGCCGGAAATGGGAGTAGTCATGGTCGATGACAGTGCTATCGGGGTTCCTGTGGACCCGATTTGTCCGGGGGAAAACTGGTCTGGGATAGAGTCGAACCATGTCTGATCCGCCGGTTGTGTTGAGCATTGCGGGCTATGATCCATCGTCGGGAGCGGGAATCACGGCCGATATTAAGACTGCAGCTTCTCAAGGCTGCTTCGCCGTAACCTGCATTACGGCCCTCACAGTCCAATCGAGCCAGGGAGTTTTCGGGGTGCAACCGCTGGAGCCGGACCTAATTTCGCGGACTCTGGCGGCGCTGGCCGATGACCTGGAAATTGCTGCGGTCCGGATTGGGATGCTGGGATCGGGCGAGATCGCGGAAGTGGTCGCTAAGTTCCTAGGTAAAAATAAGTTGCCGAATGTGGTGCTGGATCCGGTGATGCGATCGTCGTCGGGTACAGAACTACTGGACAGGGCAGGAGTTGAGATCCTGCGAACCAAGCTGATTCCGCTGTGCGATGTCGTAACTCCTAATATTAATGAGGCGGCAATCCTAGCCGGAGCTGAGCCGCTGGCGGCGGAGACTTCCTGGGATGACGCGCTACCGCAGCTTCGGCGCTGGGCTTCGCGGATCCACGACTTGGGTTCGAGAGGCGTGGTTATCACCGGCGGCCATTTGCGGCCAGCCAACGACTACCTTAGTTATGAAAGTTGCTGCAAGTCAGAGAGTTTGGGGGAAAACGCCAGCGAAGGGAGCTCAGGTGGGTTTTGTGAAGAAGTGATTTTGGGCGAGCGGTTGGAGTCGCGTTCGACGCATGGAACGGGTTGCGCTTTCGCGGCAGCTCTAGCTTGTCAGTTGGCGCTTGGCCGGGATCTGTCGCAAGCCGTTCGCGCGGCGAAGGATTACGTTCGGAGGGCGATTGTCGCTGCGTATCCGGTTGGGAAAGGAATTGGGCCAGTGAATCACTTGGTGTGAGAGAGGCCGCGGTTCGCCTTTCGCTTTTCGCCATTCGCTACACCAAGACTTCCGTTTGCGAAGGGCTCTAAGGTCTAGCGAAGAGCGAAAGGCGAAAAGCGGCCTTACTGCGGCTGCGCTGCCGGCGGTTGCTGATTGTCGGGCAGAGGCATCAGCAATCCACCATTGGAATTGACCGGCTGATCATTTTGCGGCGGTTGCGACTGCGATTGCGGAGGACGCGGAACGACATGCTCCGGTTGTGCGGCAGGTTCGTTTGTTTGCGGAGGTCGAGGAACTACGTGCGGTTGCGGCTGCGAACTCGAAGGCTGCGCACTGGGCTGTTGATTGTCGGGCAACGGTTGCAGCAATTCGTTTCCGCTCGGCGCCGGGGTTGGAGATTCGGGAAGCGGCTTGGGCGGAGTCGCCGGCTCGACCACGGGTTGATTGTTGCGATAGCGCAACACGACCGGACCGCCTTCGGCGCGAAGCAGAGCAGCATTTTCCTCGGTCGCTTTATTGACCGCGTCATCGCTGTCGCCGGCAACCGCTGCCAGCTTCATGCCTTCTACATCCTTGCGGCTGGCGTAGGCAACCTTCATGCTCGACTGGTCAGCCTCTTTGGCTTTGCCGTAGTAATAATCGGCAGTTTCGCGGTCGCCGTCCATCTCGGCCAGAAAGCCCATGTTGTTGAGTGCGAATGCATTCTTGGGATCAAGTTCGTAGGCCTTCTGAAAATACTGCCGCGCCAACGTGTAATCGTTGCGATTGATGGCGGCGACGCCGCGGGTGTTCAGTCGCGCTACTTGCGCGGTTACGTCCTGCTCCCGCGACATCAGGATACGGACCTTCTCGGCGTTTTTGGCGGCGATGTCGCTGATGGCTTTGCCTCGCCAGGATTGGTGAACCGTCACCACAATGGGAGTGTTGGAATGCTGGTTGGCTGCCTCGCTGTAGAACTTGTAGGCATCCTCCAGTTCGCCTTCCTTCTCGCGAGCGAATCCAAGGTTGTTCAACGTGAAAGGATTGTTCGGATCGAGCTTGAGCGCCTTTTGCAAGGCCAGATCGGCTTCCGGCGCGTGATCTTTCTGGAGCAGGCCAATCGCATAAACGTTGATGCGATTGATCTGCATATTGGTATCGCCCGCGTTACCGGCGATCTTGGCTACCGGTTGCCCCACGGCTGCGCGCTCGGTGGACTTATAAACCACGGCGTCGGAGTCCTGCTGCTGCGCCAGAGTGTAGTAACGCTCGGCACGGTCGACTTGCCCTTCCAACTCGGCAATGTAGCCGAGATTGTTGAGCGTGAAAGGATCGTTGGGATCGATGAGATACGCCTTATAGAAGAGAGCCTTCGCCTTCTTATATTGGTGCTTCTCGACCGCCTTCACGCCTTCCTGATTCAGCTTTTGCACCGGAGTTGGCTTGGTGCGCTTGGGAATGCTGATGGTTACGTCTTTCGCGCCGGCACAGATGGCGAGAGCGGCTACCAGAAGCGAGGCGACGATCCAAGGTCGGAAATTGGCAAACATCAGATCTCCCAAGGCGGAGGAATCGTGGCTTGGTCGCGCCACTTACCAATCACCTTAGATGGGATTTGGCATCGGAACGTTGGAAGCTCATCTTCTGAAAAAGCATTTCTTCGCCGCTGTCGACGAACGCTATTCCTGCGAATTGCATCCAACCCGCCCAGTGGTAGCTTTCGACTGGAGCCAGCAACGCCGATGAAATCCGCCAGCTTAAGAATTGCACTGGGAAGTTTAGCGCTCGGTTTGGTGCTCAGCATCGTGGGAGAAGCTCAGCAGAATGGTCAGGCGGTGCAGAATAACGCCGGCCAAGCCTCGCAACCCGCGGGCGTCACCGCACCTAATCCTGAATCAAGTGGGACCGCGAACGCTCCGGCAGCGGCGAACTCATCTGCTGCTGAGGCCAGCAAGCAATCTTCCGCGACAAACAGCGGCGTCAACGCCGTCACTTCGAAGTCTCCGACCAGCACGCCGGTCAGCCAAGCCAGCAGCGACGACAATCCCTACGATCCGTTGCTGGAGCCTCCGCCGTTGCCTAAAGGCAAACCAACTTTGATCGGCGGCACGGCTACTCATGTGGATCACGTGCGAAATCGCCTGACCATTCAGCCATTCGGCGGGGGAGCGAAGGTGAAGCTGATTGTGGACGAGCGCTCGCACATTTACCGCGACGGCACGGAAACAACCGTCCTCGGGATTCAAAAGGGCGATCGCGTCTATGCCGATACCATGCTCGATGGCAGCCGGGTCTTCGCCAAGAACATTCGGGTGCTTACCGAACCGAATGTCGCTGAGGTGCGCGGACAGGTCATCGCGCTTCATCCCGACAAGGGCACGATCAGCGTGCAAGACCAGCTGTCGGCGCGGCCCGTGAGTTTCGCGGTCAGCGGCCTGACCAAGTACAGTTCGCCCAAAGGCGCTGCCAACTCCGGCGATGTGCAACCGGGTTCGCTGGTGGACGTGCAATTTGCCTCAGGCCGCGGGAATCGTGATGTCGCGCAGCAGATCGTCGTACTGGCCAAGCCGGGCGATAACTACATCTTCTCCGGAGTCGTGACCGGTCTCGACATGCACAGCAACATGCTGGTGGTGGAGAATCGCAGCGACGATCAGGACTACGAACTTCACTTTAATTCGGCCGCCCTTTCCGATCCGCGGGCTCTAAGAGTGGGATCGGAAGTCACCGCGCGGGCCACGTTTGACGGCAAGCAATATAAGGCGAGCAACGTCAGGATCGAAAAACCCAGCTCTGAAGAAAACGGCGAGCAGTCTAAGGTGGAGTAGGTGGTTAGCTATCCTTCTTCTTCAGCAAAACTCCGGCCAGCAGAGCCGCCGCGGCTCCCAGCAACCATTCGATGCGCCATACCTGGATTGCCTGCCACTGCGGCAGAGTATCAGCGCGGTAGATGAAGCCGGTCAATACAGCCGCCGCCATGCAGACAATGCCGATGATGAAAAACACCAGGCAAGCTACGGAGAGACCGAGTCGCTGGCGGAGAATCGCCAGATCCAGAAAATCGGCAAAGGTCATGGGCCTTAGTACTAGCGAGGGCCGTGGATCGCGATCGCTGCCACAGATGTGACAAAAGCGCGCGCCGGCGGGATATTCCGCTCCACAGTGTGAACACGCCGAGTCGATAGAGACGGGCTGAACCAGGCGCACACCCTCGGGATTCGGGGGACGCCAGTACTCCTGGCGAGCGCTCGGGGCCATGGGTGGTTCTCCTACTACCTACGTAGCAAGCTACCAACCAAAGCAGAGGTAACCCCAAATCTTGTAGAAATGCAGTAGATAGCGGACTTTCAGCGAGGCCGCCACGGGTTGACCTTACGAAAAATCTTCCCTATGTAAGTAAAACAGCGGCGGAATTGCGCGGTTGGCGATTATTCGCGGTCCGGCATCATGAGGATCACCTGCCCGGGCGGTGAATCCGTGCTGCTGTTCCAGTAGCTCAGCAACAGTAGATCGCTGGGGGTGAACTCGATGGATCGCGGGCGTTTGGCCCCGTCGGTAAAGATGTGTTGGTCCAGGAGTTGGTGCAAGCGGGCGATGGTGACACCCAAAGCTGTTGCAGCCTCCACTTCGGTGTACCAGTCCTTGGGCGAGCGTTTCAGATTAGACATTGGGCGCATCCCGTTCTCTGGTGACCTTTGTACCTGCTTTTGGACGCTGGCGATATCAGGTAAACTTCTCATAAGCCGGCCGCGATGAAACCTTACGAACGACTGCTGTATCTTGTCTGCCTCTGTTGCCTACTTGTCCTGGGAGGCTGGTCGAGCACCTCAGCGGCCGATTTGCCCAGTGCGTCCGTTCCTACTCGTGTCGACAATGATGCCAATACCCGCAAGGGTTTCGACCACTTTTACAATCTGGAATATGACAAGTCTATTCACGAGTTTGAGCTGGCTCAGCAGGCCCATCCCGATGATCCTTTTGCCGTAAACCACACGCTGGCGGGCGTCATCTTCAAGGAACTGTTGCGCATTGGGGCGCTGGACACCGAAGCTTATGCGGGTGATACCTTTCTGACCAAACAGGCGGTTGCGCCCGTCGATCCCAAGGTCCGCGAACGGGTGATCCAACTGACCACGCAAGCGCTGGCGCTGTCGCAGGCGCAACTCAACAAGAATCCCAACGATGTGGACGCACTGTATGCGCGGGGAGCCACTCGCGCGCTGCGGGCTACTTATATCGGTATTGTCGACAAAGCCTGGTTCGCCGGTCTGCGCGGCGCTGTGGCTGCCCGTCATGATGAGGAGCGGGTTCTGGAACTCGATCCTAATTATGTGGACGCCAAGGTGGTGGTCGGCACCCACCTTTACATCATGGGTTCGCTGAGCTGGCCAGTGAAGGTGGCAGCCTCCGTGGCTGGATTGAGCGGCAGTAAGCAAAAAGGTCTGGACGACTTGCGGCAGGCAGCGGCCGGCGCCCACATGGAAACCGCCAACGATGCCAAGATCGTACTGGCGTTGTTTTTGCGGCGCGAGCAGAAATATAACGAAGCTCTGAGAGTCGTCAGCGGAATGCAGGCGGATTTCCCGCGGAATTTCATGATGGCCGCGGAATACGCGCACCTGATGAACGCCGCCGGTCACGGACAGGCGGCAATCGTGGCCTATCGCAAGGTTCTGGTAGGATGCCGCGGCAACGCCTACAGCACGTGCCGCATGGAAGTGCCGGCCTATGGGCTGGGAGAAGCTCTACGCGGCCAGCGCGATTATGCCGGCGCTGCCGAGGCTTACGAACTCGCCGCCAGCAGCGGCGGGCACGATGCGGAACTGCGGCAGAAGTCGACTCTCGCGGCCGGCGAAATGTATGACCTGCTGCAGAAGCGAGACACGGCGCTGGAAAAATATAAAGCGGTGATTGCCGAGAACTCGGCTACCAACTCCGCTGACCTGGCGCGTCACTATATGAAGCAGGCGTATAAAACGCCCTAGCAGATCACAATCGATCTTCAGATGTTGGGATAATTCGGGACCGAAGTGGCTGCGGCTTCTGGGCGAAATTTGTACAACCTAAACTCATGACAAGGATCGCCGTCCGGCCGAAACTTGAGGGCGACCGGTGCGGGGTTGTGCACGCATGATGAGCTGTTCGGAAATTGACCGCCAGCCACCTGCGCTGGTTGCATCTTGGGGAACCTTTTCTTATCCTTTTCGTATCTCTGCTAGGAGGGTCGTATGTACTGCAACTACTGCGGAAAGGTCATTCAAGACGACGCCAATCTTTGTGCCTATTGCGGCCGCCGGGTGGGAGCCGTAGCCGGACGCCGTAAGCTCATGCGCCCGCGCGCGAATCGCAAGATTGCGGGCGTCTGCGCCGGATTTGCCGAGTACTTCGATCTGGATGTAACCGTGGTTCGCGTGGTCTGGCTGATCGTGGCACTGTTCGGCGGTGGCGGCTTACTGGCCTACATCATTGCCTGGATCGTAATGCCCGAGGAGCCGGAATTCGTTCCGGTTACACCACCGGCGACCACGCCTCAACCCTATCAAGGTTCGTGAGCATTTTATACTTGTCATCACGAGCCGACTTTTACAGGCCTGAACAAGGTCGGGTTCGATGCGTTTTGAAGGGGCGCACCTTCAGGTGCGCCGTCACAAGTCATTTATTTTTGTCATCCCGAACCGGCTTCAGCCGGTGAGGGATCTGCTGTTTCAGTTTCTCAGCAAGCTGTTCACCCGCCGAGGCTCTTCCCCAATCTTGTAGCTGGATTTTGCGGCTCAGGCAATTCCAATCTACTTTTCCGTAAAATATCCTGGTCATGCCCATCCTTCGCAGCGGCGATGCCCAACTCTTCTATGAAGTGGCTGGCGACGGTCCGGACGTTGTTCTGTTGCATCCCTTCCCCTTGAACCATCAGTTCTGGGCGCCCGTCGTCGAGTTGCTCAGCACGCGGTACCGGCTAATCCTTCCCGACTTGCGGGCGCATGGCGATTCCGAGTTGGGCGACGGACCGGCAACCATGCAGAAACTGGCCGACGATCTCGCCCTCCTCTGCCGCGAAGAGCGGATCAAGCGAGCACCCTTCGTCGGTGTTTCCATCGGCGGCTATCTATTGTTCGAATTCTGGCGGCGTCATCGCGAACATATCGCTGGACTCGTCCTCGCCAATACGCGAGCGGCCGCCGAGACTGCCGAGAGTAGAACCGCTCGTCTGGCACTGGCGGAAAAAGTTTTGCGCGAAGGCACCGCTGGCTTCATCGAAGACATGTTGCCCAAGTTGCTGTCGCCCTCGACGTTGACCAATCGTCCAGACATCGTGGACGCCGCTCGCCGCATGATGCAGAAGATGTCGCCCGACGATATCGCCGAAGTACAACGCGGCATGGCCGAGCGTCCAGATTCCGTCGCGACCCTGAAGACGATCGATGTGCCAACCCTGGTGATCGCCGGTGAGGATGACAGCGTGCCTCGCTCCGAAGCCGAGGTGATGCGCCAGAACATCCCCAACAGCCAGTTGCGCGTGATTTCCAGCGCCGGACATTATGCTGCTCTGGAGAAGCCTGACGAGTTTGCTGCTTTGTTGGGAAATTTCTTCGCCAGCTTGCCGTGCTAGCCTCCCTCAACCAGGTATAACTCGACCTGAGCGCTGATTGATATAAGCTCTGCCGCCCTGAGTGCTGGTTAGTACAAACTCTGTCATCCTGAGTGCCGGTTAGTACAAGCTCTGTCATCCTGAGTGCTGACCCATATAAGGCTGTCATCCTGAGCGCAGGCGGCGCTTCGCCGCCGGAGTCGAAGGACCCCTATCGCAACCAATGGTTCGCTTTGCCGCGAAGATTGCAATACAAAAGCTGCGTCTTCCGAAAATATTCCAGGTCAGAGTATTGCGAACTGGCGTCCTCCGGCACCGCAACGATCGGCAACCTAATTGACCTTTGTGACCAACATCACGAATGCCGCCTCGCCTCTTCGATAGAATAGTTTCGTTATGCTGGATGCATTTCTGGTACCTGCCAACACCGTCATCACCGCCAAAGGCGACAGCGAGCCGCTCGACATCAGCGCCGCCGCCAACCCCATCTTTCTGCTGACGCTATCCGTCACTTCGGTCGTGGAGCAGGAAGCCATCGACATCAGCCTCTATACTTCCACCGATGGCGCTGCCTGGGAAACCAAGCCCGTGGCTTCGCTGCCGCAGAAGTTCTACGTTGGCGAATATCCTTTGCTGGTAGATTTGTCCGCCGCCCCCGGCGTCAAATTCATTCGCGCGCATTGGGAAGTCAACCGCTGGGGCCGTGGCTCAACCACTCCCCGGTTTGAAATCGCCCTCCGTCTGCGCGAAGTATCGCCGCAAGACTTGCAGCAAGCTTCGGCCGAAGCTCATAGCCGGCGCTAACCGCATCCCCCATCACGAATCAGGCGACCGGGATGCGAAGGGATCAGCCGCGCCAACACCTACCCGCGCATACTAGAAGCCATCTCATAAATGATTTCGGTTTGTGTCAGGGCACGACTTTTAGTCGTGCCGAACTATACGGCCGAGATTCGGGCTTCAGCCCCTGCAAAGAACGAGCCGCAGGGCTAAAGCCCAAGTCACAGTGGCCCGCTTTGCGGCACGTCTGAACAGGCTGCAGAAAAACTTCCGCAGTCGTGATGAACCGGTAGAGCGAACCTTCAGGTTCGCGTCTAGTTCTTTGTTTCAGATATCCGTAGCCGCCTTCAGCCGGCGACAGATTGCTCATTTTGACTTTTTCCGCAGCCTGTGAAGACGTGCCCCGACCCAAAACCTATGCGCGGTACTTGATGAGATAGCTTCTAGAAGCCATCTCATAAATCCGAGATGCTTCCACCCCGGGTAACCTCAGGGCTAAAGCCCGACATTCAAGCGACTCGTACGGCACGGCTGAAGCCGTGCCCTTTCAAACCCGATTTATGAGATAGCTTCTAGTAAGGTCTAAGACCGTAGAGCTTGTGGTGCCAAACAAAAACAGGCCTTCCCGCTAGAGAAGGCCTGTCGTTGTGCGTAGCTACTACTACCGTTCCGGAATTCTGACCTTCGCATCCGCACGCTTGTCCAGATGAACGGTCTCGATAAACCGCACCTTGCCTTTACTCAGTTTCATCACCAGCGAGGTAGTGCGGGAACCGTCGCCGAAGAAGCGCACCCCGCGCAGCAGAGCGCCATCGGTTACGCCGGTGGCCGCGAAGATGATGTTTTTGCCCGGCGCCAGCTCATCAGCCGTGTAAATTCGTTTGGGATCGTCGATGCCCATGTCCTTCATGCGCTCGCCCTGTTCGGGCGTGTAACCGACCAGGCGGCCCACCATATAGCCATTCAGGCAGCGAATTGCAGCGGAAGTAATGACGCCTTCGGGAGCGCCGCCGGTTCCCATCACCGCGTGCACACCCGATCCCAGCATGGCTGCGGCGACGCCGGGCGAAAGATCGCCGTCCGAGATCAGCCGGATGCGCGCCCCGGCTTTGCGGATCTCGCCAATCAGCTTCTCGTGCCGAGGCCGGTCGAGAATGATAATCACCAGGTCTTCCACCTTGCGGTCGAGCACCTTGGCAATCACGTTGAGGTTGTGCGACACCGGAGCTTCCAGATCGACCACGCCCTTGCAGGACGGACCCACCACGATCTTCTCCATGTAGCAGTCGGGAGCATGTAGCAGCCCGCCCTTTTCCGATGCCGCCAGCACGGTAATGGCGCCGGGCGAGCCGGTAGCGCACAAGTTGGTGCCTTCCAAAGGATCGACGGCAATGTCGACTGCAGGATAATTCTTTCCATCCACCTTACCGACCTTTTCGCCGATGTACAGCATGGGAGCTTCGTCGCGCTCGCCTTCGCCAATGACGATGGTTCCATCCATCGGCACCGAATCCATCACGCTGCGCATGGCTTCGGTAGCTACGTGATCGGCGTGCTTGCGATCGCCCTGGCCCATCGTTTTGGCCGAGGCAATGGCGGCTTCTTCTACTACACGCAGGAATTCCAGCGCCAGATCGGTTTCGAGATTGGCCGTGGGATCGTGTGTCATGACTGGGTCTTCCGTTTGAACTTTGGTTGTCGCCATGTGGCCTCCGTGGATTGTGCGGCTTGCGGCGCCGGAATAGGATGCGATGTGCTAACGCGAGCGGCCGTCATGCTGTTTACTTAATAGGGCGAAACTGGGAAGTGCTGTCACCTCCCTGTAATCTGGCACGGCCAAGGATAATCCTCCGAACGATCTTTTGAACAGGGAAATACAGCCAGGGAAACGCTGATTAAGTCCTGTTTTGAAGGGGACGGCCTTTCAGGCCGTCCGGTAAGTACCCGAAAATCAATGCGGCTTTAGCCGCTGGGGGACCTCGCTTTCATTCGATCAGAGCTTCCTCAGGGGATTTCTCTAGTTCCAACCACCCGCTGGTGGCCCCTGCTTCAAAACGCGGCGTGTCCGGTAATGTGCTCGCCGATAATCAGCGTATGGATATCGTGCGTGCCCTCGTAGGTCTTCACCGACTCCAAGTTCGCCATGTGACGGAAGATGGGATACTCGTCGGCGATGCCGTTGCCGCCGAGAATGTCGCGGCCCATGCGGGCACATTCCAGTGCCATCCAGACGTTGTTGCGCTTGGCCATCGAGATGTGCCACGGCTTGGCTTTACCCGCATCTTTCAGTCGGCCGACTTGCAGCGCCAGCAGTTGCGCTTTGGTGATCTCGCTGATCATCCACACCAGCTTCTCCTGCACCAGTTGATGCGAGGCAATCGGCTGGTCGCGGAACTGCTTGCGGAACTGCGAGTACTGCAGGGCACAATCGTAGCAAGCCATCGCGGCGCCAATGGCTCCCCAGGCGATGCCGTAGCGGGCCTGGTTCAGGCAGCTCAAGGGAGACTTCAGCCCACCAGAGCTTGGTAACAAATTATCCAGCGGGATACGGACATCCTGTAAAGAAAGACTTGATGTTACCGAGGCACGCAGCGACCACTTGCCGTGAACGTCGGCAGCCTTGAATCCGGGCCGGTCGGTCTCGACAATGAAGCCGCGAATCAGGTTGTCCTCGTTCTCGACCTTGGCCCAGATGATGGCGATGTCGGCGATGGAACCGGAAGTAATCCACATCTTCTCGCCATTCAGAACGTACTCGTTGCCATCTTTGCGGGCGCGCGTGCGCATTGCCGAAGGGTTCGACCCGGCATCAGGTTCGGTCAAGCCGAAGCAGCCGAGAACTTCGCCCAGCGCCATCTTGGGCAGATATTTCTGCTTCTGCTCTTCGCTGCCAAAGGCGTAGATGGGATACATGCACAGTCCCGACTGCACGCTGACGAACGAGCGCACGCCGCTGTCGCCGCGTTCCAG
>JBAVSY010000065.1:0-89829 GCA_049695855.1 Candidatus Korobacteraceae bacterium | reverse complement strand
CGATCTCGAAGACCGCGCCGGAGTTGTAGGTACCGCCTAGTCCTGTCATGCCATAGAGATTGCCGGAGGGATCGAAGATCAGACTGCCTAAGGGATCATTCCCGTCCCCACCGACGAGACTGAAGTTGTGGAGCACCGTTTCAATCCAGGTCCCGCCTTGGGTGGGCGTCAGCTCGAACACCGTGCCGCCGCCGTTCACACCGCCATAGCTGGTTGTGCCGTAGAGATCGGCGAGGGAGCCGAAGCGGACCAAGCCCGCATCGGGAAAAGCTCCGTCCGTGCCGTTGTAGTTGAAGCTATGCAGCACCCTCTCTGTCCAAGTTCCGTTCTGCTGGGGCGTCAACTGGAATACCGTTCCATCGCCGTGAATCCCGCCCTCTGTGGTCGTGCCGTAGACATTGTTGGCGGCATCGAAAATCAGGCTGCTCTGGGGATTGGCCCCATCCGTGCCGTTGCCAAAGCTATGCAGGGTCTTCTCTGTCCAGCCGCCGTTGCCATTGGGCGATAGCTCGAAGACCGTACCACCAACCTCGTGAATGCCGCCATATTCGGTGGTGCCGTAAAGATTGCCGGTTGCATCGATGACCAGTCCGGCCCACTGCAGAGCTCCATCCGCGCCGTCGAATTCGATGTTGAAGCTGTGCAGAATCTTTTCCGTCCAACCTCCACTGCCGTTGGGAGACAACTGGAACACAGTTCCGTACCCGTGAATACCGCCCTCATAGGTTGTGCCGTAAAGATTGCCGAAGGCGTCAAAGACCAGGCCGCCGGTGGATTCAGCCCCATCACTACCGTTGTTGTTGAAGCTGTGCAGCAACCTCTCCGTCCAGCCCCCGCTCCCATTGGTCGATAGCTCGAACACCGTGCCCCAGTTGTGAATGCCACCAATAACAGTCGTGCCATACAGATTGCCGACGTTATCGAAGATCAGCCCCGCGAAGGGGAGACTGCCGTCCGTGTCTTTGCCGAAGTTATACAGGACCTTTTCCGTCCAGCCTCCGCCGCCGTTGGGCGTTAACTCGAACACCGTGCCGGAGTCGTAAGTGCCGCCTCCGCCGGTCGTGCCATAAAGATTGCCGGCGGCATCGCTGATCAGGTTGGCAAAAGCAGGATTGGCCCCATCCGTCCCGTCGAAGTTAAAGCTGTACAGCAGCGTTTCCGTCCAGCCACCGCCCTGGCGAGGCGACAACTCGAACACCGCGCCAACACTGTGAGTACCACCTCCTGAGGTGCCGTAGAGATTGCCGGCGCCATCGAGGAGAAGGCCTCCGGGAAAAGCCCCGTCCGTCCCGTTTAAATTAAAGCTATGGAGCACCACCTCGGTCCAACCACCGCCCTGTTTGGGCGACAACTCGAACAGCGTCCCGAAGCTGTGAATACCACCAGAATTGGTGGTGCCGTAGAGATTGCCGGCACCATCCAAGATCAAACCCGCAAAGGGTTCAGCTCCATCGGTACCGTTGCCAAAGCTGTGGAGCACGTTCTCAGTCCAGCCGCCTCCCTGCCTGGGCGACAACTCGAAGACAGCTCCCAGATTGTGAATACCGCCGTCAAGAGTCGTACCGTAGAGATTACCGGCACCGTCGAGGATGAGGCCAGCCTCGGGCTGATAGCCGTCCGCGCCGTTGTTGTTGAAACTGTGTAGCACAGTCTCCGTCCAGCCCCCGCCTTGTCGGGGAGACAACTCAAACACTGTCCCCCACTCGTAGTAAATGCCACCATAGGACGTGGTGCCGTAAAGATTGCCGGCACTATCGAAGATCAGGCTAGCCTGGGGGCCACTCCCGTCCGTGGTTGCCGGGTTGAAGTTGTGCAGCACGGTTTCGGTCCAGCCGCCGCCCTGCCTGGGGGAAAACTCGAACACCGTCCCGCCACCGTAAACGCCGCCATCCTCGGTTGTGCCGTAGAGATTGCCGGCGCTGTCGAAGATCAGGCTGGCGTAAGGTTGCGTCCCGTCGGTGCCGTTGCCGAAGCTGTGCAGCACCGTCTGTGTCCAGCCTCCACTGCCGTTGGGCGACAACTCGAACATCGTCCCACCACCATGGATGCCGCCTTGGATGGTTGTGCCGTAGAGATTGCCGGCGCCATCCAGGGCCAGACCAGCCTCAGGATAAGTCCCGTGATTGCCATTGCTGTTAAAGCTGTACAGAACCTTTTCCGTCCAGCCGCCGCTTCCGTTGGGCGACAACTCGAACACGGTTCCTACGTTGTCGGTGCCGCCAATGTCGCTCGTGCCATAGCGATTGCCGGCAGCGTCGGCGATTAAACTAGCATTGGGACCAGCCGCGTCCGAGCCGTTGGGGTTGAAGCTGTGCAGGATCTGGTGACTAGCCGCCCAGCCACTGGTGGCAAACAGGGCTAAGCTAAAGATCGTCAGAACAGCTGTGAATGGAATGGAAAGTCCTCTCGGTCGCATGCGGGATCCTCTCTTAGCAAGAGCGTCGGCGACCATGGCCGGTGGCGTGGCTTTATGCTGCAAACTTGTGACGGAAAATCCGCAGTATCTTATCTTCGATCTGCGACTAACACAATGAGACCAACGTGCCACCAAAGAAGGCCACTTACCCTGGTTACTACTCAGGGTTAAAGCTTAGTAAGCTGTCTTGCAGGGGCGGTGCAGTTGGGGTTCGTGCGACGCGCCGCCCAAAGCTGACGCTAACTGTACATTTCAAAAATAGCGTCACTTCCGTCAGCTTTTGTCAGCTTTCCCCATGCTCCGAATTGTAGCTCTGAACCCCGCCGACGAGGCCAAGTTCCTCGCCGATCATCCCTACTGAACTACGGAACGTCGGGTTCAGGACGGCGCAGGCATCGTGTGGGGATTGTTTCGCGTGGACGTGGCCGCCGAGCGCAAGGCGATGCGGACTTTACTCATCGCTACGCGAGCGATCGCGTGCGTGCTTCGAGCGAGTGACACCAACATGACATTTCGAAATAAGCGTCACTTTTGTCACTTTCGTCACCAGGCAATTTTGCTGGGTCTGGGCAACCGTGGGTAGAGGGAGCGCCGCCACTAAAAGGGCGGTGTTTACGCCATGGCCTGTTTTCGCCACTTACCTGTTCGCCGGCGATAGGGTCGGGGCCTGATGTAAGATACGCAACGCCCCGGTGCCCGCTCTTTCCTATGCATTAGTTTCTCTTGGCGGCACGAAAAGTCGTTGGGCGCATGGGTGCTTGAGAACGGAGACTTTACATGATCCGAGAGCGTGCTCTTAAGATCCTCTTGGTATTAACGGGATTAGCTTGCGTGGCCGGTCTTTACCCGCTCAGCGGCGCTCTCCGAGACGGTACCGCAACGACGATCAACCGGCAGGACCAGATGATCCTAAGCATCTATATCGCGCTTGGCGTCTTCCTGCTAATCGCCGCTCGCGAGCCACGCGAGCATCGCAGCCTCATCCTCTTCGCCGGCTGGTCCACCCTTGCTCACGACGGCGTCATGATCGTGCAAGGAATTCAATACCACGACCTGCGCGGTGATCTGATCGGCTTCGCGATTGTCGGCGTCATAGGCTTGGCCCTCATTGCCTTAACTCCCTCAAAGCGACCGCCAGCATCCGTCGGTAGCGCGTAGCATGAGCAGACATATACCGTCGTAACAAGCTGCCGGTTTGTCTGAGGTTTCGCAGAGGGTGCCGCCGTTCCTCGGCTTATGCGAATGAGACTTTGCGGCAATAGGCATTGTCCCAACTTGTCTCAATCTCACCATGGCTAGCAAGCCAGAAGTTTCATGGCGGCAAAGGTGTTTACGAGGACCCATGCTGATGTCTCTTGGCAAACCCTCGATTAGCGCAGTGGTGGGTCACTGAATTGTGGGTAGGGAAAACCCGAGCGCAGTTGTGTCGAGCCGCTCCGTTTGCTAGTTTGACGTAGATGCCGTCGCCTGTGCCCGAACAAATCAGCGGGACCATTGAGACTCTTTACCGATCGGAATCGGGCAGGATTCTGGCTACGCTGGTGCGCCTGCTCGGAGACCTTGATCTTGCCGAGGAAGCGATGCATGAAGCCTTTGCGGCTGCGTTGAGCCTGTGGCCGAGGAGTGGCGTGCCCGGCAACCCGCGTCCATGGCTGATTTCGACGGCCCGATTCAAAGCTATTGATACTCTGCGTCGACGGGCAAGATTCGATGCGTCGCAAGACGAGCTCGTACGATATCTCGAGGCGCAAGGGAGATCGGCGGAAACGTCCGATGAAGAGGACAGCCTGGAGGATGACCGGCTGCGCCTGATTTTTACCTGCTGTCATCCCTCTCTAGCGCCGGAAGCGCGCGTTGCGCTCACCTTGCGTGAGGTGTGCGGGCTGACCACCGAGGAGATAGCAAAAGCCTTCCTCACCACTCCGCGTACCCTGGCGCAGCGCATCGTGCGCGCCAAGGCAAAGATTCGCGAGACCCGGATTCCCTACGAAGTCCCGACGCCGCAGGAATTGCCGCAGCGACTGGGCGCGGTGCTTCAAGTCATTTATCTCGTCTTTAACGAGGGTTATTCGGCTGCGGCGGGAGCGGAGGTAACCCGGGCCGAGCTGACCGGCGAGGCGATTCGACTGGGCCGGTTGCTGACCGAACTCCAACCGGAGCCGGAAGTGATGGGCCTGCTTTCCCTGATGTTGCTACAGGAATCGCGTCGCGCCGCCAGAACCTCTCCCACCGGAGAGCTGATTTTGCTGGAGAACCAGGATCGCTCGCTGTGGAACCGGCAGCAGATCGCGGAGGGAGTGGCATTGCTGGAGAAAGCCCTGGGGTATCGTATGACGTCCCGCCGCTTCGGCTCTTACACACTGCAGGCTGCGATTGCGGCGGTTCATGCGGAGGCGGAATCGGTGGCTGCGACCGACTGGCGGCAGATTGTTGCGCTTTACGACCAATTGCTACGAATTCAGCCTTCGCCAGTTGTAGAGCTCAATCGTGCCGTGGCCATTGCCATGCGCGATGGTCCAGAGGCCGGCCTGGCGCAGATCGACGCGGCGTTGCAACATGGCGAATTGGCAAATTATTACCTGGCGCATTCCGCCCGTGCCGACATGTACCGCAGGCTCGGCAGGACCGCCGAGGCTCGGGTGTCTTATGAGAAGGCGCTGGCGCTGACTCAACAGGAACCCGAGCAGCAATTCCTGCAAGAGCGGATTCGGCAGTTGAAATAAAAAATGTCCGGTGGCGCGTCGCTGGAGAAAATGCGAGGTCCGCCGGGTGGCCCAGGTCTCGCGCTTTTCGAGACCTGGGGATTTTCGCGGGTGCCCCGGAGCCTGCCCTGAGCTCATCGAAGGGTCTCGCGGTTTTCGAGACCCGGGGATTTTCGTCATCGCTCACTTCCGCAATGTGCGCTAAATCACAGCGCGAAGACCATGGCTCCTTGAGCGGGTGCCCCATCCAACCTTCTTTTGGTTGGGTGGGGATTTTGACCTTCACTTCGAGAGGAGAGTGGTAGCTTGCAAAACTGCCATCGCCCATCCCGCAAAACCCCCACCCAAGCAACCCCGGCTTGGATGGGGCACCCTCAGGATGGTAGGCTGGGCCACCCGCCAGGTTTCTTGCCCACGGCAAAGGTCGCAGGCGGATTCGGTGGCAGTTACGCTAGTAGCCCAGGTCAGGCTTCAGTTTTGGTCTCCATTTTCGGCCGCACCGTCCACCCCTGCGCCGATAGCACATCCACCGCTATGCCAATCTGGCGCCGCGTGAACTGGCGCTTGCGTTCGTTCCACGCATAGGTGCGCTCAATCGCGTCATCGAGTGTCGTCACCGATTCATGCTTCATGACCCAATGTACTGTAGACAGCAGTTCTAGCCCAAAAGGAGACTCGAATCCCTCCACCAGGGCGGCAACTTTATCGAAGCGCCCGCGGGAATCAGCATGTTTGGAAAGGAACGCGGCGGCGTCCTGAATGGCTCCCGGTACCAGGCTTAACTGCTTGTCCGGGGTGTCACCGCCATCGGCATAACCCGAAATCAGATGTCCTTCGATAGCATGCAGCACATGGCGAAGGTTCTCTGCGTAAGGGCCGTACGGTGCTTGCGTAAATCGAAGCCGCAGTGGCTCACCGGCTTCCTGCATGAAATACATGAGCTTATGCACTTCCAGCAGTGTGACGTAAGGGTCGAGCAGGCCAGCCAAGTAGCGGTGAACCAACTCCACGAGTGCGGCTCGCCCGGCTGTCATAGTGGGCACTGAGCGGCTATGCGCCATGATATCGGAGGCCGGAGCCCCTTTCGGTTCGTAAACTCCGATTCGAACATCGGCAAGCTCTTTTGCGGCGTCCTCGATATGCGGTCTGACGACCGCCCAATCGAGCCCACCCAATCCACTGCCCAACGGTGGAATGGCAATTGACCGGATGCCACGAGCACGAACCTCTTCTACCAAAGCCTTCAAACCACTCTGGATATCATCGATCCGGCTTTTGCCGCGCCAATGACGCTTGGTCGGGAAGTTAATGATGTAGCGTGGCGGCGCGAGCCTTCCTGTTTCGAACACCAGCATTCGCCCCGGCTGGACTTCACCGCGCTGGCAAGCTGCCGCATAGAATTTGAAGTTGTCGGGATAGGCGTCCTTGAACTGTAAGGCCATGCCACGACCCATGATCCCGACGCAATTCACTGTGTTGACGAGCGCCTCTGATTCGTCCTTCAGGATGTCGCCGCTGCGGAATTCGATCATGAGGAGCCTCTCCATCATTTTAGTAGTACCAGTCCGTACAAATCTCAACATTTGGTTGATGGCCACCGACTGGTAACGTGTTGACTACCTGCTGATATTGAGTCCGTGAACGAACTCCAAGGCGCTCGACGAGTTGAAAAGGGAAACTCTGTTCTAACAAGAACTCGGCTTGCTTGCCCTCTTTGCGGTTCTGCCACTGCCGTGCTTCGACGGCATCCCAATCGATCTCGTTGAGTTGCGACAAATCAGAGCGGTCTTCAAAAAAGTAGGAACCTGCGTTCGACAAGGTAAATGCCCAGCGCCTTCCTTCTTGGTTGGCCCAATCAACAACTGCATGTAGATCCGCCTCTAGATGGATGATTGGGTCTTGCCCGCCCCGGTACACCAGGTCGGGATGGTTGCCCTGATACATCAGGTAAAGCATGACCGAGCGCGGACAAAAGTAAAATGGCACGCAATCGCCAACGTGTAGATCCGGATGACTGCTCAGAGTAAGCTCAATGAGTCGCCGTTGTTTGATGTTGTTCATGCCAATTGTGGTTCCCGGGGGCGCCCTGCGGACCACCTCTGCGTCGCACCAAAGGTGGCCATCCGCCACGATGGATGGCAATCGATCCACATGGACGATATGGTAGATCTTTGGATGCCTAGGAGGGGGCATGCTCGCAAGCTCCTGACATTTGCGATGCGATTCTGTTCAAGAGCGGGTCGGGATGAGCAACAGCGAGCCGAGCGCAATTGTGCTCCACCGTTCCTTGCATCGGCGGATTATACATAAACCAGAAAAGCCGGGGACAGACGGAACGTTACCCACCTTTTCGACGGGCGAAGATCGGCGAACGTCCGGTCTGTCCCCAGTTCCCCCGGTCCTCTTATGAGAAAGCTCTGGCCCTGACCCAACAGGAACCCAAGCGGCAATTCCTGCAAGAGCGGACTCGGCAGCTGAAATAAAAAGCAAAATTTCTTGGACCATTGGTCGAATTCCGTTCCGGCTGTTCGACTATATGGTGAAGGCAGGGCAAGCGGCCCGCCAGAAAGTGTTTCCGGGGCGATACGCTACGCGAAAAATTCGCAAATCGCGTGTCGATTCCCGGTCACCCTGTTCGACTAACAAGTGGAGCCGCACCGCGCACCCTGCGCCTCGCAACTTTCCAGGTCCAGCGCGGTCCGAGTTCTTATATAAAAGTAGCGGCCCTGATACGGTGTCCGCACAACCCTCAAGGAGAAGAAAATGCGCTTCATGATGATCATGTTTCCGAAAGTTTACGAAACCGCAAAACCCGGCTGGGTACCCGACCTCAAAGGCATGGAGGAAATGGGCAAGTACAACGAGGAACTAGGGAAAGCCGGCGTGCTCCTGGCGCTCGACGGGCTGACCCCGCCCGCGACCATGAGCGCGCGCGTCACCTTCAAAAACGGAAAATCGAAAGTTACCGATGGCCCGTTTACCGAAGCCAAGGAAGTGGTCGGCGGCTACTGGATCATCCAGGTAAAGTCGCGCGAAGAGGCGCTCGAATGGGCCTCGCGCATCCCCGGAACGGATAACGAAATGGTCGAAGTTCGCCGGATGTTTGACTTAACCGACTTCGATCCCGAAACCCAAAAGTATATCCAAGAGAAGTTTGGCGACGACGTCGCCGCTGAGATGCGCCAGTAGTAAGAACTCTCTGTGCTTTGTCGATTTCGCGATGCCCGTAGGACGCCTATGTGGCCGCCACCGAATAAGGAGAAGTCATGCCGCAGTATCTAGTTGCTGTCTACCACCCCGACGACTACGACCCGTCCGTCGAAACCGGAGCGATGATCGAGAATATCCACGCGCTCAACCGCGAAATGATTGCTGCCGGCGCCCGTAAGTTCGCCTGCGGCCTTTCCCCGGCTGGCAACGCCAAGTCGCTGCGGGCCCAGCCCGACGGCAAGGTGTCTGTTACCGACGGGCCGTACACCGAGACCAAGGAGCACATGGGCGGTTTTTGGATACTGGAAGCCGCTGACATGGACGAGGCGCTGGCGTGGGCGCGCAAGGGCGCCGTCGCCTGCCGCGCGTCGAGCGAGGTGCGCGAGATTCTTTTCAAGCCGGACCCGAAGGGAGCAACGAAATAATCTGGCCGCCGCGATCTTCGGAATATGCACCGTCTTGACCAACTCCAATGAGCAATCAACTCACTCGTCGCGATTTCGCTATCCGCACTGCCGGCTTTGGTCTGGCTATGGGACTCGCGCCTGCTGCTACGCTGGCGGAGGCTGAGCAAGCCTCGCGCTCCGCACCTTCGCCGGCGATTGCAGACCCATATTCCTTCGTCGATCCGGAACTTCTTCCGGTACTCAAGCAGTTCCCAGCCGTTGACCTCTCACTGGAGATGGCCATCAAGTTCCGGCAAATGCCTGGCATGCCCCCGTTGCCTGCTCCCGCGCCGCAGCCCGTGGAGCGGCATATCCCCGGGCCGCCAGGAGCACCCGAGGTTCGTCTGTGGGTGGTTGATCCTGCGCCGTCGGAGAAGGGCAAGCCGGTGTTGCTTCACATGCATGGCGGCGGCTTCATGATGACCGATCCCATGTTGATGCCCCAGCTGCAAGGGATCGCGACGGATTGCCACTGCGTCGTCGTCTCGGTCGACTATCGGCTGGCTCCGGAGACGCGCTATCCCGGCTCGCTTGAAGACAATTACGCGGCGCTGAAATGGGTTCACGCCCATGCGGAGGAGATCGGCATTGATCGTTCCAGAATTGCCGTGGGCGGTGAGAGCGCGGGCGGCTACCACGCAGCGAGCCTCGCGATTCACGCGCGCGACCGCAACGAAGTTCCCATCGTCTTCCAGTTGCTCATTTACCCCGTGCTGGACGACCGGACGGGCAGCACACGTGCAGCGCCGCCCGCCATTGGCCACTTTATGTGGACTGCGAGCGCCAATCGTCTTGCTTGGAACTCGCTGCTCGGCGTTCCAGCAGGCTCGTCCCAGGTGCCGGTAGCCGCCGTACCCGCGCGGGTAGCCAGCGTCGCCGGCCTGCCGCCTGCCTGGATCGGTGTCGGTTCCATCGACCTGTTCGTCGAAGAAGACATGGAGTACGCGCTCCGGCTCGTCCACGCCGGAGTCGCAACCGAGCTGCTGGTCATGCCTGGCGCTTTCCACGGATTCGATCTCCTCGTGCCCGACGCCGCAGCCTCCAAACAATTCAGCGCGAGCTGGAAGTCTGCGCTGCGCAAAGCATTCGCCACTGGCAAAGCTGTTTAGCAGAGAAGCTGGAAGCCTGACAGAGAAGGCCCACTCTCAGGAGGAAAACAATGCGGAAGAAGAAGGTTGGCGCAATCGCAATCAAGAGTTTCGCACTGCTGGTTGTGCTCGGTACGGCATATCAGGCGATGGCGCAGGCCGCAACAGCGTCTCCCGCAACACCGTATGCGAAGATGGTGCCGGTGGACCAGTACCTCATGGCCGACCGAGCCGCGGAAATCGCCCTGGCGCGAAGTGCTGCACCGGAGTCCATTTCACGCAATGCAGACGTACTGATTCTGGGACGCCATGGTTTCGAAACCGCGGTCAAAGGCAAGAACGGTTTCGTGTGTATCGTGGGACGGGGGTGGACTTCCGCGCCCGATCCTGACTTTTGGAATCCGAAAGTGCGGGTTCCCATGTGTGTTAACGCGGCAGCCGCGCGTTCCTACCTTCTGCGCATCACCAAGATCACCGAGCTGGCTTTGGCGGGACACACGTTAGATCAGGTTAACGAGGCCATCGCCGCCGCCATCGCCAAAAGAGAACTGCCGCCGATGGAATCCGGGGCGATGTGCTACATGATGTCGAAGCAGGGATACGGCGGCGACAGCGCACCCCATTGGCCTTCCCACCTCATGTTTTTTTATTCGGACACCGACCTTGCCAGCTGGGGAGCGAATCTGCCGGGTTCGCCTGTCGTTGGTCTGAGCGACCCCGTGGAGCACCTGACGCAATTCGTGATTCCTGTCGAACGGTGGTCAGATGGAACCGAAGGTCGCTAAACCGAATTGTGCAAAGGGCGCATAAGCGCTAGTGCACAAGAGAGGACAATCAAATGAGAAATGTGATCTTCGCAATCAACATTAGCATTGATGGCTGCTGCGACCATACCAAGTTCACTCCCAATGAAGAAACGTTTGAGTATTTTACGCAGCTCACGCGAAATGCTGACACATTCCTCTATGGGCGTAAAACTTATCAATTGATGGTTCCTTATTGGCCCGATGTGGCGAAAGACCCTTCCCAGCAGACAAAAGCAGATTACAAATTTGCCCAGGCATTTGACGCCATCAACAAAATTGTTGTTTTCTCAAAATCATTAGACGGCCCTGAAGGGGAAAAAACGAAAATCATTCGTACGAACCTTCACGACGAAGTACTTAAATTGAAACAAGAACAAGGCACAAATATTCTTACCGGTGGTGTAACCATTCCTTCACAACTTGCAGAGCTTGGTCTGATTGACGAATATCATTTTTTGGTTCACCCGATAGTCGTAGGAGAAGGAAGACGGTTGTTTGAAGGTATCAACCTGCAAGAGAAACTACAATTAAAACTTGTTGAGTCAAAGACTTTTAAATCAGGATGTGTTGCGCTTCGCTACTTGAAATAGTGACAGAACAATCTGCGGGTGGCCCAGGCAAGAACTCTACTAAGCAGGTGAACATCGGGTGCCCCATCCAACCTTCTTTTGGTTGGGTGGGGATTTTGACTTTCATAGTTCGTAAAACAGGCATGACACGGCCCGCGAAAACCCCACCGAAGCAAACCCGGCTTGGATGGGGCACCCTCAGGATAGTAAGGGGCCACCCGCGTCTCGAAAACCGCGAGACCTGGGCCACCCGTCCCGTCTGTCTAAACGATTGGAGCGCCCACAACCTGAAGTTTCGCGAAGTGACAACTTTGCCGGCGGGTGGCCCCGGCAAGAACCCTGCTGAGCAAATGAACATCGGGTGCCCCGTCCAACCTTCTTTTGGTTGGGTGGGGATTTTGACTTTCATAGTTCGTAAAACAGGCATGACACGGCCCGCGAAAACCCCACCCAAGCAAACCCGGCTTGGATGAGGCATCCTCAGGATGATAGGCTGGGCCACCCGCCCAGAGAGGAAAATCTATGTCGCATCATTTCGATACCAAACTTGCGAAAGAGGACCCAAGCCTGAACGTGTGTGATCTCTATCTGTTTCAGGGCGCTCCTGACACAACGGTGATGGCGATGACCGTCAATCCTGATGTTGTTCTCTCTGCACTGGATACCCTGCACATCGAGGGTTTGTATGCCTTCCGGCGGGTGGCCCAGGCAAGAACTCTGCTAGACAATTGAACATCGGGTGCCCCATCCAACCTTCTTTTGGTTGGGTGGGGATTTTGACTTTCACGGTTCATAAAACAGGCTGGCACAGCCCGCGAAAACCCCACCCAAGCAAACCCAGCTTGGATGGGGCACCCTCAGGATGGTAGGCTGGGCCGCCCGCCCTCCTGATGAAAGTGATTGACGGAGAAGTTCTGGTCGAAGCCTACGACAGAATGGGAAAGAAGATCGGTGACCTCCCAAACGAGAAAACCTCAACTGAATTTCGGAACATCTTGCAACACACTTTTCAGTCCACAGTCTCGCCAGACCACGATGGCGTAATCGCACTGATTTGGAGCAACGCGAAAAAATCGGCCGGGCCGGGTGGCCCAGGTCTCGCGGTGTTCGAGACCTGGGTGAGTACGATGTATCCCCGGGGAAGGTCGTCACTCAGTCGAACCGGCCCTGCCTCCTGGTAGGCGTAAGCGCGGAAGCTGCCCCAGCGCCACCTCCGCGCTGTGATTCAGAGCACATTGTGGGGGGTGATCGATCATGAAATCCCCAGGTCTCGAAACCGCGAGACCTGGGCCACCCAGCCGCTCTTGCAAAAGACGCAGGGATGGGGCACCCTCACTGGCAACGATTCAGGCAAAGATCGTTGAATCTGCGCCACCCGCCAAATTCAATCAAGGAGACTCTCAAGATGACACCGCAGCAACTATCGATTGCGCGCGAGAGTGCAAGCCTGTGGCGAGTTACCTTCAACAACCCACCCATCAACATGTTTGTTCCCTCAACCATCGTCGAATTGGCAGCGCTAATGACCGAGCTCGAGGCGGACCCGTCGGTGAAGGTCGTGGTGTTCCAGTCGGCGAATCCGGATTTCTTTATCGCCCATCTCGACGTAGCCAAGGCCGCGGAACGGCCGGAGGTGCTGGGCCTTTGGCGCGACTTTGTGCTGCGCCTCTCGTCCGCGCCGGTGGTGAGCATTGCCAAGGTTCGCGGCCGCACCCGCGGCATCGGTAACGAGTTCGTGCTGGCCTGCGACATGCGTTTTGCCAGCCGGCAAAACGCCCTGTTCGGCAATCCCGAGGTCGGCGTCGGACTGGTTCCGGGCGGCGGCGCGCTGGAATGGCTCCCGCGTTTGGTTGGCCGCTCGCGCGCCCTTGAGATCGTGCTCAGCGCCGACGACTTCGATGCCGATATCGCCGAGCGCTATGGCTGGGTGAACCGCACGCTGGACGATGGCGAGCTCGACTCGTTTGTCGATACGCTCGCCCGGCGGGTGGCCTCATTCGACCGTAAAACCCTAGCCGCGGCGAAGGCCCAGATCAATCGCTTCGGGACGCCGACAGCTGCCGAGATTCAGTCGAGCATCGACCTGTTCTTCCCACTGCTGGCCTTGCCCGGTGCGCAGGTGCGCCGTGCCAAGCTCCGTAATATCGGTTACGGCGTTCCCAGCGACTTCGAATTGAACTTCGGCCGCTATCTCCCTGGGCTCGGGCGGGCGGACGACGATGACCCGGATAGCTCCAAATCCGTGTAGACCAAGGCGACTGAGGGAGGTTGCAATAAAAAATTTCCTCGGCTGTCGATTTTCCCCGCGCGCGACGACTATAGGATGAACGATCCAGCACGCAAGGCTGTGACCCGAAACCTCTAGTACCGTTTGTCGCTGAGAAGCGGGGCGGTTCACACTCTTAAACTCTCAGCATGGATGCATACAAAGGAGCCGGGACAATCCAATGAGAAATGTAATCTTCGCAATCAACACAACCTTAGATGGCTGCTGCGACCATACCAAATTCAATCCCGATGAAGAAACGTTTGAGTATGTTTTGCGCCTCACGCGAGATGCTGACACATTCCTCTACGGGCGCAAAACTTATCAATTGATGGTCCCTTATTGGCCCGATGTGGCGAAAGACCCTTCCGAGCAGACAAAACCAGATTACGAATTTGCCCAGGCATTTGACGCCGTCAACAAAATCATTGTTTTCTCAAAATCATTAGACAGCCCTGAAGGGGAGAAAACGCGAATTGTTCGTACAAACCTTCGCGACGAAGTACTTAAATTGAAACAAGAACCAGGCAAAACTATTCTTACCGGTGGTGTAACCATTCCTTCACAACTTGCAGAGCTTGGTCTGATTGACGAGTATCATTTTTTGGTTCACCCGATCGTCGTAGGAGAAGGAAGACGGTTGTTTGAAGGTATCAACCTGCAAGAGAAATTACGATTAAAACTTCTTGAGTCAAAGAATTTTAGGTCGGGATGTGTTGCGCTTCGTTACGTGAAACAGTGACCTGCTGCCGGATTTCCCCAGAGAAGAAGAGCGAGGAGAAGAACAATGAAATACATCTGTTTGGGATACTACGACAAAGCCCACCACGAAGCCATGACCGAGGGCGAGCAAAACGCCATGTTCGACACCTGTTTTGAATACGACGACCATCTTCGCGCCAACGGGAATTTTGCTGCTGGAGAAGCGTTGCAGCCTGCGGAAACCGCTTTGACCCTGTATTGGAAGAACGGCAAAGTCGCAACTACGGACGGTCCCTATGTGGAAACCAAGGAACAACTCGGCGGCATTCTCGTGCTTGAAGCGCGGGACATGAATCATGCGGTACAGCTCATAGCACAGCATCCGGCCCTGAAGTACGGCAGCATTTTCGAGATTCGGCCGGTGGGGGACATGAGCGAAATCATGAAGGCAAGTGAGCAGCGGCGGCGGCAGAACACTGATTAAGTCTCGAGTATTGCCTCAGAGGCTAAAGCCCTCGTGGTTTGGCGAGGCTTACGGCACGGCTGAAGCCGTGCCCCTTCAAAACCATGACGCAGCAGCATCCCGGAGAACGCACCATGACAGTCAGAACGGATTTGATTCTTCAGGACCTGAAAGTAGCGCTCAGGTCGCTGTGGCGCAGCCAAGGCCTGTCGATCACGGTGATCGTGACTTTGGCGCTGGGAATTGGCGCCAATGCCGCCATCTTCAGCCTGGTGCGCGGCGTTCTGCTGCGGCCGCTGGTCAACCGCGGTGAGGACCGGCTTATCTACATCCGGCAGGATGCGCCGGGATACGGCGTCGAAGATGAGGCCTTTTCGGTGCCGGAGGTCCTGGACCTGAAAGCAAGCGTAAAGTCGGTCGGCTCGTTTGGCGAGTTCTCCGAGATTGGCTTCACTATGGTCGGGCTGGGCGAGCCGCGCGAGGTGCGCGCCGGAGTAGTCGACGGATCCTATTTCGAGGTTATGGGACTGCGCCCGGTGCTGGGCAGGCTGCTCGATCAGCACGACGATGGTCCCAATGCAGCCGGCGCCTGCGTGCTGACCTATCGTTTCTGGAAGGACTCGCTGAAGGGCGATCCAACCGTGATCGGCAGGACCATACGGCTTGATCCGCGTACGGCCACCATTGTCGGCGTGCTGGAGCCGTCGGTGCAGTATCCGTCGCAGACCGAGATCCTGGTCAATGTGGTGACCAGTCCGCATCACCTTTCGGCGACCATGGTCACCGGGCGCGTGCACCGCATGACCGAGCTGTTCGGTCGCCTGGCGCCCGGCGCCAAGCTTGACCAGGCCCGCGCCGAGCTGCGCACCGATTATGCGGCGATGGTGCGCGCGCATCCCGAAGCTTACCCGGCAAGCGCACACTACCAGATCGATGCGGTGATGCTACGCGACCAGATCACGTCAGGCGCAAAGACGATTCTCTGGATACTGCTGGCTGCATCCGGTCTCATCTTTATCATTGCGTGTTCGAATGTCGCCAATCTGATTCTGGCACGCTCGGTGCGCCGCGAGGGCGAGCTGGCGATTCGCGCCGCGCTGGGGGCAACCACCGCCGCGTTGCGGCGAACGCTGCTGGCGGAAAGCTTGCTGCTGTCGGTGGCGGGAGCGCTGCTGGGCATTCTCAGTGCGCAGCCGATGGTGGCCGTTCTGGCGCGATATGCCTCGCGTTTTTCTGTGCGCGCCCTCGATCTGCGGGTTGATATGAGCGTGCTATGGGTGGGCGCGGCGCTGGCCGTGATCTCTGCGGTACTGCTGGCGTTTGTGCCGCGCCTTCCGTCGCTGGAGTCGTCGGGAGGAATCGGGCTGGCCAGCAGCAGCAGTAGCGTCCGCATCAGCAGCGGCACCAGCCGCCGGCTACGGATCTTCGCCATCACCCAGATTGCGGCTTCCTTCCTGTTGCTGGCCGGCGCCAGCATCCTGGTCAAGACCTTGATTACGCTTCAGGAAACGCAGACCGGCTTCGACATGCATCGTGTCCTGGCGGTGAACGTGCCGGTCATGTCGTATGGAAAAACTTCCCAGGACATCATCAATTTCTACCGCCAGGTGATTCAACGCATCAGCGAATTGCCGGGGGTGGACCGCGTCGCATTAGGCACCACTGTCCCGTGGCGTGACGCCGGCAACTTCGGTCCCGGCTTGCAATTCACCGGCGAGGGCCACGTCAAAGGCAATCATGAAGAAGACCCGATGGCGCAGCTTCGGGTGGTGTCGCCGGGATTCTTCGCGTCGCTGGGAGTGCCGCTCATCGCCGGCCGCGACTTCAACGACAACGACCGGCGCGGCGGTGAGCCGGTAGTCATCCTGAGCCAGAGCGCGGCGCAGCGCATGTTTCCCGGCCAAGACCCGATCAACCGGCACATCATGTGGACCGACCCGGTGTTGAAGTTCGTCTACATCAGCCCCGAACCACGCCGCATTGTTGGAGTTGTCGCCGATGTGGACGACGAGCATATCCAACCGGGACCGGAGCTCACGATCTATCATCCCTTTGGCCAGGTTCCCGACGATACCAGCAAGGAGCTGCCGCTGTTCGGCGGCCGGCTGTTCGTCCATACCCGCTCCGATCCTCATGCCTTGATCATCCCGCTGACGCGCATCATCCGCGGCCTGTCTTCGGAACAGCCGGTGGAGAAGGCGGCCACGCTGGAAGACATTCGCGCCGAAGTGCTGACGCCCGACCGGTTGAATACGCTGGTCTTCAGTGGCCTGGCTGGGTTGGCGCTGGCAATTGCTGTGGTCGGTGTCGCCGGTGTGCTGGCATTCTCGGTCAGCGGACGCACCCGCGAGTTCGGTATCCGGCTGGCGGTGGGAGCGCAGCCCAGACACTTGCTGATGGGTGTAGTCACCGAAGGCGCGGTGATGGCCCTAGCCGGCATTGTCGCAGGCTCAATCCTGGGTTACGGGTTAGCACGGGTGGCCAGCAGTTATTTCCCGTCGCTCGAGATGCCGAGCGCGTGGCCGGTGATTGCTGCGGTCATCGTGCTATTGGTCGCCGCAATTATCGCGTCCATGTTTCCGGCAGCACGCGCTGCACATGTGGACGTGACCGAAGCCCTGCGTGCTGACTAGAGAGCCAGCGGTTGGTATCGTGCGAATACTGGGGAGCTATCCCCGACAACTGGTCAGAAGCTTAGGGCTGTATCGAAACGGCCCGCAAACCCGTTCGCTCCGTATGTGCTGGGGTCGAATATGTTACGAAACTGAACGAAGCTGAGTGGGGCTGCCGGATTGTTGACCTGATTCGCCAGATCCTGGGCCGACATTTTCGCGCTGGGCTGGTCCGATGGACCTGTCTATAAGGTAGTTCTGACTGATCCTCAACGCGTCGGCGACTTCTTTCACGGAGCGTCCTTCTGCCAATAGCTGAATCACTTCGCGCTGTCGAGGAGAGGGTTCTGGGACAGGTTAGACGAGGCTAAAGGAATCCGGAATGACCTCCGTCGCGCCATCGTCTGAAAGCCTGTCACGCAGCTGTGTGATAACAAGGCTCGGCATCCTCGACCCATGAGGATATCATATGCTCAGTTTTGAGAATTTCTCGGATTCGAGGAGATCTCGACTTGGGCACTCCCGTAGGGCAACCCGATCCCGTCCCTTCCCTGCTGCAAAATAAAGTTGGGAGCCAGTTGGCATCTTGCTATCAGTGTGGCAAGTGCACGGCAGGATGTCCCCGCGCTGCGCCCATGGATGCGCCTCCCACTCGCCTCCTGCGCTGGCTGCAACTGGGCGAAGAAGATCGCGCCCTGGCCGCGCAATCGATTTGGGATTGTGTGGCCTGCCAGACCTGTTCGGCCCGCTGCCCGCAGAGTGTCGACTGCGCGTATATTTTAGATGTTCTTCGCCAGGAAGCCATTGCGCAAGACACCGTGGCCCCCGCCCGGCGGCGTATCGTAGCTTTCCAACAGGCTTTCCTGGACAACATCCGGCGCAATGGCCGGCTCAACGAATTGGAGCTGACAGCTTCGTTCAAACTGCGAGCCTTTCGTCACGACCACGCCATCGAACCGCTCTTTCAGGATGCATCGCTGGCACCGCAACTTCGCAAGCGCGGCAAGCTCCACCTTAAAGCTGAACGCGTACGGGACCGCGCCGTAGTCGCGCGCATTTTCCAGAAGTGCGACGGAGGTGCGACGTGAAAGTTGGCTACTACCCTGGCTGCGCGTTACACGGTTCCTCCAACGACTACGAGCAGTCGTTGCGCGCCTGCCTGGGCCGCCTGGATGTCGAACTGGCTGAGATTCAGGACTGGATGTGCTGCGGCGCGACAGCGGCCCATTCTTTGAATCACAAACTGTCGCAGGCATTGCCAGCTCGCAATCTAGCGCTGGCCGAGCAGCAATCGCTTGACGAGTTGCTGGCGCCATGCCCGCTATGTTCCATGCAATTACTGAAAGTCTCGGCGGATATTAAGGACGCGGATACGCGCGCCCAACTCAGTAACATCGTGGAATTGCCTTTACAAGGCACCACCCGCGTCCTCAACCTGATCGAAATATTCCAGAGGGTAGGGCTGGATACCCTTGCCTCCGCAGTGACTACCAAACAGGAGTCTATCCAGGCCGCCTGTTACTACGGATGCCTGCTGACTCGGCCGCCGCAGATCGTCAACTTCGACGATCCAGAGCAGCCGCAATCCATGGAGACGCTGCTGCGAGCGCTGGGCGTCAAGACCGTCGACTGGAACTTCAAGACCGAATGTTGCGGCGCGGGTATGACCATGGCGGATGAGGAGACCGTCTTGGAGCTTTGCCACCGCATCCTGGAAAACGCGCAGGCCCACGGCGCAAATTGTCTGGTGGTGGCCTGCCCCATGTGCCATGTGAACCTCGATATGAAACAGCCCGCCGTATCACGGCGTCACGGAACGGCGCCCATGCCTGTCTACTATCTTTCCGACCTGGTCGGCCTGGCGATGGGTCTCACGCCAGAGGAATTGGGTATCGACCGTCATTTCATGGAGGTCTCGTGGCCCGCATAGGCGTCTTCCTTTGCTGGTGTGGCGAGAACATTGCCCGCACGGTCGATGTGGCCAAGGTAGCGGAACTCTCTGCCCAGATTCCGGGAGTGCGTTGCGCGCTGGATTACAAATACATGTGCTCCGATCCCGGCCAGTCGCTGTTGCGCGAAAAGATTGCCAGCGAACGGCTCGATCGCATCGTGGTGGCCTCCTGTTCCCCGCACATGCACCTGAAGACTTTTCGCAAGGCCGCTGAACGCGCCGGCATCAATCCCTACCTGGTGGAGATGGCCAACATTCGCGAGCATTGCTCCTGGGTGCATCCTGATCGCGAACAGGCCACTGCGAAAGCTGCCGAACTGGTGCGCATGTCGGTGGAGAAGGTGCGCCACAACGACCCGCTGGTTCCCATCAAAGTTCCTGTCACCCGGCGGGCGCTGGTGATTGGTGCGGGCGTTGCCGGAATTCAGGCTGCGCTGGATATCGCCGACGGTGGCTACGAAGTTGTGCTGGTGGAGCGCGAGCCTTCCATTGGCGGTAAGATGGCCGGCCTGTCCGAAACTTTTCCCACCCTCGATTGCTCGCAGTGCATCCTGACGCCGCGCATGGTCGAGGTGGGCCAGCACCCCCGCATCAAGCTCTATACCTATTCCGAAGTGGAAGCGGTTGACGGCTTTATAGGAAACTTCACCATCACCATCCGCAACAAGGCGCGCTACGTCGACATTGCCAAATGCACCGGTTGCGGCGAATGCTGGAACGTTTGTCCGCTGAAGAAGATTCCCAGCGAATTCGAGTACGGCATGGGATTCCGCCGGGCTATCTACGTACCGTTCCCGCAGGCTGTGCCGGCGCGGCCGGTTATCGACAGCAAAGTCTGCGCCAAGCTGGTTCGCAACGGCTGCGGCCTCTGCGAGAAGAAGTGTCCCACCGGCGCTATCAGCTTCAAAGACGAAGACCGGCTGATCGAAGAGAAGGTTGGCGCTGTAGTGATCGCCACTGGCTACAAACTTTACAGCATCGGCAAAGAACAGCCTTCTGACAAGCTGCACGGCTACGGGGAATATGGCTACGGCAAATACAAAGACGTCATCGACTCGTTGCAATTCGAGCGCCTGCTGTCTGCCTCGGGGCCTACCAACGGGGAAGTGCGACGTCCATCCGACGGCACCGTACCAAAGAACGTAGTGTTCATCGCCTGCGTGGGCTCGCGCGACAATGCCAAGGGACTTCCCTACTGTTCCAAGATCTGTTGCATGTATACCGCCAAGCACGCCATGCTCTATAAACACAAGGTGCATGAGGGCCAGGCCCATGTTTTCTACATGGACATCCGCTCCGGGGGCAAAGGCTATGACGAGTTCGTGCGGCGTGCCATTGAGCAGGATGGTGCGCGCTACTATCGCGGCCGGGTTTCGAAGATTACCGAAGAGAATGGAAAGCTGATCGTTCGTGGCGCTGACACGCTTTCTGGAATGCCGTTAACGGTCGAAGCCGATCTGGTGGTGCTGGCATCGGCGATGCGTCCGGCCGACGGCGTGCAAGACCTGGCGCGCAAGCTCAATGTGGGTTACGACGAGTTCGGATTCCTGATGGAGTCCCACCCCAAGCTTCGGCCCGTCGAAACCAATACCGGCGGCGTCTTCATTGCTGGCGCTTGTCATAGTCCGAAAGACATTCCCGAGTCGGTGGCACAAGCCTCGGCAGCAGCTTCGAAAGTGCAGTTGACCTTCGCCAACGAAGCGCTGACTCGCGAACCCGAAATTGCCGGTGTGAATGAGCGCATGTGTGCGGCCTGCTTCCGCTGCATGGGAGCCTGTCCGTACCACGCCATCGAACGGGCCGAGATTCGCGCCCGCAACGGTGACCTCATCAAGCGAACCGCGCGGGTGAACCCCGGATTGTGTATGGGGTGTGGGACGTGCGTTGCCGTGTGTCCGTCGAAGAGCATGGATCTGGCCGGCTTCACCGAACAGGAGATCTATTCGATGGTGGAGGCGCTGGCATGAGCGAGGTCTTCGAACCGCGGATTGTCGCCTTCGTCTGCAACTGGTGTACCTACCTGGGTGCGGACTTGGCTGGCACCACCCGTCTGGAGTACCCCGCCAACGTGCGGATCGTGCGGCTGCCCTGCTCCGGACGTATCGACTTTAATTTGCTGATCAAGGCTTTCGAAATTGGCGCCGACGCGATACTGGTCTCGGGATGCCATCCCGGCGACTGCCACTACAACACCGGCAACTATCATGCGCGCCGCCGCTGGATGCTGTTCCGGCCTCTACTCGAAGTACTGGGCTTCGATATGCGGCGTCTGCACTTTGCCTGGATCTCGGCCGCCGAGTCACGCAAATTTCAACAGACGGTCAAGCAAGTCGTTGAGGAAACCCGCCAGTTGGGTCCGTACGAATATCCCGTTCCACCCGCTCCATCCTCCGGCCCGGGACGTGAAGTCCAGAAGAACCACTTCGATCCGGAACCTGCCCGGCAGCGCGCGCGCGAACTACTGGAAGCAAAAGAGGTCGATGTCGTCATCGGCTACGGCTCATCCGGCCCGGTATTCGTCAGACGCCCGGTAGACGTCGACCGCATCACCTGTGAAGATACCAGGCTGAATCTGGCGACTTATCTGGCGAAAAAAGAAGTCCGCGCCATGGGACGCGTCGCTATCTTGACCAAGCCGATGGACGCGGGCGCTCTGGTCGTGCTCGAACGTGAGTCGCAGATCGAAAGCGGCGCGGTAAAGACCATCCCCATCGGCGAGCCTGGCCACGGGAGCTTCGCTGATCTCGATGCGTTGCTGGCGTTGCCTCCGGACGCGCGAATGGCTTGGTGGGCAGCCGAGTTCGCCCGCTGCACCCGCTGCTATGCCTGCCGTCAGGTCTGCCCCATGTGCTACTGCGAGCGCTGTGTGGCGGACAAGAATCGCCCCGTGGTGATCGATACTGCGCCAACGTCCATAGGCAACTTCGCCTGGCACATCACGCGGGCCTTCCACCTGGCGGGCCGTTGCGTAGGCTGCGGCGCCTGTAATCACGCCTGTCCCGTAGGAATTGATCTGCGGCTGTTGAATATGGCCGTCCATCGGGCTGTGGACCAGCAGTTTGGCTTCAACGTGGTTGGCGATCCCAAGGCTGAATCACCCATCGGCTCCTGGGCTCCGGCCGATCATGAGGAGTTCATCCGGTGAGCGAAATCATCTCTTCCGAAAAATTGCGCCAGCTCGCCGCGGAATGGATTGGACAAGGAGTTCGCGTAGCCGGTCCGCAGCGCGCCGGCGGTCGCGTCCTCTACCTCCCGCTCAAGAATTCCGCCGACTTGCTGCTCGACGGATTCATCCATCCCGCCAACTCGGCCAAGGAATTCCTCTTCCCCAAGACGGAGACGCTTTACGCCTATCGCATCGAGGGACACGATGTGAAACTGGTGGAAGAGCCTGAGACAGACGCTCCCCAGCTATTACTGGCGGTTCGTCCGTGCGATGCGGCGGCATTTCCTATTCTCGATCACATCTTCAACTGGGACTGCGCTGACAACTTGTACAACCGGCGCCGCAGCAACACAACGATTGTTGCGCTGTCCTGTTCCACTCACGACGCCAAGTGTTTTTGCACTTCCGTAGGGCTGGGTCCGGCGTCCGAACGCGGCGCAGACGTCCTGCTGGTTCCGCTGACCAGCGATAGTTTGGAAGTCCGCTGCCTGACAGACAAGGGTCGAGCACTGTTCGCGGGCAAGACCACAACCGACAATGTCGCGGCCATGGCAGCAGCAGGACCGGAGCCGCGCTTCGCCGCCGAAGCGGTGCGAAAGTTTTCCGCCGCCAACTTTGAGCATTCCATTTGGGCCGAACATGCTCTGGCCTGCGTGGGATGCGGCGCCTGTGCTCATACTTGTCCCACCTGCCATTGTTTCGACATTGTCGACGAGCACAGCGAGCGCGTTCGCAACTGGGACTCGTGTCAGTTCAGCCTGTTCACCCTGCACGCCAGCGGTCACAACCCTCGTCCCGACCAGGGCTCCCGCCAGCGTCAGCGCATCTTGCACAAGTTCTCGATTTACCCCGACAAGTTTGGGGAAATTCTTTGCACGGGCTGCGGTAATTGCACCCGGAATTGCCCTGCCGGTCTGGGCGTCTTACCTCTGTTGATTGCGATAGAACATGAAGAACATCTACCAGCCTGACTTGATGGAAGTGGCCGCCGTACAGCGCCACACCGCCGACGTGAAATCGGTTAAGTTACATTTCCGTGACGCCGATTGCGCAGCGCATTTCCAATTCCGCGTAGGACAGTTCGGCATCTTCTCTGCCTTCGGCTATGGCGAGTCGGTGTTCAACATCTGCTCCAGTTCCACCTGGAGCGATGGCTTGGAATTCTGCTTCCGCAAGACCGGCCGGGTCACCGAAGCTCTTTGGGAGGTGGAAGAAGGTGACACCATCGGCTTCCGCGGTCCCTACGGAAACGGATATCCGGTGGAAGGGTGGAAGGGCAAGAACCTGATCTTCCTCGGCGGCGGGATTGCCATGCCGCCCATCCGCTGCGCCATCTGGTATGCCTTGGAGAATCGCGCTGACTACGGCGACATCACCATCGTTTACGGCGCGCGCACCGTCGCCGACCTGGTTTATGTGGACGAGTTGGACGAGTGGTCGAAGCGTGAGCGCGTCCGTGTCATCCGCTGCGTCGATCCCGGCGGCGAGACACCCGACTGGACCGGTGAAATCGGTTTCGTGCCAACGGTCTTCGAACGGGCACAGGTCTCGGCGGCGAACTCCGTTGCCCTGGTCATCGGGCCGCCCATCATGATCAAGAACACGATGCCTGTCCTCGACCGCATGGGCCTGCCTCGGGCCTCGGTCTACACCAGCCTGGAAAACCGTATGAAGTGTGGCGTTGGCAAGTGCGGTCGCTGCAACTGCGGTCCGGTCTATGTGTGCAAGGAGGGACCAGTCTTTACCATGGAAGAACTGGCGGCTCTACCGCAAGATTACTAACTGCATCATCCCTGGTCATTTGCTGCTCATGCCGTTTGGCGGATCGACCTGTGGCCTGCATCGCTCTCATATTCCAGCACGCCGGCAATGAATTGCCATTCGCGTTGCCGCGATCTCATGGTCTGGCGTGCTCGAATTTCCGACGCCAGGAGGCGAAACATTTACAATCCATCCCGGCGATGTCCTGCTCGCGAAGGAACCCACGGCTCTGACCATAACACTTGATTAATGATGAGCCGTGGAAGCGAGCCGTAGTCTCCAAACCGCGAACGAATACTCATTATCTACCGGATGGAAACGTAACTGCCCCGGGCAACGAATCGATCGCGAAAGAGCAACCAGTTTTTTCGTATCTCATGAAGCGCGTTGCGGTGCTGGCGAATCGAACAGAGGGCGGGAAAAATTAGCTCCAACAAATCAGCAAGGAGAGATCTTATGAAGAAATCCAATACGGTGATAGAGAAG
Organism: Candidatus Korobacteraceae bacterium; assembly: GCA_049695855.1. Taxonomy (GTDB): domain Bacteria; phylum Acidobacteriota; class Terriglobia; order Terriglobales; family Acidobacteriaceae; genus Bog-257. Next base: position 65,185 of record JBAVSY010000065.1, on the reverse strand, counting down.
GAGCAGCGCATGCAACTGGCTCCCTTAGTCACTCCGACAGACTTGAAGGCATCGGCAACAAGAGATATCGCGGCAGCTATGAACGCCATTCTGGCAGACGTTTTTGCACTTTATCTGAAGACCAAAAACTTTCACTGGCACCTGAGCGGTCCGCACTTCCGGGACTACCACCTTCTGCTCGATGAACAGGGCGACCAGCTCTTTGCCATGACCGACCCGATCGCCGAGCGCATCCGCAAGATAGGAGGTACCACGCTCAGATCGATCGGCCATATTGCGCGGACGCAGCGCATTGCGGATAACGATGCCGAGTATGTGGAACCGGAAGACATGCTGGCCGAGTTGCGCGAAGACAACAAGACTCTGGCTGCACGTCTGCGCGAAGCCCACGGAGTATGCGACGAACATGAGGACATCGCCACGGCCAGTCTGATCGAAGTCTGGATCGACGAAACCGAACGGCGTACCTGGTTCCTGTTTGAGGCAAGCCGGCGTGGGGATTCCACCGGACATTAGAACGTTGTTGGATGGGGAGGAAACGATCCATTGCGGCCGAATCGGGTCCGGCCAGTGTCACTGTCACACCAGACTTTGGTGATTCCGGAGAACTGAGATCGCGAAGTTAATTACTGTATCTGGTAGATCACCAGGCTATGCGGAGCGAGTTGGAGGTGCAGCTTGCTGCCTTGTAGTTGAGCCGCAGCACTTCCCCAAAGCAGAGTCTGGCTCTTAGCATCCGCAATGGATGTTCCGGTCAAGTCGAGGGCGAGGTTCTCCGGGGCATCGCCGTTATGCAGGACGATCAGCAACCGCTCGCCATCTCCTTCCCTGGTGAAGGCGTAATACTTGTCGCCGACGGCAACATGCTTTTGCACGCCTGTCCGTAGCGCCGGGTGCTGCTGACGAAGCTGCAGCAAACTCTGCACGTGCGCGAAGACGTCCTGCTGCTCGGGTGTGCGTCCCTGCGGAGCAAACGCATTCTGTGCGTCGCCAGGGAAGCCACCCGGAAAGTCACGCCGATCGTCAGGATCGTCGCCGCCCGGCAGGGCAACCTCGTCCCCGTAATAGAGCTGCGGAATGCCCCTTAGAGTTGCGAGCAGAGAAAACCCCAGCTTCAGCTTATCCGGCGACCCGCCGGCCTCGGTCAGAAAGCGTTTCTTGTCATGATTGTCGATGAACGTTACCAGCAACTCAGGATGAGGATAGAGTCGGTCCTGGCGCAGCACTTCTACAATCTTGCTGGCCGAAGCCCCGTGGGCAATGACTTCGCGGATCGCCTCATACATGGGAAAGTCGAGGGGGGTGGTCAGTCGAGTGTCGATGCCGTCGAAGCCCGTCTGGCCACCCGCCCAATAGGAAGTGACGCTGGGATCCGTGCTGGAGATCTCGCCCACGGTAAAGAAATGAGGATAGGTAGCGAACAGCCCGTCGTGGTAGTAAGCCCAAAATTGTCGCGGGACGTAGGGGAAGGTGTCAATGCGAAAACCGTCCACGCCGGCGCTTTCGGTCCACCACAAGGCGTTTTGCAGAAGGTAGCTTGCGACCAGGGGATTTTCCTGGGCAAGGTCAGGGAGCGTATCGGCAAACCAGCCGTCCAGCGCGGTGATATAGTTCGCCGGCACCGCGTGCGGGTCGCTGACCGGAGCAAAGTCATAATCCGAATTGTTAATGTGGTGCTCGACGGTACCATGCAGCCATCCAGGCGTGGGTTGCGATTGCGCCCAGGGATGCTTCGGTCCCACATGGTTCGGCACCATGTCGAGCAGGACCTTCATGCCTAGTTGATGAGCGCTCGCCACCAGGTTCTGCACATCACCCATCGTGCCGAAATGATCTTCCACCCTGTACTCATCGACGGCGTGATAGCCGTGATAGTCGGAGCTGGAATCGTCGTTCTCATATAACGGAGTGAGCCACAGGGTCGTAACTCCCAGATCCTTCAGATAAGGCAGATGCTGCTGGATACCTTTGATATCTCCTCCGTGATAGGCCCTGGCATCCTTGCGATTGTAAAAGCCCGGTGCGGTTCCTGGCGGCCGATTATTTGCCGGGTCACCATCGGCGAAGCGGTCAGGCATGATCAGGTAAATAACATCATCGCGGGTGACCCCTTGAAATTTTCCCGCCTGCGCCGAGCGCTGAGACAGAACCAGGCTGGCGGTGGTCTCACCGGATGCGGTTTTGATGTTCAGGGTTACCGTTCCGGGCTTCGCGTCATCCAGGTTCAACCATACGAATGCATGCTTTCCGTCAGCTTCCAATTCAACCTTGCTGATATGCACTCCGGGTTGTTGCACCGAAATTTTCGCATCACTTAGGTTCTCGCCATAGACAAGAAGCATGACCGGCGACACGTAGCCAGTCCACCAGTCAGGAGGCTCTACCTTCGAAACCCTGGGGACTTGCTGCGCGCCAGGAACAGGGCTGGCTGAAACTACCCTTGAGCCGGCGCTTACGTTTGGTGAAGCTACCGTTAAAAACAGTACAACCGCGACCACCAGGCAAAGCGGTCGCACGGCAGCGCGAACATGACGTAGGCTTTGCATGAAATTCAAGCACATGTGGGACAGGAAGCTGCTCCCGTCCCCCAAGGCCAAAGGTTTTAGAACGAAACCCGCAGAGCGAACTGAATCTCGCGCTCCGAACTCAAGGCAGTGTTGGTCAGGTTGCCGAAATTTCCGTCGGTAAAGTTGTAATCAGGCTGCACAAAATGCGGCGTGTTGGTGATATTGAAGAACTCCGCCCGGAACTGGGTTACCACCCGCTCGGTGATGCGGAAATTCTTGAAGGTGGAGAAGTCGATGTCCATGATTCCGGGACCGACGAGATAGTTGCGAGGCGTCGTCCCTGGGCCTACGGTCACGCCAGAACCGTTGGTCGGAACCAGTGCGAAGGCCGAGGGGTTGAAGTACTCCAGAGAATTATTGGCGATGCCACCATAGGGATTGCCAACCAGATCGCAACGCACCGGCGGATTCTGATTGCCGCAAAGCACGTCAAAGGGTGTGCCACTTTGCGCGGTGAAGATCAGGTTGGTTTGCCAGCCGCCCAGAACAGCATTCGTAAATCCGTTCCAGTTGCCTCCCCAATGCTTGCCATGCCCGAAGGGCAATTCATAGAGGGTGTTGAAGACGAAGCGGTGCCGCATATCGTAATCGGAACTCGCCCGCTCCGCCGCCAGGTCTTTATAGTTAACGACGTTCGTATTGTAGGCGTCATAAGCATCGGGTGAGTCGTCGATGGCATGCGACCAGGTATAGGACGCGCCGAATTGTAGACCTTGGGTAAAGCGACGGTTCCGAGTCACTTGTAATGCGTTGTAGTTCGAGTTGCCGATGGTAGCCTGGGTATTAATCGCCCCGAGCGCCGGGAAGTTGCAGCCGACCGGAGTTGTAACGCTGCAAGGCAGCGTATTGTAGAACTGGCGATTGTAATTGTAGTACGTGACCAGGTGAGTGCCTTTGTCACCTACGTACGCTACGCTAAGCACCGTGGTGGGACTAAGCTCACGTTCAAACTGGAAATTCCATTCCTGAACGTTGGGTGTCTCGTTGGTTGGTAAGGTAGCCACCGAGATCGATACATTAGTCGGATCAGCTAAATTGACGATGATCGGCCCCTTCGCCGGCAACGGAGCGGTGGCCAGTGAGGCGTTACAACTGGTCAAGCAAGTGGTCGCCGTCTGGGTGCCAAGCGGGGCCTGACCCGTGAAAGTGATGCGGTATCCGTTGAGATAGGTGTAGGTTTCCTGTCCGCTGAAAGGAGGGTTCTGCGCCAGCTGATTGCTGATTCCGCCGCGATCCACGAAATAGAAGATCCCGTAGCCGCCGCTGACCTTGGTTTTTCCATCGCCCGAAAGATCGTACGCAAACCCGACGCGAGGTGCGAAATTATGGTACGACACGGGAATGAAGCTGCGCGAGTTCCCATCCTGTCCCGCGAGCTCCAGTTCTCCGGTATTGATGTTGAAGTTGGCCTGGTGATTGAATTTCTCGACAGGCCAAGTGAGAATATCCCAACGTATTCCAAGATTTAGTGTCAGCCTGGGTGTAACCTTCCAGTCGTCCTGGCCATAGAATCCCAATTCCCAGTTTCGGGTTTCCGAATATCCCAGCACCGGTCCTTCGCTGTAGCTACAAACAAAGCCCACGAGTAGATCGGTAACCTCGTAGCCGGTGATGGTGGCAGGACTGGTGCCGTTTCCGCACATGTTGAAGAAGCCCTTACCGGTGAGCGGACGGAAGAAGTCGACCTGCCGGCGTATAACGTCGCCGCCGAATTTCATGGTGTGCTTGCCCTTAACCCACGAGAGATTGTCGGTTTCCTGCCAAGTATCTTGCGGAACATCATAGAGTCCGTAATCACCGGTATACGCTATCTGAGTTCCATTGCCTCCGATCAGGGCGCCGCCCCCGAGGGTCGGATCGGGCTGGTTCAGCGCATTGACGTTGGCGTTCACAATACCCAGGTTGGCGGAAAGCGGTTCATTCTGGAATGGCGGAGAGTAGGCGTAGTCTTCGTGAATAAAACCAAAGCGAAACTCGTTGATCAGGCTGCTGGTAAACAGGTGCGTTTCCTCGAACACCGCTGAGTACGGCTTAGTGGGATTAAGACCGGAGCCGAATCCGGCTGGCAGACTGGGAAATTCAGAGGTCTTGTTGAAGCTTTCGTTCCCATAACTGTAGCGCACAAAGGCCGTATCCTTAGCCCCGATGTTGTAGTCAGCCCGGATATCGAAGTCGTTGAAGTCGGTAATGTTCTGCCGGTTAGTGGTGTAGTTGTTGGTGAGGAATTGGCAGTTCGCATTGCTTGCCCCGTTGCAATTCGGCGCCGGAAAGGCATTGAGATAGGCGACCGCAGCCGGATTCAGCATGCTGGAAGGGATAATATTTCCCGGGAATGGCGTCCCCGTCATTGGATTGATGATCGGCGTTGGCACTTCGGAGAAATTGGTGAAGCCACTGCTGCGCATCAGCGCGGTGGGAACCGTAGCGTAGTCCGTGGTGTTGGGCTGCGAAGCTCGCAAGCCCTGGTAATCCCCAAAGATAAAAAGCTTATTCTTAATGATCGGCGCGCCCATGGTGGCGCCAAACTGGTTTTGCTTAAAGGGAAGTTTCTTGGCGTTGGCCTGGCTGGTCCAGGGCGTCGCGTCCAGCGCACTGTTCCGAAGATACTCGAACAGTGTCCCGTGGATCTGATTGGTTCCGGATTTAATCGAAGTATTGACGATAGCCCCGCCAGCGCGTCCGAATTCTGCCGGAGCGATGTTGGTTTCAACCCGGAATTCCTGGATCGCATCCGGTTCCGAGAAAAAGATAATGGTGTTGACCAGGGATTCGTTATTGTCAAAGCCGTCGAGCAGGTAGTTATTCGCCTGGGGACGAAGCCCGTTGACTACCAAGGTCGCGCCGCCGCTGTTGTTGTAGCGATAGGTTTCGGCGTTGCCATTGGCGCCATTGGTATTTCCGTTGATGTTCATGCCCCGGCTCACGCCCGGAGCCAGAATAGCGAGCTGGGTAAAATTACGCGTATTCAGCGGCAAATCGGTGACCTGCTGCTGCTGAATCACTTCTCCCAGGTCCGAAGAGTCGGTCGACACCAGTGGGGCCGCGCTCGACACTTCTACATTTTCTGTGGTGGCTCCCGGAGAAAGAACGAAGTTGAGCGGAAGCGTCTGGTTGACTTCCAATGTGATCTGCTGGGTCACGGACTTGAAATTTGCCGCTTTCACCTCGACTTGGTACTGCCCGGGAGGGAGGGTCGGAATCGAATACTCTCCTGCGCCTCCGGTTTGCACCGTGATCGTCCGGTCTTGTCCAACATTGGTCACCGTAATTGTGGCGCCCGGCACCACCGCGCCGGATGAGTCTGTCACGGTTCCCGTAATCCGGCCGGTGTCGGATTGAGCTAAGGCGAATAAGGCCCAGGACATCACGCCCACCAGCATCAGCCAGCGAGATAGGCTAAAATGCTTCATCACGTATGCCTCCGTTGTGCCGCTTCGTTTTTTTGCCTTGCTTTGGCCAAACTGATAAACGCGACAACCGGTCGCTCGAGGGTGCAGGCTCGGTAAGAGTTGAACCCGTCTGCCCGGCTGGCGGGACAGAGTGACTTTTGGTGGCGCTGGCGAACCGCTCCCGTTGACGGAACCAGCAGTGACCCAATCTTGCGGCCGCGATCGTCCGTGATCGCAGCCGTTCAGCTACTGTGGGGGAAGAATCGTGAGGGGTAGGAAAAAGAATTAACTCGGCTAGCTGTTTTCGAGCCGCAAGAGAGAGCTTTACGAAGTTGCCCCGGGTGACCATCTTGTTCTTTGCATCCTAAGAACGAGTGGATCGTGCGGGTGCAATCTGAAACTGGTCCGGGGTTTGAATAAAGTTTCAGAGCGTTTCGAAACGGTTACACAGACAACTCCTTATATATAAGCAACTTCGCGAGTTTGTTACCTTCATGTTACAGTCTGTAGCCAGGTTCCTCATGTCCGAGCGGGACCAATTCTCAAAGCAGATCGACTTGCTTGTCTCCAGCCACGCCCTGCACGGCTCCGAATCTCTGTGTAAATTGCTTCGCTATCTTGCCCGGCATGCCATGGATGAGCCAGGAGTGCGCCTGAAGGAATATCAGATCGCCACCGAGGTCTTCGGGCGACCAGCCGACTTCGACCCGCAGTTAGATTCCATGATTCGTGTCCAGGCTGGCCGGCTTCGGGGAAAGTTAGCCGAGTATTACGCCTCGGAAGGCTGCGAAGATCCCATCATCGTGGAACTGCCCAAGGGTACGTACCAGCTTCAGATCCACCGTCGTCATCCGGGAGAAACTAGGCACTACGCCGGACCCTCAAGTGGCGTGATTCGTCAGGATCATCTGAGCACTAGAAGCTCCCAAACCTGGAGGATGATCGCGATTACGTTGGGAGTATTGCTGATAGCCGCGCTCGGAGTGATCGCAATGTTATCTCGTCATAAGGCGGCTCCTACGGTGCTGGCAGGACCGCCCGATGCAACCCCCGCTGCCTTCCAGCAGCTTTGGAAGGGTTTCATCACGGGCCCGGAGGAGCCCTGGTTGATTTTCAGCAATGCCGCTTTCGTGGGCCGTCCCGAGACGGGGATGCGATACTTCGATCCCTCGCGGGATGCGGCGGGGCCGACCTGGGACCACTATACCGGCGTTGGCGAGGTCCTCGCAGTACACGAACTGGACCAGGTCTTCGAGACGCTGCACCGCCAGATTCGGGTGAAGCGTGGCAGCCTGTTTTCGCTGGACGACGTGAAGAATCATGACCTCATTTTTCTTGGCTCTCCTTCTGAAAATCTGACCTTGACCGAGATTCCCAACACGCGTCAATTCGTCTTCCGGCGGATTACGGAGGGGCCGCGAAAGGGCGACCTGGCCATTGTGAACGCCCATCCCCGTCCTGGGGAGGGCAGAATGTATCTGGCAAGTCCTTACGGTTCTCCCCTGACCGAAGACTATGCCCTGATCGGGTTAGTGCCCGGATTGGATCCCGCACGTTCGGTCATGATCTTCGCGGGTACTACGACCTTTGGCACCCAGGCCGCAGCGGAGTACGTCTGCCATCAGAATTCTCTGAAGGAGTTGCTGTCTCGGCTCTCTGTCTCCAAGACTGGCGAAGTGAAACCATTCGAGGCCCTGCTGCGAGTGAAGATAACCCGTGGCGTACCGGTGGAGGCAGAATTGCTCGCCGTCCGTCAGTAAAGCTGCCACCCACAATCCAAATCATTCAACGAGAATTTCTCCAGCCTTTCCTGGCACAACATCTTTCCTGCTATCCGGTTTCGTCCCTTCTGAGATATGGTGAGCTGGAATGATCGGGCGAGTCGCGATATGAGTTCCGGAGAATCCCCTACTACCGCGCCAGAACGCGTCCTGCAAAAACCTCGTCAGAGTTTTTGGCAGATCTGGAATATGAGCTTTGGTTTTCTCGGCATCCAGTTTGGCTGGGGCCTGCAGATGGCCAACATGAGCGCCATCTACGAGTATTTAGGCGCCCGCGCCGACCAGATACCGATTCTATGGCTGGCCGCGCCACTCACCGGTCTGATCGTTCAGCCTCTCATCGGCAATGCCAGCGACCACACTTGGACGCGCCTGGGGCGACGCCGTCCCTACTTTCTGGCGGGCGCTATCCTCAGTTCACTGGCCCTCATTCTCATGCCCCATTGCTCCGCGTTATGGATGGCCGCGGGTCTCCTCTGGATATTGGACACGTCCATCAACGTCAGCATGGAGCCGTTTCGCGCCTTTGTGGCTGACCTGCTGCCGGAAGAACAGCGTACCCGGGGCTTTGCCATGCAGAGCCTTTTTATCGGTCTAGGCGCGGTGGTGGCATCGGCCATGCCCTGGCTACTCACGAATGTCTTCCATGTGGCGCAAAGGCATTCCGGTAGCGCGATTCCTCAGACCGTTCGACTCTCGTTCTACTTGGGAGCCGCGGCGTTCTTTGGAGCCGTGTTGTGGACCATCGTGAGCACGCGAGAATATCCGCCGGACGATATGGAGGCCTTTCGCCGGAAAAAGTCTACGAACCGCAAGCTCGCGACTTCGCTGACGGAAATTATCCTGGCCATTCGCCAGATGCCCCGGACCATGCGTCAATTGGCTCCGGTACAGTTGCTCACTTGGTTGGGCCTGTTTTGCATGTGGCTGTACTTCCCGGTAGCGGTCGCGCGCAACGTTTTCGGAGCCGCCGATCAGAACGCCCCGTCTTATACCACCGGAGTTGAATGGGCAGGCATCTGTTTTGGAATGTATTCCGCGGTGTGTTTCGTCTTCTCGTTCTTTCTACCGTCTCTGGCGAAAATGATCGGACGTAAATGGACGCACAGTCTGTGTCTGCTGTGCGGCGCCGCAGGGTTGCTGTCCGTCGCGATCATCCACGACAAGAACTATCTTCTGTTATCCATGATAGGGGTGGGGATCGCGTGGGCCAGCACACTCTCCATGCCCTACTCGGTCCTGGCTGACTCGCTTCCTCCCGACCGGACCGGCGTTTATATGGGCATCTTCAACTTTTTCATCGTCTTGCCTGAGATCATCGCATCGCTGGCTTTCGGCTGGATCATGTCCCACCTGCTACATAACAATCGTTTGGCCGCTGTGATGGCAGGAGGAGTTTTTCTGGCGGCCGCCGCTGTGCTGATGCAGCAGGTCGAGACCCCGGTCGCCGGGCAATCGGCTTAACGTGGATTCTGATTTTGACGAGGCAAATTGCAAGGTTCCCAGTAGAGCCTCCGCCTTCCCCATTCAGAAAAAAGCGGGCGGTCCTGAATGATGCAGTAAAGTAATGATCATGCGTAAACGCATCATTGCTTCTATTCCGCAGAACTCTCAAGTTGCGGCCGCAAATCAACGCTGGCTGGACCTGGAGAGTATGGCCGTGGTCGAGGTCACATCCGAGGACCAGGAATTTCCCATCGAATCCGCCTTGCTGCCCGGAGAGCAAAGAGGCTGGCGTGCGGCTGCGCCAGGGGCTCAAACCATCCGCCTGCTTTTCGATCAGCCCCAGAGACTGACTCGCATCTGGTTGTCTTTCGAGGAAAAGCAGACTACGCGAACCCAGGAGTTTGTTCTGCGATATTCCTCGAAGACAGGAGATTCTTGTCGCGATATTGTTCGCCAACAATGGAATTTTGCTGCCCCCGACGCCACTCGGGAGATTGAGGACTACGCAGTCGAACTCTCCGACGTCACGGCTCTTGAATTGACAATTGTGCCTGACATCAGCGGAGGAGTTGCGCGCGCCTCCTTGCTCGCATTGCGTTTGGCTTAATAGCTGTTGCTTCGTTCCAAACCGCCGCGGACCGAAGATCGCCGATGGAGTGATCTTGAACAAGGGCAGTTGATCACTTGCTCGCCGGATTGGCGGCGGGCACTGGATCCGGCAATGGCCACACAACAGAAACGAACCAGGCAACCACCAGTCCGATAAGGCAGCCGAACAAGACTTCGCTCATGCGGCGCACTCCTGCCTGAAGGCCGTGGCGTCGAGAGTGATATTCCAACCCGGCGGCGATGACGAAAGCCGCGCTGATGGGTGCCTGCCGCCACATGGTTTGGATGCGAACGATGTAGGAGGAAACCAGGACGGCCACCGCCATCGCCAGCGGCAGGGTTACAACTCGCGTGCCTCCAACGGCAATGAACAAGAGGCCGATCGCACAGCCGACCAGTGTGTTAATGATGCGGGAGCGGAAAGTCAGTATGGCCTGTTTCATCAGTGGATCGCTGGTGGCAACCATTGAACTGATGGCCCAGACCGGGTTGGACTCGGCGAGTTCATGCACGCAAACCCAGAGGATCGCGGTTGCGATGCAGATGCTCACGGCATAGTGAATGCCGTGCATGTCTCCTTTAATGAAACGGTCAAGAGCTTTCATACGCTGGCTCGATTGCCAAGGCTGCTGATCTTGGATATCGGCATGAAGAGATTCTAGCCGCATCGCCAGAAACTGTAACCCGCTAAAATTTCGCGCAAGACTCGTGAAAGTTTCAGACGGGTTGTATCCCGGGCGAAGCCGGCTTTCGAGCCGGCGCTCAGTCGGAGGCCTTGCTGGCTTCCTTCGCGGCTTTCATGACCGTTTTGGCCATACGGTTTTCGCCTGCCCAGTACAGGCTGATTTCGTGGCCGTCGGGATCGTTGAGGTAAGCGTGCCGCCAGCCCCAAGGCATCATGCGCGGCAGTTGGGTGATGTAGAAACCCTTCTTCTGGAGTTTGCCGCAGAAGTCGTCGAGCTCACGAACTTCGAAGTATAGGCGCACTCCGTCGCTGGCCACGGAGACGCCCGGGCCGGCCTGATGCAAGGCGATGGTGCCGTCTCCGCCCGGGGCCCGAAGGCGCGCATATACCGGCGTGCCCTCGTAGCGGAAATCCTCGATCAGCTTGAACCCCATCATGTCGCGATAGAAAGCCAAGGTCCGAGCCACGTCTTTGGCGTAGATCATGGCGTGATTAAAGGTAAGCTTGCCTTCGTCGGCAGAAAGAGCGCTCGCTTTGACCGGCACAGACTTAACGGCTTTCGCCATCACACTCTTGGAGGCCTTGGTCGCGGTACGCTTTTCCGGCTGGCCGGCCACACGCTTCGCCGCCCGGGGAGTGCTGGTTTTCTTCGCCGAGGCTTTCTTGGTGGCTGCCTTCTTCTTCATGACGTGCTGGGACGATAACGCGCAAACCGAGCGGCGCAAGTATGTTCGGGTCGAAAGCAATTGTCAAGTTTTGGAACGTCAAAAAAGGAGTGGCTCGATTTGATGTTCAGCGGTGGCAACCGGCTACTGCCGTGCTGCAATCGTTATGCCCGATGGCGTCAAATCGTAAGAGATGGTGCGCTGGAATCCCTCGAGGGCATGGTATATAGTTTCGGCCTGGTGGGAGCTAAAACGGCAACTCGTAAGAAGACCTCTCGCTCCCCCAGCGTTCCGTTGTCGAGCCGCTCCGATCGGCAGATGTTTGTTGGTGTTTTGCTGCTCGCGGCCGTGACCCTTGCGGTGTATTACCCGGTAGTCGACCATCCCTTCGTTAACTTCGATGATCCTCTCTACGTCGTTGACAACGTCCATATCAAGTACGGATTGAGTTGGGAGACGGTGAAGTGGGGGTTCACCGCGTTTGAGCAGGCCAATTGGCATCCCCTGACCTGGTTCTCTCACGCTCTGGATTGGCAGATTTTCGGCTCCGGTGCGGGTGGGCATCACGCCACCAGCGTCTTGATTCATGTCCTAAACGTTGTGCTGCTGTTCTGGGTACTGTGGCAGGCGACCGGCTTTGCCGGCCGGAGCTTGATGGTCGCCGCGCTGTTCGCACTGCATCCCATCAACGTTGAATCCGTGGTTTGGGTTTCCGAGCGCAAGACGGTGCTGAGCATGACCTTCTTTTTGCTCGCGCTGGCCGCTTATCGATGGTATGCACGTCAGCCGCGGATGGGACGCTACTGCGTTGTGGCTTTGCTGTTCGCGCTGGCACTGATGGCGAAGCCGCAGGTCATCACCTTTCCCTGTGTTCTTCTGCTGTGGGACTATTGGCCCTTGCAGCGAATGTTTGCCCGAGAACAGAATGGGCCCAGGCTAGAGGCTGGGACCACGGTCATCCCGCCAGCGGACTTTTCCCGGCTGCTGTGGGAAAAACTTCCGCTGCTGGTTTTGTCTGCTGTGAGTGCGGTAATTACTGTGGCCGCGCAGCGTGCGGGCGGAGCCTTCACGGCATACCCACTTGCGGTTCGGCTGGAGAACGCCATTGTTTCCTATGCCATTTACGTGCGCGATGCTTTGTGGCCGTCGCCGCTGGCACCGTTCTATCCGCATCCTGGAGGCGTTCTGCCAGCCTGGAAGGTGCTGGCCGCGCTTATTTGTCTAGGCGCTGTAACCGCCCTGGCGATCATACGTCGAAAGCGACACCGCTACCTGTTAGTTGGGTGGCTTTGGTTTCTTGGAACATTGGTACCCATGATTGGTCTGGTACAAGTGGGCATCCAATCTCGGGCCGATCGCTACGCCTACTTGTCGTTCATTGGGCTTTTTCTCATGGTTTGCTGGGGCGTAGCAGACTGGGCTGAACAGCGGCATCTTTCTCCTGCCTGGGTGGCTGCTTCCAGCGTGCTGGTGGTGCTGGCGCTTACAGTGGCGACCCATCGCCAGATCGGATACTGGAGCGATAACGTCACTCTGTGGTCGCACACGCTCGAGGTCACCACCGGCAATTACATAGCGGAAGACAACCTGGGTGGGGCATTCACCGAACAGGGACAATTCGACGAAGCCATGAAGCACTATCGCGCTGCCTTGGCCATCAATCCCTCCGACTCGCAGGCCACTCGTCACATGGCCATGAATGCTCAACAGGCGCGGAATCTGCCCGAGGCCATCGAGCAGTACAAAAAGGTGATCAGCCTTACCTCCGATCCCCGGGCCAAGGCGGAATGGTTCAGCAACATGGGTTATGCCTATGGTTCTCTGGGAAATTATGCGCAAGCCGGAGAAAGCTTCCGGCAGGCGGTCGAATTGAATCCCAAACATGGCCGGGCCTGGATCGGGGTGGGAGTGGTTGCACAAAGGTCTGGAAATCTGGACCTCGCTATCCAGGCCTATCAACGCTCGGCCAGCGTCGAGCCATCCGGCCTGGCATATCTGCTACTCTCACGCGCCTTACAACAAAGCGGGCGCACCAGCGAAGCGCAAGCGGCAGAACGGCAGGCGGAGGCAGTGTCGCCGAAGCTGGATCAGACCCGGCAAGTCGCCAACGGTTTGCTGGGACAATAGTCGTGCTCTCCGTTGTTTTTCGCTGGCCACGACCTAACGCACCAGAATGGCAGGCCGCAGTGGCTGACGTGCATCGGCGTCGTAAGCCATCTTGGCGATGTGGACATCGAAGTCCGGCTTGGGCATCAGGGCGGTCAGGGTAAATACCTTGTAGCCATCTCCGGTTACTTCAGCGCGGCGATAGACTCCGGGCTCGGTTTCGATCACCTCGCGATTGCCGCTCAGCCGATCGAGAAATTGCTGCGCCGCTTTTTCATCGACGCTTCCTTTGGCGTTTACGGAAGTCACGGATTCGGCAGCATAGGAACGAATCAGTTTCTGCCAGTACTTGGCCAGAAGATCGCTGCTGGCAAACAGATCGGCCCATACGATGTTGCCATTGATCGCCACCACGACGCCCTTGGCGCCGGATTTGCGCAATTCGCGCAGGATACCTTCGTAGTCAGACGCGACGAGGTCGAGCCTTTCCTGCACTTGCGGAGTTGCCATCGCCTTGGCGTACGAGGTGGTTCCTCCTAACCCCGCGGAAGACCTGGGCATGGCCGCCGCAAGCGCATTCCTGGCCGAGCCCACCATATTCCACACTTGCTGCTGATCGCGCTCAGCCATGGCCGGCATACGCACGCTGGGCTGCGCCATCTGCGACTTCAGGCTGCCAAAGTGTTCGCTGCTGGCGACCCAGCGTCCCGGTTCAACGCAGAAGACCGATAGATCAATGGGCTCCGACTTGGCTGGTACCAGGCGATCGGCCCCGATGACGCGGTCCTGCTTGCCGCCGGTCACGATCTCGCCGGCCAGCAACAATAGCGGGCGATCGGAGTTGTTGATCAGCACCAGCCGATTAACTTCCGCACCCGATTGTTGACGCACGCGCGGCCCCGGACGAATCAGTCCCTGCAATGAACCCTGCTCGGTCACGACAACCGTCCCCGCCTGCACCCCTTCGTCGAGCGTGAGAAAACGCGCGGTGTCATGGTCGGCACCGCCGACTACGGGAAAGATGGTCAAGTTACCGCGCGTTACCGGTGGCAACACGTGCAGCGGCGCAGGATTGGGCGTCCCGCCGATGCCCGAAACCGCGGTGGAAATTAAGAAACAGAGTGTCGCGAGCATTCTGGAATTCATGGTTGACCTCCGGAGACTGGTGGCGTCTCTAGAGGAGGAACGCAGCACTGTATTTTTCTTGCACACGAATTGATACGATTCGCAAATATGGCTTCGGCCCCGATTTCGCAGCCCGCGTGTCCGCAGCCATTAGCGGCGGTGCAGGCTTTCGCCTCCGCGCACTACGACGAGAGCGGCGCCGCGCGATTTGGTATCGACGTTGCCGGACTGGCCACGCTGCTGACCGAGGTACTCGAACAGCGCGATCCAACTGCACCGCCTGCCGAAGTGCAGAGCCTGCTGGCAGCGTTACGGGTGGAAGAATTAGTGTTGTCGCGGGCCTGCATGGCCGGACATGACACGGCGTGGGAGATCTTCCTCACGCGATATCGAGCGCCCATGTATGAGGCTGCCTACAAGATAGCCCGCGATGAAGCGACGGCACGAGTATTAGCGGACTCGCTTTATGCGGAGTTGTATGGGGTGAATCAGCGCGGCGAGTCTCGCACTTCCAAGCTGCATTATTATCTGGGACGCGGCTCGCTGGCGGGATGGCTGCGTACCGTGGTAGCGCAGGAGTACGTCAATCAATACCGACGCGCCAAGCGGGAGACCAGCCTGGAAACCGCGATCGAAGGTGGTCAGCAGTTTCCTGCCGCCGAAGAGGCAGAGAGTCCGGTCACCGATCCGCGCATCGCGGCCGAGACCGCATTTGAGCTAGCCGCACTGAATGCGGAAGACCGCTTCTTGCTCGCGGCGTACTATCTGGATCGCCACACGCTAGCGGAGATTGCCAGGCTGCTGCGCGTGCATGAATCCACCATCAGCCGCAAACTGGACCGCGTCGCAGGCGGCTTGCGCAAGCGCATCCGCAAGGGGTTGATCGCCGCAGGCATGTCAGCGCGGCAGGCTGACGAAACTATGCAGGATGTCGATGTCTGCGACCTGCCGGTGAACGTTCGCGAAACTTTAAGGCAAGGAATGCGGGAAGCATCGTTCTATCAAGAGAAGGGCGGAGAGCAGGGATGAACCGGGGAATTCCAAAATCGGTGGGCGACGCTCTGGCCAGCCCGAGGCCCGCGGAAGAACATCCGTCCTCGGATCTGCTCAATGGCTATGTTGAGCATTCGCTGTCGGCGGCAGAGAAGGCCGGAGTGGCGATGCATCTCGCGGCCTGTGAAGAGTGTCGCGAAGTTGTGTTTCTTTCCAGTGGTGCTACCGAAGAACCCTCGGTCACTGCAATCGCCGAACCAGCTCGCGTATGGCATGGATGGAAGTGGGCGGTGCCTGCTGCAGCCTTGCTGGCACTGGCTTCCAGCATTCTCGTCGAACATCGTGAACGGCTCGCTCCAGTGCGGCAGGCCGCAACCCAAACCTCGAGCAACCAAGCGAACCCGGTTATGTCGCCCGGTGTCGCCACTTCATCCGTGGCAGAGCGCGATCATCTTCCGCCGAAACCCGCTTCCAATGCAGCTCTCGCGGCAAAGTTGAATCCGCCGGGATATCAGCGAGCGACTACCGGCGGCGGCAAGAAGACATTTTCTTCCGACCAGATCGCGTCCGCCGGGGCTGTCGCTGGAACCTCGAGCCAAAATCGCGACGAATTAGCGGCATTTTCTAATCCAGCTCCGACGACCGTGCCCCCGCCACAGGCGGCTGTCCCGCACAATGCTACTGCGACCTCGTCCGCCGGAGCCGTAGCTCCCTCTCCGTTACAAACTGCCGTCGCGCAGCAACCTCCCATTGCTCATACCTTCGGCGCCCTAGGTCGCTCCGGCTTTCAAAGCCTGAACAAGTCTGCCGCTTCCCCTGGACTTGGCGGCGCCATCCACGTTTCAATCGCTCCACCGGCACACTGGCGCATAACGGCTGATGGACATCTCGAGCGCTCAGCGGCTGCCGATACCTGGACCCGTGTGCTCGCGGATCGACCCGTTGTATTTCGTGCAGTAGCGGTCGTGTTGAACGATATCTGGACTGGGGGAGATAACGGAGCGTTGTTTCACTCCATCGACGGTGGCAATAACTGGAGCCAGGTAGTGCTGAGTGCGGATGGTCGTCCCGAAACCAGCGCCGTGGTTTCCATTCAGTTCGATGACGTTTGGCACGGTAGCGTCGCTACCCAGGCGGGCTCGCGATGGACCACGTCGGATCGTGGACAAACCTGGACTAAGCAATAGAAAGGCTCGCATACCCGCTTCCAAGTCGGTACCGCAAATCCCTCCGTTTCACTTCGCTCCGGAATAACGAACTCTGGTAGCGACACGGCACGTTTGAAGAATTTCCCCCAACTTGGGAGCCATCCCGCCCCGTAATACATCCAAGCCTGTCATGAAGCCACCTTGCGATGAGGCTGCCATCGTCGCGCGACCCGCGACCTCGCCGTGTCCCGAGGCCGCCGGACGCTGGGTGCTGGCGGCGACCATTCTCGCGTCGAGCATGGCGTACATCGACAGCACCGTCGTCAACGTAGCGTTGCCGGCACTGCAAACTAGCTTCAGCGCGACCGTGGTCGATGTGCAATGGGTGGTCGAATCCTACGGGCTGACCTTGGCCGCCTTAATTCTGGTGGGCGGATCGATGGGCGACCTGTTTGGACGACGCCTCATTTTCCTGCTGGGTGTCGGACTGTTTGCCATCGCGTCCATGTTCTGCGGCCTCGCTGCAAATATTCAGCAGTTGATTCTGGCCCGCGCGGTGCAAGGTATCGGAGCTGCGTTTCTGATTCCGCAAAGCCTGGCGTTGATCAGCGCATCCTTTGCCGAGAAGGGACGTGGCCGCGCCATCGGGACCTGGTCGGGATCGACGGCCATGACCACCGCCATTGGACCGGTCATCGGCGGCTGGCTGATTGAGCATTGGTCGTGGCGCTGGGCCTTCTTCCTCAATGTGCCGCTAGCAGCCGCGGTGATCGTAATCGCGCTATGGCACGTTCCCGAAAGTCGAAGCGGCGGGCGAGAACGAATCGACTGGTGGGGCGCGCTGACGGCCACCCTCAGCCTGGCGGGACTGGTCTACGGGTTCATCGAGTCTGCTTCGTTCGGCTGGCGAAATCCGTTAGTACTGGGTAGCCTGGGCGGCGGTGTCGTCTGCCTGATCGCGTTCGTGTTTATCGAGGCCAAATCAGAATTGCCGATGGTGCCGCTCACCCTCTTCCGCTCGCAGGCCTTCGCTGGGGCCAATCTGCTCACACTTTTTTTGTATGCGGCGACCGGCATCTTCTTTTTCCTGCTGCCACTCGATCTCATCCAGGTACAGGGTTACTCGGCAACCGCGGCGGGAGGGGCGATATTGCCCATGATCCTGCTGATGTTTCTATTGTCGCGCTGGTCAGGAGGTTTGATCGATCGCTACGGTCCGCGCTTACCCCTCATTGTGGGACCGTTGATCGTGGCTTTCGGATTTCTGCTGTTTTCAATTCCGTCGACCGGCGGCAGCTATTGGACAACGTTTTTCCCGGCGATGGTTGTGCTGGGATCCGGCATGGCGGTGAGTGTCCCTCCTTTGACCACGGTAGTAATGGGATCAATTGCGCAGGATCGTGCGGGGACGGCATCGGGTATCAATAACGCCGTGGCTCGCGTGGCCGCGCTGTTGGCTATCGCGGTTCTAGGCGTAGTGATGGTCACCGAATTCGGCGCCCAATTGAATCGTCATCTCGCAGTGGCCGCGGTTCCACAGAATGCACGCGGCGAATTGCAATCGAACGCAAACAAGCTGGCCGCGCTGCGGCCTCCCGCCGGACTGGACCCTGCGACCTCGGCTGCAATTGAATCATCTATTGTTATGTCATTCCTGTTTGGCTTTCGGCTGATCATGTGGATTTGCGCTGCCTTGGCCCTGGCCAGCGCAACCGTTACATGGCGCATGATTCAGGCTAGCGCCCGGCCGGTCGTGTTATCCAACTCGCAAAATGCGAACTTCGTCGCAACTGCAAATCGGGCGCAAGTCCAGTGACTTGGTTTGTCCGTCTAATATTTTTATTGGCAGATATTTATAAGTGAAGTGAGGTGTATCGCGCATGGCGAAACCGACATTATTGACGGTCGACGACGATCCCAATGTTCTGAAGGCGATCGAACGGGACCTGCGCTCTCATTATGGCGAGAATTACCGGGTGCTGCGCGCCGACTCGGGGGACGCGGGGCTAAAGATTCTTCGCGAGCTTCGCGTGCGAAACGACGCGGTAGCGCTGCTGCTTGCCGATCAGCGTATGCCGCACATGGATGGCATTGGATTCCTGAATGAAGCCAAGCAAATCTATCCCGACGCCAAACGCGCGCTGTTGACGGCCTACGCCGACACCAGCGCCGCCATCAATGCCATCAATGAAGTGAATATCAACTATTTTTTCCTAAAGCCCTGGGACCCGCCCAGCCAGCATTTGTACCCGGTCATCGACGATCTTCTGGAAGACTGGACGGCATCGTACCGTCCGCCTTACGAGGGCATTCGCGTGCTGGGCACGCGCTGGTCGTCGCGCGCCTATGAGGTTCGAGATTTTCTGGCGAGAAACCATGTTCCCTATCAGTGGATCGATGTGGAGCTTTCGTCCGAAGATCCCGAGGTAAAGCAGCTCATCGCTTCTATTGGCGAAGATGCCGCGAACTTGCCGCTAACTTTATTTCCCGACGGCACCCGCATGTTCCAGTCGACGTCAGCGGAGCTGGCCGAGAAAATCGGCCTGCGCACCCGCGCAGAAACCCAGTTCTACGATTTCGCCATCATCGGCGGCGGCCCCGGGGGATTAGCGGCTGCAGTGTATGGCGCGTCGGAAGGCCTGAAAACGGTGATGATCGATCGCGAAGCTCCCGGCGGACAGGCGGGGTTGAGTTCGCGTATCGAAAACTATCTTGGCTTCCCCGCCGGACTCAGTGGCGGCGACCTGGCGCGTCGCGCAGTGATGCAGGCGCAGCGCTTCGGTGTCGAAATCATCGCTCCGCAGGAAGTCGTCGAACTGCGCGTCGAAGGACCATATCGCATCCTGAAGCTAGCCGATGGCAGCGAACTTTCCTGTCACGCGGCGCTCATCGCTACCGGAGTGCAATGGCGACGGCTGGATGTTCCGGGCATGGACCGTCTGCAAAGTGCGGGCGTCTACTACGGTGGCGGAAGTCAGGAAGCGATTTCGTGCAAGGGAGAAACCGTGCACGTGGTGGGCGGCGCCAATTCCGCGGGGCAGGCGGCGTTGAATTTCGCGCAGTACGCGGAGAAAGTAGTGATGCTGGTGCGTGGCGATTCGCTGGCGGCGACCATGTCGCGTTATCTCGTCGACCAGATTGAGAAGACGCCCAATGTGCAAGTATGGAATCATGCCGAGGTGGTGGAGGTTCACGGGGACACGCACCTGGAGGAAATCTCGGTGCTCTGCTCCGATACCAACAAAGTGGAGCGCGTGCCGGCCACCGCCATGTTCATTTTCATCGGCGCGGAGCCGCGTACCGATTGGCTGGGCAAAACCGTGGTTCGCGACGATCGCGGATTCGTGTTGGCCGGGCCCGATCTGGTGAAGGAAGGAAAACATCCGCCGGGCTGGAACCTTGACCGTGCTCCGTTCCTGCTGGAGAGTAGCGTTCCCGGCGTCTTCGTCGTGGGCGACGTGCGTCATGGCTCCATCAAGCGCGTCGCCTCGGCAGTGGGTGAGGGAGCCATCGCGGTGCAATTCATTCATCGCTACATGGCGAAGGTATAACCGATGCCCAGCGTCTCCCGAGATGAGCTTCGCGCCGTTGCCGCCTTCCACGGTTTGCCCGACGACCAACTGGACTGGTTCCTGGAGCATGCCACCGAACATCGCTTCGCGCCGGGGGAGATGTACGTTCGCGCCGGCGATCCGGCCGATCGCATGGTGGTGGTGCTGGAGGGCGAACTACAGGCACGCTTCGACGGGCCCGACGATGCGGTTTATACGACTCACGCGGGCACAGTGTCAGGCGTCTTACCGTACTCGCGGATGACGGTTTTTCCTGCCAACGGGCGCGCGGTCCAGCCTTCGCGAATCCTCACTTTTCCCAAGGCGTTGTTCAACGATCTCCTGAACCACATGCCGGAGCTGGGCCGGCGTCTGGTATCGACTATGGTCGATCGCACTCGGGAAGTTACGCGCATAGAGCAACAGCGCGATCGCCTGGCGTCGCTGGGCAAGCTCTCCGCCGGACTGGCCCATGAGCTTAACAATCCCGCCGCCGCGGCGCGGCGCACTGCCGAACGCCTGCGCAGCGTAGTGGGCGAGTTTCGTGCCTCCGTCGGCAGCCTGGAAGAAATCCAACTCACGGCCGCTGAACGGCACGCCATCGAGACTTTTGAATCGTCGTGCTGCACCAGTGAGCCGGAAACCGATGTCCTCAAGGCCAGCGCACTTCAAGATGAGGTCGAAGCTATCCTGCATCGGCATGGAATCCAGGATGGATGGCAGTATGCGTCGTCCTTGGTGGAATGTGGTGCCCTGGCTGCGCCGCTCAAACTTATGCTCGACGCGGTGCGGCGCCAGGCAGCCGAGCCAGCCCTGAAGCGGGTCTCGGCCATGGTTGAGATCAACGATCTCCTCAGCGAACTGGAAAATAGTACCTCCAAGATTTCGGATCTGGTCCGCGCCATCAAGGAGTATTCCTACATGGACCAGGCTCCAGTGCAGGATGTTGACGTGGTCAAGGGCCTGGAAAATACCTTGACCATCCTGGGGCACAAGCTGAAGAAGGGCGTGACCATTAAGCGCGATTATCACCCTACGCCGTTGCTGGTGAATTCCTACGGCAGCGAGCTGAATCAGGTGTGGACCAACATCATCGATAACGCGGTCGACGCCATGCATGGCCAAGGCGAGCTGCGAATCAGAACTTTTCTGGAAGGAGATTGTGCGGTAGTTGAGATTGGCGATTCCGGACCGGGCATTCCGCCGGAAATTCAGTCACGCATCTTTGAACCCTTCTTCACCACCAAGGGAGTCGGTGAAGGGACCGGCCTGGGACTCGATACCACGCTGCGCATCATCAGAAAACATCATGGCTCGATCACGGTGAACTCCGTCCCCGGCGATACGCGATTTCAGATACGCCTACCCTGCGTGCCCGTCCCCGTGCGGGATTGAAGAGTGCGGTGCAGAACTCTTTGGTTGGCTGCGTTACTGACCTGTGTTTATTATTTGTGTCATCCCGACCGAAGCGAAGCGTAGTGGAGGGACCTGCTGTTTCTTCTCTCTTCTCTAGCCACTAGCCACTGTTCTTCGTTGCGTGCGGATGCGTCTTGTCGTAAACCTCCATCACATGCTTGACCGTGAGCTGCGTGTAGCGCTGCGTGGTCGACAGCCGCTCGTGACCGAGCATCTCCTGAATGGCGCGCAGGTCGGCGCCTTCCTCCAGCATGTGCGTGCCGAAGGCGTGACGCAGCGTGTGCGGATGAACGTCAGGCGACAATCCGCGAGCCACCGCAATCTGCTTCACGATGCGGCCGACGCTTCGCGTGGTCAGCCGCGAGCCCCGCAGATTGATGAGTAGCGCCCGCTCGGTCGTGCGTTTGGTTTCGCCCAGCACTCGCTGCCGCGCCGGCAGATAAGCGCGCACTGTGGCTGCAGCCGAGTCGCCGAACGGAACATAGCGTTCCTTCTTCCCTTTGCCTCGCACCAGAACGACCTGGTTCGACCAGCGAATGTCGTCGAGGTTGATCCCGATCAATTCGGAGTTGCGAATGCCGCACCCGTAGAGCAGTTCGAGAATGACCTGATCGCGTTCGCTGAACGCCGAGCACTCCGGCATTTCAGTATCTAATACCGTGTTGACCTCTTCGATGGTCGGCACGCGCGGCAATTTCTTCGGTAGCTTCGGCGTAGCCACCAGTGCTGCCGAATTCTGTTCTACCTCGCCCTCCTGCGCCAGCCACTTGTACAACGACCGCAACGCCGCCAGCGCGCGCGCCACCGACACCTTGCTCAGCCCGCGCTCGTAGAGATTCGAGAGATAGCCACGAATCAGAACATGATCAATGTCGCTCCAGCTCTGAAAACCAACATATTCGGCAAATTGTGCCAGATCGGTGCGATAGGCCTTGACGGTGTGCACCGAGGAGTTGCGATCCTCCAATGAGCGCAGGAATTTCGCGACGGCCTTCTCGACGATGGTGGTTCCGCGCTTGGTCATTCGCGTCTCGAATCTTTCTCCCGGCGGATTCGCGGTTCGATGAAGGGGCGCGGCTTTAGGTGCGCCGTATTAATCCCATCAACGATTGTCATCACGAACCGACTTCAGTCGGTGAGAGATCTGCTTTTGCTTTCCGCGAGGATGATGCTGCTGATAAACGCGATTCAACCGATCCAGCGCCAGATGCGTATAAACCTGCGTCGTCGAAATGTCGGCGTGCCCTAAAATCGTCTGCACCGTGCGTAGATCGGCGCCGTTCTCGACCATATGCGTAGCGCAACTATGCCGTAACATGTGCGGACTGGCATGACGCGCCGATTGCGCCGAGGCCGCGTTCACCATTTGCCACACCCGCTGTCGCGTAATGCCGCGCGCCCCGCGCGCGATAAACAAAACCGGCGACGACTTTCCCGCCGCCAGTACCGGACGTGCGTTCTGCAAATATTGCTGCACAATCTCTTGCGCTGCACGACCCAGCGGCACGATGCGCTCCTTGTCGCCCTTGCCGCGCACCAGCACATATCCCAACTCCAGCTTCAGGTCTTCCAGCTTCAGGTTGATGATCTCGGAGACGCGCAGCGCGCCGGCATAGAAAACTTCCAGCATGGCGCGGTCGCGGAGGGCGAGCGCCTGGGTCGCGCGATCGTCCTTGGCTCGCGGCGGACCTTGCAGTACGCTCTCCACTTCATCCCCGGCCAGCGATTTCGGCAATACCTTCCACTGCCGCGGCGCATCGATGTTCAATGTCGGATCGATAGTGATGTAACGGTCGAGCAGCAGGTACTTGTAGAAATGGCGCAGCGCCGACAGCTTGCGCGCTACGCTGCGCCCGTCCACACCATTCGAGAGGAGCGCATTGAGAAAGTCGCGCACATCCTGCCGCCGCGCGTCACGCGGCGCGCGCTTGCGCTTCAGCAGAAACTCTGAGTACTGCTGCAAGTCCGACTCATACGCCGTCACGCTGAGCGGAGCCAGCCCCTTCTCGACTTTCAGGTAGTCGAGAAACGAATTCAGCAGCCGCAAATTGGGATCGGCACTCTGCACGAGTTGAGTATGCGTCAGATCACGCCAGCGCGGGAATAGCGAAGGAGATGCCCGGCCGGAAAAGTCTTCACCACGGAGGACACGGAGAGCACGGAGGATTCAAGAGATCAAATCAGAAACTCCGTACTCTCAGCCTACTCCGTGGTCAATGATTCTTGCTTGTTGTGCCATTGTCATTCTAAGCGGACCGTAAATCTCAATCCCCGGGGACGAGGGCACAACGGAGACGATCCAAAAGAAAATCAGACGTCCGTGGCCTCCGTGTTCTCCGTAGTGAATGGTTTTCCACCGCGAGCGGCCGAGTCCTCTACTAGATTCCGCCCACTTCCTTTTGCACACTCCGCAATACCTCCACCGCATTGTGCGGGCTGCGCGGATCTTCCTCATGCTTGAAGAATGCGTAGGTCTCCAGACCATCGGCCACGCAGCGCCCCACGCGTTCGATCAGCTTCTTCAAGTCGTCGGACGAGTAGCTGGGCTGACGGAAGCGGAAGTATGTGTAGTTGGCGGTGCGAACCTCGGGCGTCTTGAGCTTTTCGGTCTCGGCAATACACAACGTCGCATTGCGTTCTTGCAAAGCTTTGTAAATCTCATCGCTGAACCACGACTCGTGGCGAAACTCGAATGCCGCCTTGAAATTACGCGGCAGCAGCGCCAGAAAATCGCGCAGCAAGGCCACGTCGGCTTTTGCGGTAGGCGGCATCTGGAAGAGAACCGGGCCGAGCTGCGCCGCCAGCGGCTGTAGTGTCGGCAGGAATCGCTGGATGGCTTCTTCCGCATTTTGTAGCCGGCGAATGTGGGTGATGTATTGGTTAGCTTTCAGCGCGAAGCGAAAGTTCGGGCCGACGTCGGCCATCCACCCTGTCGCCGCTTTCTCCGACAAAGACCGGCGGAAGGTATAGTTCACCTCGACCGCCGTGAGCTGCGTCGCGTAGTACTTCAGAAAGTTTTTCGAGGCGACTTCTTTCGGATAAAAGTCAGGCTTCCAGATCGTGTACGCCCATCCCGACGTGCCGACGTAGAGCGGGAGGTTGGAAGTTTCCGCTGGACTAGTCTTCTTTGAGATTTCAGAATCATCGGCCATTGGCTTCCTCGTGTGCGCAGCCTGGACTACCAACAACGTTGACCTGCGGGCTATGTCGTTATCGTGCGGCATCTGCCGCCCCTACGGGGCTCGCGTTCTTTTTTCGCCCCACCCAGCGCTGAAGCGCTGGGCTATCATCTTTCGTCCCGCAAGCCGGGACTGGTTTGATTGTGATTCAACCGTTACCGCCAAAGTCGGGGTTTGGATTGATCCGGTTTACCGGAGCCTCTAGGTCCGCTTCGCTGCCTTGCGCGAACCGGACGATTTCAGCCGTGTGGCATTATTTTTCGTAGCGCTGCTTTTCTTCACGCCGCTCGTCTGCTTCGTGGCCGATTTCTTTTTCGCGACCGTGAGCGCTGCCTTGGTCTCCGATTCCAACTTCACCGGAGTCGTCTTCTCTTGCCCGGCCTGCAACACTCCGACCGCCGCCAGTTTCTGTTTCAACTTCAGCACCGGCTCGAACAGGTCGCCGTATTTTTTCACGCGGGCCAAGACCTCTTCCGCCTCAAATACCAGCAGGTTCGGATCGCCCTTCTTTAGGCAGCTTTCAACCTCCTCCCACTTCACCGGAGTCGAAACCGCCGGCCGCTCCTTGGCCCGCAAGGAATACACGCAAACCGTGGTCTTGTGATCGTCATTCTGGCTCCAATCGACCAGCACCTTGTCGGTACGCAACGACTTCTTCATATCCGACACTACCTGGTTCGGATGCGCCCGCTCCAGCACTCGCGCCAGCTCATGGGCGAACGGCTTGGTCTGGTCGTAAGTGACGGCGGTGTTCAGCGGAACATAAACCTGCAGACCCTTCGATCCTGAAGTTTTTGCGAAACTTTGCAGCCCAAGTTTGGCGAAGATATCGCGCACCCACAGTCCCACCTGGCAACACTGCACAATGTTGGCCGGAGGCCCGGGATCGAGATCGAACACCAGAAATGTAGGCCGAAGAATATCTTTGCCCAGCGACAAGCTGGTATGGAGTTCAAGGTCGGCGAGGTTTGCTGCCCACACCAATGTCGCCACGTCCTGCACCACGCAGTAATCCATCCAGCGGTTATTGCCCTCGCTCCAGACGCGCGCCGTCTGCACCCATTCGGGACGATGCTCGGGACAATTCTTCTCGTAGAAATACGGACCGCTCACGCCGTTGGGATAACGCTTCATGGTCAGCGGCCGATCACGCAGATGGGGCAACAATACCGGCGCAATGCGCACGTAATAGTCGATCACCTGTCCCTTGGTAAATCCGGCTTCGGGATACAGAACCTTATCCAGGTTCGACACTTTCAGGTGTCTACCCTCGACATCGACCACGGTCTCTTTGGCCATTGTCTCCTCGCATGTCTCAGAGATGATGCAATGAGCTTCGCCAAGTATGCAAGGCCGATGCGGAATGCGGCTACGTGGTCTGTCATGCTGAGCGCGGCGATCCCAGGGCGCGAAGTCTATTCGTCAGGGCAACCATCCGCCACCGAGAACACGGAGATCACGGAGGAGGGTGATCAAGAAATCGAGACTCCGTGTTCTCCGTGCCTCCGTGGTGAATGATCTTTTTCCCTTAGAGCAACAACGCTCATCCCCTTTTCGCCATCCAACGGTAGGCCGTGGCGACTGAAAAAGAATTGCCGGTCAGCAGTTCCGTGCCTCCGGATTTTCCGCCGGAGCAGCGCGCTCTTTTTTGCGAAGTGCTCCAGCATTTGAATCGGACCAAGGTGCCCTATGTCATCTCGGGAGCCTTTGCCCTGCAACAGCACACCGGCATTTGGCGGGACACCAAGGATCTCGACCTCTTCCTGCCTGCAGCGGCCGTGCCCGAAGCCCTGCGCCACTTGCAGGAGCAAGGTTTCGAAACCGAGATTCGCGATCCGGTATGGCTGGCCAAGGCGCATCGCGACGGATATTACGTCGATCTCATTACCGGCATGAGCAATGCCGTCATCGTCGTCGATCAATCCTGGATCGATCGCGGCTCCAACGCTGTGGTACTGGGCATCCCCACTCGCGTGCTGGCCGCCGAGGAATTGATCGCCTCCAAGCTGTTCGTAAATTTCCGTGAGCGCTTCGACGGCGCCGACATCGTACACATCATTCACGGCACCCGAGGCTGGCTCGATTGGCAGCGCCTGCGGCAGCTGGTCGGCGATCATTGGGAGCTGTTGCTGTGGGAATTGTTATTGTTCCGCTATGTCTACCCGGCTAAGCAGAGCTACGTGCCCCGGGAGGTATGGGATGATCTGCTGGCGCGTCTGCATCGAGAACTGGATTCGCCGTCCACGCATCCGGCGTTTCGCGGCAGCCTGATCGACGAAAAGATGTTTTCCATCGATGTGCAGGAGTGGGGCATGGAAAACCTTTTGCGGGAGCAACGCGATCAGCGTAAGCCTAAAATTGCCGGAGCGATCGAACCGGACTTCGAGAGATGAGAATTGCCGCCATCGCCGACTTTCACTTCAACCCGCAGATCCACGATCGTGTTCGCGACAACTTAAATCGTGTGCGTAATGAGGCCGACGTGCTGGTACTGGCGGGCGACCTGACCAACTTCGGGCGGCCCGATGAGATGGAGTCGCTACTGAATGTCCTGGTGCGGCTGCGCATTCCAACCGTCGCCGTGCTGGGCAATCATGATTATGAGAGCGGTCACGCCGCCGAGCTGATGAAGATGATGACTGACGAGGGCGTGAAGGTTCTTGACGGTTCCGCCTACGAGCGCGATGGAGTAGGCTTTGCCGGCACCAAGGGATTTCCCGGCGGCTTTGGACGGGGCGCGCTCACCGCCTTCGGCGAGCCCGAGGTCAAGGCATTTGTGCAGGCGGCCATCGATGAGGCGCTAAAGTTGGAGCGCGCGCTCTCGCAACTTCGCACCACCAAGCGCGTTGTGGTGCTGCACTACGCACCGATTGCCGATACCGTCAAAGGCGAGCCCCCGGAGATCTATCCTTACCTGGGCAGCTCTCGTCTGGCTGAAGTTGTCGATCGTCATGGCGCCGACCTGGTGGTTCATGGCCATGCCCACGCCGGCAGCCCTGAGGGCAAAACCACTGCCGGCTGCCCGGTATACAACGTCGCCATGGCCCTCAATCAGGGCCAATCTAGTGGCAGCGTCTACCGCATTTTTGACGTTTAGTCGTATGGCATCGGTGAGGATGGGAGCTGACCCAGTCGAGGGGGCATCTTCGTTTGGCGGAGGAGTTCGAAAACCAGCCGAGTGTCCAGAAATAATAAGGGTCACTCGAGGAAGTGAACTCTGGCCGAAATTCACTTCCGAGTGACCCTATGCGCCACTTCGTCTGATCTAGTATATTGCACTCGCCGTGCCAATTTAGCTCCCAACAAAATAAAGGACTTTCCGTGCCGCTGTAAAAATGAGCCTGTAGAAGTTTCCAGTAACCCAGTAAAGTTTTCACTGTGCATAAAACCTGCGCGGGCAATATAGCGCTTAGGTGCTATGCCATTTGCAACCTTGGTACCCCCAGGGTGGACTCCTAGCTGACCGCGCAAGCGGCTGGCGAGTGGAGGGAGTACGGCTAGACTAGGCCCAACGGACCACACGATATTTTTCCAGCGTGTGATCAGCGCGGATGGCAAGAATTCGCCGGAATGCGCAAAGCAGGGGTCTCCCGAGATTCCCACGAAGGCCGGGGGCCTGATACACTTGCTCGGCTCAATCCCTTCCATGAGTACAACAGGTTCCCCGTCAAGCTCCCCGAAGATTCGGCTGGTGTTGCTTTGGCACATGCATCAACCGTTTTACAAAGACATGGTTACAGGCGAGTATCGTCTCCCGTGGGTGCGTCTGCATGCCTTGAAGGATTACTACGGGATGATCAAGTTGCTCGACGAATTCCCGGACGTTCATCAGAACTTCAACCTCGTCCCCTCGCTGGTGGCGCAAATTCAGGATTACGTTTCGGGGCAGGCTCACGATCCGTTCTTTGACCTGGTAGGCAAGCCAGCGGGAGAACTGACCGCCGCCGACCGGCGGTTCGCGCTGCAGTATCTGTTCCAGGCCAATCCGGTCAACATGATCGGCCGCTATCCGCGGTATCGCGAGTTGTGGGAACGATACCGGACGACGGCGGACCGTCCTGAGGGTCCGGAATCGTATTTCGTGACTCGCGATTACGCCGACCTGCAAGTGCTATCGCAGGTGGCGTGGTTTGACGAGTTCTTCCTCGCGGAGCCTGACATCGTCGCCCTGGTACAGAAGGGTGAAGACTTCACTCGCGACGACCAGCAACTCGTGATCGCAAAACAGCGGGACATTCTGGCCAAAGTTTTGCCAGCCTATGCCGATGCGGCGCAGCGCGGTTCTATCGAGCTTTCCGCCACGCCCTATTACCATCCCATCCTGCCGTTGCTGTGCGACACCAATGTGGGCGCGGAGTCTTCGCCTGGACTCAGCCTTCCCACACGACGTTTTCGACACCCCGATGACTCCGCCCTCCAGATCCAGCGAGCTCTTGATTCTCACCAGGCTCTATTCGGAGTGCGGCCCCAGGGACTGTGGCCGTCGGAGGGAAGCGTTTCCGAAGAAACGCTGAAGTTGGCTAGCCAGCAGGGTATCGAATGGATGGCCACGGATGAAGGCGTGCTGGGCCGCTCCCTGGATTACAACTTCGCACGTTACGACAGTGATCACCTGCAAGCCGACGGGGCGGAGCGGCTGTACAACATCTTTCGTTACGAAAGGGACGGGACGCGGATGCACCTGGTCTTCCGCGATCATCGCCTGTCGGACCTGATCGGCTTTGTCTACTCGGGAATGCCCGCGCAAGATGCCGCCAACCACCTGATCAAGAACATCAAGGATTCGGCGCAGCCCGTGCTGGATCGGGGCAAAGATGCCGTGATCTCGATCATTCTCGATGGCGAGAACGCTTGGGAATATTATCCGCAGTCGGGCCGCGAATTTCTGCGCCGCTTTTACGATGCCTTGCAGCGGGACGAGCAGATTGAGCCGGTGACCGTCAGCGAGGCCATCGCGAGGCATGACCAGTCGGCTTTCGGCCAGTTGCACCGGCTGGTGCCAGGTTCCTGGATTGATGCCAACTTTAACGTCTGGATCGGCGCGCCGGAAGACAATCGCGCCTGGGATTTGCTGGCGGAAGCACGTGACTATTATGACCGGCACTCCCATCGTGTCTCTGAAGCCCAGCGCCAGCTGGCCTGGGAGGAATTGCTGATCGCCGAAGGCAGCGATTGGAATTGGTGGTATGGCCCGGAACATCATTCGGCCAATGACCGCGATTTCGACGAACTGTATCGCAAGCATCTCTCGAACGTTTATCACGCGCTGGAAGGCGTTCCGCCGGAAGAGTTGAGTACGCCGATCATCAGCGGCGTGGTGCGTCCCAGTTACCTCCCGCAGACCGCTTATGTGCGGGCGCGAGTGGACGGACTGGTAAGCGGATACTTTGAGTGGATGGGGGCGGCCAGCTATACCTCGGACCAGCGTACCAGCGCCATGCATGGCAAGCAGTTTCTGTTGGACGCGGTTTACGCTGGACTGGACGCCGACTCCGTGTCGGGCCGGCTGGATTTTCACCATGCGATTCCCGAGGGAGCTTACCGATTAGTGGTGAACTTCGAAGTTGCGCGCCAAAAGGGCGAGCGCAAGGCATCTCCCAACGCCTATCGCCTCACTGTCGATGCGCACGGGAAAGAGCTCCAGAAATGGGTGCTGACCAATGGTGAGGAACAGCATCGGTTGGCGATGTTCTCAGCCGACGACAGCTACTCCATCACCAACGGGGTTGAGGTCGCGCTGGAGCAGATCTTCGAAATGCGTGTCCCTTTTGCGTTGATTGGCGCAGTGGAGGGCGGCCGCATCCGGCTACGTTTCGCCATCTGGCGCGAACATTTGCCG
Source organism: Candidatus Korobacteraceae bacterium (assembly GCA_049695855.1). Lineage (GTDB taxonomy): Bacteria > Acidobacteriota > Terriglobia > Terriglobales > Acidobacteriaceae > Bog-257. The sequence goes on along the minus strand of JBAVSY010000065.1, from coordinate 34,686 downwards.
GTCGACGCGCTTCCCCTGGAAGGCTGGATCGATCTACACGCGCAGCCGGAAGAGGAGTTAGAGACAAATCTGTATAGCTTCTCGGCGCAAGAGTGAAAGGCAGGGGATGGGGGTCAGGGATTGGGGATCGGTCATCCGTGGCACGTCGCTAACTATTAGAAGCCCTCTCGAACCACGATCACCATTAGAATGCAGTTCATGCGATGGTTATTTTTTCTTACGCTCTCCCTGGCCTTTCTCGCATCTCCAGTTTCTACATCGGCCGCTTCGGCGGATAAACCTTCCGATCTCGCGCAGACTCTCTCCGAAGTTTCGGCTGCTTACGCTAAACTCGAGCCGCAATCGATTCGTCCGGCAGAAGGCTTCATCAAATACGACTATCTGATCCCCGCCGGCTACTACAAACAAATGTGGGATTGGGATGGCTTCTTCATTGGCTGTCATCTGGCCCAGCAAAGTCCCGAACAGGCGAAGTATCTGAAGTGGTGGGTCCTGGATTTCGCTGGCGCCGTCGATCAGGACGGTTATGTGGCCGGCTGCATTACCACCAAGGGACCACGTCCGTTGATGGGCAAATTCGCTATGAAGCCTTTCCTGGCGCAGGGGGCGGTGATCGCCTCCGAGCGCATGGGCGACTACACCTGGGTGAAGCCGGTGTGGGAGAGTCTGCGCAAGGTCATCACCTATCGCGAGCAAACGCAGTATGACCCGAAGTGGGGACTGTTCTTCTGGGAGAACGCCATCTCTTCGGGCGCCGACAACAACGTCGCGTTAAGCAATGACGACAAAGACAAAAGCGCCATCCTTGCCACCGATATCTCGACCTTCCAGCTGCGCGAGTACCGAGCCATGGCACAACTGGCCGACAAGTTGGGCCAGCCGGCTGAAGCCGTTGAATATCGCAAAAAGGCCGCCAACCTGAAAGCCGCTATGCTCCAGCACATGTGGTTTCCTGAGGAGTCGATGTTCTACAACATCCGACGCGATACGGGAAAGCCGGTCAAGCGGATCAGTTATTCCAATTTTGTCCCGCTCATCGACGACGTTCTGCCGGAGAAGAGCGCTAAACAGATGATTCGGCGCTACTTGTGGAACGAGAAGTACATGCTCGCGCCCTACGGATTGCGCAGCCTATCGAAACAGGATCCCGACTACAATAACGTCGCCATGATCGTTCCCTACTCAAACTGGCAAGGCCCGATCTGGATCAATGCGAACTACCTCGATTACATCGCGCTCAAGCGCTACGGATTCAATAAGGAGGCAGCGCAGCTGTCAGGCATCCTCGGTCGCATGCTGGTGGCGGACATTCAGAAGTGGGGCTCGATGCACGAGAACTACAACGCCGAGACCGGAGAAGGACTGGCGCCGACGCCCGAGGAGTCGCCCAATCACGTCTTCGCCGGATTTGTTGGCTGGAATCTGCTGGCCCAGGACATGCTGCAATGCGAGGTGAAGGGCGAGTGCGAATTCCTGCAGGGGTACGGCGTAAAGCAGAAAGAGTAGTGCGGGTCAACCATTACCGGTTTCAGATATGACAGGGATCTTCCTAAATGACGAACCGCAGGTCGCACTAGAATCCACGCCGGACGACAGTGTGTGAAAGTTTCTGGGCTGAGCATCGATTGCCGGAGGCCGACAGCTCTCCTGTGGTGAAAACGCCCCTCGCGCATTTATCATGAACCTGTGAACCTCGGCATGCCAGAAATGATCTTCATTTTTCTGCTGACACTAGTGGTCGTAGGCCCCAAGAAGCTGCCGGAGCTGGGCCGCCAGTTGGGAAAATTCCTTGCCGAGTTCAAGCGCGCCAGTAATGAGTTCAAAAACCAACTCGAAACCGAGATGTTGAACATCGAACTGGAAGAGCGCGTCAAGAAACAGGACGACGGCTCCAAGGTCCTGCCGCCCGAACAGCCGTGGGACCGGCTGATGCGACCGATCACGGAATCGGTAAGCCGGGGAAGACAGGAACTGGTCTCGATCATGAATACCGATCCCCAGCTGCCGACGCCCGCCGCGCCGCCTGGTGAAACGCCTCCGTCTTCCGCCAAGTCCGTGGGTAGCGAGTAACGATGCCCAGCCCCGTAGTCGAAACCGCTCAGAAACGTGCCTCAGAAGAAATGACCGGCATGAGCTTCCTCGAACACCTGGAGGAGCTGCGGCGTCGAATCATCCACAGCTTTCTCTACGTAGTGGCTGGGTTCGCTGTCTGCTGGTGGTTTCACGAGCAGATTTTCGCCATCATGCAGAAGCCGATCATGGCGGCGCTAGCGAACCATCACCTCGATCAGAAGCTGGTTTACCTGAATCCCACCGATCCCTTCAACATGTATTTGAAGATCTCGTTTCTGGCGGGAATCTTCGTAGCATCGCCGTTCGTGCTGTACCAGGTTTGGGCGTTCATCGCGCCCGGGCTGTACCGCAACGAGCGCCGCTATGTGTTGCCGTTTATGTTCAGCACCGTGGGACTGTTCCTGGCCGGCGGCTTCTTCGGCTACAAGATGGTCTATCCGGCGGCGCTGGATTTCCTCATCACTTTCAGCGGTCAGTTCACGCCGATGATCACCGTCGGGGAATATACCGACCTGTTTCTGACCATCATTGCCGGACTGGGCATTGTCTTCGAGATGCCGATCCTGGTGTTCTTCCTGGCGCTGATGGGGATTTTGAGCGCCGGCTGGATGTGGCGCAACTTCCGCTACTCGATTCTGGTGATCTTCATCATCGCCGCGATTATCACGCCCACTACCGACATCATGAACATGTGCATTTTCGCTGCACCCATGATTGTGCTGTACCTGGTGAGTATCGGGATCGCGTGGTTTGTACACCCGACGCAAAGAAAGAAGCGGGCGGGAAAAGCAGCTAACACCTAGAGTTGGGGAAACCCTGATTAAGTCTAATATTTGAAGGGGACGGCCTTTCAGGCCGTCCGTAAGAGGCGCAAAATCATGTCGGCTTTAGCCGCTGAGGGACTTCGCCTACACTGAGTCAGACCATCCTTAGCAATTGGCAATTAGCCGCCAGCCCTCAGCCCTAAAATCGTCGATCCTTAAATTGCAAGCGGATTGAGGAGAATCCGTATGTAGCTTGGCTCCTGTAATTCTGAGTGGAGCTATCGTTGGAAACAACATCGAAGTACCCTTATCTCGACTAGCAAGTACCAGTCAAGCCAATGGAGGTCGCAACTTACGGTCAATGGCAGGCTGCAATGCGTCTTGTGCGTACTCAGGATCGCAGTGGGACAGCGCAATCAGCCGATGGAAGCTGCGGCCAGGGCGGCGCAAAGAGCCGAAGTGCTTAAGACTCTCCAGTATCCCCAGTAGTTTAAGGGCGCCCTAGAAAAATTAATCTTTTCTGCTATAAATCCTCTTGACATTCATCGCGATTCGGGGGACTATGCACCTACTATCACGATAGTTTTGGGCTCCAGGTAGGATCAGCCTCCCAGTTCGGAACCCGCTCCCTTCCGGTGTTGGGTAACTACAACTACAAACCGGTTTGTAAATAGGTGGGATCTCCTCGCGTGAAATTGCCTCTGGCCAACGGCGGATTGGCGGTGAAGTGCACCGGACAACTGCCGGATAGGCTCCACGATTAACTCGAGGGAAGCTCCCATCAAAAGGAGATAGGACGATGATTCGCAAAGCGACCATCACCGTGCTGGGCTCGATTCTTGGTCTGGCACTGACCGCTGACGCTCAACAGATGAGATACGCCCCTAACGATAAACGCGTGGAACCCGGTTCCCCGGTTGAGCATTCGAAACGCGCCCCTACCCGTCACCCCGTGAGATACACTCCGGGCGACGTGTTTGTGGCGATTGGGAGTGGTGAAGTGGAGGAGTTCACCCCCGCCGGCGTGCTGGTTCAAACCCTTGACGACACTACCGGTAGCACCTACACGACGGGGATGGCTTTCGACACACACGGTAACCTATACGTTACGAACTTCAGTCTGGGAACGGTTTCGGAATTCGATATCGACGGAAATCTGGTCAACGCCAACTTCATTTCCGGAACTGGGCAGGTGAGCCCGGAATCCATTTCGCTGCCTGGCGGTCAGTTCCCGGCGATCGTAGGAGATGCCGACCTGCATGCTGAGAATGGGGACGGGATCATCAGCGAGTACTCCTCGACGGGAGCGCTGCTTAACACCTGGGAGGTTGCATTTGAGAATCGCGGCACCGACTGGTCGGACCTACAACCGGACGGTCATACCGTGCTCTATACCTCGGAGGGCCCCAGTATCCTGAGCTACGACATTGCCACCAACACGCAGAACCCGGATTATTTTACCGGACTGCCTGGGGCTTATTCCTATGCCCATCGCACCTTGAGCTCTGGGCAGTACAGCGGTGACGATCTGGTAGCGGACAGTTCACTGGCCGCTCTGGTAGCCATGAATGGGCCGATTTTGCAAATGTATAATCTGCCCGGCAACTCTGGAGCGGATTTCGCGCTGAACCTGGATCAGAACGGCACCGCCTTTTGGACGGCCGATTTGGATTCAGGAGAAGTGTGGGAGGTTGACATCGCCACCGGGACCATCCTTCAACAATGGAATAGCGGATTCCCGGGAACTACCGCAGGGCTAGCCGTATTCCAGGAACAGGGCCACGGCGTGGGTCCTTGCTCGAATCAAAATGATCCAAACTGTCTGTAGGATGCTGGGATCCAACCAGTACTAGCCCCTCCCTCCACCCGGCACGCTCCAACTCGGCGCGTGTCGGGTCTTACCTGTGGCGGGAGCTTAGCTGGTTGAGTTCGCCGTGCACGTGTGACCACCCGGCCTTTCGCTGTTCAAAGCTGCGGATTAGGCAGCCGGCATCAAGGCGCATCGACTTCGTTCGCCCGTCACACCCTCCACTGCTGCTTTTCATTACAATATCTCCATGGACTCATTCACGATTGCAGGCAGACAGTTTCGCTCGCGGCTAATTGTGGGCACGGGCAAATATAAGTCAGGGCCGGAGACGGCACGCGCGATTGCTGCTAGCGGCGCCGAGATGGTCACGGTCGCGGTGCGCCGGGTTAATCTGGATCGCAGCAAGGAGTCGCTGCTCGACTTCATCGACCCGCAACAGTACTTCCTACTGCCCAACACCGCCGGTTGCTATACCGCCGATGACGCCATCCGCACGGCGCGCCTGGGCCGCGAGGTTGGCTTGTCGGATTGGGTGAAGGTTGAGGTCATCGGCGACCAACAGACGTTGTTTCCCGATGTGCTGGCGACCATCGAAGCGACGCGGGTGCTGGTGAAAGAAGGTTTCACGGTGCTGCCTTACACGTCTGACGATGTGGTAGTGGCCAAACGGCTGATCGATGCCGGCGCTTCGGCGGTCATGCCGTTGGGAGCGCCGATCGGCAGCGGTATGGGAATTCAGAATCAGCCCAACATCCGCATCCTGCGCGAGATGATTACCGAAGTTCCACTGATTGTCGATGCGGGAGTGGGCACGGCGTCGGATGCCGCAATTGCGCTCGAGCTTGGGGTCGACGGCGTGCTGATGAACACCGGCATCGCCGGAGCGCAAGATCCGGTGCTGATGGCCGAAGCCATGAAAAATGCGGTCATCGCCGGACGGCAGGCGTATCTCGCCGGACGTATGCCGAAGAAGCTGTACGCCACCGCAAGTTCACCCCTGGAAGGCGTAGTGCGGTAAAGAGGCTCATGAGGTAAGGTTGACCGATTGGCATCAGGGCGGCAGGTCGTCGGCAAACCTACCGCTATCCCCAAGTGGCCCTGTAGCTCAGATGGATAGAGCAGCGGTTTCCTAAACCGTTGGTCGGCAGTTCGACTCTGCCCAGGGCCTCCATTCCATCTCATTGAAAGAGCGCTAGTTGACGGCAGGGGATGCCGTGGCCTTCCAATTGTTTGTTGCCACTTCGTTGCCAGATAACGAATCCGGCAGCGCATGATGCAGTTTCTCCATGGCATCGGTCACTTGAGTGGGAACCGTCTTGATGTAATAGGTGCTGGTTGTGCTCACGTTGGCGTGACGCAATATCTGCTGAATCACTTTCTCGGGGACGCCCAACGCATACAAGTTGCTTCCGAGTCCCCGTCTTGCCGCATGCCAGCCGTGCCACTTCGGAAACTTCTCGTCGAGTTTGAAATCGTGATTCGCAGCCGCTCTTTTTTCTACGTGGGAGCCGAACAGGATTACGTCAATATACCTTACTGGACGCAGTTTGAGCCGCAGGCTCCCGGTACGGTAGTTCCGTCTTATTTGTCCTCTCTGCAACGGCAGGTCGTCGGTAATAGCGATCCTACTTCCGTATTTGCGCGCGCCGATTTTTTGCTGAACCAGGCGAACACGCTGAACCTGCAGTTCAACTTCAATCGCGTAAATGCTAACGACATCGACATCGATGGATCGACCCGCAGCATCGCGCCTACCGATCAGGGCGAACGCCCGCGCGGCTGGCCAAGAGCCTATGCCTGCACCCAGATGCGTCGGGCGTTATACGGCCAGATGAAACGAATGCATTCGTAAACACTGGCCGACAGATCCCCGCCTGTCTCCTTGTCTAGAAACCGACTTCTGGGAGATTACTCCAGATGGGTATCTATCGCTTATCATTACTAATCCTCTTTGAGCTTCCTAATTCGTTCCTTGATGAGTGATTGGCGGGTAATCATAAAGCGAAGCCTTGGTCGGCCACGTCCCTCGATTGACAAGGGCTCAACGGGTAGCTTCCCACTTTTATCGTTAACTAAGATCAAGGCCGCAGCCCAATGACTATCCAGCCTGGCCCTGTATCATGGATGTGCCCGATCACCGAGATTGTTTCCTTGTTCTCAGACGGACCAGTAAACGACATGGATCTTCCATCGTAATGCCAAGCTTGAGGACTGGCCAAGATGCCGCTCGTCGCCGATTCTGGTTGGCGATGTCGGGGTTTGCAATGGCGCTTGCGCTGCTGCCCTTTTCCTTCAAAGTCGAACGTCGCCTGGAGACAGCGGTTCACATCAAGGGCGGAGAATCCGAAAAAGTTGGCCTGGAACTGGAGCAGCGTTTCCAGTCCCCTTACGCCCGCCGCCTGGTTCTGGTGATCAGCGGTATTCCCGATCCGGATTCAGCAGAGGGCGCAGACGCCTTGGACTTCTTAACGAGTTCGTTGCGTAGTGTGCCTGGAGTTTCGGGTGTCGTCTCAAGTCTGGATTGGCCAGATGCCATGTTCACCGGGAACAATGGCGGGGCCTTGATTATCGTCGGGTTGGATCCGCACGATGAAACGGTCGAGGCGTTGGTCCCCAAACTGAGGGCAAGAGCAGCCTGGATGGAAGGTCAGCTCAGGTCGCAATACCCCAATATCAAACTGGAGATTACGGGTGAAGCCCCACTGACCTTCGATCTGCGCAAGGTCAGCGCAGATGAAGTCGACCAGGCCGAGGAACGAGCGATGCCGGTAACCCTCTTGCTGCTGTTGCTGGCTTTCGGCAGTCTGGTGGCCGCGCTATTGCCACTGGGAGTTGGACTGCTCTCCATCTCGATGGCGCTGGGGGCGGCGGCTCTACTCGCGCATTATCTGCACCTGTCGATTCTGGTGCAGAATCTGGCGACGATGGTCGGCCTGGGCTTGGGCATCGACTATGCCTTGCTGATGGTGAGCCGTTTTCGCGAAGCCTTGGCCGAGGGATATGATCCCGGCTTGGCTGCCGATATTGCGGCCGGGCAGGCGGGGCGGACGCTGATCATCTCGGCCACGACCGTTGCCATCGGATTTTCAGCGCTGCTGACGGTGCCCATCAGCGAACTGCGCTCCATCGGGATTGCTGGCCTGCTGGTAACCGTTTTTAGCGTCATGCTGTGTACGTTCATTCTGCCTTGGGTGCTTGGTCTGCTAGGGCATCGCATCAATGCCGTCAGAGTGCGCCTGCCAGCCAGGCGATCCAAAACGCGGGACCTGTGCGCAGCGAATGAGCGGTGGGCGCGGTGGGGCAGCATCATAACCGGCAGGCCCTGGGCAGCTCTGCTGGTTGTCGGGACTCCGCTATTGATTCTTGCATTCCAGGGTCGAGGGATCGCTCCCGGGATTCCCGCACATAACGCGCTCCCGGCCTCAGCCGAGTCGGTGCAAGCACTGCGCACGCTGCAAGGTATGGGGCGATCGGGTATTGTGGAGTCTCTGCGCGTGATCCTGGAGTTGCCGCCGCAGTCTCCGCCGCTCTCGCCGGCTGGCTGGCTGGCCGTCAGTCGCTTGACCAAGCACTTCCAAAGCGACCCTAGAGCGCAAGAGGTCTTATCTCTTGCGACTCTTACTTCCATGTCTGACACGGCGGATGCTGTCAACGATCTGCCCGAGGCGATACACAAAAGCTTCCTACGCAGCGATGGCCGAGCTACTTTGCTCGAGTTGCTGCCCACCGCCGGGCTTTCGCCCAACCAAGAGATACGATGGGTACGAGAGATACGTTCTTCCGATGTCGCGGCGATAACCGGAGTACCTGGTGCTGTGCTGCGCGTTGGCGGCATTTCCGCACAGGACGCAGATTATGACTTGGTGGTAAAAGAGCGGCTGCCTTGGGTGGTTTTGTTCGTCGTCTTGGGAAGTTTGCTGGCGCTCCTGATCGGGTTACGTTCGTTATTTGCAGCTGTCAAAGCAATTCTGCTCAATCTGCTCTCCGTTGGTGCTTCATTCGGTGCGTTAGTTGTCGTTTTTCAGGAAGGCCACGGTAGCAAACTCTTTGGACTGGACGGACCGACCGGCAGCGTGTACCCGATCGTGCCGATTCTCTCGTTTGCCATCGTCTTCGGATTGAGCATGGACTATGAGGTCTTCCTGGTCACCCGAGTCCTCGAAGAACGGCGAGGCGGTTTATCCGAGAGATCAGCGGTGATAGAGGGCCTGGCGCGGACGGCCGGGCTCATCACCAGTGCCGCGGCAATTATGATTGCCGTCTTCGCCGCATTCACGGTGGGAAAGTTTCTGGTTATCCAAATGCTGGGCTTTACCCTCGCCGTGGCGGTCTTCATTGATGCTACAGCGGTGCGCATGGTGGTCGGGCCGGCACTATTGCAACTTGCCGGCGACTGGAATTGGTGGCCCTTTGGCTTACATGGGGCCCCGGCAAGGTCTGAAAAGGAGCTTGTTCCATGACGGGGAACACCGGGGATGCTCCAGTGACAGCACAGTGCCTCGCAACAGCCTAATTAAGCGATTCGATTTATTTCACTTTCTCTGCTTGAGCGCTGGACTGGCTGAGAACAAAGTCCTTGCGTCCAAGATTTGCCTTTGCTGAGCCCCTTTCGATTAGGAGAATCGAAGAGCCGGGCTTGCCCTGCAGCGTTGCCTCTACTCGCGTCGCAGACCAAACGCCGCTGACCTGCCGCAGCCCATAGTAGTTGAATTCCTTCTGCTGTTTTGTCCCGCGAAGCGTCTTCACCACGTGCACAGGGAACAAAATGCCGCGGTCAATCCAAGATGTTACCGAATCATAGTAAGTCCGGTCCTGAGAGCCGGGCATGCTCTTAAGCACAAAGCAATCCCGTGCGCCATATTTCTCCGGCGCCAGGAGTTCCTGATTCTTCCAGAAGAACTGGCTCTCTACCATGTCTTCATAGGAGAAGTCGGTTCCCACCAGTGAGTCGTTCCAACGTTCGAATGGCAACACACTAGCGGCCTTCTCGCCAGGAAGTAGCGCCTCGATAGTCACGTGCCCACTCACGGTCATATGCAGAAGAAGACTCGTCTTCTCTGAGCCAGGCCCCGAGATCTCGCATAGCAGACGCAGACCATCGGGAAACCAGTGGGCCTTGGCCACAAACTTGTAGCTCGCGCGCTTGCCATTGCCTTCCACCCGTGTGAGTCGCCCGGTCACGCGGTAGTCCAATTTCTCAATACGCTGGCGCGAGCCGGTCAGCACAGTCTCCAGGTCAGGGTTCGCCGCGAAGGCCCGCGCTGGATGCCCCAGCGACAACAGCACTAGCAAAGCGATGGACGCTGGAATCGTCCCCAAGGCGCAATTCGCCCATCTGGCCTCCGGATACCGGCCAAACTTGCGGGTGCGAGAGAGCATTACGACGCGGCGCAGGAAGGTCATAGCTATGTTATACAGGCAAAGTCCGTATCAGGGCCCATCGAGGGCGACGGGTAGTGATGCTCGAGCCGTGGTACGGCCGAATGAGCAGAGTCTACCTTCCGCGATCGGCCTGTTACAATTGACTACCTCCGAGCAAACATCAAGTATCGTAGTCCAACCGCTGTTTGGGATTCACTTGGTTGCTTTCATGGCAACTGGTGGGAGGAAGGAAGTTCATGTCTAAAGAACGCGCACGCGGAAACATACGATTCGCCGTTTTCCTCTTTTTAGCCACCGCCGTGTTTCCGGCGGTAAGCCGGGCACAGGTTCCTGTTTTCAAGATTACGACGGCAGACAGCTCGGTTAAATTCTCCGTGAAAGCATCGGTGGCCATAAACGGTACTTTCGACAAGTGGGATGCCACTCTAACCTTTGCGTCTACTGATCCGACGACTGGCGTTTTGGACATAAAGATTCAGGCAGCCAGCATCAACACCGGAAGTGGTATGAAGGACGACAAGTTGAAGGGGAGCGACTTCTTCAACGTCAAGGAGGATCCTTTGATCACATTCCGGTCAACGAAGATTGTCCAGACCGGCCCCAACACCTTCGATGTGCAGGGCGACTTCACGATTCGTGGAGCGTCTAAACCCGAGACGCTGGCGCTAACCGTTTCCGGCGTGGGGACAGGCTCAGGCGAGATTAAGGGGACCATGGCCTTCAACCGTAAGGACTACGGGATGACCAAAGGTATTCCCTTCGTCAAGATCGCCGACACCGTCGAGGTGACTGTCGACCTCAAGGGGAAGCGAGTCAGCGGGCCGGCGTTGGTCGTTAAGAAATAGGCAGCCTGCAACTCTCCCAGCTGCCGCGCTGCGACGCGAATTATGGAGCGTGGTGAACCAGGAGTCTGTGAGGGCGGCAACCGAAACCACAAACCATCGTTGGTCTAGCCCCTTTTGCGGGCCCTTTGAAAATGGAGTTCCAGTGAGCGGTCGCTTTGTTTTGAAAATCGGCGATCATCTCGAGAATGCCGAGACGAAGAGATACTATACTGAAAGGAATTTTTCCGAGGTCGCGCCCCGGTACGATCTCATCACTAGAGGACTTTCGTTCGGACGCGACGCGGCATGGAAGCGCACTCTGATTTCACTGCTTCCCCCTCACGAGTTCCCTGTTTGCCTTGATCTCGCCTGCGGCACCGGCGACATCGCGTTTCTGCTTGCCGGCAAATACCCGCATGGCCGCATCACCGGAGTGGACATCACCGAGCCGATGCTGGACATCGCCCGTCACCGCAATACTCATGCGAATGTCAGTTTCGCCAACCATGATATGGGATCGCTGGAGATCGGTTCCGAATCCGTGGACATCGTCACCGGTGGCTACGCCCTGCGGAATGCAGCGGACCTGGGAACAGCGATAGACGAAATCAGCCGCGTTCTGAAACCCTGCGGCGTAGCGGCCTTTCTCGATTTCTCCAAACCGGGCGGAAAGATCCCACAGAAGATGGAATACTGGGGTCTGAAGACATGGACCGGACTGTGGGGTACGTTTCTGCACCGCAATCACGAAGTCTACAGCTACATAGCCGAAAGCCTCCAGCGCTTTCCCGACCGCTCTCACTTGCGGGGTATTTTCCGGGACAAGGGATTTTCTGTGATCGATTCCCGGCTCTTTTTTGGGGGCGTCACCGAACTGCTAATGGTCCAAAAACTGCGGCATGGCGAAGCGCCATGACCGATGCCTATCAGAATCGTATCGCCACCCCTGCGTAACCTTCGCTGGGCAGCTACCGATCACGAAGCATCTGCCGAATTAAACAACCACGTACCCTACCATTGCAGAAGCAAAAGCTCGGAACAAAAACCGGGCCCCATGGCGGCAAGCAGACCTATCGCGCCGGGCTCAGGGCGGCGGTGCTTTATTACATCTTCGAGCACAACCAGCACGGAAGCCGAAGAAAGATTTCCCACCTTACGCAGGCAATCCCAGGAGGCATCCAGCTGTCCATTATGCAACCCGAGGGCTGTAGCGCAGGCCTCGAGCACCTTCGGTCCTCCGGTGTGTAGGACCCAGCTTTGCAGGTCGCTTCGCTGGTATCCGTTGTCCGCCAGAAACGCGTCCACGTCCCGCCCCAGGTTTTGCCGAATCAGCTTCGGAACCTCGGTCGACAGCACGATGCGGAAACCTTTCTCGGAAATATCCCAGCCCATCATTTCCTCTGTACCGGGATAGAAAACCGACCGGGTCGCGAGAATTTTAGGCCCAGAAATCACAGAGTCCGAGGACTCAAATTCCGCTCCTGTCACAATGACGGCGGCAGAGCCATCGGCGAAAAGGCCCGACGAGATCAGGTTCGCGACCGACAGATCTTCGCGTTGCAGGGTGAGCGAACAGAGCTCCACCGATACCAGGGCCGCCGCCTGCGAAGGGTAGGCGCGAACGTAATCTGCGGCGCGCGCGATTCCGGCGGCGCCAGCCACGCATCCCAGGCCAAAAATCGGAGTGCGGCGAATGTTGGCTGGAAGTCCCATACGATTGATTAGCAGAGCGTCGATGGACGGGCTTGCGATTCCGGTGACTGTCGTGAACAACAAGGCTCCCAAATGGTGTGGCTTCAGACCGGCATTGTGTAGTGCGAGGCAGAGCGCCTGCTCCCCCAATTCTTGTGCGACCTTGATCCAGATGTCATTAGCCTGCCCCCAGGTCTTGATGTCCTGGTATTGCTCGGCGGGGATGGCCAGGTAACGGCCATCCACGGTCACGTTGCGGTGCAGCCGTGCCAGCAACAGAGGATTCTTGAGTTGGTCTCCCCAATAGTCCTGGAGGCGTTCCAGAAGAACCTTCTGGGAGTAGTAATGCTTCGGGAATGCGCTCGCCGCGCTTGCGATCCTCATGGTTTGTGGGTACTTGAGGATGATATCGTACATTGATCGGATTTGATTGTCGGTAGGTAATCCTGCAGAAGAGTCTTCAATGCCCTGTTCCGGTGTGGGTTCTGGGAGAGTGGAAATCTTGTCTCGCTGAACGAGCGTGAAACCAGCTGACCGGCGATAATCCGCCCTGGACGAAGGACCAAGACTGGCCGCCTGAGAATTTGCCGATCAAGTGGCGAAGTCACGCTGGCTGTGGATTCAATCTGTCAACCACGCGTTTGCTCTGACACTTACAGGACGATCAGCGTGCTTGATCAAACGATTGCGCAACCAAACTACTGGCCGCAGGTTAAGAAGCGGAGGACCCTCGCGATAGGGCATGATGCTGGCGATAGCGCGTTATCGTCCGCAAACGCGATAATGTATTTTGTCGCGGAAACCGGAGGCTGAGTGGACAAGCGGCGTTGTCTGGGCGGTGGCGATACGCTAGGCAGCAGCTCAGAGAAGCGGCAGCGTCGCCGGCATCATTAGCTTCGGTGCCGCCGATTTCTCCAAGAGCACTACGTCGACGACCGCTCCTTCAGCCAGTCTCGGCCCTTTGCCCAGCGATGGCGGACTTTCCGAAAGCTGAGTTTAGTGACATCGGCGATTTCTTCCAGGCTGAAGCCGGCGAAGTGATTGCATTTCGACGACACGGCGCGTGCTATGCGGCAGGTTCTGGTTGATTTTGCAAGAGCTCGTCTGGCGCAGTCGCGCAGCTCAGGCGAACTGTCGGCTTCGCTCCGAGGACGGCAACACGCGATGCGTGACGGCCAGCGGCAGATAACAGAGCCGGAGTGTGCTTAAACGCGATACTGTATTTTATCGAGTTAGGAGTTTCCGGATTCAATTGTTCTGACTCTGGTCAAATGGAACGCGGAACTTTGGGCATCCGCCGCCTGCTTGCTCGACGTATTACCTAGATCGCCAAAACATGAGATGACCGTGCGCTGGCACGGCCAATGCAAAGATGATTAAGGCTTCAGCCTATGGCATAGGAGAGCAGGCCTTCAAGAGGCTTGGGGAAGTCGGGGCTGAGGCTGATCGCACGTTGACTCGTGCCGACCGCCTTTGTCAAGCCATCCTGAAGCGCGCCTTCGAAGGCAAGCTGGTGCCGCAAGATCCCAACGACGGGTAGTGTCCTAATTTGCTAGCCATCGTCTAGACCGCAACCCTGAATCTACGAACGTGGCCAAATCCGTCGTTTATTGCTCTCCGAATCCAGTCAGATACGGTCATGCTGTCAGCTTTGGCGGCGGCCGTAATTCGCTTCATCTCATCTGAGGTGAAGCGCACGGGCACGATCTTTCCCTTGGTTTCTCCTTTGGGGAGCTTTGGCCTTCCAGGTTTACGCTTCTTCTGGTTCGCCACTTCGGAACTCCTCTCGGATTGCCGCTCTCACGGCCATCGTTGCTGATAGCACTGGAGCGATGTGCAGAACAGTTACATGCTTCATTGGCTTGGCGGGGTCGTCGGTGCCGTGCGACCACGCGTAAACTCGTGGCGCTTTGGGATGTCCGGAAAGCTCGAATACCTCAACGATGCCATCCCAAACAGTTTCCCCGCGAAAGGTCTCTTTTACGGGAACACTTTCGACGTGCGTTGGTTCTGCACCATGCAAGCGACGAATTACTTCGCGCAGTTCTGCGATGTAGTCAGGGTGAGTCACTTGCTTCTCTCGTCCTTCAATCCCGAAACCTCAAGGCGCATAACGAAATTCTGGTTGGGCGGAGTTTTTATGTAGGATTGCAATTGAGTCAAAAACTCGCGGAGGCTATTAAGTTCTGCGCTTCCGTGCATCATCCATCCAGCGCCGCAGTTGCCGCACTTCGGCGGAACGTCAAATTGCGGCACTATTTTGCGAATCGTGCGAGCATGGCATTTACTGCACTCCATCTCAAAAGCGACTATATCCCCAAGTTCTATTGAACTGCGGGTCTCAATCGTCATGCCGTGGCCTCCAGTAGATCGCCAACCGTCCAGAAATTCCGTTCCACGCCAGCAGCCATTGCCGGAGTGCAGCGCAGCGTGTTGTGACGCTTTACGAAGTTGTAGTAAGCGAAGTGCAGCGCAACAGCCGCTTCGAAGTTTTCGCGCTTCTTACTGAAAGCCAGCGTCAGGCGAGTCAGGCGGCGCATGTGCAGCCGAGTGGTGGCATTCAGGCGCTCCACATAGCTGGTAGAGATAAGCCGTTGATCTGGGTTTCCGGTAATAACTCTCTTCTCCGAGGAAACGAAGTCGGGAGCACTGTAGTGGCGATTGTCGCTGGCTTCTTCATGACCGTAGGTTTTGACGATCTGTGCATAGTCCACTTCGGAACCAAAGGCGCTCTCCACGGCTTCGACATAGGCTCTCAGCCCATCGGTAGAGATTTGCACCCGATTCCGCATCCGGCTAGCCACGTCGCTCACGAAGGCCTTTGCAGTAGCAATGCTGCGGTCTCCCACTTTGAACGCAGGCACTAGCTTGGTATCGGCATCAATGGCGCAGAACGTCCAGACGTTGCCGACTGGTGCGCGTTCGTCCAAGCGGACGTTTCGTTCCTTCTTGCCGACAAATCCCCAAATCTCATCCATCTCTAGGCGTGTGCATGGCAAATCCCGCATCTTGGCATCCATCAAGCGAGCGCAGCCTTGGCCGACGCGGACGCCAAGCCGCATGATCGTATCGCGGTGAACGCCCGTCATGCGCTCGATTGAGCGGATGCTGGAACCTTCGGTCAATGCGCTTATCGCCGCAATCTGCTTGTCGGTACTGAGTACGTTTGCCATGAGTATTAATGTATTACGGTAATTCCAGGATGTCAATAGTTTTTGTGTTACAATTTTGACATGCGATGCCTTGTTGTGGCCGTCATCCTCGTCAGCGCGGTGATACAGGGGGAACAATCCGGCGGCGAACCCAATAAACAGCAGGGCGATTCCCACGAACCAGTAGCAAACAGCCCAAGCCAAACGTTTGTTTGGATTGAGGAGCAGAAGCCAGAAAAACCCGCCCAGAATTCCAACGGGAGCAAGAATGAATCTGATTCTTACTTCCACGTCTTGTTTTCTGCTCAGAACTTGCCGCAACTCATTCTGGCACTGGTTGGCATAATCGGCATTGCCGTCGCGGTTTGTACCCTTAAGAAAATTGACAAGCAGGCGGTGGAAACAGCCCGGGCTGCGAAAGCTACTGAGGATAGTGCTAAGGCCGCCGCTGACAATATCATTTTGACGCATAGGCCAAAGCTTGTGATTCGCGGTATAGGCTTGGTTCCCGGAAAATATGTCGAGGGAGAAAGCGGCACTACCATCCAAGATGACGTGCAATGGCAGGTTAAGTACATCGTTGCCAATGTGGGTGGGACTGAGGCGCACGTCACGGACAGCAATTTGACGATTACCCACATTAACGTAGTTGACGGCGAATTGTTCCCAGAATTTCCTCCCTACAGCGAGAGTCGCCACTCGATGGGCGTTTTCACCATCAAGCCCGGAGAGCACCAAGAACGGATGGTTGTGCTTGACCAAGAGCCGGACACGATGCGCCTGCGGATTCTGAAACAGATGGTGCGGAAGGGCAGCTTGCATACCTCGGGAACGGCCTATCTCTTGGGTTTCATCCAGTACCGAGATAATGCCGGGGTTAGTCGCCGGACGGCCTTCTTTCGCCACTACGATGCGCAGACCGAACGATTTCGGCGGGACAAGTACCCCGAGACCCCAGACTCCTACGAGTATGCCGATTGAAAGCAGGCGCGACACGACCGCAATAGGCCGCCTCTTCCCGCAACTTCCCGCCTTTTCCCGGCAAATTAGGACACTACCCAACGACGAGCCCGCTTCGGTGCTGCTGGATCGCATCCGGACCGAGCGCGCCGCGTCGGCGAGTCCAAAGTCGAAACGAAAGAAGAACAGCGCTGGACGCGCTAAGATTGCTCTGGCGCAGACCTAGGTTTACGGTGGAAGAGGCGGCATCACGAAACGGATGAGGTTCACCGCGGCTATAAAGCCGTTATCTATGTCGCTCGATATCGCAGGGCCGAAGGCCGGCGCTTGTACCTTCAGGAGACCGGAATGAAAAAGGGCTCGGGTAAACGCTCCAAAACACAAAAGCAACAAGCCACTGGCGCAGGTAAGCCGGCGCCGGCTTCGCGGATCGTCTCCGAAAAGATTATGCGCGACCTTGATCGCGTGCTGGAAGGGCGCGAATTCGCTGACATCGACGAAGCGAACGCCTTCCTGGCTACCTTGACCGGGCAAGGACCACAGGAAGCGTTGTTGGACGATGCGCCTGCATCTGCAAAATGGGAAGCGCAGGACCTGGCATTCGATGCCCTCGAAGCCAAGACGGCTGCGGCAGCCCGGAAGCTGGCGCGGCGCGCGCTGAAGAAAGACCCCGATTGCGTCGATGCCCTGGTGGTGCTGGCACAGATCGACTCAAAATCTTCGCAGGAGATGATTGCGGCATTGGAGAAGGCGGTTGCGGCCGGAGAGCGTTCTTTGGGAAAGAAGTTCTTCGCAGAGAACAAAGGCGACTTCTGGGGTCTGATCGAGACGCGTCCTTACATGCGCGCCCGCTTGCAGTTGGCCGAACTGCTGCGGGCGGAGGACCGTTGCCCGGAGGCGATCCGCCACTATGAAGGCCTGCTCGAGCTGAATCCCAATGACAACCAGGGCGCGCGCGACATCCTGCTGGGTTGCTATCTCGCTGCCGACGACCTCGCCGGCGCGCGGCGATTGTTTCGCCAATATAAGAATGACTACAGCGTGGTCTTCGCCTGGGCTCGCGCGCTGGAACGCTTTCTCGCGAACGACTTAAACGGTGCGGCGAAGGAATTGAAAGCCGCACGGCAGAGAAACCGCTTCGTGGAGCTTTACTTCGGTGGCCAAAAGAAGATCCCGGAATCCACGCCCGATTCGTATGCCCTGGGCAGCGAGGAGGAAGCTCTGATCTGTGTAGAGTTGCTGGCGGAAGCCTGGGCCACACACAAAGAGGCGGTGTTCTGGCTGCTGGATCAGATGCAGACTATTGAGCACTAAAACCTGGGATGCGGAATTCCCCAAGCTAAGATTAGGCAGGAGATCACCGAATGAACCGCTTGATCGAGGAAAAGCCAGGATCTGGAGCGTGTCTGCCGGCGCCATGGGGTGCAACGTATCGAGCTGTTCGGCTCAGCGACTCGAGCCAGCTTTGATCCGGCGCACAGTGACTTAGATTTTCTGCTCACCTTTCAGGAGCTGGGCCCTAATCAATACGCGGATGCCCACTTCGGACTTTTGGAAGACCTGCAAGCTCTGTTCCAACGCCCAGTAGATGATTAGTGACACTTCGACTTCATGCGAAACCGGCCCTGCTACTCGCGTGGCGCGGTCAGAGCGAATTCAATAAGGATTCTGATTGGGTTTCGGCTTCGCCTTACTCTGCGGGAGAAAGGCCGCTCAACCCTGAACGGGATGCAGCACGATTACATCGTACCGGCGGCGAAGGCGGTTGGACTGGAAAGTTTTGGCTGGCACGCGTTTCGTCACTCGTACCGAGCGGGGCTCAACGACAACGGTACCCAGCTCGGCGTGCAGAAAGATTTAATGCGGCACGCCAACATCTCGACCACTGCAAACGTATATGCCAAGGCGATCGATCCTTCGATGCGAGAGGCAAACAGCAAGCTGGTAAAGCTGGTCATCCAGTGAAAGAATCCCTTAACCGCCTGTGTTGTTCTGTAAAGTGTTGATACTTGGCTGCCCCCAGGGATCGAATGCCAGAATTAGCGCAGTTTCAACAACTTAGGCGAAGCGGGTGGCACCGAAAACAGCCTATTACAACCCATCGCAGTCGCTAATGGAACGCAAATGGACTGCATCGAGTATGGTTCGGATGGTCGCAGCCGGAGGGCCCGAACCTGGGCCAGGATCGCTGGAAATGTGCTCACTCAACGGCCTCAGATCGCGATTCTACACGGCACGGCCCCCTGCGGCAGCCGTGAATTTTTGCGATTGTACGAGTCTGGCGGCCGACAACCCCTACGGCAACTGTGAACTGATGCAATGGCTGGATGATCGCGGCATTACGCCTTATATCCGGGTAAAACAGAGTCCTATGCCGAAGAGCGATCTATATGGGATCGAGAAGTTCACCTACTTGCTGGAACCGAACTGCTATGTCTGTCCCGAAGGCAAGCATCTGAAGTGCGTCGGCATCAATCAGCGGAACCGGACCCACCCTTCCGACTCGGCGCCGAAGCTACCCTTGAGATCCCTGCGCAGAAGGCCGAACGATTTCAATTTAACAATGGGTATGACTTGCAATGTCCTTGGCGAATTCCTCCTGCAGAGCGCGCACCGCCCACCGCAGCGTTGGAAAAACACGCACGTTGCTCGGGTGGGTCTCATCGAAATGCTTCTTCCGTCGCCAAGTCGTGATCTCGGTCTCGCGTCCCGCAAACGCTATCCGGATACCGCGGCTGGCGAGTTCGTGCTCGACTTCATCTAATGTGAAGCGCCCCGTGACGTCATGGCTGGTCACCGGTAGGGCGTCGAACACCAGCCAGCGCAGCTGCGGCCCGGCGGTAGCCATCGCTTGGAGCACCGAACGCTTGAAGTACGCCGCATTAAAAAACACCAGTGGTGAATTGAAACGTAACAGGCAGATGCCCGACAGCGTGTGCGCGTCGCGATGGCGTTCTATGCTATGAAACCCAGGCACCCCGTCAACTTCACCCAGCACCTCACATGGCGGCCTGGCGACGATCCGCAGGAAGCGCAGCAGCGCGAGCAGCACCGCGAACAGGACGGCGTCGATGGACCCCACGGCAACCACGCCGAGGGTGGCGATGATTGAAATCGCAAACTCACCCTTGTCCTCGCCCCACAGCGAGCGCACCGACCTGATATTCACGAGCGAATACGCCGCCATGACCAACGCGGCGGCGAGCGTAGCCTGGGGCACGTAGCGAAGAGGGCCGGTGAAAAAAATGAGAACCAGTGCGATCGCCGCTGCGGCAAACAAGCCAGCGGCTTGGCTGCGGCCACCCGCAGCGTCGTTCATCGCTGTGCGCGAGTCGGCGCCGCTCACGGCGAAGCCCTGCGACACGGCCGCCGCGATGTTCGCAGCACCAAGGGCTGCCAGATCGCGGTCGGGGTCGATGTCATATCCGTTTTTCGCGGCGAAGCTGCGCGCGGTCAGCACGAGGCTGGTGAAGGAAATTAAGGCGATGCTGGCGGCGTCGCCGAGCAGCGGCTTCAAGGTATGAAGCGGTATCCTCGGAAAAACCAGCGCGGGCAGGCCAGCCGGCACAACACCGATTGTCGCTACACCGCGCGTGTCGAGACCGAGTAAGGCGACGGCAAATGCGGCGAGGACTATTGCGGGCAGGGCGCGCGGCACGCGCGGCAGCAGTCTGGGCGAGATCAGGAGCACAGCGAAGGAGCCGACTCCCACCGCAAGCGTCGGCCAATGCGTCTGATCGAGTTTCTCCGCTAATTCCAAGGAACGCGGGATGATGCCACCGGCTTTGATGGTGAAGCCTAACAGCTTCCCGATTTGTCCCAGCGCGATCGAGAGCGCGATGCCGTTCATCAACCCGGCCAATATCGGCCGCGACAGGAAATCCGCAAGCATGCCGAGCTTCAGGAAACTCGCGCCGATCGCAAGTAGGCCCGCGAGAAATGTGAGGGTCACCGACAAGGGCAGGTACTGCGCGGGATCGCCGGCGGCGAGCGGCGCGACCGCGGCTGCCACCAGGGCGCAGGTCGCTGCATCGGGTCCGAGGATGAGCTGTCGCGACGAACCGAACAGTGCATAGGCGACGAGCGGTAGCATGCTCGAATAGAGCCCTACCTCAGGCTTGAAACCGGCAAGTTGTGCATAAGCCACTCCGACCGGCAACGCAACTGCGGCAATGGAAAGCCCGGCCACGAGGTCGGGAAGCAGATCCTGCCGGCGGTAGCGGACAAGCATCGTGAGCCCCGGTGCAATACGCCCAAGCCGGTCGATGATGCCAAGCGCCGGATTCGTTTCCGCATTAGCCAAGACTAAACCATCCCTTTGGGAACGCTGCCCACCCCAGCGCAGGAATGGGCAGGACTGGAATTTGCCACTGCCTTGCTATGTTTGTTCCTCAGCGGATCGGCAGGTTCGTAATCCAACCCAGTCGACAGAATCTTTACTAGTTTGGATAGCACCCTCACTCGCGCCCAATACTTGTCGTTGGCTTCAATCAAGGTCCACGGCGCACAGGAGGTGCTGGTCTTCACCAGCATTTCTTCGACGGCTTGCTCATAGGTGCTCCACCTGGAGCGATTGCGCCAGTCTTCTTCCGTCAGCTTCCAAGCCTTGTAGCCGGTCGCCTTGCGTTCTTCAAAGCGTCGCAACTGCTCCTCTTCCGAGACGTGCAGCCAGAACTTCGCCAGGATCATGCCAAAATCACGCAATTGCCGCTCGAAAGAATTGATCTCCTTAAATGCCCGCTTCCAGGCGGGTTCGCTGGCAAATCCTTCGACGCGCTCCACCAGCACCCGGCCGTACCAGGAGCGGTCGAAGATCGCGATCTGCCCCCGTTCCGGCAGACGCCGCCAGAAGCGGTATAGGTAGTGCCGTGTCTTGTCTTCGCCCTGCGGCGCACTGATTGGGTAGACGACATAGCCTCGTGGATCCAGCTTCTCCGTGATGCGCTTGATGGCGCCACCTTTGCCAGCCGCATCCCAGCCTTCCAAGAGGATGACCACGGGCCGCTTTTGCTTGTAAATCTGATAACCAAGTTCGCGCAGTTGAATCTGCCGACGGGTTAGTTCGCGAACGTAGGATTCGCGGTCGAGGTTTCGCGTGAGGTCCAGCGTTTCGAGCATTACAGCCCTCCTGCCAAAGACTCCATTGCCGATCTCAGATCGGAGTCGTCGCCCTCGTAATCAGCGCGGGGCGGGGCGGTTGCGCCGAGGTGGTTCTCCATTACGGCGATGATTGTCTCGAACACCTTCTTGCGCGCGTAGTACTTGGAGGTCGCCTCGATGATGGTCCACGGGGCATAGTGGGAGTCAGTCATTTCCATCATCTCTTCGCTTGCCGTCCAATATTGATCGTATTTTTTGTGGCGTGCCCAATCCTCCTTGCTCACACGCCAAGCTTCCAGGGGATCAGCCTGCAACCTCTTGAAGCGCTGCTTCTGCTCCTTTCTGCTGATATGGAAGAAGAACTTCAGTATCACGGTGCCATCTTCCGCGAGCATGCGCTCGAAATCTTGGATGTCGCGATAGGCCTGCCGCCATGCTTTCTCAGGAATGGTGCCTTCGACGCGTTCTTCGAGTACACGTCCGTACCAACTATGATCCAAGAGATCCATCTCTCCGCGGTTTGGCAGCTTTAGCCAGAAACGCCAGAGCCAAGGCCGCTGCTGCTCATACGTACGTGGCGCCACGATCGGGTTGAGCTTGAAGCCGCGAGGATCCAGACGCTGCGTCAGCGTCGCGATCGCCGTACCCTTGCCTGCCGCATCCCAGCCCTCGAAGATGACTATGCTGGGTACACCCTGATGCCAGCAGGCTTCCTCCAACTGGTACAGGCGGCGTTGCAGGCCAGGCAGCACCTGCTTGTACTCCTCGCGCGGGAGTTTCTTCTTCAGATTGATGTTTTCCAGCATCGCGGATTCTAGCCTCAGTTCCGGCGCTTTATCGGATCACCACACGCGACTCGTAACTCGATCGACAGTTCCCATGCGCTTGAGCCGTAGGGTGGACCGGTTGGGATGT
Organism: Candidatus Korobacteraceae bacterium; assembly: GCA_049695855.1. GTDB lineage: Bacteria > Acidobacteriota > Terriglobia > Terriglobales > Acidobacteriaceae > Bog-257. The sequence continues at coordinate 12,014 of JBAVSY010000065.1, read as the reverse complement.
TGATAATCTGGCGATCCAAGCTTATAGAAATGCATTCTCATCGCCAAAGCGCGATGCACGTAACCTCTTTTTTTGTAACTGGATAACGTTTATGGGGTTTTCAGAGATCCTGCCCACATTCGGGCATTGACCCCGAATGGGCACGGCCCGTCACCTCATACAACAAGCAAACCGTACCAACTTCAGCATAGGGGTTTGCGTGATGATAGCTTGGACCGGCTGTTGGGTGTAGGTGCTAAGGTAGGAACAGCTAGCTCCATCTTTGCCCGTGGTAGCTGCATCTGGATCAGGCCGTTCTCCTGAGACCGGGCGCCGTACCCTGCACCTGCCGACGGCTACCGTGACGCTGATAAAGTCAGAAAGACGACGACAACATGGTTCAGTGGCGCACTGTCCAGGAATACCTCTTTGCCATTCCGCTTCGTGAACCAAGCCGGCATGCTCGACTCGGTGCGCAGTTTCGGAGCGGGCAATCAGACCGATGGTATCTGGGAAACACTGGGCCGTTCAAAGATGTGGCGTTCCAGAAACAGCGAACTACTCAAATTCCACCAGAACGTGGTTTACCTTGACGCCGTCACCCGGTCCGACATTGATTTTCTTCACCTTGCCCGCAAGCGGAGCGGTAATGTGGGTCTCCATCTTCATGGCTTCGAGCACCATGATGAGATCGTTGGTCTGCAACTGCTGACCGGGCTGGACGTTCACGCTCACCACCACGCCGGCCACCGGACTGCGACAGACCTTTGCTTCGTCCACATCAGCGAGAGGCGCCTCGGCCCCGGGCGGCGGAGCCGTTATGGGCTGCAACGTCGTGGGTGACTCGTGGGGCGGAATATAGCTGGGCACGGCCGAATCGTCTTCCAGCACCTCGACCTCAACGTCGTATTCCTTTCCATCGATGCCAAGCTTGAGCTTCAACTCTTTCCCTCCTGATTAACCCTCTCTGCGCAATAGATGGGACGCCTGCACAAGAACGCGGCCCTGCTGCGCCCACGGGTTGATGATCTCGTAAGGCGACTCCAGCCGCCTCGCCGAACGTATGCGCACTTTCTTGCCCAGGAACGCCGTCACCGCCGCCGCGATGATGAGCAGCGTGTCGGGGCTGACCTCCTCTTCGGCCGCCTGGGCGGGCTGGCCTTCGGCGGCAGCAGTGCCTGCCACGCGCCCAGACAGTTCCGCAAGCATCTTGGACTGCTCCTGCAGTTGCGCCCGGAGCTGCTGCACGACGTCAGTGAGGGCCCGCAGCTCTTCTTTGAGTGGGGTCACTTCGACCTCGATTTCGCGATCCTTGTGTGTCAGCGAACTTGCCATTGCTCTCCAGTGTTTACAGTGGAATTAACCCGTGCTTCTTTGGCGGGCGCAGCTCCCGCTTCGCATGCAGCGCCTCCAAAGCCTGCGCCACGTACTTACGCGTAGTTGACGGTTCGATGATGTCGTCCACCAGCCGGCGTCCCGCGGCGACGTATGGATTCGCAAACGTCTCACGGTAGCTCCCGATGAGCTGTTTGCGCCGCGTCGCTTTGTCCTCCGCCGCCGCGATCTCGTTGCGGAAAACAATCTCCGCCGCACCCTCGGCGCCCATGACTGCGATTTCCGCCGTCGGCCATGCCAGCACTCGGTCGGCGCCCAGATCCTTGGCGCACATCGCGATATACCCGCCTCCGTAGGCCTTGCGCAGGATGACGGTAATCTTGGGCACCGTCGCCGCGGAATAAGCAAACAGCATCTTGGCGCCGTGGCGGATGATGCCGCCATACTCCTGCTGCACTCCGGGCAGGAAGCCGGGCACATCCACGAAGGTCAGCAGCGGAATGTTGAACGCGTTGCAGAACCGCACGAACCGCGCCACCTTGTCCGACGCGTTGATGTCCAACGCGCCGGCCAGCACGTTCGGCTGATTCGCCACCACGCCGACCGGACGTCCCTGCACCCGGCCAAATCCGACAACGACATTGGCAGCGAACGCGGGCTGGATCTCCAGCAGATCATGATGGTCCAGCACGCGCACCACAACGGAGCGCACGTCATAGGCGACCTTCGGGTCGCTCGGGAGGAGCCGCTCCATCTCCGGATCATCTTCGAGGGCCAAGGTGAAAGCCAGCCGCGGCGGGTCTTCCAGATTGTTCGACGGCAGAAAACTCAGCAGCCGCCGGCAGAGGTACAGCGCTTCTTCGTCGTTCTCGGCCACCAGGTGCACGACTCCGGAGCAGTTCATCTGCGCGCCCGGCCCGCCCAGCGCTTCGGCCGTTACCGTTTCGCCGGTGACCTGCTTGATGACCTGCGGGCCGGTGATGAACATTTGCGACTTCATGGTCTGAATGATGAAGTCGGTGAGCGCGGGACTGTAGGCAGCGCCGCCTGCGCAGGGGCCGCAGATCAGCGAAATCTGCGGTACGGTGCCGGACAGCATGACGTTGTTGTAGAAGACGCGCCCGTAACCCGAGAGGCTGTCAACGCCCTCCTGCACGCGCGCACCGCCGGAGTCGTTGATGAAGACAAACGGGCTGCCGGTCTTGAGCGACAACTGCATCATGTCGGCAATCTTCTGGCTATGCACCTCGCCCGCGGTGCCGCCCGCTACCGTGAAGTCCTGGCTGGCAAGATGGACAAGGCGGCTATCGACGGTTGCGCAACCGGTCACTACGCCGTCGGCGGGCATTTCCTTCTTTGCCATGCCGAAGTAGGTCGCGCGATGCTGCGCGAAGAGGCCGATCTCCTGGAAGCTGTCGCGGTCCACGAGCTTTTCCACGCGCTCGCGCGCCGTCAGCTTGCCCGCGGCATGCTGCTTCTCGATGCGCTGCGCGCCGCCCCCGAGCCTAATATGGTCGCGCTTCTCGCGCAGCTTCTGGGTGCGTTCGTCAACGCCCTTCTCGGATTCAGGACGCTCTACCGATGTTGACATCAACCCTCCCCGTTACACGGCTGGCGAGACCGTGACCTTGTGCTCCTGCCCATTTAGCGTAACGACATACCGGATCTTTTCTTGCCGGGGCGGTTTCGCGTCCGGCAGATGTGGAGCGGGCGCGGCTGCGGATGCCAGCATGCCCGGCTCCTTCCCCAGATTCTTCGGCCCCGCCGCGCGTGTCTTGAAGAATTTCGGCGCGACCTGCGGGAACATCGCATAGCTAAGCACGTCTTCGTCGCTGCCGTCGCAGCCTTCCAGCGCGAGCGCCTGGGTGCGCAGTTGCTCCCACTCCGGCTTCAGCAGGTCGGCAGGACGCACATCGATGACAGGTTTCTTCGCCTGCTCTGCAGCTTTCTGCACTACCTCGGGATTCTTCTTGGCGAGCGTACTGCCGTAGTAGCCGAGCATGAGGTCGACGAACTCGCCGGTCAGGACCTTGTAGCGGCCCATCAGCACGTTGAACACAGCCTGCGTGCCGACAATCTGGCTTGAAGGCGTGACCAGCGGCGGATAGCCTGCGTCCTCGCGTACGCGCGGGACTTCTTCAAGAACTTCATGGAGACGGTCACCCGCGCCCTGTCCCCTGAGCTGGCTCTCCATATTTGAAATCATGCCGCCGGGAATCTGGCTCTTGAATATCTCTGTATCCACACCGGTGAATTCGCTGAAAAACTCGCGATACCGTGGTTTGATCTTCGCGAAATGATCGCGCGCCCGCAGGATGCGCTCCATATCCAGCCGAGTCTCAAAGCCGGTGCCCTCGAGCATCTCGACTAGGCTCTCCGTAGGGTTGTGGCCCGGTCCCAGCGACATCGAGCTCACGGCGGTGTCAACGATGTCACAGCCGGCCTCGATGGCTTTCAGGTACGACACCAGCGTCACGCCCGTGGTGGCGTGCGCATGCAAGTGCACCAGCGTGTCGGGGCCGCACTTGGCCTTGATGTCCTTCACCAAGTCGTAGGCCGCTTGCGGCTTCAGCAGCCCAGCCATGTCTTTAATGCAGATGGAGTCGCAGCCGATGTCCTTGAGTTGCTGCGCCATCTCGACGAAGGCCTTGATCGTGTGCACCGGGCTCAGGGTGTAGGAGATGGTGCCCTGTGCGTGCTTGCCGGTTTTTTTTACCGCCGCGACGCTGGTGCGGAGATTGCGAATGTCGTTCAGGGCGTCGAAGATGCGGAAAACGTCAATACCGTTTGCCGCCGCGCGTTCGATGAAGCGCTCAACCACCCCATCTTCGTAATGCCGATAGCCCAGCAGGTTCTGTCCCCGCAGCAGCATTTGCAGGCGCGAGTTCGGCAGCAGCTTGCGGAAGTTGCGTAGCCGCTCCCAGGGATCTTCGTTCAGGAAACGAATACAGGCGTCAAACGTGGCTCCGCCCCAGCATTCCACCGACCAGTAGCCTGCCCGGTCGATGTCTTCGCAGGCGGGGACCATGTCTTCCATAGCCATGCGTGTTGCTAACAAACTCTGGTGCGCATCTCTTAGCGCCAGTTCAGTGACTTCGATCGTACGGGACATTTAGCAAGTCCTTTACCCTGCGTCCTTCCGCGTTGCTGCGGGTGAGAGAGGGTTTGTTTCCATTCGATGCTGGTTGGTACAGGAGATTGCTGTGGGCTCCTCCAACAAATTGTCGCGCTGACCGAAGCTGCTAGTCAGTGACGGCCGATGCTCAGAAAGGTGATATGCGGGAGACATTCAGAAAACCTCCGTTTTTTCACCTACTCGGCCGCAGTGGTTGGTAATACTTGCAACTCCGGCGAGATTCTCACTGTGCCTGCGAGTGTCGTGATCTTCCGCTCCCACGGCGAATACCCATTTTTCGAAAGCTTGACGGTGTGCTCTCCCGAGGGGACCTTCACCGATGACGGCGTGCTGCCGATGAATTTCCCGTCAAGCTCGATGTCAGTTCCGGGGGGAGTAGAGGCGATCTCGATTTGAGCTGTATCGGCCTGAACTGTTGGCTTGCGTGTTGCTGCTCGACAATCCTCTCTGGCCTGCTGTAGTTCGTCAGGCATGTAGTCGGAGCTTAGGATGATTACCTCGGAACCACGTACCTCTAGGTTGCGCACATCATGGTCTGACAATTTGTCGTGGAAGGAGAATCCTTCTGGCAATTTGCCTTCGATGTACTGAAATTGTTTTCCATGGATACCAAACGACAGCACGCGGCTTGTAACTTGATCGACAGCCCCCGTGCGCTTGAGGATCAAGCAGGTAGCTTGGTCTGCGTGCCCCACGCCGCCCTGCGGTCTCGCCGTTCCAGCCTGGCAGAAAGACTGCTCAGCAGACAGCAGGCCAAGGCATAAGATTGCTGCTTTGGCGAAGCGGCGCACCGAGCACCACACACTCTGCAGCGTGCACTCCTTATAGGGGCAGAACAAGGAGTCGAATAGATTCGTTCTTGTGACCGTTTGGATATTCATACTTCAGCTCCACGCTTGTGGAAGTGCATTCCCATCGCCAAAGCCCGATCGGCATAACCTCCTCACTTGCAACCGCATGACGGTGGTGCGGCACTGGAGAACCCTGCCCACATTCGGGCATTGCCCCCGAACGGGCACGGCAATATGTGAAAAGAAAGCCGTAGGTCTGTCGGAAGGAAGGACTTTAGATCACGTCTTAGATTGGCAGACGATCTGCACTCTCCGCAGCGGCGTTGCCTGCGAACGCCTGCATTTACCCTATGCCGCGGAAAGGCGCGGACTCTCTCTCACACAGTGCAGCACGTTCGCAGGCCGTGAACATAGTAAGAAAGGAGTTCCGATGTCTGTCCAAGAAGTTCCAATCAGGCCCCCCGTACCTCAGCTTGAACTCGTTCCTCCCAAAAAGAAGAGTTCGGTCCTTACGTATGTGCTGCTGGCTGCGACGGGAATCTATATTATCTTGTCTTTGTACTTAATCTACGACTTGCGGACCACGACCAACGACCTGCGGACAAAGATCCTTGCGCTCCAGGAGAAACAGTGGGTTTTGGATGCCCAGCAGGTGGAGCTTGGCCAACGTCTTCTGGCCATGTCCTCCGAATTCAAGCAGGAGTTGAGCTCGGAAGTCGGCTTGACGCAGCAGCAGCTGGCGGCGCGTGCCGCCCAACTGGAGCGCCAGCAGAAAGCCGCCGCCGCCCGACTGGTCGCCACCGAGAACCAGCAACAACAGCAAGGCGAGGAATTGGCCGCCGTGAACGGCGAGGTCAGCAATGTGGAGACCGACGTGGGCGCTGCCAAGGCCGAAATCCAGAAGACGCGGACCGATCTGGCGGTTACGAATGACAAGTTAGAGCGCGCCATCGGCGATCTTGGCGTGCAGAGCGGACTCGTCGCGCATAATGCCCAGGAGCTGGAGATTCTTAAGCACAAGGGCGACCGCAACTATTATGATGTCACCCTGCAAAAGAATGTCAGAACGGCGGTTTCGACGGTGATGCTGCAGCTGAAGAAGGTCGACCCGAAGAAAGGCAAGTTTACCTTGAGTGTGATCGCCGACGACCGCACCATCGAGAAGAAAGACCGCACGCTGAACGAGCCGTTGCAGTTTTATACCGGCCGCGATCACATGCTATATGAACTGGTCATATTTACCGCCGAGAAGAATGTGGTGACGGGCTACTTGTCAACGCCGAAGAATGCGCCCACAGGCTGGACACCGTAACATGGCACGAGAAAGCCTCCAGATGATTTGAGGGTGCCCGCCCAAGCTGCTTTGCTCGGGCGGGTAGCTTTTTAGTCCTGAACTAAGTCATAACCTGTGAATGGTTTTCCGTTCCACTGCTCCTGTGGCATGAAATGAGCACCCAGGTTGAAATGGGCTACGGATTCTCTTGCTGACTTGGACACGCGATGAGGACCTTCTCGGACGTGGTACTTGCATTCAACAGTGGGATGACGACAACGTGATGACTCGTATCGACAGCGACTTTCATTGTCTTGCAACAGCCGTCGCATAACCAAGAATATTCGAGCTTGCGCGGCCTGCGCCTGACCGGTGCAGTCGCCTCATCTGTGAATTGCCCTATACCGGCATCCATGACAAATAGCCGGCCGCTGCGAAGTGAACGGAATTCTTTGTAACAGATTGGATTAGCGCATTTCGTAAGCATGCTCGACCTACCCTCCATCAAAGACTTTTCAATTGAATCGACGCCCACTGATCATTCATTGAATGTTTGGGTGCTTTCGAAGATGGATCTCGCTTAGTCTGTAAGTGCAGTTCACGTAAGTACTGCCGCGCTTGCTGCAGAATTTCAGTGCCGGCACATCCTGAAACACTCGTGACCGGTTCATTTAATTTCGGGACATTCGGTAAGACGCGGCCCGCGCGCATCACCATGCATGGAACATGGCGCCGCATAGTTTCCAGCCGACGCAGGATGGCGTATGCATCGATCTCCGGGGGATGATCACCGACCACAATCAAGTCGAACCGTTTGTTCTCCAACCAAAGGAACATCTCATGGATGCTCCAGGTTGTTGCCGTGTCAAACCCTGCCTCTTCTAACACCTGTTCGAGGGTGATCAGAGTGATAGGATCCACATCCAGGATTAGAATGCGCCAGGATGGTTGGTTGGCAGCGGAGGCATTTTGATCGCCCATGAGTGCCCTCCCGCAGTTGCGAGGATCGGAGGAGCCACAATAAAGGTGCGCGAGCTCATAATCACAACTCGCCCCAGCATGCAAAGCATACACTTGCCCCAAGCTTACCTAAAACCTAAGTTTGACGCAGGTCTGTACGGTACCGTACAGAAAAACAATAAAGTTTGAGTGAAGCACTAAGGTCATCGAAAAACTGCCCGATCGCGCCATAAGGCATAGCACCCACACGCCTGTTTTTCCAAGCTCGCAGCGTCATCAATACTGATGTTGCCGCGGCCTCCGCTGATAAGGCCAGCCGCCTCCAGTTCTGACAAGACTTCAGTCACCGAGGAACGCCGGCAGCCCAGCACTTCGCTCAGAGACTCATGCGTGAGCGGAAGCAGATCGGCATTGTTGCAATGCCGCGCCATGAGCAGCCACGATGCAACTCTCTGTTGTACGGTATGAAGTGCATGACAGGCCCCGATCTGGACAAGTTGCGCTAAGTAGGTACTGCAATAGCGACGCAAAGCAGCGGACAGTTGCGGCATCGCTGGGAGTTCTCGCCTCGCCTGGTCCCAACCTATCTTCAACGCGGCTCCGTCGATGAGAACCACCGCTCGTAACGGCGTTGTGTCGTCTCCCAGAAGCATGGGAACTCCGAGAAATCCCTCCCGTCCGGTCACCGCAAGTCCAACGGCTCTGCCGTCCTCCATAACGGCGAACAGGCAGATCACGCCCGCCAGTGGAAAATAAAGAGACTCGATCCGCGCTCCGGCGTCAAGTAGCAGGCGCCCCTGGTGTAGAGGAAACCGCTGCAGATGCGGTCTCACCCGCTTGAGTTCTTCGGGTGGCAAGCTGCTCAGAATCTTGTTCCGTGAATGAGACACGGTCCAGACTTTCGGCTTGCGACGTTTTGGTTCCACGTATCACCTCTACAAGCTGCCGACAGGCGCGCTGGCGGCCAGCATTGGAGGCAATCGCCAGGATCAAGCGGTCGCCAGCCCTCCTCCTATGACCAAATCCACTCACAGCATGTGCATGTCTTTCACCAGTCCATCCGGCTTCTAACTTCTGCTTTATGAATGCTTGCTCGAGTCTGGCATTTCGGGTTACACGCCCTGCCGTGGGCACTGACCAAATGCGGGCGTCCGCGCAGACCGCAGCTTTGTGGGCGATCTCATGATCGCCATAGCTGCTTGAACTCGTTGGATAAGCCGTAGTTCAGGGTGGCGAAAGTAATCGCGGTGAACAATTCCGCCAACAATCCATTGACAAGGACGGGCGCGGCTGAGACGGGCTCACACACTTACACATTAACTACCGAGCATAAGCTAGCTGGGCTGAGAAAAATCGCGAACGAACAAGGCTTAGGTCAAGAGCGGCAATCGGGCAGCAGGTACATGCGACACAGTTCCGCTACCTGTCCTAGGCGGTATCGGGGTACACCTAGGACCGGACCCGAGAAGAACTCCTCCTCGTACTCCAGCTCGATATCCTCTAACGTTCGCTCGAAATCTTCGTCAGTGACAGACACCGGTTCCCGCCACTGCTGGCCGCAGCCACTGCACTCCCAGACCACGCCGTTAAGCTCTACCTCGACGATCGAAAAGGTTCCCTTAGGATCCTGCTTGCACAAAACATGGACCTCTCCTTCTTTCAGCTCACAGCCCAGAGGGCCAGTGTGAATACGCGATAACCTATCGTCCAACATAATTACCTCCTTTCACCATACGACCGTTGGGGATCACGTCGGTTAAACGGCAGCCCTTGACACGCCCCACTCTCCGTTCTTTCCCTTTCAATGAGCCCTCTGCCCATCCACTCGCGGTCTTCCAGCAGCTATTACAGATGCTCGCGCCAGCTCGTCTCAGCAATAACTGCCCCGCCGGCGATTCCCAATGTTTTCTGATCGCAACGCAGCGGTGGATCTCATCAATACATAGACGAACCTTCATCTGTAGTTGCCGCCTATACTTCTCTTGTGAACGGTTAATGCTCATACTTCGAGATCCACGCTTGTGAAGGTGCATTCTCATCGCCAAAGGCCGATCCGCATAACCGCGTCCGTTGCAAGCGCATACGGCCTGTGCGGTACTCGATCGTCTGCCCACATTCGGGCGTTGCCCCCGAGCAGGCACAGCAGTATGTAGGGAATTGTCAGGCTGAAGTGGGACCAATGTATTAGCTGCATTCAAGCCAGCAGGCTACAGCTAGCAAGGGGAGACGAACGATAAGGTTTCCCAGTGAACGCTTTTCAGCACTATCCCGGTTCGACCGATCAACTTGAGATCTGCGGTTTTGAAATAGTGGTGCACTTTCAAAACGGCGAACAACCCCGGTTTGCCTTGGGCGAGAACGCGCTCGCCTCGCTTTGGAATGCGCGTTTCATGAAGTGCGTGCTCCACCTCTGCGCCCCCTTGTATTCGCCATATCTTGGCCGGATTCATGGATCTGGACCTTGAGGTAGAGCAGCCACCTCCGTCTCTGTTGGTGGTAGCTGCATTCGGATCAGAGTGCTTAGCTGAGACCAGACGTGGGGATCACATGCAATGCTGGTGTCCCTTAAAAAGAAGTCGGTTATAACATCGGTAGCTACATTTACATAGAGAATTTTCATAAAGCCGCTCCGAATCTGGGCGATATATCCCCTTCAAGCCAAATTTGCAACCGGGCTCAGCACCTGATTGCGTGGCCTGCCCTCGAGGCGCTTCCGGCTGCTATAGTTCGACTCCCTCTCCAGGCTTGCGATGGTGCGCTTCAACCATTGCACTACACTGTTGCAAAGCTCATCCTGAGTTTGATTGGGGGTCGAAACGGTCAGGCCGTTTCGGTTCAGTGGGATGTGGTGACAGGGAATGTCATCGGTGCGGTGTTCCTCGGGGACAAAATCAAAAAGCAGACATTCGTGACATGCATGCCGGCATAAGGGATCTCCGTGATTCGGACAGGTAAATGAGTCTTCGAAGATAGAGCTTCCTCCGGAAGCACCGAACCGCTTTCCATACCCGCCTTGTTCGATGAAGTTGATCTCGTAGCGTAAGATTTCCAACTGATCACTTTTTTTCGCTGACATGACCGTCCTCCTGCATGCATCTTCCACTAGGAAGCCTTGCCATCGAGCATTCACCCGGCATATACGCATACCACACCGACAACATCAGCGATGGCCAACATGCATGCGATGCTCACCATCAGAATTGCCGCAAAAACCCGCCCATCATCACCGTCGGCATTCAGGTACATGCTCACTGGATAAATGATGAGGAGCAAGTTGGTTAGCGTAAGTATGGTCCAAAACTTCGCTTTGCCACGTTGTCGTGCCATGCATCACCTCAACAGAGTGGTCTTGCATGCGTTTCACCAAGTCCGTCCAGCTTCTAACTTCTGCTTTATCAATGCCCGTTCGATCTGACACTTCCTGCTTAGGTGCCTTTCCGTGGGCACTGCCGAAATGCGGGCGATCGCGCCGACACTAACTTCTCGACTGATCGCTAAACACTGCAGAATCAACTGCAAACACGTTCCCGCTCTGGCCGCGGAATTGCACGTGGATACAGATTGAATGAAGCCAACGAGCAGAAGCTGATCCGCCCCTCGCTGCGTCTTTAATCGCCGAAAGTAAGGAGGAAAAGAAGATGAAACACGCTAAACCAGCCAACTCGACCGACGATGTTGGCCCAAGTAACGGAGGAGCTTAACGAGCGAATTCGCCAGCGTGCTTATGAGCTGTACGAGGCGCGCGAGCGGGAAGATGGCCATGAATTTGAGGACTGGCTGCAGGCCGAAGGTGAAGTGATGCAACAGATCAAGCACCAGTCTGAATGAGGCTCTGCCGCTCCAGTCGCGTTTTGGGGCGGCAGAACAATAGGAAACGCATAGCGAAACGCGTTAAGCAGATGCACTGAGTTGCCAGCAATGGCGGACCGAGAAAATTATGATAAGTCTGAAAAAACTGATAACCATCTTCGTGAGTTCGATGGCTCTTCTGGTTCTGTCAGGCCAGGGAGTTGCACAGAAACAGAGGATCGCCCAAGCCACGGTACCATTCGAGTTCTGGATTGAAGGGTACCGACTTCCCCCCGGGGATTACCAAATCGAGTTCCTTGGGTCAACGTCATATCTGTTGTTCCGGAGCACCGACGGCAAGATTGTTCAGGAGGTGTTTGCCCTTCCCGTCGATGATGTCCCAGCGAAAGAGAGCGACTCCAAACTCGTTTTTAGAATTCAGGACGGCAGGCATTATCTTTACGGAGGTTGGGCGCCGTTTGGCAGAAGGGTGGTAACCGGGGAATCCGTGCGGCCTGCGCCGTCTGGGGATGCCAGAGCCGAGGTGCCAATTACCTATCGCTAATCGCCAACCACCGGCAGAGTATAGCCTTTCCGCCCAGGTTTGCGTGCGCTGATCACCCACTAGTGTCCTGTCTCGCAAGTTGCTTTAGTATTCTGCAACCTCGCACCTGCGGCATTCGATGATCAGCGCAAATAATCACGCGGCCCGGACTGTCGCAATAGTAAAGACACTTCGGATACGGCACAC
>JBAVSY010000064.1:0-16364 GCA_049695855.1 Candidatus Korobacteraceae bacterium | reverse complement strand
TTTTCATCACAGGTCATGGCGACATACCGAAATCAGTCCAAGCCATGAAAGCGGGCGCCGTCGAATTCTTAACGAAACCAGTTAGTAATGAAGTGCTGTTGGGGGCCATCCGGCAGGCCCTTGAACGCAGCCGTGCCGCTCTCGGTCATACGGCGGAAATACAGGAACTCCGGAATCGTTACTCGTCAGTTTCGCCTCGCGAACGCCAAGTCATGGCGTTGGTGGTTTCGGGTTTATTGAATAAACAAATCGCTGACGAACTCGGCATCAGCGTGATTACCGTTAAAACGCACCGAGGCAAAGTGATGCAAAAGATGAAGGCTGACTCTCTCGCGGGGTTGGTGAAAATGGACGCCAAGCTCCGTGCGGCATCTGGACGAAAAGACTGACCAACAAAACTTCCAGCCCCGCTGGCCCTCGTTCGTAGACCTAAAGTTTCGAATGCCGTACAAGGCCTTTTGCGGCTTCTCGTATGACGTACTGCTGGATCAGCCGGAGGACACACAGAAACCTTGGGGTGGTCACGCCGCTGGAGCTTTGCGGGCCGCATCCGTGTCAGCAGTTGATGCCCCTACGATCTTGCCGCTCGGCAGATGCAGAATAGTCGGCACGTCCTTCGCACCTATGAACACACTGAGGAAACGAACAAGCGTTGTGCCATCGTTACGGCCGCGATGCCAGTGAGTCCTCGTCTGCAAACACGCCTGCCCGGATCTGAAGGTCTGACGCGACCCATCCGCAGCGAACTCAACGGTCAACGTCCCTTCAAGTACGTAAAGGTACGGCTGAACGGGATGCACCATCCATGGCGTGACCGTTCCTGGAGCTATGGTCAAGATGCTCGAGGAGACTACTGGATTCCCCATTCGGACTGGAAGGATACTCAAGCGGCTCGCCTACGATCGTTTTAACGTCTTTGGAAACATCAGCAAATTTTGACATCGAAATACTCCCTTTTCATATTCGGACTGCAGCATGCGATCGAATTGTGGTGTGCTTCATACGTAGCACATTCGTTTTTCTAGCGGACCCCGGCAGCCTTCGCAACAACGGCGTTACTTGCTTCCTCAATCAGTTGCACAATGTCATCGGGGCGAGTTGCCACGGAAGCGCGACTCGTTGGTAACGTAATCGTTCTTCTTGCATTGATTCGCTCCGCCATCCACTTTTCCGTCTCGGTAGGAATCAACCGGTCATTGGCCGAGATCTGATACCAACTGGGCTTCACTTTCCACGCCGGTGGTCCCGACTTCTCTTCGAAGCAACGCGCCGCCGTTGGCTTCTGCGTAAGAGCCCAAACTAGCGATTCTGTTCGGTCTTCGAGATCGTGACAGAAAGTCTCGTGAAACTTCTCGACTTCGATCCATAAAAAGCCATATTTGTCCTCGCGGATATTAGCCGCCCCTTCGGGCGGTGCTCGCCGCGCCCAAAGACTCTTGAGGCTCTCTCCTTCATCGAGAGCAGGTCCTGCCAAATAGACGAGGCCGACGACATTTGGCGTGAGGCCCGCACCCGTAATGACTGCGCAACCATAAGCATGGCCGACTAATAGCGTGGGAGCATCCTGTGCAGCGGCCATTTTGATGGTTCGTTCGATATCGTCGGACAACGATGTCAGAGGGTTCTGCACTGCGAAGACCCGGTAGCCTTTTTCGTGCAGGGGAGGAATGACGTGCCGCCAGTGTGAAGCATCACCCCAGGCCCCGTGCACTAAGAGAATGTTCGGTTTGTCCGGCGTCATCTTACTCCTCCGATTCAACGTGTTGCTTCGCGACTTCGTGCAAACACTCTTGATCACAAGACGCATCACCGCGCGTCCGTCACGGCAAGCGCTTAACCACCGCTCGCAGTATTGACCAACCTTCCCCAACTTTACATCGTCAGAACAACGCGAAAGCGTGCCTTGCCACTCGTCATGCGCGCGTAAGCTTCACCTGCCTTTTCCAGCGGATATGTCTCGATCATGGGACGTACGCCCGTGAGTTCTGCGAAGTTTAGTGTGTCCTCTTCACCGGCTGGTGTTCCGGCAGCCCAGCCTTGAATATTTCCGGTGCGAGTAATGAGCTGTATCGGTGTGACTTCAATCGGATCAGATGAAACACCGATAACGATCAGCTCCCCGTTCGGTCCCAGACCGTCGATGAGTTCGGACACAGCTTTTGAGTTTGGGGCGGTGGCCAGGATGAGCCGTGCGCCGCCCAATTTTTGCAACGCCTCTGCTGCATTCGTCAATTTGGTATCGATGTACGCGCCGGCCCCGAGCTTTTTCGCGAGCGGCCCGGTGTCGGGCCCGCGCCCGATAGCCACCACCTTGTAACCAAACTTGTTCGCGAATTGAATCCCGAGATGGCCCAGGCCGCCGATGCCCCTGAATCGCGACAAGGTCGCCGGGCAACGCGCCGCTGTTCCGCAGAGAGTCAAATGTGGTAACCCCGGCACAGAGCAGCGGACATGCTTCGGTGTCCCCTTAGAGTTTCCGGTATTGTCACCACTGCCTCCTCGGGAGCCAGCATGTATTGCTGGTACCCGCCGTCGTAGCTGATGCCTGGAACTTTCAAATTCCGGCAATTGCGAAAATCTCCGCGCCGGCACTCCCGACACGTATTGTCGTGGCCGCCGTGCCAGCCGACGCCAGCGCGCTGCCCCTTCTTCCACTGAGAAATATCAGCGCCTACCTCATCGACGATGCCGACCACTTCATGTCCTGGAACTCGGGGATATTGAATTCCGGGCCATAGGCCTTCTTTCGTGAACACGTCACTGTGGCAGACGCCACAGGCTTGTACCTTGATCGGCACCTCTCCTGCAGGCGGCTCGGGAATCTCGCGCTCGACGATCTGAAAATCTGCTCCGGGTTCGGAAACTTGCGCTACCGTCATCGCTCCGATTGCGATTGCAGTTGCCATAAAATTCTCCATTTACTGTTTTGCTGACTGCGCTGCTTGCAGCAACGGAAAGATGTTACGGTGCGCCCATGATATGGACGTGAGCCCAAGGAGTGCCTGCCCACATGATGTAAGCGCCCGTTGGCTTGTGAGCCGTGGGCAGGCCCGTGGTTTTCGGATCAAAGGGCCAAAGAATCATCCAATGCGGTCCGATTGTAATGGGTGGGTCAGTTTTGTCGAATGGATCGGAGTCGCTTCGCTGGGTCGCTCCCGCGAGCATGTATTCGATGCCGGGAACATTGGTAGTCGGCTTTGGCTTGTGTTCCGCGAAATCGTGATTCCATTGCATTGCGACTTTGTCCTCACACATCGGGGGTGATCCGACGCCTTTGGGATCTCCCGGCAGGCACGTGAAATCATTGGTTCCCGGCCGCAGGATTTTAATCTGGCCTTGGGGGTCCATCTCAGCGACCGTGGCGTTTTTCGTCACATTGGGAGGACCCGCGGAGAGGGCGCGCGCAATTTTGTTTTGTGCCGACTCTTGCAAATCGGATGACATCGAGTCAGGTGCGTTCATTTGCGCAGAGGCACTGAGGCAAGTGAGGGCAAGCATTAGAGAAGCAATTCGAGCAAACAGCAATGATCGCAGGCTTCGAAACATAAATATCTCCACTCTGTTGTCGGACATCGTCGAACCACCAACCTCGAAAATAACTACACGTTAGAGCGCAAAGTGAAACCCTTGCGACTCCGTACGCAAAACGGCAAAGGTTTCGGTCTTTGCCGAGAACCTCTCGCAACAACTCCGAAGCGGCATCGGGCGACCTTCGCTTGTTCACGGACGTCTCCCGAAGTGGCCACGAACACGCCGAGCCGGACAATCCGTGTCACTTTATCGAGTGATCCCAAATGCTTCCGCCCGACAGCGATCGCGTTCAGGGCAACAAGCTTTGCCGCTTCACGCCCAGTGTGCACGTCAAGTTCCGCGCCGACACGCCCGATGAATTTCGCTTCGCGGTCTTGGGTTCGAAACATGCCGGTGAGAAAGAGCAGACTGCCAGTCTGCACCGCTGCGACATAAATCCCGAAGGGCTAGTTCCGTCAAGCGGTTCTCTCCGCTCGCAGGCCTGAAGATTTCGATTGGGCTCTGTGCCTTTGAGGATGTCATAGGGAGATCTCACCACCACTGGTGAAGGAAGGCAATTGGACCTAGGTATGAACGCAAAAATCAAACGAGACCCGCTACCGAGATTGAGTACCTCGGGCGGCGGTCACCGTTGTACGGTGTAGTCTTGCGGGATCACTCCCGCGAGCACCTGATTCGCTGTCAAGCTTCGCTTCGAATCCATCGTTAGAGGCACGGTATCTGCACCAAGATCGACGCAAGTTTCGCGTCCGATATTCGGCTAAGTGCCGGCATTCTTGGGTTTTAACCTTGTTCCAAGTCGGCGATCCTTAGCCAACGGAAACTGCACTCATTTTGATTCGATAGAGTCCCATCTTCACTCCACGGGTTTCCATTTTCATTTAATCGGACTTCGTTTGCATTTAAACGAACCTCATTTTCACTTAAATGGACGCCATTTTCATTTCAAACGTTCACCCACACTCCTTTCTATCTCTCTCGTGCTTGCCCGCTACGAACACCCGCTTGTACCTCCGCACGTCATGCAGCGGTAGCAGGTTCCGCTCCGCACCATGAGCGAACCGCAGATGTTGCAGGCGGGCGCATCTCCCATCTCGATGAGTTGTCCGAGTGCCCCAATCGGATCGGTACCATTGGCATCCCTAGCTGGCTGAATGGACATCGGAAGGGCTTTGAACAATTCGCCTTGGTCACCGGTGATGAATTTCCGTTCGAGCCACCGGAACACGTAGTCCACAATCGACTTCGCATAGCCGATCTTGGGATTTCCGGACCAACCGCTGGGCTCGAAGCGCACATGCGTGAATTTGCTGCAAAGCACTTCGAGGGGTACCCCATATTGCAGAGCCAGCGATACCGCAGTTGCAAACGAATCCATGAGCCCCGAGATGGTCGAGCCCTGCTTTGCCATGGTGATGAAGATTTCTCCTGGCAGGCCATCCTCGTAAACTCCGACCGTTAGGTATCCCTCCTGCCCGGCGATGGAGAAGTGATGGGTGAGTGCCCGCCGCTCGTCCGGGAAGTGCCGCCGAAACGCGCGTGTTGGTTCGGAACGATCTGAACCTGTGCTCTCGTTCAGCGCGACTTCACTGTCGTCAATCGGGGTTATCCGATTTGTCGCTGCCATATCGAACCTCATTTCCCGCGAGTTGGGGTGGCACATGCTCTGGCCGGCAATCCCTTTTGGACTTGCGATTGAAGGCATAAATCATCAGTGGAGTGCCGGTCACTGCGGCTAGGAATGCACCGCCCGGGTTCATGTGCAGGCCGCCGCCGATGATTACGAACAGAAACACAAAGAGACAGATAACCAGCGCGTAGTTCTTGACCTTGCTATGCATTGCTATTCACTCCTTACCTTCAGCCATGTCAGCCTGTGACACGTTCTCCGGCGCAAACCTGTTCCTCTTCCTTCTGTGGCGGCCTGACATAGTGGCAATGGAAACAGCCGTCGCAATGAACCGCCGCGGTTATCGCGTGCACCGATTGGCGAAACCGCTTCGGTATCCCGACTTCCTCACCGGCGCGCGAATAGAACGTCGGGAGAACCGTGCCAGCTTTGTCCTTGTCCTTTCCGGACAAATCCAGATCTAAGCGACCGTGAATGCCCCGAAACAGGAGTCTTGTTTCCAGTGGCGGCCGCTTTCCATCGTTGGTCGCACCCGGTCGATGCTGCGTAATCAGCAGTTCGTACGTCCGTCCCTTTCGTAGCATCTCAACTCGCACCAGGACGGGGGCCACCACAACGGCATGCAAGCCATTTACTCCGATGGCCTCCACCGGATGCAGCCACTCGATTGGCTGACCATCTTCCTGGGTGAAAGTGACGTATCGCCCAAGTTCTCCGGCAGCGCCGCCCGACTCCAACCCGCGCACCACATAGCGATTCGCAAGGTGCTGGTGTTCCAGGCTTATCGGCGAATGGGCGAAGATGCCTCGCTCTTTCAACACCCGCAGCGCTTGCCGCGTTAGCCTCAGACCAGGTGCATCTGACAATCGCTTCTGCTTCATGACAACAACACTCTCCTTGTCTCAGGCGGAATGCCGCACGCTAATCGGGCAACCGAGGGCAGCCCGAATCATCTCTTTGGTGCAGCCAGCCCAGCATTTGTAAAAGCGTGGGTCTTCGATCAGGATGGCCAGGTTGTCACAGCTCCGGTCGTGTCCACAGTCCGCACAAGATGGACACCGCGCGATGTAGTTCCGGCCAACCTTCCGTACCGACCCTATGTGCTCCAAAATGCGGAATTCCGATCGTCCGTTCCCAGTTTTTCGTAGCGTTGAAGTAACCCTCTCCAGACGCGGCGAGAAATCCGGCTCTGGCCTTTCCTTGCCAGCGATGAACCTACGCAGTTCTTCCTCGGTGACTTTTCGCAGTCGGTTGAGGTAAGCAATCTGGTCGTTTAGCGTGTAATCGGCGCCATAGAACCAAAATCGGCGATTGGCGCCTCGGTGGATTCCCAAAGGTCCGCGAATGGCATTGCCAAACTCTCCGGATCCGATGGCATCGTGCTTGGGAAACACCTCGATGCCCTCTGCCAAGCCCGCGCCCTTCACCGGCACTCCCAGCCTCAGGGCGAGATCATGGATGTAGATTCGGCACTCCTTGGCCAGCAGCGGCGTTGCCAGGAAAATCCAAAGATGCCCACCGCGCTTGCTCATCTCCAGAGCCGGCTCCACCCTGTCCTGTGTCAGGTGGTACTGCAGCTTGAGCAAGTCCTCCCTGGAGTTCTTGTAGTCAGCGTCGATGGCGACCCACCTACAGCGCTGGGTCGAGGGGTTGATGGCATACAGGCCGACCGTGATCTTGCCTTCCAGGTGCTGGCGGATGGTTCCCTCGGTCAGCATCAGCGGGATGTCTGTCCCTTTCTTGCTTGGCCGGAAGTAGTAGTGCCGACCTGATTCCGGGTGCGGCCTCAGGGACTGCATCGTGTACGTGCGGCGGTTCACGAACAGCCTTTGGTAATCCTCGACGACCTGCCTGGTTGCCGTGATTGTCGTTGCCATTAACCCGTCACCTCCTTCTCGCAATCTCCCGAGTCCGCTGGCTCGTGTTCGCCATTTCCCCACACGGTTTTCGGATGTGGGTGTCGTTAGATAACCCGGAATATTTTTTCTGTCAAACGGCCGTCTCAGGCCGCATTCCGGGCACTACCACCCACCGCAAACCGGCGCGCCAAAATCCCGGCCGCTCAATGAGATCGAGAAAGTTACAGTCCTTCAGGAGCGTTTCGAGTTGGCTTACGCTGTACCCGCCGAATTGTTCGTCCTCGAAGTCCACGGCGTACCAGGTTCCTTTCTTACGGTCCAGGACATAGACCGCCCCAGAATCCGGGTCTCCGGGCACGAGCAAGAACAACAGGACCGACGCCGGCAACTCGATCCAGCGGACGATCTCGACGTTTTCGGCAACCTTTATCAGAGTGGCTATCGCTGTCTCCAGATCGACGCCGGGGTCGAGTTGCACAACAGGTTCAATCATCATTCGTCCAAACATTGCAGTGATCCTTTCCGGGCAGTCCGCCCACGTTGTGGTGTGTTGAAGGCAAGACGAGACCAATGGCGCACACCTCGGGTGACGCAGGAGTCAGCAAGTGCGCTAAGGGTATTGTTTTGTTGGCTGTACTAGGGTTGAGAGGGGGGTGGATCAGAAAGAAGATCGCTAAGCAGGACGATGTTTATATAAAGGATGGGAGTCGCACGCTCAGATTGATCACTACGGGCGATGGCGCTGAAAGGTAACGTCCGAGTCGCTGACAATCGGGGAGCTATCTAGCCACTCCCACGGTTACGCCAGGCCCTAACCAAGGGTCTCTGTGCTCGGGGCGCTCGCGCCAGAGCCGCCATTCGTTGACTGGCCACTGCCGCGTCCGTAAGCGTCTGTTCAAAGAGAAGAATACTGGCAGCGGAGAGCCGCGCGTTCCGCAAACCCCGAGAAAGCAGATTGCGAAGAGTGCTCATTCCAGATCTTTGTGGTTCAGGCATAGGATCGTACTCCCACATTGGCATTCCAGCTTCGCAAAGGCTCATCTGGCGTCATTCGCGGCATGTGGTGCTTTGGCTTCCCAGAGGATGATATTGTCCTTGGCAGCCCGAGCATCCTGTGCATCCGGCACAAGGATCACGTAATGCTTCATGCACTCCGCAGCATCGAAGTAATCCTGCAGCTCAGCATAGACAAGAGCGACGTTGTACCAGCCCTGTGCCCAGGTTGGATCAGAAGTAACGCCTGCCTCGTAATGCAAAGCAGCGTCGTTTAGATCTTTGCTCTTCAACGCATCCTCCGCCAGCAGACGGTCTTTATAGACCTCCTCGGAGATAGCCGGCTTGGTGGTCAAAGCTCGCCATGTGGCCGTCTTCTCCTGAAAATCAGCGAGTTCGCTGGCGTAATCCTTCGCATCGTCACTGCAGTAAATTGTGTGGCCATCATGCGCCTCTTGCGAAAATTGAAGCAGGGCCAACCGCGCCATAAGGGCGCCATGGAGTACGACTTCCGTATTAGATGCCTTAAATTCATGGCGTCCGTTTTTACCCGCATCGACGAAGATATAAACGTTCGGAATGTTCGGGTGGTCAACATTAGGACTATCGACCTTCTTAATCTCGCTGTATGAGAAGGAAGAGGACTTTTCATCGTGCTTACCTCCAATGCGAGTGATTCCATCTTTGTTGAAGCGGGTGTAGTGCACAGGAGGGTACGTGTTTAGAGTTGGCAGAACACTTTTTAATATCATGCACGCCTGACGATCGGACATCGTGGCCGCAGCCTGCGCGGCAGTTGCTGGAGCATCTCGTCGGTGCCCCTCAGACGCAACCTGCGCAGCTCCTTTGGCAGCTGCAACGAAACAAATTACAGTCCCTAACAGGACCACGGCAACTGTTCGAATCTGGGCTTGCGGTAGCAGCATCCGTTTCTCCTAATAAATGCCTGCAGTGTGCAACTTACTCCTGGATAACATGGTTCACTTGCTGCTGGCTTGCTCGGCTTTGGCCTCCCACAACAGAACTTTTTCTTTAGCGGCCACGGCGTCGGGTGCGTCTGGCAAGAGAATCAGATAGTGCTTCATGTCGAGGGCGGCGGTAGAGTAGTCCTTCAACTCAGCGCTGATCAATGCACCATTGAACCACCCCGAAGCCCACGTAGGATCAATGGTGACGCCGATTCTGTAATAGTCTTCCGCTGCGCCGAAGTTCTTTTGCGCGACCGCATCTTCGGCAAGCAACCGTTTCTTGGTGACTTCGTCGGAGACCGGAGGCTTGGGATTCATCGCCCGCCAGTCCGCCGTTTTCTGTTGAAAATCCGCCAGGACCTTTGCAGCGTCCGCGCGACTTAGGGCACTGTGACAGTCATACGGATACCCGGTATGCGCGTCCCCGACAAATTTATTGAGAGCTTGCAGAAGACGATCGTCCACTTCGCCTTTCGCGGCACCCCAGAAAGTGGACAGGCTTAAGAACTCGATGAGCATGCCATAGTTTTTTCGCGTGGGGAATTTGAAGCCGATTGCGTCATTTTCATACTTTTCAACTGTGCTTACATCTTTGTAGTCGAGTGATACTTCCTGCTCTCTGCTCTTTAGGCGGAAGCGTATGCCTGAGGGTGTAGTCTCTCCTCCAATGATCTCCCCGTTCGGTCCCCGATTATTATTTATTAAGAGTGCTTTTCCTCGCAAAAAGCCGCCGGAGAGATACGAAAGGAGGACGGTGCACGCGTCGCCGTCGGCCATCGTTGCACCCTGCGCATGTAACGTCGCACACGAGCCACCTGCGAGAATGGCCCCAATCAAGATCACGCGGATCGTTCTAATCTGCACAGTGCCATTCCTTTTGAAAGCTCGTAGCTATGCTGCTCGTTCACTTGCCATGGTAGCAACCAATCTCCGCGTTCATGCTGTCGATTCGCTGCCCGGCTTTAATGGAAGTCGATCCGTTTTGGTGGTCTTAGCAACCTTTACCCGTAGCGCTCGCCAAGCGATGCGGCATTACGGACGAGTGATCTTGTCCTGCCAGATGATCATCTTGTCCTTTGCAGCCCGGGCGTCGGATGCGTCGGGCGCCAGAGCCAGATACTCTTTCATGTGCAGTATGGCGGTGCGATAACTCTTCTGCTCGCTGGCGATCAACGCAAGATTGAACTGGCCCTCCGGCCAGCAGGGAAATATTTCCAGTGCCTTTAAGTATTCAGACTCTGCCTTAAGCAGGTTCTTCTCCTGATAGGCCTCTTCCGCAAGAATTCTGTGCTTTCGTGCCTCTTCTGGCATCTGCGACTTCACCGCCAAATCGCGCCATGCTTTCGCTTGGGTTTCGAATTGATCGAATA
The DNA here is from genome assembly GCA_049695855.1 of Candidatus Korobacteraceae bacterium. GTDB lineage: Bacteria > Acidobacteriota > Terriglobia > Terriglobales > Acidobacteriaceae > Bog-257. The sequence goes on along the minus strand of JBAVSY010000064.1, from coordinate 6,013 downwards.
GAGTGACACTCTTGGCATCCAATTCGTGCTGAGCTTGTCGAGAGAGGAAATCCAGCGCCGCTTTGAAGTTTTCTGCGTCGTCCTTGCGCGAGAAAAGAATCCGACTGTCACCAGGCTTTTCATCAGCGTAGTCATTAATTAAGACCTTCCAAACACTAGTCGTAGGCTCTCTCGTGACTTCCGTCCCGAGTGACCGAGCGTATAGAATGGCAAGTTTTTGATGATTCTTGAGAATGGTGAATCTAGCTAAATACACTTCCTTTTCGAAATTGATGTCGACATAGCCTGATCTCGCCAACGACTTCCGCATCCAATGGCACGCCTCATCCTCGTCCTTCGGTGTGTGGTTCGTCGCATCAGACCAGAGAAAACTCGGTTGCAGCCCCAGGACCATGAAGGCCATACACAATATGGCGAATTGTAAGAGTCCTCTGTTTGGCTTGCCCACATTTCACCTCTTAATTCCGGTCACCTACTCTTACCTCACGGCTGCGCTCAATGAACTCCGCCGAGTAAGTGGTCCGCGCCTCTGGTTCCAGATATGGCCTGAAGCGCTACCTACTGCCGGCTTCTTCGGACTTGGCCTCCCACAGCAGAACTTTTTCTTTGGCAGCCGCGGCGTCGGATGCATCGGGCAAAAGAATCAGATAATGCTTCATATAGTTGGCGGCTGCAGAGTAATTCTTCAACTCAGCGCTGATTAATGCAGCGTTGTACCAACCCGGAGCCCAGGTAGGGTCAATGGTGATACCGGATCTGTAATACTCAAGCGCTGCGCCAAAGTTCTTTTGCTCGAACGCGTCTTCGGCAAGCAACCGTTTCTTGGTGACTTCATCGGAGACCGGAGGCTTCGGGTTCATCGCCCGCCACGCCGCCGCCTTCTGCTGAAAATCAGCCGGTCCCTTTGCAGCCTCTGCCGCAGCCTCCGCTGCGGCTTCCGCAGGAGTTACGTTGTGACAGTCATAGGGATGCCCGGCGTGCGCGTCGCTGACAAACTTCTTCAGGGCCTGCACAAGTTGAGCGTAAGGATTAGACGTTCCCCAGCCGGCGGGAAGGGGTAAATTGATGAACCTGTCCCCCCCCTTTTGGGCGGGAATCTCGAGGTGGATCTGCCAACTACCTCCGGACTCTTTTGCGTTAACGTCGATAATATCTGTGTAATTGACTAATATTTGTTTCTTGTTGGTTTGAAAGGCTCCATCAAGAGCGAAGAAGAGAATACCTGATGGCGTGGGCTCTCCTCCAGTAAGAAATGGGCTACTCCAGCCCCGCCCAAGATAAGAACGATTCAAAACAGGGAAGAAGGACCGGAGGACGATGGTGCAGGCTTGGCCGTCGGTTATCGTTGCATCCTGCGCATGCAGCGCTGCACACGAGCTACCTGCGAGAATAGCCGCTATCAAGATGACACGAATCGTTCTAGTCTGCATAGTGCCTTTCAAAGCGAAGACTTATTCGGCACATCAGTTTGTTCTCTGGTAGTAAGTAGGTAGTAAGTGATCAATCTCTGCGTTCGTCCGTCCATCCTACTTACCTCTGGCTTCCTCTTCTTTAGCCTCCCAAAGCAGAAGCTTCTCCTTTGCCGCCGCGGCGTCGGGTGCATCGGGAAGAAGGATAAGATAGTGCTTCATATAGAAAGCGGCATCAAAGTAATCCTGCTGCTCGGCATAGAGCAACCCAGCGTTGTACCAGCCCTGCGCCCAAGTGGGGTCGAGCGCGACCCCGGCCTCGTAGTAAGTGACCGCTGTTTGAAGATTCTTGTGTTCCATAGCATCTTCGGCCAGCAACCGTTTCTTGATTACCTCATCGGAGAGGGCTGGCTTGGTGGCCGCGGTGCGCCATGCAGTGGTCTGCTGGGCAAAGGTGTCCAATGCAGTCTTGATGTCTATCAAGTAGCGAGTGCAATCACATGGCCGTCCCGCGTACGCAGCGTCAACGAGGTGTCTAAACGCCACGAAAAATTGGTCTCGAGTTTCTTTGGCACCTGACAAAATATGTTGACCGTCTGGTATATCGAATGCGACTGCACCAACATAATTATTCTTTAAGTCCGCTAGCTTCACGTCTGCGTAAGCGATAGAGATGTCGGGCTTCTTGTCCAGGTTGAGAGTGAAGCCTGCCGAGGTCAAATGGGTTCCAGTGATCTTAATGCCCGACCAAAAGCCAAACTTTTGCACATAGAATTTCTGCTCCAACGGAAGCAGAGTCTTCATGCTGTTACAGGCCTCTTGGTCAGAGGTACTTTTTGCATCCTGCGTACCCGCGCCGCCCGGAGCTGGCGACGTCTTCTTGCCGAAGCCACCCCAACCACCCTGAGATTGCAACGCAGCGCTCGGATTGACTCCGAGGGCGACCGTAATCCCAACCACCGCAACCCACCTTATTCGAGCAGCCCTCATCGCCCAGCCTCCTCCATCGTCGGACTTGCCTTCGTGTAGCAGCTTATTTCTGCATTCAGCCGGTCCATGCGATCACTCAGCACTTCCCGCGCATGGGCAAACTGCACGTTACTCCTTTTCACCTGTTGCAGTTGCTGATTGCCCAGATATAAAGTCGTTCCATCGAGTGCCAAATCGATGGTCAGGCTGGTTGCATCCCAAAACTTTCCAATAAAGGTGGCATGTGCTGCAAGACCTGCGGCAGTACTTCCGATAACAACATACTTGGAATATTTTGCGAGATAATCCGCGTGGTGTGCCGCATAGTTCAGCACTTGTTTCAGACCATCAGCACTGGCCACGTCCTCGCCATTCACCACTTTGGTGATTGCGTTGTTGTCTTTGAAGTTCTTGCAGCTGAATCCCCCATTGTCGCCGTAACTGCAGGGAAGATTCATATCCGTCAACCAGGCGCCAAAATCCCGGCCGTTGTTAAGTTTCTCAACACGGTCTTTCCACAACTTGGTCGCTGCCATCTCATCGGTTATCTCTTTGCGTCTTGCCATCAGCGGCTTGATCTGGTTTGCATCGAATGCATCCCATTGTGTTTGAAGTGTGGCCAATCGATCTGGATCAGCCTTTGCAGTATTCATGGCTTCACGGGCCTTAACCAGCTTCGCATGCAACATCTGACCCTCTTGAGTCACTTCCTGGGCCTCATAGTCCAGCGCTTTCTCTGCCTGAACAAGACCCTTCTTGGTGGAATCAAACAGGCCTTGCACTCCATGATCGATTGCGTGCAGTCCTGCATCCTGCACGGATTTTCGCATTCCATCAATCCACTCGTTTTGTACATCGTTCGCAGTTTCCTGTAACTTTGCAATCCGTCCCATCGCCGTCATGGTCGAGTCCAGCTTCTTCTGCAACTCCTCCAGCGATGGAACCTCGCCCTTCGGCGAATAACTCGCCACACACTCACTCACACTCAGCACATACGGTTTGCCGCCCGTCGGCGGCGAGACAAGAATCTGGGGCTTTTCCGACAGGTTGAACACCGGGACGGCGGACGAGGCAGCCACAGGAGGAGATGCCACAACGAGTCCACCCGGCGCTGGAATTGCCGCGCGAGCATCAGTGTTTGTCGAAGCGCTGAGATTCACAGGCGGGGGAGCAAGCTCCGCCAGCGCGTACGAGGCGCGATCCCGCGCGATGGAAAGATGCACATCTGTCTGCTCAAACATCTGGCGTGCAGAGACGGCAGCATCTTCATCCGAATGCGCGGCAGACTGCATCTGCTGGAAGGCCTGCTTCTGCGCCTCGGTTGCATCGGGGGACTGTACCACCTTGCTCGCGTAATCGATCAGTGCACGACACAGCGCCGCGCCGTTCGAACGATAGTCGAACACATTCGTCACCCAACCGAACCACTGCTGTGCGCACAACCCGCGCGTAGGCGACATCGAGCGTGCTCAGGACTTTCTGCTTCGCACGCAGAATCCTAACGGTAGTTGGCCAGTCGTCCCCGGAGACGATCAAGAGGGTGGCTGGGTCACTTCGCTGGCTGTCATAGCCCTGCGTGATCTGGTATCCGCAATACCAGCCAGGTTGCGAGGCTTTCACTGGCTGCTGAACTGTTCGGGCAAGGAATCGAACTGGTTTTGGAAATGGAAATTTCGCACCACCGATCGCCACGTCCGCTTCGACCCCGACAAGTACGGCTGGCCATGGTTCCCGGATACGGTCAGCTGGGTGGTGCCCACCACATTCGCGATTCTCGCCCTAAACCAGCTTCCTTGCTCTTGCGGTGGTCTTGAGCGCATCCCTTTACGCGTTGATTGCGGCATCCAGATGCTTTTCGATCGTGCCTGTCCTGGCGGAGGATGGAATGCGGGCAACGGCGTTGTCTATGGATGCCCTATGGCACCCCACGTTGACGACACGGCAATTGCTCTCCTGGCATTGAGCGATCAAGGACAGCACCCGGTTGTACAAAGCGCAGTGCAGTACTTGGAAAGTGTTGCTCCAACCCTTGCGGCGCCTTGGAGCCTCGCTTGGTCAATCCTTGCGCTCGCTGCGCATCGCGGACCGATTGTTTCGCTTCACGATTCTCTATCGGCACTTTCTGATCTCTCAAGTACAGAGGACACCGGCACGCTGGCGTTGGCCTGCCTCGCTTTGGACTACAGCCGCGCTTTGTCAGCTTTCGGGGTGACCGTTTGAGTGTTACTCGTCGAGATTTTCTTGTTGGGAGCGCCGCTTTGGCGGCTGGCACAGCGGTCACGGCTCCCTTTCTTCTACCCAAGTATCATTCCGATCAACGACCCAAGCGATCTCGAGTCGCGATCCTCCATGCACAGCAATACTCCCAAGAGCTTGACCAGCTCCTTGCCGCAGGTCTTCGCCTGTTCCCGATCAACGTGACAGGCAGGACCGTGGTCCTCAAGCCCAATTTGGTGGATTGCATTCCTGGCGATGCAATCAACACTCACCCATTGCTGGTGCTCGCCGCGGCCGAATCGTTCCGCCGGCTGGGCGCCAAATCCGTGTTAGTAGCCGAGGGACCAGGACATCAACGCGACACACAGCTGGTGCTTTCACAGAGTGGTTATCAACAATCTCTGCGTGATGAAAAGATCCGATTCGTCGATTTGAATCGCGACGAACTGATTCGCACACCCCTTCGGGCGGGCTACACCGGGATGAAAGACCTCTGGCTCCCGCGCACTGTGCTAGAGGCCGATTTCCTGGTCTCGATGCCCAAAATAAAGGCCCATCACTGGTCCGGCGTCACTCTCAGCATGAAGAACATGTTCGGTGTCGTTCCGGGCGCAAGGTACGGATGGCCGAAGAATATTCTCCATTGGAAGGGTATTCAGGAGAGCATTCTTGATGTGTGTGCAACCGTCCCCATCCATTTCGTCATCGCGGACGGCATCCTGGCCATGGAAGGCAACGGGCCTCTCAATGGCACTCCTCGACCTCTGGGCAGGGTTGTGCTCGCCGATGACCCTGTCGCTGCGGATGCGACCTGCGCGCGACTCATGGGATTCGAGCCCAGCCGAATCGTCCACGTCCGCGAGGGTGCACGCTTTCTCGGCAACGCTGCCCCTGGATTCATCGACCAAGTTGCAGAGACCGTTGCGCCTCCCGCTATCCCGTTCCGTGTGGTTCCCGAATTCCTGAACCTCTATACACACTGACACATGAAAATTTGGGGACAAGGGAAAGCCCACTGGTTGGCAATAAAGAATGAGCGCCTCGATCCGGAGCCGTATTGGGGTTACGAAGACATCGGGGTCTTTTTCCTAGTCCTCGTTCTGCTTGGCTCGGTCCTGCGCCTTTTCGTCCGCTTTCATCTTCTCCAGCGCTCCGAACTCACCAATCCAAGCTTCGGCTTGCAGTTCGCCGTGGTCGCGCTCTTGAGCCTTGGATTGTATTTGGTTCTTAAATTCCGTCATCGCCAACCAGTGTTAAGGCCGTTGGGTTGGATCTGGCCGCGCACGGCTCCTATTGTTGTCGCTCTGATCTCAGGGGTTTTGCTGGCGTCAGGCGTTGCTCTCTATCTCCGTTTCCGCCATCAGAGCACTCAACCGATAGCGGTTATGGAGCTGCTGTTCCTGGGCCTTTTACTAGGT
>JBAVSY010000063.1:0-34723 GCA_049695855.1 Candidatus Korobacteraceae bacterium | reverse complement strand
TTTCCCACTTGAGCGGGGGCTGACGCCCCCGCCTAACTCCATCTCGCCGCTTTGCGGCTAGTTTGATCGATTACTCGAGCCATTTGTTCCACCACAGAAATCGTTTTCCGGTTGCGACACAGTCTCTAAAGCCCGTTAACCCTCACCGGCCCAGCTAAACAGGCTGCTGAAAAGCCGGGAAAGCAGATCCCTCACCGACTAAAGTCGGTTCGGGATGACAAATATGGAGAACTTGCTGCGGCGTAGCTGAAGCTGCGCCCCTTCAAAAATCGTATCAGGTCGAGTTTTTCAGCAAACTGTAAAGCCCAATTCGTGCTTGTCGCAGCCGGTCCGGCTAAAGCCGGGCCCTTTCAAACCGTCAAAGGTTACTTCTTCTTCCGCTGCTCTCCGGCTGACCTCGCTTCGTCGGCTTCAGACTTCTGGCGCTGCTTCTCTTCTTCGCTCAGCGGCGTCTCCAACTCCAGCAGCCCTTCGGGCAATTCCATGTCGATGCGTTTGGCCGTGGCATCAAACTTCTTCACAAACTCTTCCGCGAAGGGAACCAGCACTTCGTTCTGCACCGCACAAACCGGCAACTTCACAACCAGCAGCGGGGCTTCGCCTGCCCCAAACTGCACTTCGCTGACGCGCCCCAGGAAGCGCTGTCCGCCATTGATCCAGACATCGCTCCCGACGATCTCGCTGACGTACTCGGCGCCCGGCTCCAACTTAGTGCGCTGTTCGCGAGGTACCTGCACTTCCCACCCCTTCAGTTGCTCGGCATCGTTGATACTGTCAACGCCGGCAAACTTCAATACCACTCCGCCCTTGTGGAACCAGTGCTCTTCCAGTTGCAATTCGCGGTGGCTGCCGTCGGGCGCCAGCCCCGACAACTCCCGGCGCTCCGCAAAGCGTTCGGGGAAGTCAGTATGCAGCTCAGCCATGACTTCGCCGCGCCGGCCCTGCGGCCCCAGCACGCGGGCGATCGTGATGAACTCGGCGGCTATTCGACAATCTCCAACTGATAGCGCTTGCGAGTGCGCAAGCTGGCGGCGTGCACAATGGTTCGCAGGCTGCGCGCAGTGCGTCCCTGGCGGCCGATCACGCGCCCCAGATCGCTCTCCGCCACAATCAACTCCAGCACGGTCTGGCCGTTTTCTTCGAACGGCTCGACCTCAACCTCGTTGGGCACTTCTACGATTGCCTTGGCCAGAATTTCCACCAATGCAACCATGTTGGGCGCGCTCTCTGCCATCCCTCAAGCTCCTGTAGTCAGGCTTGCAACAACAGCTGCGATCTTACGCCGCGGTCGGCTCTTCCGTCGTTGGAGTGGGCGTGATCGGAGCCGGCGGCGGTGCACTGGCTGCTTTCTCCACCAGCTTGCGTACGCGGTCCGACATCTGCGCGCCCTTGCCCTTCCAATAGTCGATGCGCTCGCGCTTCAACTCGACGCTGGCGGGGTTGGTCCGCGGGTTATACGTTCCAACCACTTCCACCGAGCGGCCATCGCGTGCCCGGTCCTTCTCGATCACGACAATGCGGTAATGGGGCTGCTTGCGCGCACCGCGGCGCGATAAACGAATCATCAACACAGAGAATGGTTTCCTTTCCTGCTAGTGAGTGACCACGATGCGGAACTGCCTCCCGTTCCCGATAGTTCGGGGACTAAGGCGCTCGCCGCGCGGTGCAACTTTTCCTCAGGTGAGAACCGGGCCCCACCAGGCAAGAGTTACGCGCCAGGTGGGATACAGTGGGTGCTCCAGCGATCCACCACCCCGCCAAGCGCAAATTCGGCGCTTTTCGGGGACCCCGGCGTCGCCACCACACCCCAATGAACGCAGCAAAGGCATTCATTGGACCTCACATACGTTGAGGCAACAACTCATTCATTATTGCGAATATGCGGCGGTTTGGCAAGCGGAGCTGCGCTGCTCGGCGGTGGCCGAGCTGGGAACGCTGGCAGTTCAGTGCGCGATGTGACACGATATATGCATGCCAAAGCGCAACCTTCGCATCATCAAGCGGGTCCGGAACATTCCCATCGTCGGCACCTGCGAATTTTGTAACATGCAATTTTACTTCGAGCCGCACCCGCACAGTCAGCCATCTGAAGGGCAGGCTGCTATCCAGCAGCAGTTCAACGCGCACACGTGCAAAGCGGAAGCTGCCAGTGAGGATGCGAAAGAAGCAGAATAGGCGCGTTGCGGGCGGATTCCACAAGCGCCATCGGCGCAACACAGGTTAGCCCAGCCGTTTACGGCTGGGAAGGCATTCCTATTACGGACCGAGTGCCGTAGGCACGACAGCAACCATCATCGTGTGCCATCCGTCACCGTGGCACACCGCGAAATCCAATACTTTCTAATTGTGGCCCACACCTACTCGTCCATGCTCGTGCATCGTGTATTCAGCACGAAGGAACGCAGAGACTTAATCAGCGAGCCTGAGGTGCTCTGGAGGTACCTTGGCGGAATCGCACGAGCCGAGAAGATTGCGTTGGTGGCGGCGGGTGGAACAGCGAACCACGTTCATCTATTGCTTGATCTGCCGCCGACCGTGCAGCTGTCGCAGGCCGTGCAACACCTGAAGGGAAACAGTTCGCACTGGCTTAATCAGGAGAAGACTGCTTTCGCTTGGCAGCAAGGTTATGGCGCATTTGGCATTGGCGAGTCGCAGCGGCAAACGGTGATCGCCTACATCGCAAATCAAGTTGAGCATCATAAGAAGTGGAGTTTCGAGCAAGAGTTTGTAACGCTGCTCCAGAAGTACGGGATCGGGTATGACAATCGATTCGTGTTCGGATAAAGCGGTGTCGTGCCTACGGCACTCGGGTCATTGTTGATGAGCGTTCCCAGCCGTGAACGGCTGGGCTAACTTATGTCGCTCCTACAGCGCTTTACGGATCTGTGCTCTGAGACTACCCTAAACCTCTGCTCATCTAACATAGGTCATGCTGAAACTGCTTTGCATTACCGCCCATCCCGACGACGAAGCTGGCGGCTTTGGCGGCACGCTGCAGCTTTACGGTGAACGCGGCGTTGAAACTTCGGTGGTTTGTCTTACTGCCGGGACTGCAGCTCGCAATCGCGGTACCGCGCGCACCAACCAGGAGCTTGCCCAGTTGCGCCGCGCCGAATTCGCGGCATCGTGCAAGGTTTTGAAGGTCGCCCACGGCGAGGTGCTGGACTATCCCGACAGTAGACTTGATCGCACAGATGTGTATCAGGCTGCGGGCGATCTTGTGCTTCGCATACGCCAGCTTCGGCCGCATGTCATCGTGACCTTCGGCCCCGACGGCGGGCTTACCGGTCACGTCGATCATGCCATGGCCGGAGTGTTTGCAACCATGGCCTTCGAGTGGGCAGGCCGTCCCGATCGCTATTTTGAACAGTTGGAGCAGGGACAGACACCGCACCGCGCGCAAAAGCTTTATTACCTGGCGGCTGACTTTTTGCTTGATGATCGCCAGCCTATTGCGCCGCCTACCATCACCACGCGCATCGAGATTGGCAAGGAGCGCTTCGAGAAGAAGCACTTGGCCTTCCGGCAGCACACTACGCAGAAGCCGCTGTTTGAGCGGGTGCGAAAGAACCTGGTGCAGCGACTGGAAGGCTCGGTCGAGATGTACCACTTAGTAGCCACTCGCGATCCGCGCGAGGCGACGCTCGAGACGGATTTGTTTGAAGGGGTGATGGAAGACTAGGCAGGGGTTACGGGTCAGGGTTACGAATTAGCGGTAGCCGAGCAGAACAGCAGCTCCCTCCACTCCGCTTCGCTTTGATCGGGATGGCAAACGTCGGTCGCGAACTTGCAACCTGGCTACTCGTCCCGCAGCGTCTTCATGGGATCGACTCTGGTGGCACGATATGCGGGCAACGTGCTCGCCAGCAATCCTACGCCGGTCATCACCACGGCCACGGTGCTAAACGTTGCCAGGTCACGCGCGCTTACCCCGTAGATCACGCTCGACAGCAGGCGTCCTAACGCCAAGGCTCCCACCAGTCCAATGACCACGCCCAGCAGTGTCGGCTTCATGCCTTCGATCACCACCATGCGCAAGACGTCGCTGATCTGGGCGCCCAGCGCCATGCGAATGCCGATCTCCCGCACTCGCCGTCGTACCGAGTAGGCCAGCACACTGTAGATGCCCACCGCGGCCAGCAGGAGTGCCAGCCCGGCAAATGAGGTCAGCAGCAGCATGGTGAAACGTTGCGACGAAAGCGACTCGGAAACAGAGTCATCCATCGTCTTGATGTTCAGCAGCGGCACGTCCGAATCGACTTCATGAATCGAGTTGGCAATTGCCGGCACCGCGCTGAGCGGATCGATGTTCGTACGCACTGTAAGGGTCATGCCGAAGGATTGCCAGTCTTCACCGCGTGCGGCCGAAAGTTGAGCCAGCGGCAGGTACAGCGCCTGCGTGGGCCGCGTCTGGTTCAAGGCATCGAGCTTCACGTCGCCCACCACGCCGACCACTTCGCGGTGCAAGCCGGGGAAGAAATACAGGTCGATGTGCTTCCCGATGGGATTCTGGTTCGGCCAAAACTCCCTGGCCATCGATTGGCTGATCAGCACCGCTCCCGGCCGGCCCGCCACATCCGAGTCATTCAGGTCGCGCCCACTCAAAAGCGGAATGTGCATGGTGCTGAGGTAGCCGGGACTGATGAGGCGGACGTCCACCTCTGGCTGCTCGGCCATGGGAACCACAGCGCGCCCTTCCACCTGAACCGGCTGATGCGAGCCCTCGTCATTCAGCGGCAGGTTGTCGATCAGGCCGGCCGACCGGATTCCCGGCAACGCTCGAACCCGATCCAGAACGCGCTGAAAGAAGCTGACCTGTTGTTCCGGCGAAGAGAATTTACTTTGCGGGATCGAGACTTCCATGGTCAGTACGCGATTGGCATCGAAGCCGGGGTTGACATTGTGCAGCATCCAGAGGCTGCGAACCAGCAGGCCGGCGCCAATCAATAGCATCAGCGAGAGCGCAACCTCGCAGACCACCAGCACGCTGCGCGTACGGTTTCCGGCGGAATCCGAAGCGGTGCGGCCAAGGCCTTGCTTCAGTGCCTCGCTCACATCTTTTTTGATCAGGCGCAGGGCCGGCAGCAGACCGGCGGCCAATCCGGTTAGCAGTGAGATGCCCAACGTGAACGCCAAAACCCAGCCGTCCAGCCCGATCTCGCTGGAACGCGGCAACTGCTGCGGAAGAAACTTTACCATCAGGACCATGCCATAGTGGGCAAGAACCAGACCCAAGGCTCCGCCGGCAACGGCGAGCAACACCGTCTCCGACAGCACTTGTTGCAGCAAGCGGCGGTGGCTGGCGCCCAGGGCCGCGCGAATGGCGACTTCCTTGCGCCGCGAAAAAGTTTTTGCCAGCACCAAATTGGCGACATTGGCGCAGGCGATCAACAGAACGAACGCCACCGCGCCCAGCAAGATCAGCAACGCCGGACGCACATCCCCCACCAGGTCCTCGCGCAACGAAACGGCAGTCGCGCCCCAGCCTTTGTCTTCTTTGGGATATTGCCGGGCCAGACGATTCGAGATGGTGTCCAGCTCGGCTCGCGCTTGCTGCAAGGTGACGCCAGGCTTCAGGCGCGCCACCACCCCGTAGTTGTGATCGTCGCGGATGGCCCTCTCCGCGCCCGTCCACGCCAGAGGCTTCCACATCTGCGGTGCTGTGTTGGGGTCGGTGTCAACTGGGAATTCAAAGCCCGGCTTCATCACTCCGACCACGGTGTACGCTTGCCCATTCAACTGAATGTTCTTGCCAACGATGTCAGGATTGCTGCCGAAGTGGCTGCTCCAGAAGCCGTAGCTCAGGACAACTTCGTGATCGCGTCCCGGTTCGACGTCGCCGTCGAGGAAAACGCGGCCGAACAGCGGCTGGGCGTGCAGAATGGAGAACAAGCCGCTGGTTGCTGCCACCACCCGAGTTGACTCGGGCTGTCCGGTACCCGTCAAGTTATAACGGCCGAAGCCATAGGCCGACATGCCTTCGAAGCTGTGAGCCTGGCTGCGCCAGTCAAGAAAGTTTGCCGGCGAGACCGTGAAAAGCGGAATGCCCGGAAAACTTGCCTGCGGCGGCACATGCCAGAGATGCACCAGGCGATCGGGCTGATCAAACGGCAGCGGCCGCAGCAGCACCGCATTCACCACGCTGAAAATTGCCGTGTTGGCCCCGATACCAAGCGCCAGCACAAGCACCGCGACGGCGGTGAAAGCCGGACTCTTGCGCAGCAACCGACAGGCGTAGCGAGCGTCTTGACCCAAGTTTGTCATTGGCCAATTTCCTCCAAACGCGGGCAAGATGCGGTCCCAGTCTTGGCCGTTAGCAAAGTTGCAGTCCTTGGGCCAAGGTACGGTTTCGTTAACTATAAGAAAACATGAGGGATGTGGTAAAGACGGCGACGCAAGACCGACCCCGAATGTTCGTGACCGGACAAAGTGTCCAGAGGCGGAGCCCGGAAGCAGGGCGGCGCGTTCCCAGCGCTAGAAAATTCTCCCGAAGAAAGTGAATCTCCCTCAAGAAAAGATATATCTTATGTTATATCTTGAGATATATTGTAAGAGGAGAAAACAACGTGAACACCGAACAAGAAAACTTTGAACGCACTGGACATAGTCACTGCGGCGGACATCACCGCCATGGACAAGCGGAATTTGCCGGCCCACGTGGCTGGTTTGACCGTCGCTTCGCCGGATGGCGGGAAAGGGGAGAGTCGAGGCATGGCGGTTTCGGCGGAGGTCGGGAGCGAGGCTTTGGCCGCGGCGGCGAACGGCTATTCGACGCCGGCGATGTAAGGCTGGTCGTTCTCAAGCTGCTCTCGGAGCAGCCGAGCTATGGCTATCAACTGATCAAGACCATGGAGCAGCGCCTGGGAGGTGGCTACACACCCAGCGCGGGCGTGATCTATCCGACGTTAACCATGCTGGAGGAAGAAGGGCTGGCGTCGGTGTCGACCTCGGAGAACAGTAAGAAGATCTACACCGTAACTCCCGAAGGGAATGAGTACCTGAAGGCCAACCAGCAGCGTATCGACGAGTTGTTCGAGCGCCTAGATACGGCTGGACGAGGCTTCCGGCGGGGCCGGTCGCCAGAAATCATGCGAGCCTTCATGAATCTGCGGGGCGCGGTCGCGGTGCGTCTGCATCGGGAGAGCGTGACCCCCGAGCAGATCCAGAAAATCACCGCCGCCATCAACGCCGCAGCCAAGGCCATCGACGAGCTGTGACTTGGGTCCCAGGGCCGCCCACCCAGGTCTCGAAAGACGCGAGACCTGGGCCACCCGCCGAAGCTTGCGACTTTGAGAAGTTGAAACTTCCTCGGATCAGGTTTGTGGGACGCTTGGGACCGGAGGTTCGTATCAGGGCATGGCTTTAGCCGTGCCAGGAGAGTTTGCAGAAACCCGGGCTTCAGCCCCTGCAAACAAGCGCGCGAAGATGTGAAAACCTTGGGCCGAAAGCGATGGGCCGGATTCTCTAGTCGAGATTCTCCGGCTCCAGCGCGATGCTCTTTTCGCCGGCAGCTTTCTTTTCCCAATACTTGCGGACCCAGGCTTCCCAGCTTCTGCCGGCGGCGGTGTCGCGTCCGCTGAAGGCCAGGGCAGCGATCTCGGAATAGGGAATAGAAACTTTCTGCTGTGAATCCTTGGGAATGAGTCGCACGACAGATTCAGCCAGTGACGCGCCGTTGCGCCGATCGAAGATGTAGCCCTCGACGCGCGATCCGTCTTTGCGCGTGATGGTTACGTCGCCGCGATAGTCGAATGCCTGCTCCAAAGCGTCGCGCAAGTCAGCTTCACTGGCGAGCTCGGGAATCCAGCCTTCGATCTGCTGGCGATCCCGTCCGTCCACGACTTCAAGATGGTCGACCGTGAGGTTGTGTTGTGGCTCGCTCATGATTCGCTGTTCGCCTTTCGCTCTTCGCTTTTCGTTAAAACCATTTACCACGGAGAACACGGAGGTCACGGAGAAATTCCTGAAGAAAGTCACGGAGAAACAGGGGAATCATCTACTCCGTGCTCTCCGTGTCCTCCGTGGTGAAAAAACGCTTGGATAATCAGGAATCCATGTCGCTGATCTGCACCAGCGGATTGTAGGCATGTACTGGCCGCGTCTCTTCTTTCAGCATGGCTAGCGCTTCGTCATCTTTGTACTTGCTGGAGAACGTCGCGCGCACCGTCGCCAGAAATCCGTTGAGCGATCCAAACGTATCCTGCACCGCCGAGGCTTCATAGCCGCTGTGCACCATGCAATTGGCGCACTTGGGATTGCCCGACTCGGTGCCGTAATGAGACCACTCGGTCTCGCGCATCAACTCGTCGAAGGTGTCGGCGTAGCCGTCCTGCAACAGGTAGCAAGGCTTCTGCCAGCCGAACAGGTTGAACGTCGGCATGCCCCACGGCGTGCAAGGATAGTCGCGCTTGCCCATCAGGAATTCCAGAAACAGCGGCGACTGATTGAACACCCAGCTCTTCTTGCGGTTGGCCAGCATGGCGCGGAACAGCCGACGGGTACGCGCGCGGCCCAAGAAATGCTTCTGGTCGGGCGCCTTGTCGTAGGAGTAGCCAGGCGAGAGCATCATGCCCTCGACGCCCAGCTCCATCATCTGATCGAAGAATTCGCGCACGCTGTTGGGATCGGCGCCGTCGAAGAGCGTGGTGTTCGTGGTCACGCGAAAGCCGCGGCGCAGCGCTTCTTTCATGCCGTCGAGCGCCAGGTCGAATCCACCTTCGCGGCAGACCGAGAAGTCGTGATGCTCGCGTTCGCCGTCGACGTGCACGGAGAACGTCAGATACTTGCTCGGAGTGAACAAGTCAATCTTTTCCTTGAGCAGCAGCGCGTTGGTGCAGAGGTAGATGTACTTCTTGCGCGCCACCAGACCCTCGACGATCTCCTTGATCTGAGGATGCATCAGCGGCTCGCCGCCAGGGATCGACACCATGGGCGCGCCGCACTCGTCGACCGCGCGGAAACATTCTTCGGGTGAGAGGTTCTGCTTGAGCACATGCGCGGGATACTGAATCTTGCCGCAACCGGCGCAAGCCAGATTGCAGCGGAACAGCGGCTCGAGCATCAGGACGAGCGGATAGCGCTTGCGGCCGTGGAGGCGTTGCTTCAGGACGTAGGTTGCGACCGTCCACATCTGCGAAACTGGTACACCCATGCGGTGAGACCTCGTAAGAAGCTGTCGGCCGTCAGCAATCAGCCGTCAGCTAAATCGCTTTTTGTTGTTCGCCATTCGCTCTTCGCTTCCGAGCAACATGATCTCGTTTGTCATCTGTCATCCTGAGCAGCGACCGAAGGGAGCGGAGTCGAAGGACCCCTATTTCCGCTACGATCCGGGCGTAACAAGAACGCGAACTCTCATTCGCTTTTATAGCTCTCCCGTGCCATAATGTCAATGTCTTAGCGTCTTAGTACGACAAGTACGGTGAAGGCTCCCACCCCGAGCCGCCCCGCGGTGAAAGCGAATTGAGCCCGGCGCACGAACGGCGGGAAGCTAATCGAAAGGTGAACCGAACCTCGTAGCGGTGACGGCGACGCAAATGTCTGATCACAACCAGCCTGTTTCGTTAGCACCTGAGGCCACCTCATCTGCTCGCCGCACGCCGGTTCAGTCCCGCAGCCAACTCACGGTTCAGCGCGTACTCGACGCTGCCAGCTCCCTGCTTCAGCAAATGCCCTTGGAAGACGTGACTACCACACGCATTGCGGCCGAGGCTGGACTGTCGATCGGTGGGCTCTACCGCTTCTTTCCTGACAAGCAGACCATCATGGACGCCATTGCCGTGCGGCACGTCGAGCAGTTTCGCGCTTCGCTGGAAGATTCGGTGATGAAAGTTCTGGAGCGCGAGTTCGCCAACCTGGAAACCTTCGATCCGGCCAAGATCCTGGACAGCGTGGTCGATGCCTACATTGTTTATCTCGACGCCCATCCCGACTTCCGCACCATTTCTTTCGGACGCTACATCAGCGCGGCAACCAAAGAACGCGAAGCGTCCCCCAATGTGGGACTACCTGCCTTGCTGAAGAACTTCATGCTCGAACGGCTGGGTATTTCCAACACGCCGGAACTTGACCTGATGCTGCGCATCGTGAGCGAGGCCGGCGAGCGTCTCATCGCCTACGCCTATGAGCAGCCCACGCGCGAAGAGCGCGACCGTATCATTGCCGAAATGAAGAAGATGCTGGCCGGATACTTGTTTGGGGGCGAAGAGCGATGAATTCACCACAGAGACGCGGAGGCACAGAGGAATGAAGCCGATCAAGTACTTGCTCTGGGTATTTCTTTCGTTGACTTTCGTGGCCATTCCAGCCCTCGGTCAACGGTCGGGAAACTGTGTGGAACAGGATGGTTCTACACGCCCCGATTGTGTTCGGGCCATCGCGTTCTTCGAAAAACTGCAGGCCGCAGTACAAGCGGACAAACGCAACGAAATTGCGGCGATGATTCAATACCCTACAACAATCTTGGTGCACGATAAGCCCCTGAAATTAACGAACGAAAAACAGTTTCTGGCTAACTACGATCTCGCGTTCAATTCCGCGATCCTGTGCGCAATTGGCAAAGCACGTGGAAGGGACATTTGGGGCAATTGGCAGGGATTTACATTCGACGGGGGAGAAATCTGGTGGGATGGGATTATTCCGCCCGCCAGTTCACCTGACACGTCCGACAAAGACTATTGGACAAAGTATCCGTTCAAGATCATAACCATCAACAATGAAGCTGTGTTGATGGAGGGTTGTCCGCACAATTGGCCGCAGGAAACGAAAACGCACAAGTAACATTGAAACAGAAACGCTCGTTCGCCTTCGTGCCTCTGTGTCTCCGTGGTGGATTAGGTCTTCGGCGCCGCGATCTCTCCCAGCTCCCAATACTTCTTCAGCAGCATGTCGGGAACTTCTACCTGTTTGCCGCTGATCATCGATTTCAACTGCAGCGCATTCACCGCGGCCTTGCCCTCGAAATGATTGTTGGCGATGACGAAGGTTTTCTGCGCCTTCTCGCCGATGGCGTCGATCCTCGTCTTCCATCCGCGCAACTCGGGATCGGTATAGAGATAGTTGTAGCGATCGTTGCGCGAGTCGCTGTCGAACCACTGATCATAGTTGCGACCGTGCAGGCGAACATAGCCAAGCGGCGCGGTCACGTGCTCGCTGGGGACGACCGCTTTGCCCAGCTTCGGCTGGTCGATATTGCAGAAAGCGACACCCTTCTCGGCAAAGTAGCGCAGCGTGCCTTCGTTGGTCCAACTGTTATGCCGCACCTCAACCACCAGGGGGAACTGCTTGAACTTTTCGATCACGCTGTCGAGGTGTACGCGGTTCGGCCCAGTGTTCTTAAACGAAATAGGGAACTGGATGAGGACTGCTCCCAGCGTGCCTTCAACGGCCAGGGACTCGAATCCCTCTTTCGCCAGGCGCTCGTCTTCGTCAGTGGCGCGAATGGTATCGGCCGACGTGCTCTGCATAATCGGGATCGGCGAGTGGGTGAACGCGCGATTGAGTTTGGCGGTAAACATGAACGCGGGATTGACCGATCGCGCCATGCGGCTCCACAGCTTCCCCCACTCCGGCTTGACGTGACCATAGAACGACGTGTTGATCTCCAGCACATCAAGGTAGCGCGCCAGGAACTCCACCGGATGTTGCGACTTCTTGATCTGCGCCGGATAAACAATCCCTTCCCAGTCTTTGTACGACCAGCCCGCGGTGCCAACGTAGATTTGCGGCGCTTCTGCCATCTCGAAACCGAGGTTAGCACAGAGCGCAGGCGATGGAACCGGTGGCAAACTGCGCCGGTTCACAATGAACATCATTGGTGTGACCGCCATCACATGGGAGCGTGACGTTGGCCATCGTGTGCAGTCTTCATCCGCGGTATTTCTAGTTGTGTAAGGCAAATTCATTCTGTCGGGAAGCAGACATGATCGACCTTAACAAGAAATATTGGCGGGAAAAAGTCACAGCGGAAATCACCCTGGCTCACATGCTGCAATTTGCCAGAGAGCTGGGGACCAACATGGATGCGGCCGAAGTGGCGGAGTTCCTCAACGAGAAAGGCCGGGCCCAGGGCATCTGGATGCAGATGATGCAAGCCGGCGAAGCCTATATCAAGTCAAATCTGGAAGACAGAGTAGTCAGAATTCATAACGTGAAGCAAAGTGCATTCCCTGCACCGTTGCTGCACTGACGATTGGTAGGTTGGGCCATGGGGACGCAGAGCCAGCGTCCGTTTTCATATCAGTAAGTAACCATTATTACCCAATACACTCCTCCGGGATGGCTCACGCTGGGAGCGAAGCAGGCTCCCAGCGCATACCCGGACGGCAATACCTGCGACAGCCGCTTCTTTACTCGATCAGGAAGCTCGCCTGGATCGCCAGCCGTCCATACCATGACTTCGTGAACTCCGGGCAACTGGGCCGGAGCCTGGTTATTCAGCGCATCGTTTAATGCCATGTCGCAGGCCAGGTGCCGCAGTTGCGGCTCGGGCTTGCGCGCCGGAACCGTGAGCCCCATAGAACGAACGTAATGCTCGATGGCGCTTTGCAGGGCGGCTTCCGCCTGTGGCTCCGAATACTGCGGCAGCCGGCGCGCGAAGTCCTCGGTAACGTAAATGTTTGCTCCACTGTGAAGGATGCCGATGCCCACCACGTTGTAGTCGGGATCGAGAATGTTGCGGCGATGGGGCGGCGAATCCAGCAGCGCCTGATGAGCAGAAGTGACGTTCAGATTGAGATCCACGTTCTCACCCTCGCGGTCCGAAGGCAAACCTTCCCCGGCAAAGCGCTGCTGCAGGGGCGGCTCGCCCTGGAACTGATGCGATAGGGTCGAATGTTCCACCATCAGCTGCGTATGTTTTCGCGCAGCCTGGGTCAGGCGGTCGTCGACCGTCAGAGGCGCGAGGCCGATGTTCGTCCGCGACTGGTTGATCAATTCGACCAACTGCGCCTCGGCAGCGCTGTCAAAGTTCCCGGATTCGGCATTCGCAGTCTCCGCGGTCGTTGGGGGCTTATGGACGAGGTGCGGGTTCGTGTCTTGTGCGGGAAGCAGCAGCGCCAGCAGGGAAGACAGCAGTACGATCTGTGTGATCCGCCGGCGGATCTTACCAACCGCGTTGCAGTACATGATGTGTCCTGATGAGATGGATGCGCGCAAAGTGGAGCGCGTTACTTTCCGCTAGAGCCAAATCCCTTGGCGCCGCGGGCCGCTTCGCTCAAATCGGCTTCAACTACATCGCCGGCCAGAAAAGGATGCTCCAGCATTTGTGCGATCTTGTCGCCTTTGCGGATCGCATAAGGTTCATCCCCGAGATTCTCCATCAGCACGATGACCTCGCCCCGATAGCCTGCATCAATCACTCCGGCGTTACACATCAGGCGTTTCTTCGCCAGGCCAGAACGGGTCTTTACGATGCCTCCGGCCAGGGGCATGAACTCGATGGCGATTCCGGTGGGAACTCCCGCCGATCCGTGCGCGGCGATCGTGAGATCCTGGGAAGAGTAAAGGTCGTAGCCGATGTCCTCTCCGGGATGGGCAACAGTCGGCAGTATGGCGTCAGGTGATAGCCTTTTGACTTTGAGCATGGGTCTTCATTGTGCCAGATGCGCGACCTCCAGCATTTCTGTAAGGATGTTGACAGAATCATTGGAGCTCTAATCGTGAACTCATTCCTCAAATCTCCGCAATTCCTCGACGAAAACACCGTCCGGCGAGCGCTGAAGCTGGAAGAGCTCATTCCGGCGATGGAACACGCGCTCGCCGACTTCTCTAGCGGACGTGTGCAACAGCCTGTGCGCAGCATTGTTTCCATTCCGCAGCACCACGGTTTCATGGGGTTGATGCCCGCCGTCTATGGTGACGTGATGGGAGCCAAGCTGGTCAATCTTTATCCCGACAACGGCGCGCGCGGATTGCCGACCCATCTGGCGGTCATCGTGCTCTTCCGTGCCCAGACTGGCGAAACGCTGGCGGTGATGGATGGTCGTCTGATCACCGAACTGCGGACTGCAGCGGTCTCCGCGGTGGCAACCAAGCTGCTGTCGCCCGCGAATGCGAGGAGCTTGGCGATTCTCGGCAGCGGGGTGCAGGCGCGCGCCCATTTCCAGGCGCTGTCGCTGGTGCGCAAGTTCGAAGATGTTCGTGTCTGGAGCCGCGACTCTCACCATGCCCAGACATTGGCTAACGAGATTGGTGCGACTGCGATGCCGGCGGAAGATGCCGTGCGCGGCGCCGATGTGGTGGTTACGGTTACCAACGCGGCGCAGCCAGTGCTGCGGGGAGCGTGGCTGAAGTCAGGGGCGCTGGTGAATGCAGTGGGAGCAGTCGGACCGAAGCGGCGGGAGGTGGACTCTGAGGCCATGCGTGGCGCCGTGATTGTGGATTCGCGGGAAGCGGCGATGCAGGAGTCCGGCGACGTGCTGCTGGCGGGGGCGCAGATTTACGCGGAACTCGGCGAATTGTTGGCCGGAGTAAAACCTAAACCGCAAGCGGAGATCACGGTGTTCAAGTCGTTAGGGCTGGCGGTGGAAGATCTGGCCGCCGCCAAGCTGGTACTGCAAGCGCTTGGATAGGCTGACCCTTACTCCCCGCCCAGAAAGTAGCCGCCGTATTTCCGTGCCATGCGATAGGTGAGGCGGGCGTGGCAGCGGTAAGTCGGCTCGCCTTTCTGGCGGAATTCCAGCAGCACAATGTCGCCGACGTTGAGCTCGGCCGCGGTATCGAAAGCCACTCCACCTTCGCTCAGGTCGGTACAGATGGCCTCGTCGGAGCGCTCCATGAGCAAGCCGCAGCTTGTGATTCGTAACGGAATTCGCAGGGCAATGCGCTCGCGCCGCCGCCGATCGAACACCGGTGGCAGGTCGGGTGAGACATCGCCGGGATAAATCGCCGCGTTCTTCATTCAGAACTCTTCATTCAGGGCCCTCCGGGTTCCAGAGCCAGCATCAGCGTGACAAAGGAGCTATCGGCTGGCAAGGGCAAATCCTCCAGTAGCCCCTGGAATGAGGTTACGATTTCCCCATATGAAATAGTTTCAATTTGAGAGTCCACCGGCAGCACCCTCCTCTACAATGCCTAGCATGAGCCCTGCCTCGGAAGACCTGCTGCGCCCGCGCGATGCCGCGGTGGTGCTTGGCATAAGCTATGCCAGCCTGAAGCAGTGGATTTACAAGGGCAAGCTGCGCACGGTGAAAACGGCGGGCGGACATCATCGCATCCCGCAGAGCGAGATCGACCGCTACCTGTTCAAGTCGCTGGGCAAGCAGCCGGCCGAGAGCCGGGCCAACTTCCGCACCATCAGCGGACGCAATCAGCTGGTGGGCCGCATTGTCGAAGTTCGCATCGAAGGCCTGCTGGCGCAGATCAAACTTTCCATCGGCGGACAGCACATCACCTCTATCATCACCGCCGACGCTGCCCGCGAAATGCGGCTGAAGCGGGGCGACAAGGCCGCGGCGCTGGTGAAGTCTACGGAAGTGATGATCGTGCGGGTGTAGCGGAAAGGAAAACCATTACATTGCTGGCCGATGGGTGAAGCCTTGGCTGATCAGAAAGCAGCGTTGGGTTTCCGAGCGCATTCGGGATGGGCCGTGCTGGTGGTTCTGGGCGGACCGGTCGAGTCGCCCATGCTTGTGGAGCGCCGGCGAATCGAAATTGCCGATCCTGCGATAGCCGGATCGAAGCAGCCTTACCACGCCGCGGAAGGGCTGAACTTGCAAGACGCAGAAACGCTGATCAACGCCTGCACCGAACGTTCCTTGGAACTTGCGACAGAGGCTGTCGATGTGGCCATTCGGGACGCCAAGCAGAAGGGCTATCAGGTTTCAACCAGTGGCATTCTTGCCGGTTCCGGCAGGGCGGTTCCCGCGCTGAATAAGATCCTGGTATCGCATCCCTTACTGCATACCGCGGAAGGCGAACTCTTTCGTAACGCGATTACGCTGGCGTGCGGGAATCATCGCCTTTCAGTGGTTGCGGTAAAGGAGAAAGAGCTGATGTCTCGGGCGCAAAGCGAACTGAGAATTTCCGGGGAATTGATTGAACGCCACTTGCAGCGCATGGGGAAGGCGATCGGCACACCCTGGCGGCAGGACGAGAAGCTCGCCAGCGTAGTGGCCTGGATGGCGCTGGGGGGAGGATCAAGCTAGCCGGGACCGTTGCCGCTCCGCAAGGCTCTTTTCGATTTGCTAGAAGCGGAGCCCGTCAAGTGCAAAACCTCACGAAAGCGGCCTAAACGTGCATGTACCTAGGCTGTCGTCGTCATAATACAACGTAACCAGAAGAGGGAAATCCGGCGACCAGTTCGGGGATTGAATGCCAGAAACAAATACATGGTCGTCCGTAACTCCCGAACCGCCCATCGTGCCACTTGTTCCAATTATGTTGGCTATGCCGCCCTTGATTTTCCCTTTACAAATCAATTCCGGGGGAAATGCCTACCCAGCCTTGAAAGGCTGGGCTAAGCTATGTCGCGGCCTACGGCGCTGGCGTTTTGGCTACCTTGGCCGCCGCCAATTTTGAAAACGTCATAGTCCTGCAATCCGGTTCCGTCCCCAATTCGTCATAGTCTTGCAATCACATTCTGTCCTCATCCGAGATAGTCCAGCATTCTGGTTCTAGTCCCAATTCGGGAGGAGCAGGTTACTTTCGTAAGGGGAGATGTTGGATTTTCTTTGCTGAGGGTCATCTCGAACGGAGAGACTGTCAGGTTGGGACCGGTGTGCCCGATGGCTCCGGATGAGTTGGGAGTCAGGAGTTCTTTGAAAAGATGCTCTCAGTTCCCCGTTATCCCTAGCCTGTTGGGTTGCCGGTCGACTTTGTCAGTTCCGCCGACGATAGAGTCTGGGAAGCTGTCCCAGCACGAACTGTTGGGCGTTCCGGAACGGGAGAAACGCCTATAGCTCCGTGTGGGTCGATAGCCTGTTAAGTCATTGCGATTCAGGATTTTACCTCAAAGTCCTTAGGGCTCAAGATTTTGTAGACGTTGCCCTTTGTTTTCAAGATTTTACGCAGCCGGGGAGGAGGGGAGTACCCCATGGTTAATCGATTAGTAAATGGGGAAATTCCCGATCCAGAACTTATGCGACTCAGGGATCGACGCGTGCCTGATGCCGAGAGTGCGCCGTCGCAAACGATGCGAGAAATCGTGGAGAGGAAAAAGCGGGTGGCCAGCCGAGCACCGGCCACCCGAGCCGCTTACGGTAAGTAGTAGCGGAAGGAGGTAAAGATCATGTTGTTGATGGCGTTGGGGTTAGCCGCGTACGCCGGCGGGAACGGAGACTTCGTTCCGATGCCAGCCCAAGCCTGACGCGTTACGTAGGAGTACTGCAGACCCATCTGCAGGCGCCCCTTTGGTCCGTTGTAAGGCTTGTACCAAAATCCCAGCGTGCCTTCCCAGATGTCCTTGGTATCGCCAGTGCAATTGGAAAGACCGCCCGGGCTGAAGCCGGTGCTGTAGGCCGTTCCGGGTACGGTCTCGACGCCGCAACCGTAGTTGGCGAAGAGCAGCGAGCCATAGCCAACCGGCGCGCCCTTGGAGTTCAGGAACTGCGTGCGGCCGTCATACTCGACACCTCCATTGCCATACCAGTCCCACTTCGGGGAGTGATATTCCAGCGTCAGCAAGCCCTGATAGTTGTGGATGGGGGCCAGCGAGCCGTTGGGACGGACCGTCGCGTCGGCCAGTCCGGCAGTTCCGTAGCGGCCCATTCCATTACCGCCCATTCCATGCAGGCCGAGGTCGAAGTGCTTCTGGAGCAGCGACCAGCGCGCATTGGCGCCACCGCTGCCCGTCCAGGTGTTGTTGTTATAGGCGCCGGCCGCCGTCGGCGTGGAAGCCGTCGCGTTGGGATAGATGCGATCGCGGAACTGCGTCAGCAGACCAAAGATCTCGTAGTGTCCTCCCCATCCCTGGAAAGCCAGCTTGCCGACGAAGTCCGGCGAAGGATTGTACGAGTAGCTGGCTGCAGGCGAGCAGGTAACGACCGGCGTCCCTCCCAGGGTGGTATAGGCGGTCGAACTGCAACCGGTCACGGCGGAGTTATACAAGCCGCCGCCGTTGCCGGACTGGCCAACCAGGTAGTTGTTCGACTGGCCGTGCGCGGTGATCGTCTCCTCCGAGTTCTCGATCGAGAAGCCCGCCCACATCTTGTTATTGATGTTCTTAACTATACGGAATCCGTACTGACGCGCCCAACTGAAGCCGACGGTGTACTGCGGGTCAATCGTCATCGGTAAAGCTTCCGTGCGGTTGTCTTCGCCTACCTTGGTTTCCGTCACCAAGCTCCACATCTGGCCGCCGGTGAAGCTCCATCCATCGTGCATCGCGGCCTGGCCCCAGAACTGGCGGACGCGCATCACGTAGGAGTTGCTTTCGTTGTTGTTGGAAGTGACGCCGGTACCCAGGAAGTCGGTCTCGACATAACCGGTCAGGTTGCTGCTGTCCAGCTTGCCTTGCGCCAGTAAGGACAGTCGCGACTGACGTGCGGACCCATAAAACTCAGACTGCTGCGCCTGCGGGGCGCCGGAGTAATTGATGGAGTTGAAGGGCGTATTGATGTCGGAACCGGTGGCCTTTTGACGCCACACAGTTTCTGCCGCGGTGAAGCCGCCCGGAGTAAGGGTGATTCCCTTGTAGTGAATTGCCAGTGGACTCTCCAGAGCGGCGACCCGCTTCTGGGTCTCCTGCAACTCGTTCACCGTGTTACCGCTAACCGTCTTCAGGTCGGCCACATCGTGCTGCAACCCTCCCACTTCATCGCAACACCCGGGAGCTGCCGCCGGTTGCGGCTGGGGCTGCGGCATATTCGCAATCTGCTGCTGCAGTTGCTGAATGGCCTGGTCGCGGGTTGAGATTTGCTGTTGTAGTTGCTGGATCTGTTGCTGTTGAGCAGAGATCGCATCCTTCATGTCCTCCAGTTGCTTCGAAACTGGAGCCGAACTGCGATGGCTCGATTTAGGCTTCGAAGTTTGAGGGTCAGTCTGCGCGAATACGCTCGTTGTAATCAGTACCGCGAGCGCTAAAGCCAGATGTCGTTTCATTTTTTCTCCTGAAAGCGCAATTCGGGCGGAATGAATCTACAACAAAAACGGCAACCCGCACCGGGTACAAACTTGGAAGTTCGCGATGAATGGTCAGCGAAATCGTAAGGTGAAAAAGTTACAGGCTCGTGAATGTAAAGTGAAAGTTCCGCGAATAACCTAGGATCGGCAGCGCGGAAACTGTGGAAGCATCGGTAGATAGCGGGGAGCTGGTCCCGATCGGGCCACCCGGTCATGCGAAAATTTTCCGCTAAGCAGTTTTCATCTTCCTGTAATATGCGTCATCTATGCTCCCAGAGAATCGGGTCGGCGCGGCCGGATGACACGCTGGGTGTGTCGGATGAGTCGGTGGCGCATAGTTTTGGACGATCTGCAAACACCACGGACGGAGGAGTCATGCGAAACGTTGTGCCGAACAAATGGTCTTGGGTTTCCCTCGCCGCTTTTCTGATTGCAGTCAGCGTCTTTCTTCCCGCCAGCAACGCCATGGCGCAAGACAGCGGCGCAGGCTCCGCGCAGGATCAGGACCTCATGCAGCACGTGAAGGAAGTCTATTTCCCCTTCAACATTTACAACCGGGTCGTCGATCCCGGCACCTTGCGGTCCGATGCCGACTGGCTGAAGCAGAATTCCAATGGTCAGCTGTGGATCCAAGGCTATGCCGACATCCGCGGCGACATTTTCTACAACCTGGTTCTGTCCTATCGCCGGGCTCAGTTCGTCAAGTCGAAGCTGGTGAAGAGTGGGGTTGACGAGTCGCGAATCGCCTTCGCCACCGGATGGGGCAAACTTTATCCCGCTTGCCAAGCGACGGACGAAAGTTGCTACCAGAAACAGCGCCGCGTCGACATCGTGCCACCTGACACAATGTAGGACATGGGCTGCGCGAAGATTTCCGAGCGATGGTTCTATCGGGTGGTTAAGTCGGGATTGTGAGCGCAGAGATTCGATTCTGGACCTGTCGGAATGCCGCGCTAATTCAGGATTTCGATTCAAGCGCATACACCTTGTGGTTCGCTTGCGGACGACGGCGAGGAATCTTGGGTGCCTGTCCTGATTTCCCATGTTTGGCGGCATCTGTTTGTAACACTTGTGAGACCGACTTGATCGCCCATCCGGCAATACGAGAGTCGCGGCAAATTTAGAACAAGATCGAATCTTGAGGTCACGGGTGGATTGCGTGGAAGGCCGGATCCGCAGCGGGTTTGGCGGAGGCCCTTCCGCGTTGTTATAATTCTCCTGCCGCAGCAACCCTTCACTAGCGACTCTCGCTCCGTGGCCAGGTAGCTCAGCTGGTAGAGCGCAGCCCTGAAAAGGCTGGCGTCGGCGGTTCAACTCCGTCCCTGGCCACCACATTTCAAAGCCTTTAGTTCCCATTCCGATTTTCCATATTACCGGCAGTTTACCGGCAGTTGCTGCTTTTGCTCGACCAACCCGCTTCCGGTCAGCTCCGTTCTCCTGTGGCTAAACAGAAGCTCAAGAAACATTCCCTGGGCCTTCAGCCTGTCCTCCGACATCGACTTCGCATAGATTTCGAGAGTCGTTTTCAAGTTTTGGTGCCGCAGAATTTCCTGCACCGTCTTGACATCGACTCTCATCTTCACCAAAACCGACGCCAGCGTTCTCCGGAAGGTGTGAAAGCCGAAGGTACGGGGTGGCGCGACCACCCCAGCCTTCGTCGCCGCTACTCTCAAGTAATCGGCCACCAGCATGTTCGCTGCAGGTGGTTTCGTCCCTTTCAAACGAAGACTGGGAAACACCAGGTCTTCATCGTTGGGGTAGAGCGTCTCCTTGCGCCAGGCAAGAAGATGCGCCGCCAGCAGCGGGTGCATTGGCACAGGCGCTTTCGATGCCTTCGACTTGGGCGGGCCGAAACGCCGTTCGACGTAAGCCCGCCGTACCCGGATTAGCTGGTCCGTGAAATCTAGGTCGTCCCACTTGAGCGCCAGGACTTCAGAGACGCGTAGCGCTGTGGCCGCATCGGTGATGATCATCGTGCGGCGCATCAGATCCAGGGTGTCGAGGATGTCAAGCACTTGAGGCAGGGTGAGGATAACCGGCTCGAAGTCACTGACCAGTGACTGGCGCACGAAGCCGATGGGATTGCCGTCCGGTGTGCGTGGCAGAAATCCCTGTCGTTGTCCGTGCACGTAGACATTGTTCATGGCTTTGCGGATCTCACCCAGAGTTGGATTCCTAAGCGCGAACTTGTTCTTGAGTTCCCTCAGCCAGTCTTCGACCTCAGGCGGATGGACTGCCAAAGCGGGAGAGGTGCCCCAGCGAGGCAAGGCCCAGCGACTGAGATAGCGTTTGTACTTGCGGATCGTCGAGTAGGCCTTCTCAATCGTGGCCTGGCGCTGATCCTCGGGCAGTTCTTTCTGTATGTAGTGGGCCGCAAGTTCCCCAAACAGCGGCTGTGCACCGACGTCGAAAGGTGATTGGTTAGGATTGAGATGGAGTTCTTCCACTCGCCGCCAGGCTGCTTCTTCGCTTGGATAGTCCCTGACTTTGCCGACCTTAATGGGCGTGGCTTGCACCCACGCACCATCTTCCGGTCGCTGCCGACGGTAGCAGAACACCCAAATGTCCCCTGATTTGCGTGGCTTCTTCTGAAGCCATCCGCTCTGAAATCGTGCCATCACTTCTCCTTTGAAGAGGTGGCACTCCCGGTTGCTGCGGAGTTTCGCTGAGAACGAGCCCACTCGTCAAGCTCGCTGAGCTTGTAACGCCAAGTCCTTCGCCGATTCCTCGGTCCACTGAGGACGGGGTGTGCTGGAATTTTGCCTTCCCGAGAGAGCTTCTGCACTTGCTTCCAATCAAAAGCCAGGAATGCTGCCGCTTGTTTGCTGTCAACGAAAGGTTCAAGGCGTGGAGGGCTGGCCGGGGTAATCGGACTAAGCTGGGTTGACATAGGGTCCTCGTAAAATCGCGCGCTCTCGATGCTGAGTGCCGGCTCTCGATCTTGCCTCCGGCATGTTCGCGCCCGCGCACGCTTAAGGTTCGGTTGGCGCGGACGGGCGCGAGAAACGGCTTCTTCAGCGCTCTTGTTAGCTTCAAATCGAGTGGCAGTCAAACAGGCTGATCAGGCGAGCGTCGTCCAGACATCATGGATCTCCGCGTGGACCTGCTTGTTATTTGGCAAAGGTGGCAGGAATTTCTTGCTCAGACCGTTCCTACTGCAAGGTGCCGGTACTCCAACTGCGAAAGCCGAGCCTCGTTTTGGAATCATGGTCGTCAATGAATTTATTTCACCGATCACACTTTGGCTGGTCATAGCAGCGCGTGCGCAGGAAGCCGCCGGCAAATCGAATACCACAAACGTGGGCGCGCATGGGTCCGTGACTCACTCCGCCAGTGCCGCTGCAAAATCAATTCCCTCCCCGACTCGATGTCTAACTTCCTTGAGCCACGCTCGTGGATTGGTACCATGAATCACACGTCCCAGAAAGCCCAGCCGCTCGGCCGCATTGTTGCGGTTTCGCCGAATGTCGTCCTTCGTGATCTTGGTGTAGAAGGCAAGAAAGCTGTCCATGCTCCGGGGTTTGGCAAAGACGTAAGTCGCGTGGCCGAGCTGAGGGATTTCTACGATCACAGCTTTTTCAACGTCGAAGATGTATTCGTCGCGAAACAGGTAGACCCGGCGTGCCCGTCGTGAAAGCTCGCGAAAGAAGAATTGGTCGTAATCTGCACGCCAGCTGATCTGTGCGACATCAAAGTCCCCGGGAAGATGTAGCTCGGAACACATTCGCTCAAGCTCCGTTTTCTTGATCGCCCGATGTTCCAGGCACAGCCGGATCTGATCCAACGCTTGCGAATATTGGCCAAGGCGATGATAGGTCGTTCGCGCCATCTCCAAGTGCTGCTGGAAATCGGCTGAGAGTTTGACCTCCAGCCGGCTCGGCAATGCAGTCTCCCAAGCAACGAGTTCCCATTCTCCGCGACGTTTGCGGTATCTGCCAGTTTGTACGAACGTGCCTTCGACCTCGATCTTAGTTCCCAACAGGTGCTTCCACTGATTCCAAGTGCGGTCCCAGAATGTGTGTAGGGCGGCTGGATCGAGCCAGAACTCCAGCTTGCGACGCGCATCGCGGCACAGTGCGCGGTCGTCGTAGAAGTCGCACCTACGCAGTGGAACATGGAATCGTCGGCGCCGGAGCTCCGGCGAAAACGCAAGAATACGACGACCGAAGAATGTTCGCCCATCACGAGAAGGCTCACCAGCAACCAGAAGGGAGCCAAATCCACCGTACGGAAATATGGTCGGGGCGTCGGAATCGGTCAGCAGCGCGTCATAGCAGGCTCGCAATTCAGGCTGACCGACGATGTTGAAGGTTCGCTCCAGCGCCACGCGCTGGCTGCGAGCAGCTCCTGCCGTTTGGAGTTCCAAGTCACGTAGCTTGAAAGCTACACGTAGCTCAGAAAGAGAAGCGGTGGCTGGAATACGCAGGATCTCGTACAGGGTCGGAACATCGACTCCGCCGCTGGCATGAGGTAAACGATAGAAGTAACTGCGCAGGACCTCGCAAGGCAGGAAGACCGTATTGATGCCTAGGCCTCCATGGTGAACCTCGGCCGAAACGAAGTACTGATTTCGTTTGTCCTGTTTGGGCTGGCTCACGTACCTGTGGCGCCCTTCATGCTGTAGGTCAGGTATCCATCGCTGTTATATCTCGATGAAACGCTCGAAGCCAGGCTACTTGGCTTGAGAAAAGCCCGTTGCTGCTCCGAAATTTTCCAGCCACTTCCGACTGAGGGACCCACTAAAGATGACGCAGGGATGAAATGGAAAAGAAGCTTCCGTTGCCCGTCCAGGGACATCGGGCCATCGCCCGACAATAACTTTGAGATCCGTTCTGTCCGCCAGTTCCGCAATCTCTCGCCTACCGTCCTCTGTTCTGCAAAAGCTTGGCCTATTTCGCCAACATCCAACTGGAACTTGCCACTGCTGTTTCGCGAAAAAAACCGGCTAGTTCCAGCGAATGCCACCATATGCGGGCGGACCCAGCTTTTCCCAATGCGAAGGGCAACCACCCATTCCTGATTGGCGAGTTCGATCTTTCTTCCGCGGACAACTGGGATGCGAGGCGCAATCCCCGTTCGAATGAGCTGTTCGAGTCGGTCGCAGGCGATAGAGGGATTGGGGTCGGACAGGCTCACAATGGCCTCAGCGATTCCAGTGGGCTGCCCATCCGCGGCTCGCCTTTCTCGAATCCCGTAGACGATGTAGCCACCTTCCGCGTTTGCGAATGAACATACGTCGGCCAGAAACTCCTTCTTCGCCTTGTCCGTACCCTCTGGCAGCTTTTCCTTAAACTCGAGCGTTTTCCGTTCAGGCGTTTGATTGGCTACCAGATTTACAATGTCATCTGCGGAGATCGCATCGGCGGATTCTGGAAGCATAGGAATTCCTCCGTATCAGTATCACATTCAATGGTCAGATTCTAAAGAGCTTGTACTAATCTTGTTGAGGTTGTGGCTTCCGGAGGCCAGCGGCATTGCTCATTGACAGCAAAGAGAACCGATCTACCTTCGATAAGCTGGTCAGAGAGGTGCGAACGGGCCAAGCTCTAGCGTTCACCGGAGCTGGCACTTCAGCTGCAGTGGGCTATCCGACATGGGCACAACTTATCGAAAAGCTGGCGCGCACGACCCGAGATAGGGTAGGGGATAACCTCAGGTGGGGTGACACCGACATTCCGATCGAGGTGGCAGCGGGACTCGACCTTCTAGTGTCAGCACAGATCTTCGCCGAGGTCCTAGGGCAGGAATATTATTCCATTCTCAGTCATGAGTTTGGCCCCAAAGGTGTTTCACATCTCGATATCCAGACCCTCGTCGACTTGCCGTTCCGCCACTTCCTCACGAGCAACTACGACCCTACGCTGGAAGCCAACCCTTTCTGTTCCTGGAACACCGTGTCCGTTTTTATGTCTTCACGACAATCAAGCTGCGTCGGCTTTCCTCTGCAATCTGGCTGATGAACAGCAACAGCGCCATGTTGTTCACGTTCATGGTCGGTACGATGGACCTGAAGGAATCGTTCTGACGGAAGAACAGTATGGTTCGCACTATACCAATTCAGCGGTTGTAAAGGGGTTTTGGACCATCGTCACGGTCAGAGAATCCTGTGTCTTCTTCGGATTCTCATTTCGGGACCTTGATCTTCTTACCGGTTTCCGGACCGCAAAGCGGGAATTCGCGCTGCAATCCCGACATTTTGGCGTGTTGCCGCTCGCCGACGGCGTCCCCGAAGCTGGCGAGCGGGTTCGCCTGGAGGTAACCTACGGCATTCAACCCGTCTTCTTTTCCCCTGTTGATGAGAAATACTCGGGCTACGGGCAGCTACTCCAAATGATCAAGGAATTGACGCAGACCTCGCCAAGCCCCAGCTTCGTTCCGCCGGACAGAGTCGCTCCGCAACTTTCGTCGGGGAGTACTCCCGGCGCCGAAGGTCGCTCCGACAAGAAGTCTGCGGATGTCCACTCGCTGCTGAAACTCACAAGAGACAACTTGCGGAAGCATCGGACAGGAGGACGGCTATGATCGAACTCTCCCGGACGGGTCTATTGAAAGCTTTGGAGGCTGCTGCGTCTGAGGCATCCCTGTTGGTGCTGGGAGACCCCGGCGCGGGCAAGACCTGGTTGCTGCAGAACTTCGTAGAAAGACGGACCGATGATGGCGATGCCGTGGTATTCCTTTATGCTGAGGACTATGCGGCAACAACAATCAAAGAGCTGGAAGAGAGCCTTGAAGTCTCAAACCTGGTTGAGGCGTTACGCGCCTATGAGGGGAAGCAACACTACCTGGTCATTGACTCGCTCGATTCGTTGCGTGTCGAGAGAACCCAGCGTGTCTTCAGAGATCTGATCCGGTTGGTCCAGAGTCAACTCCCCGACTGGCGAATCGTGGCGAGCATGCGAACGTTCGACGCCCGGCAATCAACGGATTTCCACGCTCTCTTTCCAACCCGCACGCCATCAGTACATGAGAGCGTAGCCATTCCGGCCAGGAATCTATTGGTGCCGGTTCTATCGGACGGCGAGATTGAAGACGCGATCCGTCAGGACCAAAGGCTCAGGTTTGTTTTTGAGGGAGCCTCCGAAGACCTGCGGACTGTTCTTCGTAATCCATTTAATCTTTGGCTCGTGCTTCATCTGCTCGATGAAAACGTTGAGATTGACTGGCTCTCGAAGGTGCAGTCTGAGGTTCAATTACTTGAGCGGTACTGGCTGCACCGCCTCGAGAACAAGGCCGACTCAGAAGCACGAAAAACGCTGCTGACGAACCTGACGGAGACGATGGTCGACTCCAAAATACTCTCCGTTTCGTCTCACCACCTCTACACGGTGCTCAAACCGGACGATGATGTCATGCGCGGGCTACTGAGCGACGACCTACTGCGCAAAAGCATCACGGGAAGGATCGCCTTTGCTCACAACATCCTCTTTGACTTCGCCGTGGCGAAGTTGATGTTGGATGAGCAGCGGCTACTCCCGTTTCTACAAGAGGAGCCCATTCGAAGCATCTTTTTCCGTCCAAGCTGCACTTATCTTCTCGCCTCCGTATGGTTTCATGACCGATCGCTCTTTTGGAAAACCATCTCGCCGCTGCTGACTGACGGCGCGTCCTTGGCGGTGCGCATCCCGGTTATTCCAGCACGCGTGATTCAAGACTTAGCGAATCGCACGGCTGACCTCAAGCCCATGTTTGCTCTCCCTTCAGAGGAAAGGATCACGGCGATCCTATTCTTATTGCGGGCTCTTCAGGCTCGCAACGGCTTTGGTTCACATAAGCACCGATTGTGGATTTGGCTATTGCAGCGGGTTGCGAACGACCTTGACCTGCGATTCGTGAACGAGTTTATTGCTCTTTTGGAAACCGCGTCGCAAACAACCGAGCTCACCGAAGACAGACTTGTGATCGCGGAGTCGGCGTTGAAGCTGCTGAGATGGATGTGGATAGTAGCTGACCGCGATGTAGCGCCTGCGAATGCGCAGAGCTTGACGAGTTTGGCCGCGGGAAGAGTGCTACCCATAGTTGCGAACTACTATGCCCTGATTTCACCCTCAGCGAGGGAGGCCTTTTCCGAGATTCTTGACCGCGTTGGCAAACCGACAGCCTCGTCCAATGAAACCTATTGCCTCACGAATAACATCAACAATGTGATCACGCATGATCCTGCCTTTGCAGTGGAGATATACCGAAGAGTTTTCTCGTATGAGGAAACATCGCAGGACACCGTTCCTATGGGTGGGAGTGGTGCAGTCATGTCATTCAGTACGACGAGAGCGCAGGATTACTCCATGTCGTACTACATTCTGGACCAGAAATATCCGCGTCTCTTGAAGCGAGATCTGGTGTTAGCTGCTCGCGCAGCGGCTCTTGCGATTACTGCCGAAGTCAGCCGCACGGAAGGAGAGACGATCAGAAAGCTGGGCCTCTATAAGACCACCTTCCGGTTTCTGGGAACAGAAGTGATCTTGGAATCGGATCGCAGCGAAATATGGGATCAGTCTCATCGCTCAAGCCATGCGCTCCAACTGTTGAGCAGATTCCTAAACTACGTCCTTGAGATGTATTCGTCAGGCCAACTCACCCGGAATCAAGTGGATGATGCGCTGAGGGAACTCGCGAAGGACAGTATCTATGCCGTTGTCTGGAAACACCTGCTCTACTTTGGATGGGTTCACGACGGATTTTTGCCATTGTGTGTTGAATTGCTGCGAACCCCCATCATTCTCGGTGCCGTCGAAACAACGGTGGTGGCCGGAAATGCTATCAAGAAGGTATTCGGCTCAGACCAATATGATTCGGTTACTCGCGACACGATAGAAGCTGCAATCCTGGCAGTCCCATCGAGCGAGTTATCCTCGATTTATAAAGATGCGAAAGTGGCGCGGAATCGTCTGCTCGGTTGCATCCCGGAAGACCTCCTCGGGGTAGAAGCCCACGCTATCGTCGAAGAGGCTCGGATCGCCGAAGGAATCCCAGAAAACCGGCCAATGTTCGAAATTGGTTCGGTGCGTACAGGCTCATTTACCAACGAAGATTGGCTGCGAGATCAGGGGGTGAAGCCAGAAGAGCCTGAAAATCGGAGGCTCCTGACGCAAGCCAGCCTTCTGAGCGGATTCGAGGGTGAGTTCTTGAATACCGTGCCGCCTCTCGAGCGCTGTCACGAGGTTGAAGAGAACCTTCGACAGCTCTTGCACCAAATCGAGGAACCTTCCCACGCAGATGAGCGGGTTGTTACTCAGGCGATCACGACGTTAGCGGCAGTCGCTAAAGCAATTGCCAGAAATGAGATCCTCCCGAAAGAGTCCGCGCTGAGTGTGCTCTGCCGAGTCATCCTGGAACGCGCCGCCGTATATCTGTTTCCATTACCTGCAGACGATGCCGATGAAACATTCGACAGTGCATGGGGTCCGACACCGAAGATTGAAGCGGCCCAAGGTCTTATGAATCTCGCATGGAGTCAGGGATTTGATGAGAAGCTGAAAAATCTTCTGAATCAGCTAGGCGGGGACCCGTCTCCCGCGGTGCGATTTCAGATCGCCGCAAGAGCTGCGAATTTTTACGTGCGGGAAAAAGAGTTTTTCTGGAGTTACGTCGACGATCGATTCAAGGCTGAGAAATCTGCTGCTGTGTTCCGGGCGCTGATAGGGAGCTTAGTAAATCCGAATGTCGCCCTCTCTGAACCGGACAAAGTGGTGGAGCGGTTGGCGAATCCGTTACAACGATGGCTACCGAGTAAGAAGACAAAAGACATCGTGCGTGAATCTGTTGACTGCCTTACGCAACTCTACGTGTATTTGGGCAATGCAAAGGCGCATGAGATTCTCATGTCGTATTTGCGGGACCCAAGACATTCCGCGTCTGAACTGAGCCAAATGGCGTTTTCTTGCGCCTATTTTCTGACTCAGGGATTACCAGGTGGAACTTCAGCCGACGCCACGATTCGTGAACGTGCGCGGGCGACGATCTCAGATGTGCTTAACGCAACGGATCGCGCGGCTCTGGAATTACTAGCGTCATTACGAACCGTCGATTCCTCAGAAAGGGAGAGCCTGCAAGAATCCCTGAGAGGTTTGCTCAATGTGATTGAGACGGTCGGGTTCAGATTGTATTTGACTCTGGATATCAGCCCCGACCTACGTCGTGAAGACACCAAAGTTCTGTCGGACGAAACCCGCGCGCTGCTTTTTGTCGAGTTGCTGCCGCTGTTCAAGAGCCTTTGCGAGCAGGGTCGGCCTGAACGGCGCCGACCGATCGCCGCTACCACGACGCACCACATCATGCAGACCTTTAGCCGGGTTGTTTCGTACCATCCTGAGGTGGTTCTCGACCTCACGGCGAGTTTGCTGACGGGGATCACTTTGGGTTATGAGTTCGACAGCTTAGCTATCAGTGAAGTCGTAAAGCTCACGGAGGTTGTATTGGCTGACCATAAAGATATTCTCGCGAAGGCTGAAAATGCCGCTAATCTTGGCACCGTGCTTGATGTGTTTCTTTCCGCTGGCTGGCCGGAAGCAACGCGTCTCGTAATGCGTTTAGAAAACGCAGTTCGATAAAGGTGCTTTTGCCCCGATTGCCTTTGCACGAGAAACGAGAACTTAGCTATGTCGACGCCTCCTATTCCTTCCCCCCTACGCGTGACATTCGACAGTAATGTCTGGCAGATGGTCATAATGCCCAGTCTTGCCAGTAAGACCCTTCTTTATGCGGACTTCATCACCATTCATGATTCGCTGCGAGCGAAGCAGATTAAAGGCTTCATTTCGGAGACGGTGGCGGCGGCCCTGGTCAAGGGAGAAGAGGGATACATGTGGGAACGGGCAGCGGACCTGATTGGCGTGACCGTGGCCCAAGTGCAGAGTTTGATTTGCGCTGGCCAGTTACGGGTGGTTGACACATTTGTCACCGACAGGTCGTTCGAGGAGTTCTGCAAGAAGTACGGAGGCGAAATAAATACGACACTGATGGATCCGGCCACCGCGAAATGGTTGGTAAACGAGTATGGCGTGCCAGGCTCCGCTTCCAAGGATCGTGCGGTTTCTCGGGCCCAAAAGCACGCTTTGACGATCAGAACGTGTAAGTGTGGAAAGAAAATAGCTGGCAACGTCTATTTCAAGCACGTCAAGTCTTGCGGTGCCACGACCGGAGAAGCAAAGCGTAAGGCCATCTAGAAGTCAATGCTGATTCCTTTGCTGATTTGATTTGTGTCGCGGGACTCTTGGGATTGCCGTTAAACAATTGCTCCGTCAGGTATTCATGCCCCACCCCGGCCTCTTGCCACCAGTTCCGGCGAGTGATTGTTTCGCCGTTTTGCAATGGCCTGCCATCCAACCCTTTTGAAGCGATTTAACCGTGCAAATCCGCCAGTGAAATGTAAGCAGCCAATTCCGCTGCCAGTGTTGGAAGGAATCAATGTGGCTGTTTATGTTCCGCGAGTTGGTCCTGAATCGCTTTAAACAGCTGCGGTGCGAGACCACCCACTCCCCAGTTGGATGTCAACGTCACATGCACTCCGTCAGCCTCACCCTTCACTACAACTCCGCAGTGCTGGTCGGCACCGAGTTTTGCCGATTTCTCAAAGCTGAATGTTTTCGATGGTCGGTCAAGAAAAACGATGTGCCACTTCGACTGCACGGCCAGCACAGCCGCATTAAACACTTCATCCTCCGTCCCCTGGAATACTGAGGTTTTTGAACTGTCCGCGTATGAAGTGGTAGTGCAGACTAAGAGGCCAGCGACAATCAGCAGGAGTACATTATCGCGCACACTTCCTCCTTTACTCTCTCACGGTAATCCAAACTAATCTCTGCAGGTCATGACAGCCGCTCACTTCAAGTCTAAATGTTTACCCTTTTCGGTCGCGCGCAGTATCTGCCGAGAAATTTTTAACAGAGCCGCAAACTCTCTTCTCATCGGGGGATCAGCTTGGTGCTTTCGGAGACCCCGGATCTGTGAGGTCATGCCATTTGGCATCCTGATTTTTGTCATTCTTGGGATGGAACTATTGGCTGTCGGCATTGCTGCTATGAGGATGCTTTCAACCTCGGCTAAATATTTCCTGTCCCGAACCACAAACGCCGAGAACAAATTCCAAAAATTGTAGTATCGATCTCTAGTCTGGTTCGCATGCGCATGCAGGCGATGCCAGAGAACTTCCGCCCTCCCGATGTAATAAGGCTGATCTTCGCGATAGAGGACGTACACTCCGGGCTTTTGCAATTCTTGAAAACATCGGATGAAGAGTCGTTTTTCGCCTGCTTGGCGTACGTCGCAGACTTCCCTCGGCCACATAGAGATGAAGCCTTCAATCATTGTGCCTTTCGCCATCTGTCCCCTTATCGGCCACAGGTGCGGAGAATCATTTCTGCTGCTCTCCGCATCCGCTAAGCTGGAATTTCCGTTTTAGCTTTTGCAGCCCCACACTATATACCCCTTTAGTAGGGGACTGCAGCGCATAATGTCAAGTCTATACACGGCGGACCAGCGGGTTGCTGCTACTCGCCGGGCGCTTCAACATAGGAATCCGCTTCTCGCCGCCAATTCTCAAATGACACGTATGGCTCTGGCACTCTCGAACCCCAGTGCTCATCGCAGTGGTCGGCGTATTCCATCGTCCGAATCGCCCGCGGATGGCTTCGCGCCAGGACGAGAATGGCATCGAACCAGCCCTCGATTTTCGCGTCCTGGAAGTAGTGGTCAGCGATCCAAAGCATAAGCCGCCGCCAGATTTGAGAAGCAGTGCCGGAATCTTCTTGCCGTGCGTTCAACTCCAAGAATCCGGGGCAGCGCCGCTCAAGCTCGCACGCAACCTCTGGGGGAATCTGGGGGCAACGCTCCAGTGCCGGCTGAGCCCAGTACGCCAGAGCCTCCCAATCGATATAACGAGAAACGGCCTCGCTGAGGCGATCAGGATCCACAAGCTTTGAAGATGATCTCGCTTCCCGCTCAGTGGCCACAAGACGGGCAGTCTCGTCACACTCCGCAGCCAAGCATTTCCATTCTTCGAACGATGGATAACGGAGGGGCCTGGTTTTCTTCCACCTCTTTACGCATTCCGACCAGCAGACTTCTGCTCGCTGGTAACGCGGATCTCTTATCGCGTAATAGGTAATCGCGTTGAACCAGCCGTCTTTCTTTGCAAACTCAAAAACGTGCTCATCAATCCAATCTTCCAGGCGAAGAGGAAGAGGCCTGTTCTTGGCCGCCTTGGGCGTGAGTTCTTTCTCGGTTTGAAGAAATCCTGGGCAACGATCGTTGAGGACCTCGGCTAGCCAATCCGGAATCCCCTGTTCGACTTCGAGGATCGAGCGAGCCCATAGGTTGAACTCCTGCCAGTCGATGTATTGATTGCGAGCGTCGTAAAGCCGCTGCCAAGGGATGCGGCGGGCCTGATCGTCTGCGCGCTCGCGGGCGGCTCGCTGAAGTTGGGTGGCCGAGTTAGGCTTGGTGTAGTTTTTCGTTTTCTGCAAACCGCAGTACCTCAGGGGGCACAGGACAGCGTGCCCCCTACTCTTATTTTGGAGCGCGCTGCCGCACCAGTTTAGTCGATCATGCTGCTGGCGCAAGGGGCTTGCCACCATCAGTTCCATCGGACTTGTTCCTTGCGGGGCTTGTCAATCCAGCGAGGCCAGCAACCCATGCGCAGCGTCCAAGAGACTGCTCCGTAGCGATACGGAACTATAGTTCCTGAATCATTCAGCGTCAAACGACAACCATGGGTGCGTGCCCAAAAAGATTGGTGCTGATAAATACCGTGAGTCCCGCACGTTAGGTGACGCCGTGGGTGCGGAGCTCACCAAGTTGCGTGTCGACCGAGGCTGGAGTCAGCTGAAACTGGCGGATGCCCTCGGGTATACCGAACGATATATAGGCCAGCTGGAACGCGGAACGAAGAGCCCGACGCTACGAACACTCGCCGATGTCGCCAATGCATTTTCGATAGAGCTCTCCGCCATAATCAAAGCTGCGGAGCGACGATATCGGCACAGCGAAAAAAGCTGAAGTTCGCAAGCAGACACTTGTGACAGTCGAGGCTGTTGGTCCGTTCATGTCTCCTCCTATGGCCTCCAGAGCCTGCTTCCCCGCACCTCGGCTTGGTGCATGCGGGCTCGGCGAGACCCGCGTAAAACAAACGACCCGAGGGCGGCCCAGCGCTTCCCGACTGCTTGTTCTAGGCTAATCTACGGAAGTGCAATGCTCCCTGAAGAAGCCAAAGCGATAGCGGAGCACCAGCGTCGCCGCTTCAATGAACTGGTGGATGTTTTCGATCGACCGCAGCCATCGGACGTGATGGCACGCCTCTGGGAGATTGTTGCTTCAGCAGAGCTGCGTCCCGGAGCGGTGGTTCTGGATGTGGGGACGGGAGCCGGGGTTTTGATCCCGTTGATTCAGTCCTACCAGCCGTCCACGGTGTTGGCTTGCGATGTGGCCGAAAAGATGTTGCAGCGTGTGCACGACAAATACCCTGCAGTCCGCACCTGCCACACCGACATCGTCTCGCTGGCCGTGGCCACGACCAGCGTGGATGCCATCTTCATGAATGGCATGTACGGCAACATTACAGACAAGCCGGCTGCGTGCAGCAATGCGGCACGCATGCTTCGGTCGGGCGGACGCCTTGTGGTCAGCCATCCCGAAGGCAGGGCATTTGTTGATCAACTGCGGGCCACCAGCGACCTGTTTATTGAATCACTTCCCACCAAAAAGGAGTTTGGGACCGTCCTCGGGCCACTGGGCTTGGAAGTGATCGCGGTTCGGGATGAACCCAAGCTGTATCTGATGGTGGCGCGAAAGGGGTGACGGGTAGGCCGCTTTGCATCGTACCCGGGATGGGGATTGTTTCCATATTCGGGCTACTCAAAAAGGACCGGCTGCGCAGGGGTGTCTTCGGGTTCCAGAAAGTTGCTCAAGCCAACACCAACGAGCCGATAGTGTTGCTGCGGACCGAGATCAACCCGCTCTCGCAGCTTCAAGGCGATGGCGGTCAATTCTTCGCAGGAGGAGGGTGGGGAGCCTGGCGTATGGCTGCGAGTGAGAATCTTGAACTCGCTGGTCTTCAACTTGAGGACTACCGTGCGTGCCGTCCGTGATTCCTTGCGTGAGGCAGACCAAAGCTTTTCTGCAAGGCGCCAGATCATTGGCTCAGTTTCTGCCAACAACACGTCGTGCTCAAAAGTATCCTCAACGGATATCGATTGTGTCGGCCTGTCCGGGACAACTTCGTTATCGTCGA
Source organism: Candidatus Korobacteraceae bacterium (assembly GCA_049695855.1). Classification (GTDB taxonomy): domain Bacteria; phylum Acidobacteriota; class Terriglobia; order Terriglobales; family Acidobacteriaceae; genus Bog-257. The sequence goes on along the minus strand of JBAVSY010000063.1, from coordinate 444 downwards.
TACCGCGGGCAAGGTCATGCAGGCGCTGACCATAGCGGCCGAAGTGTTGTTCGAGTACGGGCAGGTCGAGAGTTCGTAGATCCCTCACCGTCTGTGCTCCAAGTTTCGCCAGCTTCTCTCCCGTAACTTTGCCCACGCCAGGCAGGCGTCCAACCGGCAATGGCAGCAGAAACGTGTCTATGTTCCCAGGCTGGATGACAAAGAGCCCATCAGGCTTGCGCCAGTCAGAGGCGAGCTTTGCTAAGAACTTGTTTGGCGCTACTCCCGCAGAAGCTGTCAGACTCAATTCTTCGCGAATTTGCTGCCGAATCGTGCGCGCCACCAGGGTAGCTGTCGCTAAGCCGGTCTTGTTCTCGGTGACGTCGAGATATGCTTCGTCGAGAGACAGTGGTTCTATCAGGTCTGTGTGACGATTGAAGATCTCCCGCACGCTGCGCGAGACCT
>JBAVSY010000062.1:0-1699 GCA_049695855.1 Candidatus Korobacteraceae bacterium | reverse complement strand
TGCTGATGGTGGACACCGTTCTCGAACTTGTGCCGGAAAAACGTATCGTGACGGTAAAGAACGTAACAGGGAATGAGCTTCAGTTTCTCGGCCATTTCCCCGAACTCGCCATCATGCCCGGAACCTTAATCGTCGAAGCATTCGGGCAATCCGCTTCAATTTTGTTTTCTCACACAACCAGTTTGGGGATCCAGCCCGGGGAATTCCTGCTATTGGGAGCTATCAATGAAATGCGTTTTTTAGTCCCGGTAGTTCCCGGCGACCGCATGGAAATTAATGTGCAGATCCTGAAGCTCGCTGGAGATATCGCGCTGGTCGAGGGGGTCGTGACAGTGTGCGAGACTATAGTCGCTTGGCCTGCACCCGGTTCGGTTGACACCCGCCTAAGCTAAACCCGACTGCATCTCGAACTCCATGGGGCTTCTGTAGCCGATTGTCGAGTGCCGGCGTTTAGCATTGTAGAAGCACTCGATGTAATCGAACACGTCAGCCTTGGCTTCATCACGCGTCCGATAGGTCTTGCGTGCCGTACGCTCGGTCTTCAGCGACGAGAAGAAGCTCTCCATTGCCGCGTTGTCCCAGACATTGCCCGAGCGGCTCATCGAGCAGACGATGCCATGATCGGCCATCAGCTTCTGGAACTGCTCGCTGGTGTATTGGCTGCCGCGATCGGAGTGATGCAGCAGCGCATCGGGCTTGCCCCGGCGCCAGATCGCCATCACCAGGGCGTCGGTGACGAGCTGTGCCGTCATCTGTGCGCTCATCGACCAGCCGACCACGCGGCGTGAGAACAGATCGATGACGACCGCCACATAGAGCCAACCTTCCGCGGTCCACACATAGGTGAAGTCAGCGATCCATTTGCGGTTGGCAGCAGCTGCCGCGAAGCTGCGGTCGAGTACGTTGGGAGCGACGGCGGCGACCTGCCGCTCACCCAGATCGGGCGGCAGCCGACGCCGTCGCGGACGGGCTTTGAGAGCCTGTAAGCGCATCAATCGCTCGATCCGATGCAGACCACACGAGAAGCCTTCCGCCAGCAGGTCGTGCCACACCCGCCTGGCGCCATAGGTTCGATCGCTGGCAAGGAAGCTTGTCCGGACCTTGGCGCCCAGCTCTTCATCGCTACGGCTGCGCCGACTGCGCGGTCGTGTCAGCCAGGCATAGAACCCACCCCGCGAGACACCGAGCGCCCCGCACAACCAATCCGCCGGCCAGATCCCCCGGTGCTTCGCAATGAAACCGAACTTCACGTCGATTCCTTCGCGAAGTAGGCCGCGGCTTTTTTTAGGATGTCGCGTTCGGCCTTCAGCTTGATCACCTCGCGCGTGAGCCGCGCGATCTCCAGCTGCTCGGGCTTCATCTGACCCTGGCCGGGGAAGGCATGCTGCGGATCGTCCGCAAATGCCTTCACCCAGTTGCGCAGCTGCGTCGGATGCACCTTCAGGTCTTCGGATGCCTGCGCATACGACACCCCGCGATCCCTGATCAGCCGCACCGCCTCAAGCTTGAACTCCCGCGTAAACCTTCGTCTCTCCATGACTCACCTCCGGTTCCATAAAAACACCTAACTCGGTGTCTTCGGAACCAGGTGCAGGAGAGGTGGTCCCACCTTACGGGACAGAATGGCGGCTTGGCTAAGGTGGATTCTGGGTTCGATTACGCCGCCAATTTCTCCTCGTTTGCCTGCGTAGCATAGACC
>JBAVSY010000061.1:0-27862 GCA_049695855.1 Candidatus Korobacteraceae bacterium | reverse complement strand
TCCGCACGACCGACGTGACGGGGGTGGCGACGCTGCCGGAAGGCACCGAGATGGTGATGCCGGGCGACAACGTGACCTTGCAGATTGAGCTGATCACGCCGGTGGCCATGGAAAAGGGCTTGCGGTTCGCCATCCGCGAAGGCGGACGCACCGTAGGCGCCGGCACCATCAGCGAAATTATTGCGTAGAGGTCTCCCACCCTACGCCAAAAGCAGGCGTAGGATGGGGCACCCGCAGTTGGCAAGTAGCACTTGGCAATTCGCTTCTGCCGCATTTTCGGCACTGCGGTTGTAGTCGGGCAGAGACGAGCGCCGCAGGCGCGAAAGAGTTTAGCCCAGCGCTTCGGCGCTGGATAGATGAAGAAGATGGGCCAGAGTCCCGTAGGGACGGCAGGTTAACTTGGGACGGTAGATGGTGTCGCACCCGGCACCGAAGAAATTCTCGGCGGAGCGATAGATTCTCCGCTGATTTCCGCACTTTGATGCGGACAAGGCTTCGCGGCATGGAGCCGTGAAGTAAACCAAAAAGGAATCGATCAATGCCTCGAGAGATTGTTACGTTGCAGTGTGGCGATTGCAAGGATCGCAATTACTCCACCACCAAGAACAAGAAGACCACGACGGCTCGGCTGGAGTTCAGCAAGTTCTGCCGCAAGTGCCGCAAGCACACGTCGCATAAAGAAGTGAAGTAGCCGTCAGCACTCAGCATTCAGCCATGAAGGTGGACGTTAGAGAGCGAGGGACGGCAAGGCAAAGGATAGGATTCGAGGTCGCCGGCAGGGAGCTTCGCGTTTGAGGCATTACCCCCGTAAGGGCTGAATGCTGATAGCTGAATGCTGAGCGCTAAAACAGGGGCGTAAGCTCAACGGTTAAACTGTCGGTCTCCAAAACCGAACTTGGGGGTTCGAATCCCTCCGCCCCTGCCAGGTATTCGGAAGAAATGCAGTTGGCGCAGCGAGCGCCGGAAAAAGGTAGCAGATGGCGAAGTCAGCAGCGATCGAGAGCGTCAGTGACAGCAAGCTGGGCGCACTGAAGGCGTGGCCGCAGCGCGCGAAAAGCTTCTACAACGACGTGCGCACCGAAATGCGGAAGGTCACGGTTCCGAACCGCAAGGAAGTACAGGGTACGACCACGGTAGTCATCATTACTGTGTTTCTGTTTGGCCTGTATTTTTATGTTGTGGACACGGTCCTCGGCCAGACCCTGGATCATTTGCTGAAGAGCCTGGCGCACCGCTAAATGCGCGGAAAAATGACTGAAGAAGAAATCAAATCGGAGAGCAACGGCGCCGAGCGCGAGCCGAACGCTGCGCCTGCGCAGACGAACGACTCGGGTGCCGTCACCGCCGAATCCACGGCCGCCAATCCGCAGAACCCGAATATGAAGTGGTACATCATCCACACCTATTCGGGATTCGAGCGCAAGGTGAAAGAGTCGATTGAGTCGCGGGTGCGCGCCTATCCCGAACTGGAGCATCGGATCGGCCGGGTGCTGATTCCGACCGAATCCGTCACCGAAGTTCGCGGCGGCAAGAAGTACACCAGCGAGCGCATGTTCTATCCCGGCTATGTGCTGGTCGAGATGGACATGGACGACAACGTGTGGCACGTGGTGAAAGGAACGCCGCGGGTGACCGGGTTCGTGGGCACGGGCCAGCAGCCCACACCGCTGTCGGAAGAGGAAGTTCAGCAGATCGTGTATCGCGTGGCCGACAGCAAGGAAAAGCCAAAGCTCAAAGTCAAGTTTGAGAAGAATGAGTCGGTACGCATTAGTGAAGGTCCGTTTGCCAGCTTTACCGGCGTGGTGGACGAGGTAAACGAAGATCGCGAGACCTTGAAAGTGATGGTCACTATCTTCGGGCGGTCGACTCCGGTGGAACTGGGATTCGGACAGGTCGAAAAGGTTATTACGTAGTAGAGCCGCTCTTCGCTTTTCGCCATTCGCACTTGCTGCGATGGAACTCTGGCGAACAGCGAAAGGCGAGTAGCGAAAAGCGTAGGAAATCAAATGGCAAAAAAAGTTACCGGTTCGGTGAAGTTGCAGATTGCGGCGGGCAAGGCCACGCCTGCCCCCCCGGTTGGTCCGGCGCTCGGACAGGCGCAGATCAACATCATGGAATTCTGCAAGCAATTCAACGCGCGGACCAGCGCCAAAGAGCTCGATGGACTGATTATCCCGGTCGTGGTCTCGGTGTACACCGATCGCTCGTTTACCTTTATCACCAAGACGCCGCCGGCCGCGATTCTGTTGAAGCGCGCCGCGGGCGTGGCCAAGGGCTCCGGCGTCCCCAACAAGGACAAGGTCGGAAAGGTCACCGAGAAGCAGGTGCTGGAGATTGCCAAGCAGAAGATGCCTGACCTGAACGCGGCTTCCGTGGAGGCAGCAGTGAAGAGCGTGAAAGGTACCGCGCGCTCCATGGGCATTGAAGTAACGGCATAGGTTTGTCTTACGTTGTGGGACATTGCGCGGTCGCCCGACCGCAATCGTAAACACCACGGCTATTCGGCAACAAGGAATAGCGGTGGGAGATGAGGAGCAGGATGAAGAAATCGGGAAAGAACATCGAGAAGGCGCGCGCGGCCGTCGAAGCCAAGTCGTACCCGCTGCAAGACGCTGTGCCTCTTCTGCAGAAAGTGAAGTACGCCAAGTTTGACGAAACCGTCGACTTGACCATGCGCCTGGGGGTCGATCCCAAGCACGCCGACCAGATGGTCCGAGGCACGGTGGTTCTGCCGCACGGACTGGGCAAGTCGAAGAAGGTGCTGGTGATCGCCAGCGGTGAAAAGGTTCGCGAGGCGGAAGCGGCAGGCGCCGACTTTGTGGGCGGCGAAGACATGGTGGAGAAGATCCAGAAGGAAAACTGGACTGACTACGATGCCGTCATCGCCACCCCCGACATGATGAAGTCGGTAGGCCGTCTGGGCAAGGTGCTGGGCCCGCGTGGCCTGATGCCTAATCCGAAGACTGGGACGGTGACCTTCGATGTGGCCAACGCGGTGAAGGAAACCAAGGCTGGCAAAGTGGAGTTCCGTACCGACAAGACTGCCCTGGTACACGTGCCGGTAGGCAAGATTTCGTTCCCGCCTGAGAAACTGGTGGAGAACGCAGCCACAGTGATTACCAGCGTGATCAAGGCGAAGCCTTCGGTGGCGAAGGGCAAATACATTAAGGGTTGCTATCTCAGCTCGACCATGGGACCGGGTGTCTCAATCGACACCTCGGCTGTGGAAGCTGCCGCGCGCGCCTAGAGCGACGTGTTTGGTTGAAGGGGCACGGCTTTAGCCGTGCCGTGAAAGGCCGAGGAGATTGGCATTTAGGCCCTGAGGGCTGGTTCCCTCAACGACTAAAGCCGGAATCTTCTGATTGGCATCAATGGCACGCCTGAAGGCATGCCCCTTCAAAGAAGTCGAGAAATTTTAGTCGGCGCCAGAGGCCCGGCGATAAAGGATTCGAACATGGCCGTTACCAAAGCGAAGAAGGTAGAACAAGTCGAGAAGCTGGCGGAAGAGTTCAAGGGTGCCAGCCACGCCATCGTGGGCACGTTCGCCAAACTGACCGTGGAGAAGGATTTTGAACTCCGCAAAGCGGTACGTGGCGTAGGCGGTCGCTATCGCGTGGTGAAGAACACGCTGGCGGAACGGGCTGCCAAGGGGACGGCTGTCGAGGAGGCGATGAAAGATCTCGCCGGAGTGACCTCGATTGCCTACACCAGCGGTGACCCGGTTGCACTGGCGAAGGCGCTAAGCAAGTACGCCAAGGACCATCCGGAGTACACCTTCAAAGCTGGCATCGTGGAAGGTCGCGTCATTCCCATTAAGGACATTGACGCGCTGGCCAGCATGCCCTCGAAGGAAGAGATTTACTCCAAGCTGCTGTTCCTGATGAACGCTCCGGCGCAGCGGTTGGTGACCGTGATGAACGCTATTGGCCGCGATCTGGCCGTAGTCATCAACCAGGGCGTGGAGAAAAACAAGTTTGGTGGCGCAGCCGAAGCCGCGCCCGCAGCCCCAGCGGCTGAGCCTGCGGCGGTCGAGGCACAGGCCTAGCTGGAGCCGTACGCAAGTTTGGGAGCGTGAAAGCGGTCCCATAGAGATTGAGTTATCCGTTGTGAGGGGTGCTCCCTGGGCGGGTCTGGCGCGCGGGAAGCACATTGGAAACCTCAGAGACCGATAACGAAATCAACAACGAATAACGAATAGGTGGATAAACACATGGCGGATCTACAGCAGTTGGAAGAGTCAATCGTAGGCCTGTCGCTTCTGGATGCGGCGGCTTTGGTAAAGAAATTGGAAGAGCGTCTTGGCGTCTCGGCAGCGGCTGCGGCCCCTGTCATGATGGCGGGCGCGGGCGGCGGAGCAGCAGCGGCTGCGGCCCCGGCCGAAGAGAAGACCGAGTTTGCGGTGGTCCTGACCGCCGTGGGTGCAAACAAAATCAATGTCATTAAGGCTGTCCGCGAAGTCACCAGCCTGGGCTTGAAAGAAGCCAAGGATCTGGTGGATGGCGCGCCCAAGACCATCAAAGAGGGCGTGAACAAGGAAGAAGCCGAGACCATCAAGAAGAAATTCACCGAGGCGGGAGCGACCGTCGAGGTAAAGTAAGTGATTCTGCCCCGTTCCCTGGCGGAGCGGGGCACTGCACTCCGGGCGCGCTGACCGGAGTTCTGGCTGCTATCGCCTTCGGGTAAAGGCGGTGGCTACGTTCCTCCCCACGTCGGAGCGGTCGTGGCGAGGCGCGATGAAGCCGAGGAAGCAAAGCAGTTCTCTCAGCAGGGACTGCGGAATTCCCGGGCATCGTTGAGCGCCGGATTCTTTTTCGGAATTCGGGCATCAAAACAGGTAGTGGCAGGCGGCTAGCTTGGCTGGATCACGTCAGCTCAGACGTGGCAGCAGGTTGGACGAGGACAAGGCCTGAAAATACTGGCGCGGGAAGCGAAAAACATGGCGGCACGGAATGTGCCGATTTCCCAGGCCAAGTGGTCATGGGATTGCACGACGCCTCAAGCGGCGCTCACGGGGACTTCTGTCTCTGTGGGCGCGATCGCATTTTTGCCTAAAACTGAAGATTCAACGCCATGCCGCACCTGGGCTGCGGGCTGTGGCTGCCTCATTTTGCACAAAGGTATCGAGCCCACCGAATTTCCGTCGGATGACCGCAAATCGCCTCAATCTGTCACAGTGAGACGGCAGTCCTCTCCGTCACGCATCCGCATTACGTCTTGCACCGCCAACGTGAGCGACGTTGGACGGTACTGATTAGGAGCTTTATACATGGCGCAACAGAAAACTGCCAACCGAAATCGGTTTGACTTCTCAAAAATTCCGGCGACGATTCAGATTCCCAACCTCATTGAGGTGCAGAAGCGTTCGTATGATCGCTTCCTGCAAATGGACTCGCTGCCCAGCGAAAGGGATGATGCCGGCCTGCAAGCGGTGTTTCAGTCGGTGTTTCCGATTAGCGACTTCCGCAATGTTTCGCAGCTGGACTTCGTCGAGTTCGCTATCGGTAACTGGGAGTGCAAGTGCGGCCACCTCAAGGGGCTGAATCACCTGCGCACCACCTGCCGCAATTGCGGCGCAACGGTGAAGACCGACCCGTTCCACCTGGGCGACGTGCTGTGCACCAAGTGCGGCACCTACAACGCCAACACGCCTGACTTCTGTAACAAGTGCGGCGATCCGGTGGGGTTGCAGCTGAAGTACGACGTGGCCGAATGCGAAGAGCGCGGCATGACCTATTCCGCGCCGCTCAAGGTCACCATGCGTCTCACCATTTACGACAAGGATCCGGAGACCGGCAATCGCTCCATTCGCGATATGAAGGAGCAGGAAGTCTTCTTCGGCGATATTCCGTTGATGACGGCGAACGGTACGTTCATCATCAACGGCACCGAGCGCGTGATCGTCAGCCAGTTGCATCGTTCGCCCGGCGTTTTCTTCGAGACCGCGAACAATCGCACTTACTTCCTGGGCAAGATCATTCCTTATCGCGGCTCCTGGGTCGAGTTCGAGTACGACCAGAAGAACGTGCTGTATGTGCGCATCGACCGCAAGCGCAAGTTCCTGGGAACGATCTTCCTGCGCGCTCTGGGTCTGCGTTCGGATGAGGAAATCCTGCGCACGTTTTACACCGTCGATCGCATCGCCATCCGCGACAAAAAGCTGTATTGGACGCTGGAACCGGGCGCGGAAAAGCCAACCAACTTGCTGGGCATGAAGCTGGCGCATCGCATCGCCAACAAGAGCGGCGAAGAGATCGCACACTCCGGCCGCAAAGTCACGCCTGCGGTGATGAAGGAAATCCAGAAGCAGCGGATTTCCGAGATTGAAGCTGACCTTACGGACCTGGAAGGCGCGTTCGTCGCCGCCGACGTCATCGACGTCAATACCGGCGAAATCCTGCTGGAAGCGAACGTCGAGCTTACTGCCGAAAAGCTGTCGAAAATGATGGAAGCCGGGGTCACCGAAGTCCACATCTTCTTCCCCGAGCGCGACGATGTAGGCACGGTGATCAGCGCGACCTTGCGCCGCGATTCCGTCAAGACGCCGCAGGAAGCCTTGATTGAGATCTATCGCAAGCTGCGTCCGGGCGATCCGCCGACGCTGGATACCGCAACTTCGCTGTTCCACGGCATGTTCTTCGATTCGCGGAAGTACGATTTCTCGCGCGTGGGCCGCTTGAAGTTCAATATCAAGCTGTTCGAGAGCGAAGATGCCACCCATCTCGACCATCGCACGCTGGAGCCGGATGACTTCTACGGGACCATCCGCTATCTGCTGAAGCTGCGCAAGAATATCGGCTCGGTAGACGATATCGATCATCTGGGCAACCGCCGTGTTCGCGCGGTGGGCGAGTTGCTCGAGAACCAGTTCCGCATCGGCTTGGTCCGCATGGAACGCGCCATCAAGGAAAAGATGAGCGTCTACCAGGAGATGTCGACGGCCATGCCGCACGACTTGGTGAATGCCAAGCCGGTCATGGCTGCCATCCGCGAGTTCTTCGGTTCGTCGCAATTGTCGCAGTTCATGGATCAGACGAATCCGCTGTCGGAGATCACCCACAAGCGCAGGCTATCGGCCCTTGGCCCGGGCGGCCTGTCGCGCGAGCGCGCTGGATTCGAAGTGCGCGACGTTCACCCGACGCACTACGGACGCATCTGCCCGATTGAGACTCCGGAAGGCCCGAACATCGGTCTAATCTCATCGCTCAGCTGCTACGCGCGAATTAACGACTACGGTTTCATCGAGTCGCCGTATCGCAAGGTGAAGAGCGGCCGCGTGCTCGACTTCATCAGCGTAGTGAATGCCGGCGACAGCGAGTATCGCGTGGGCGATCACCTGGAGAAAGCTGAGGTCATCAAGGCCAACAATGATCTCAAGGAGCGCCGCAAGAAGCTGATCGACTACGAGCCGTTTTCGTTCTACCTGTCGGCGTGGGAAGAAGATCGCCACGTGATCGCGCAGGCAAACGCGGAAATCGACGACAAGGGCCGCATCGTTGCGGAACTGGTCAACGCTCGCAAGGCCGGCAACTTCGTGCTGGTTAACCGCGACGAAGTCGACTACATCGACGTCAGCCCGAAACAGCTGGTGTCGGTAGCAGCATCGCTGGTGCCCTTTCTCGAACACGATGACGCTAACCGCGCGCTGATGGGCGCGAACATGCAGCGTCAGTCGGTGCCGTTGTTGCGCGCGCAGGCGCCCATCGTCGGCACGGGAATGGAAGGGGTCACGGCGCGCGATTCCGGTGCGGTCGTTCTGGCTCGCCGCAGCGGCATCATCGACTCAGTCGACTCCGAGCGCATCATCGTGCGTGTCGAGGGTGAACATCATCCCATGCAGCTGTCGCGCGAGGTGGGCAGCGACATTTATCAGCTCACCAAGTTCAAGCGCTCCAACCAGAACACTTGTATCAATCAGCGGCCCATCGTGAAGAAGGGACAGCGGGTAGCCAAGGGAGCGGTCATCGCCGACGGTCCCTGCACCGACATGGGCGAGCTGGCGCTGGGACGTAACGTCCTGGTTGCCTTCATGCCCTGGCGAGGTTACAACTTCGAGGACGCGATCCTGGTCTCCGAAAAGATGGTGAAGGAGGACTATTACACCTCCGTCCACATCGAGGAGTTCGAGATCGAGTCGCGCGATACCAAGCTGGGTCCGGAAGAAGTGACGCGCGACATTCCCAACGTCAGCGAGTCGGCTCTGCGCGATCTCGACGAAAGCGGCATCATCCGCATCGGCGCGACCGTGAAGGCTGGCGACATTCTGGTAGGCAAGGTTACGCCCAAAGGCGAAACCCAGCTCACGCCGGAAGAAAAGCTGCTGCGGGCCATCTTCGGCGAAAAGGCCGGCGACGTTCGCGACGCTTCGCTCACCTGTCCTCCGGGTATCGAGGGCACGGTGGTTGACGTGAAGATCTTCTCCCGCAAGGGCCAGGAGAAGGACGAACGCGCCAAGTTCATCGAGTCCGAGCAGGTGGCCAAGCTGGAGAAGAACCTGGCGGACGAGATCCGAATCCTCACCGACGAGCGTTTGAAGCGGCTGGAATCGTTGCTGGGCAGCAAGGAAGTTCTTGCCGACTTGCACGACGAGCGCACCAACAAGCGCCTGCTGACCAAGGGCGTGATTCTCGATCGCGACACCATCGAGCGCATCTCGACGCGCAACCTCAAGCGCATCAAGTTCGCCGACAAGGACCCCCGCATCAACGAGCAGATCGATGAAATCGAGGAGATGACTTCACGGCAGATCGATGTGCTGCGCAAGATTGTCCGCGAAAAAGTCGAGAAGTTGCAGAAGGGCGATGAACTTCCTCCCGGCGTAATCAAGCTGGTGAAGATTTACGTTGCCATGAAGCGCAAGCTCAGCGTGGGCGACAAGATGGCTGGCCGCCACGGAAACAAAGGCGTGATCGCCCGCATTCTGCCCGAAGAGGACATGCCGTACCTCGAAGACGGAACGCCGGTGGAGATCGTGCTGAATCCCCTGGGTGTGCCCAGCCGTATGAACGTGGGCCAGATCCTGGAGACCCACTTGGGCTGGGCTGGCTACGAGCTCGGACAGAAGATCGGCGAGCTGCTGAAGGAAAACTCCAAAGCTGAATACATGCGCAAGGAACTGAAGTCCATGTTCAAGGGCACTCCTTTTGTAGAGAGCCTTATCAACCTCGACGACGACTTGCTTGAGCGCGCAGCCGACGGCATGAAAGAGAGTGTCTACTTCGCTTCGCCGGTGTTCGACGGCTCGAAAGAAGAGGAAATCAAGTCATTGCTGGCGGAAGCCGGATTGCCGACTTCGGGCAAGGCTTACCTGTATGACGGTATGACGGGTGACAAGTTCGAGCAGCCGGTAACGGTTGGCTATATCTACATGCTCAAGCTGTCTCACCTGGTCGACGACAAGATCCACGCGCGTTCCATCGGACCATACTCGCTGATTACCCAGCAGCCGCTGGGCGGCAAGGCGCAGTTCGGTGGGCAGCGCTTCGGCGAAATGGAAGTGTGGGCGCTGGAAGCTTACGGTGCCGCTTACATCCTGCAGGAACTGCTCACCGCGAAGTCCGATGACGTGTATGGCCGCACCAAGATTTACGAGGCCATCGTCAAAGGCGAAGCGGCCATTGAGCCAGGAGTACCTGAATCGTTCAACGTGCTCATTCGCGAATTGCAGTCGCTGTGCCTCGACGTGGAGCTGATCAAGACCAACGAGCGCAAGTTGCCCGTGGCCCCGGCGCCTCCACTCGCGGCTGACTAAAGAACGGACTTGAAGGGGCACGGCTTTAGCCGTGCCGAGACCGGGTTCTCTGAAAGAGCATGGCCGAAACGAGACTTGGGCCGAAATGAGGGTTGAGTCGAAATGAGACTTGAAAGGGCACGGCTTCAGCCGTGCCGGCCAGGACTCAAGAAGTTCGGCCTTTAGGCCCTGAGGGACATTCCCTCAGCGGCTGAAGCCGGTATTCAAAGGAAGAGTAACGGCACGCCTGAAGGCGTGCCCCTTCAAAGCGAGAAAGAATCGAGCCCTATGAGGGCAAATGGGAAAAGCTGCCTAGATAGCAGCAGAAACAATTAACGGTCGCGTTGCTGAACTGACAACCGACAACAGACAAACTGAGGACTAAACATGTATCGCTCGAGTCCATTTGATCTCGGAAACGCCATTGCCGACTTCGACGCCATCCGCATCAGCCTGGCTTCGCCGGAAAAGATTCGCAGCTGGTCTCACGGTGAAGTAACCAAGCCGGAGACGATTAATTACCGCACCTTCAAGCCGGAACGTGACGGCTTGTTCTGCGCCCGTATTTTTGGTCCGGTCACCGACTGGGAGTGTCTCTGCGGCAAGTACAAACGCATGAAGCACCGCGGCGTGATTTGCGACAAGTGCGGCGTGGAAGTCACGCTGTCCAAGGTTCGCCGCGAACGGCTGGGCCACATTGAGCTGGCTTCGCCCTGCTCGCACGTCTGGTTCTTCAAAGGATTGCCCAGCCGCATCGGGCACATTCTCGATATCTCGCTGCGCGACCTGGAGTCGGTGCTTTACTTCGAAGCGTACGTGGTAATCGAACCCGGCGAGGCTCCGGTGAAAGAGCGCGAAGTCATTAAGGACGAAACCAAGTACCGCGAACTTGATCAGGAGCATCGTGCCAGCGGCTTCAAGGCCATGATGGGCGCCGAAGCCATCAAGGAACTGTTGAAACGCGTGGAAGTCGAGACGCTCTCCGGCGAACTGCGCGAGAAGATGCGCACGGAAACTTCAGTGCAGAAGCGGCTGAAATATGCCAAGCGCTTGAAAGTTACCGAGGCCTTCCGCAAGAGCGGCAACAAGCCGCAGTGGATGATTCTGGATGTAATCCCGGTAATCCCGCCGGAGCTGCGTCCCCTGGTTCCACTCGACGGCGGCCGCTTCGCTACCTCAGACTTGAACGATCTCTACCGCCGCGTCATCAACCGCAACAACCGGTTGAAGAAGCTGATGGACCTGCACGCGCCTGAAGTCATCGTGCGGAACGAAAAGCGCATGTTGCAGGAAGCCGTCGATGCGCTGTTCGACAACGGACGACGGGGCCGCGTGCTGCGTGGCGCCAACAATCGCCCGCTCAAGTCGCTGTCGGACACGCTGAAGGGCAAGCAGGGCCGTTTCCGCCAGAACCTGCTGGGCAAGCGCGTGGACTACTCCGGTCGTTCGGTGATCGTGGTTGGTCCCGATCTCAAGCTGCATCAGTGCGGCTTGCCGAAGAAAATGGCGCTGGAACTGTTCAAGCCGTTTATCTATCACCGGCTGGAGCAGACTGGGCATTGCACCACCATCAAGCAAGCCAAGGAAATGGTGGAGCAGCAGGAGCCCATCGTATGGGACATCCTGGAAGAGGTAATCAAGGATCACCCGGTACTGTTGAACCGCGCTCCCACGCTTCACCGACTGGGCATTCAGGCTTTCGAGCCGGTGCTGGTGGAAGGCAAAGCCATCAAGATTCACCCCCTGGTCTGCACCGCGTTTAACGCAGACTTCGACGGCGATCAGATGGCCGTGCACATTCCGCTGTCTCCGGAAGCGCAGGTTGAGGCCAGCGTGCTGATGCTGGCGTCGCACAACATCCTATCGCCGGCGTCAGGCCAGCCAATCACGGTGCCTACGCAGGACATGGTGCTGGGCATTTATTACCTGACCAAGGCCAAGCCCGGCGCCAAAGGTGAAGGACGCGCTTTCGCCAACATCGACGAAGTGATTCTTGCCAAAGAAGCAGGCGAGGTGGAAACGCTGACGCCGATCCGTCTGCGCTATTCCGGTGAGGTCATTGATCTCACCACGGCGTATGACGATCAGGACGTAAGCCACACCGAGCCCACGATGTTCGAGCGGCAGTACATCTCGACCACCGTGGGCCGCGCCATCATGAACGATCACTTGAAGCGTGGCGCTCCCGACATGCCGTACATCAATGGCCTGCTCAAGAAGAAGGGCAGCGGCAACCTGGTGAATTACTGCTACCTGCGTTTCGGACTGGAAACCACGGTGCGCTTGCTCGACGGCATCAAGCAGCTCGGCTTCCACTATGCCACCAAGGCGGGCTTGTCGATCGGTATCGACGACATGGTTATCCCGGCGGGTAAGGCGGGATTGGTAAAGGACGCCGAGAAACAGGCAATCGCTGTCCAACAGCAGTATCTGGACGGAGCGATCACCAACGGTGAGCGCTACAACAAGGTCGTGGAAATCTGGTCGGCAATTACGGAAAAGGTGGCCGATGAGATGTTCCTGGGCATGCAGCAGGAAGACAAGGCCGGCGACTTGAATCCGATTTACGTCATGGCCGATTCCGGCGCTCGCGGATCGAAACAGCAGATTCGTCAGCTCTCCGGTATGCGCGGCTTGATGGCCAAGCCTTCGGGCGAAATCATCGAGACGCCGATCACGGCGAACTTCCGCGAAGGCCTGACTGTGTTGGAGTACTTCATCTCCACGCACGGCGCTCGCAAGGGACTGGCCGACACCGCTCTCAAGACGGCGGATTCGGGCTACCTGACGCGTCGCCTGGTGGACGTGGCGCAGGACGTGATCATCAGCGAATACGATTGCGGCACGGTCGATGGTATCTACGTGACTTCCATCGTGGAGTCGGGCGAGATCATCGAGCCGTTGCGTGACCGTATCGTGGGCCGTGTCTCGCTGGAGAAGATCAAGGACTACGAAGGCAACATCATCGTCGACATCAACCAGGAGATCACGGAAGACCTGGCAGGCGCGGTGCAGGCTGCCGGTATCGAGCGAGTGAAAATTCGTTCGGTGCTGACCTGCGAGTCGAAGCGCGGTGTTTGCGTGATGTGCTACGGCCGCAACCTGGCCTCTGGCCGACTGGTCGAGCTGGGTGAAGCCACCGGCGTCATCGCGGCGCAGTCCATCGGCGAGCCGGGAACGCAGCTCACCATGCGTACCTTCCACATCGGCGGCACGGCCTCGCGAGTCAGCGAGCAGTCGCGCCTCGATGCCAAGAACAATGGTGCGGTGCGCTTCATCAATCTGATCACCGTGCGCGCCAAGGAAGGCCACCTGGTGGTGATGAACCGCAACGGGTCCATCGCCATCGTGGATGAGAAAGGCCGCGAAAAAGAACGCTACGCGGTGGTTTACGGCGCCAAGGTAAAGGTCGAGGACGGGGTCCACGTTTCGCTCGGCGATGTGCTGGTCGAGTGGGATCCGTACACCTTCGCGATCCTCACCGAAATCGGCGGCACGGTGCAGTTCAAGGACCTGCAGGAAGGTATGACGCTGCACGAAGAAGTCGACGAAGTGACGGGCTTGTCCCGCCACGTGGTGGTCGACTCGCCCGACGAAAAGCGCCAGCCGACGATCGTCATCAAAGGCACGAAGACCAGCAAGCGCTACCTGATGCCTTCCCGCGCTCACTTGATGGTGCAGGATGGCGACACGGTGACGCCGGGCGACGTGCTGGCGAAGATCCCGCGCGAGACTACCAAGACCAAGGACATCACCGGTGGTCTGCCTCGCGTGCAGGAGCTGTTCGAGGCGCGCAAGCCGCATGAAACCGCGGTCATCAGCGAGATCGATGGCGTGGTGAAATTCGGCGATGTGGCCAAAGGCCAGCGCAAGATCTACGTGGTCGCCGACAACGGTACCGAGAAGGAATATCAGGTGCCGCGCGGCGTTCACATCAACGTTCAGGAAGGCGAGCGCATTCGCGCTGGCGAGCCGCTGATGGATGGCCCGCTCAACCCGCACGACATTCTGGCTGTGCTGGGCGAGAAAGAGCTGCAGGCTTACCTGGTGAACGAAATCCAGGAGGTCTACCGGTTGCAGGGCGTGAACATCAGCGATAAGCACATCGAGGTGATTGTTCGCCAGATGATGCGCTGGGTGAAAGTGGAAGACGTTGGCGATACGCCGTTCCTGCTGGAACAGCAGATCGACAAGTTCCGCTTCCGCGAAGAGAACGAGAAGGCGATTATGAATGGCGGCAAGCCGGCCACCGGCCGTCCGCTGCTGTTGGGCATCACCAAGGCCTCACTCTCGACCGACTCGTTCATCTCAGCCGCATCGTTCCAGGAGACCACGCGTGTGCTGACCGAAGCCTCAATCCAGGGCGCCGTCGATCACCTGCGCGGTCTGAAGGAAAACGTTATCGTGGGCCGTCTGATTCCGGCGGGCACGGGCATGGAGTACTACCGCAATGTCCGGCTCTCGCAGGAAATGGAAGAGGCTGCCGCCAAGGTGCAGGAGGAGGTCACGGCCGCGTACGAAGAAGCCGAACGCGCGCTGGAACTGCTCCGCCACGAAGGCGAAAACGAAGCCGAAGAACTAGCAGCAGAGTAAAGTTCTTCCAGTGACGCAACTAAGGCCACCAAGGGAGACCTTGGTGGCCTTTTCCGCTTCTTATGTGTGAGACTGAGGGTAGGGCGAAATAAACAGCTTCCCAGGATTTCAGCTGTCGTTGCCAAATTACAGTCGCTGCCTAATAAGAACATTGCTATTCTATAAATTCTCGTCAAGATACTTACTCCTGGGAGCGCCACAAGATGAAGTTCTTCGTTTGTGGAACCTACGCTGACCTTACAAGAGAGCGGAAAGCAGTTTTTGATTCTATCGAGAAGCTCAGACACGAGTACGGCGCAATGGAATTCTTTGGCGCGAGACCAAACCTCCCGATCGAAACTGTCCTTGCAGAAGTTCGGCAAAGCGACATTCTTGTCGTCATTGTCGGTTCACTCTACGGCTCCATTCCACTCGGCAGAGATGTCTCATTCACGGAAGCGGAGTACGAAGAAGGTTTCCGGCTGGGCAAACCTTGCTTGGTCTATTTACGCCATGAAAACGTTCCAATCGAGCCGCGCTTTGTGGAACGTCGGCCAAGGTGTGTTCGTTTGTTGGAGCAATTCAAGAGCACTCTACAATCACGCCATGTAATCGCGACGTTCAGGAAGCCCAGCGATCTTGCGCTGAAGGTAGAGCAAGACCTGACTCGTCTGCTTGTCGAGCGGGCCACGGAGGCCAGTGCCATATTCGCGGTACGAACGCCAAGTTCCTCCTCGTTGTGGATGAGCGCGTTGTATAGCGGGCTCCGGGAGACTCTGAACGCCATGTCTAACAGTGTCGCCGAGTACTTGAGAGCGGAAACCTGCTCAATCTTCCTGGTGGCGGAAGAGGAACCGCAATGCCTTAAGCTAATTTCGCAGGGGGGCCAGTCGCAACCTAGCCCATTGATCCCAATTCAAAGCGTGAACAAAGGCGGACTCACAGGGCACATTGCCGACAAGGGCGAACTTTTTAATGATCATGGTCCAGCACTTCGCAACAATCCCTATGTGACCGGCAAGCCCCCACAGCACTTGCGCTCGGAACGGTGTTTTTCTCTGTTGGCGGTGCCGATCAAGGATAGTAAGGGGCGGCTGCTCGGGCTACTAAAAGTTGAGAACAAGACAGCAACCAAGGACCCACTTGTCCGAGGTAAGTCCTCCGACCACGCCGAGCCGGATGATGATGTGTATTTCACCGAGGCCGACGAAACTCTAGCGAGAATCTTAGCAAATGAAATTGTTCTCACGTTCGAAACGCTACGCATCACCAAGACCTCGCAGACTCTACTCAGAAAGCTGAATGAAAGCCCCACCGTGGAGGAATTTTTTCAAGCGGTGCTCATACAGGTACAAAGGCTGACAGGCGCCGACCGAGGCGATATCATCTGGTGGAATGAAGAGAGCGAGAGCCTAAATTTAGGGGCGACAATACCTGAGGGGAAGCTGAAAACAGGCGACCCAATGCCCGAGCGCAGTATAGCTAACAAGGTCATAGAGTCCGGTTTGCCAGAACTGATTTCAAATGTCGCGGGGGTAGAGAATTATTTCGCCTGCAATGATCGCACTGTCAGCGAGGTGGTGCTTCCGGTGAGGCACGGCAACCCGCCGAAGACGCTGGGCGCACTAAACGCTGAATGGTTCAAAGCGGCGGGCTTCGATGGACAAGATGTCGAGACTTTGAAACATCTGGCCGATTTCGTTGCCCTTGGAGCAAATCTGATCGAGTCTCGAGACCGAGGGCAAGCGGCGGCGTTCCGCGATCTCCAGTTGGTAATCGGTAACCTGCAGAAACAAGAATCTCCCGTCGGGGTCCTGCAACAGGTGCTTTACGCTCTAGTTTCGTCCCACTTCGATCGGGCGCGGATTTTTAAGTACATTCCCGAGGATGAAGCGTTTGAATGCCTGGATTCGATGGGCGTTGAAGAAGCTGGAACATTCAAGCAGCACATCATTAAGGCTAGCAGCAGTAAGTACGCGAAGTTTACGCTGGAAAACTGGCAGGATAATCCTTCAGCGGCCATAAGGGATCCCAGGAATCCAAGGATGTTTGGTGCGGATCCACACGCCGTGGCGTTAAGAAAACCAAGAGAGATGCCTTGGGCTGTAGCGCCGCTGGTGATGATGGGAAGGCTTTACGGATATATTGCGGCCGACAACAGCAGGACCCGACGGCCGATCTTGGCAAAGGACTTGGCACGCATGGACCTGTTCAGCACGCTGACCGCCCAGTTGATTTCCAACCTCCTGAAACTTCCCCAAAAAGTCTGATTGTCGAGTGCCCCACTCATTCCTGCTTTTGGAATGAGTGGGACTGCCACATA
Organism: Candidatus Korobacteraceae bacterium; assembly: GCA_049695855.1. GTDB lineage: Bacteria > Acidobacteriota > Terriglobia > Terriglobales > Acidobacteriaceae > Bog-257. Next base: position 11,240 of record JBAVSY010000061.1, on the reverse strand, counting down.
CACGCAACCCTCTCCATTGAAGCGCTGTTGCAATTCGTTTCCACTCATTCGAAAACCGCGAATGAGTGGGGCCCCCACGTTTCCCCTCCAGCGTGACGACTAGAGAACGGCGCTCTGATACACAAAGTACTCCCGATATGGTGTATCGTACTTGTTATGGCCCGCACCAACATTGACATTGACGAGAGCTTGATTCGCAAGGCGCGCAAGCTCACCCGCCTCAAGACCAAGCGCCAGATTGTGGACAGGGCCCTGGAGTTACTCGTCCGCTCCGAGAGCCGTAAGGGCATCCTTCGCTACTACGGGAGCGGTGTCTGGGAGGGCGATCTTAAAACTTCCCAGAGAAATCGGGTTTGATTCTGGTCGATAGCTCGGTCTGGGTCGACTTCTTTAGCTCCTCTCCCGGACGCGGTGGCGGCGAACTCCGCCGGATGATCGAGGACAGTGAACCCGTGGCGCTACCAGGAGTGATGGTCACTGAGGTCTTGCAGGGCTTTACCAGAGACGCTCGCGCGATTGAGCAGTTTCTTCGGCAGTTCGACCTGCTGGAGCCCCGAGGCTTTGAAACTTATCGGGCAGCGGCCGCCATCTACCGCACCGCGCGCGGAAAAGGCATCTCGCTGACCACCATTGACAGCTTGATCGCAGCCATCGCTCTTGAACACAACGCCAGCGTTTTCACCCTGGATAAGGACTTCTCCAGAATTGCGCTTGTCACGCGACTGGCGCTCTATCCCTTCTGACGCCGCCACGAGCCGGAATCTCCCCGCGCATTCGAAAATCGCGAATGAGTGGGGCACCCGTGTAAACTTCCTCTTACTCGATATGTCGAGGTTCTTTGTCCATTTCCGGATGGCGTTGTGGCGTGCGTTTCAGCACGACGCGTTTGCCGTGGCCAAAGCGGCGGCGTTCTCCGCCATCCTGACTCTGTTTCCGGCAATCCTGGTGGTGGCCTCGATTCTTTCCTCATCGCATACCACCGAAGGTTTTTTTCGCGAAGTCAGCCACGCACTGGGACGAGTGCTGCCGGAAGGCACCAGCTCCGCCGTTTTGCAGTTCTTTAGCGGCACCAAGCCCGTGACTTTCAGGTTCGTGGTCACCACCGTCATTATCGTGTTGTGGACCGGTTCGGGCGTCATGATCTCGTGGATGGAAGGCTTCCGCAACGCCTATCAGATGCCGAAGATCTGGGGCCTCGTAAAAGAGCGCATGGTTGCATTCTTTCTGGTGGTTCTGGCGGGTGTTCCCCTGGTGTTTGCCTCGTTTCTGCTGGTGTTCGGGAATCAGATCGAAGGCTGGATCGTGTACCGGGTAGGACACGAGTTGGGGCCGTACATTCTGGGCCTGTGGACCGGGTTGCGCTGGATCATTGCCACCCTCACCAGCATTGCCGTCATCGGACTGATTTATCATCACGGCGTGCCGCGCACTCAGCCCTGGCACCGCGTGCTCCCCGGATCGGTGCTGGCGACGGTATTATGGTTCGTCTCCACCGTTGTTTTTGGCGCCTATCTGCGAACCTTTGGAAACTACGACGTCATCTACGGTTCAGTCGCCACGGCCATCGCACTGCTGATCTGGCTCTATCTGGTTTCGATGGTGATCTTGATCGGCGCTGAGTTCAATGCCGTCCGCTATCCGCGCTTCCTGTTTGGAGCGCACTCCGAGATCGGTCCCGAGCAGAAGCGCGTGCAGGCAAGTTGATTGGCGGGAATACACCAGGCGCCTGAAATCAAGACTGAAAGGCGAAGATCGCAATGGCTGAAGAAATCGTCTCCATGGCTATTCTGGAAGCGCTTCCCGGCAAGGATGCGGAGTTGGTCAGCACGTTACGCGAGCTCTACACCATGATGCATGCCAAGGGTTACTGCCGGGACACGCTGCATCGCGATGCCGCGCGCCCTGATCGCTTCCTGCACCTGCGTTTGTGGACTTCGCCCGACATGCGCGCCGAAGCCCAGGCTGATCCTGAAGTGCATCGCTATTGGCAACTGTTGCCCGAGCTGTGCACGATTTCGATTGTCTATGAGAGTTTGGAGAAGGTGTTTGAGAGCTAGTAGCCAGTAATCAGTAGTCAGTAGCAGCAAAAGCGGGGCATCGAGGCGTGGAAGAGCTGGAACGATAGGGGTCCTTCGACTCCGCATTCGCGAACTACGCGAATGCTTCGCGCAGGATGACAAATCGGAATCGAATCGCTGAGGATTAACTGGCACCTGGCGCCTAACACCTGGCACCTGACAGCTAGCAACTGGCTACTGACTGCTGGCAACTGACTGCTAGCTACTGGCTACTGGCTACTGCTTCAATTCACCCACGGACCGCGCGAGTCGCCATTTTTCTTGCGCGGCTCGCGGGCGCTGGGATCGCGAAAGTTGCCCAGCTCGTCGAAGTAGTCTTCGTGCTTGTAGTCGCCGCGGTCATCGTGCTTGCGCATGTAGACTTCGAATTTGCGCGCCGCTCGCTTACGCTTCCAGCGATAGTACGAGTTGCGCAGTCCAAAGGCGTGCTCTGAAGCGGCGTAGCCAAAGCCGCGGCGCGGGACAAGCTTCAGCCAGATATAGGCAAAGACCAGACCGCCAAGATGAGCCATGTAGGCGATGGATTGGCCGCCGCCGTGTGCTGACGACAAGGCTCCATAGAGCGCAAGAAAGATGATGCCGATGACAAAGTATTTTGCCTTGATCAGAAATGGCAGAGGAAAGAGCATGACTTCCGAATCGCCATGCAACATACCGAACGCCAGCAGCAATCCGTAAATGCCGCCGGAAGCGCCTACCGTCAGCGTACGGGGCGACACACCCAGAATTCCAGTGAACGACACAATGACGGTCACCAGCGCCGCTCCAATCACACAGAAAAAGTAGAACTGCAGGAAGAGGTTGTAGCCCCAATCCACTTCCAACTGCGCGCCGAACATCCACAGCGCCAGCATGTTGAACAGCAGATGCAGTAACCCATAGTGCAGGAACGAGTAGGTGATGAGCTGCCAGATTTCACCGTGAACGACGGCATAGCCTTCCAGCCCCAGGTGATTGTAGGCCCAGCCGGCGAAAGGCGCGCTCGCGTCGAAAGCTCCAAACAGATAAAACAGTAGAAAGACAACACCGTTGGCGATGAGCAGTTGTTTGACTGCCCGGGTGAACGGCGGGAAACTCAATCCCATGCCTGTAGTGCGTCGCATGACTTGCTCTTTCCTATGTATGCAGTCCCCGGCCTCAGCGCTCCGGCAGCGGTACAACGGCCAGACTGCGGTGCCCTTTGGCGTCGACCGCGCGTACAGCAAAGATTACATTGTCCTTCGACAATGGCAAAGTGGCCCGGGTCACGTTTCCAACCGATTTCGCATGCTCCCAGTCGGGAGCCGTGGTGTCGCGCCAGAGCACCTCATAGCCGCTCGCCAACCCGCCAGGCGAAAGCGTCCACTGTAGAGTGGAATCGTTTTGCAGCTCTTTGGTCAACAGCCGCACGTTTCCTGGCGGCGCTGGAGCCGAGGCCAATGACGCCAAGGTCGCCGCGTTCAGCCGGGCTACGCGCGCGGTGTATTCGTAGTCCACGAATTTAGGTAGATCACCGTATTCGATGCCATTCTCGGTACGCACATTCTGGTGTTGATGATTGTAGTTCTCGCGATACTCCGTGAAGCGCACCGCCGCGTATCCCTGCTGGTTAAACGAGAGGTGGTCGCCGCCGCGCAAATAGCGGTCATGGCGGAACACAAGCATTGGGCGTAAATCCGCCCGAGGGAAATATTCCTGAGCCAGTTCTGCGATATAGCGCGCCAGTTGCCGTGATGGGCTATCGCTTTCGCCACCCAGCGATCGTATCCGGCGCAATTCTTCATCGCTTGCGCTGGTGGCAATTCCTTCGGAAAACACACGTACGACATGCGGATTCTGCCCGGTATCACCGGGAGTGCGATCTCCGCCGACGATGTCGTTGTTCAACACGGCTTCCAAATTCCATCCAACAGCTTTGGACATAATTGCAAAATGCGCGCTGCCATAAAGTCCCTGCTCTTCGCCGGCAACGGTTAAGAAGATGATGGTGGCAGGAAAACGGTGCTGACTCAGAACCCGGGCGCATTCCAGGCTGACCGCGGTGCCGCTGGCATCGTCATTGGCGCCAGGTGCGTCCCCCTCGGCATCGTTAGCATCACCATTTCGGGAATCGTAGTGCCCGGTCACGAGATAAATCCGCGCAGCATTTGCCGGATCGGTACCCTTCAGGATAGCGTAAATGTTGGTGATGGTTGTAGGCTGCGGGACGCGCGCTGCTGGCTGCTGAATGAACTGATCGGTCCGGACCTCCAGGCAGTCACCACACTGACTGGAATACCGTTGGAACTCGCCCTGAATCCAGTCGGCAGCAGCGTTGATGCCTTCGGAGCTCATCGTAGGCAGATCAGACGAAAGGGTTTGCCGGGTGCGAAAGCTGACCAGCTTCTCAATGGTGCGTTGAATTCGCGCTGGCGAAACGTCGCGCAGGGCCAGAGCAATCTGCGGGTCGGGAGTCGCAGCCGGCAGGCTGTCGGTTTGCTGAGAAAAGAGAGCAACTGGAAGGGAAAACGCAATCGTCACCAGTGCAGCTGCCGTTCTGAGCGACATCAAAATGGGCATGAACTTTACGAAACCTCTGGAATCCGATGGCGTCTATCACTTGACGCTGCTGTCCAGGAGATTCTAAATATAAATGACGGGCCCGTCCTAATTCCGGAGGCGTGACCGACCCTAGCGAACGGAGGCAATTATGGTTATATGTCCTGAATGTGAAAGCGATCTGGATATCGAAGAAGACGAGGTTGACGAGGGTGAAATCGTGTCCTGTCCGGAGTGTGGCAGCGATTTCGAAGTGGTGGCGATCGAGCCCCTCGAGCTGACCCGCGTGGAAGACGAGGACGAGGAAGAAGACGAGGACGAAAAAGAAGAAGAGGAAGAGGGTGAGTACTAAGTCGGGTTGGGAAAAATGGATCCCGGCGGACTGGGCCGTGATTCTGCTCGCCTGCGTCATTTCGATTCTTGCTTTGGCTGTGGCCGGCAGCAATTCCCTGGCGCAGTCAGCAACCGCGGCGAAGAAGGATTATGCTTTAATTTATGGCACGGTGTGGGGGCCGGACAATCATCCCGTGGCGGGCATACCGATCAAGATACGGAGGGCATCGGACAAGAAGGCAAAATGGGAGCTGATGTCGGATAGAAACGGCGAGTTCGCACAGCGGGTCCCGGTTGGGGGTCAGGACTATATCGTGGAAGCGCAGGTAAAGACGCCCAAGGGCCAGCCAAAGCCGGAAGCGACCGTCCACATCGACGATAATGAACGCAGGGACATTGGTATTCATCTAACTCAAGAGACGCTCTCACCCAAGTAGTGGTCTGAAGGAACTTCATGAAGATGGGATTCGGCGTATTGGTAGTGCTGCTTGCCGCGCTAAGTTGTAGCGCGCAATTGACGATCCCGGTGGGAGGAACGTCGCCCAGTGACAACGGACACAAGACAACCCACTTTACCTCTCGCATCCTCACTGGAAACGTGCTCGACAAGAGCGACAAGCCGATCGCGAACGCCGTCGTCTACCTGAAGAATACGAAGACGCTGGCGATGAAGACATACATCTCCCAGAGCGATGGTACTTATCGTTTTCCCGAGCTTTCGCTGAATGTCGATTACGAAGTCTACGCTGAGAAGGACGGCAGGAAGAGCAAAACCAGAACTCTCAGCCAATTCGACGATCGCGAAAAGCCGAACCTCAATCTACAGATCGACACGAGCAAGTAGCGCCCAAGGATTCCTCTCCCACAGTGTTCTAACCCGCTTAACTGATCGAGTCATCCGCACAAAATAAAGCCACCATCGCTGGCGGCTTTCTTAATTGTACGTGGGGCTAACGTTAATTGTTTTCGTTGCTGGCGCGCTTCCACGACATGAATTCGCCGATGGTAGAGCCGCTGCCCGAGGATGAGGAGGTGGCCGCCGGAGCCTTGTAGGATTCCACATCGGCACGCGTAGCCTCTTCGCCGACCGCCCGAATGCTGAGTCCCACTTTCTTTTCCGCCGGGTTCATCTTGATGATCTTGAACTCATGCTCCATGCCGGCTTCCAACTTGATAGGTGCACCGTGCGAGTCCACGGCTTCCGAATTGTGGCACAGGCCTTCGACGCCATCGGCGATCTCCACAAAAGCGCCGAAGCTCGCCAGCCGCAGCACTTTGCCGTGAATCACGTCACCCACGCGATGCTGCTCGAAGAAGGTATCCCACACGTCGGGCTGAAGCTGCTTCACGCCCAGCGACAGGCGGCGTTGATCGGGCTCGATAGCGAGCACGATGGCCTTCACCTTGTCACCCTTCTTCAACACTTCGGAAGGATGCTTGACCCGCTTGGTCCAGCTCAGATTGCTCACATGAACCAGGCCGTCGATGCCGTCTTCGATCTCGATGAACGCGCCGAAGTCGGTCAGGTTGCGGACCTTGCCTTCCACGATTGCGCCCACGGGGAATTTCTCGTGCAGGCTCTCCCAGGGATTCGACTCCAGTTGCTTCAGACCAAGGCTGATGCGGCGCTCGGTTGGGTTGACGTTCAGCACCACCGCCTCCACCTGGTCGCCAACATTGACCAGCTTGGAAGGGTGCTTCATCCGCTTCGACCAGGTCATTTCGCTGACGTGTACCAGGCCTTCAATCCCTTGCTCCAGTTCGATGAACGCGCCGTAGTCGGTCACGCTGATGACCCGGCCGCGAACATGTGCGCCCACCGGATAACGCTCAGACGCATCCAGCCATGGGTCAGGCGTCAGTTGCTTGAAACCCAGGGACACGCGCTGCTTATCGCGATCGAACTTCAGCACCTTGACTTGGATCTGATCGCCGACTTGTACGAGATCACGCGGATGAGTAAGGCGTCCCCACGACATGTCGGTGATGTGCAGCAGTCCATCGATCCCACCCAGGTCGACGAACGCGCCGTAATCGGTGAGGTTCTTGACCGTGCCGGTCAGAATCGCGTCTTCGTGCAACTGCTCCAGAGTTTTGGTTCGCTTTTCAGATTGGTCCTCTTCCAGCAGCTGCTTGCGCGACACCACGATATTGCCGCGTTTCTTATTCAGCTTGATGATGCGGACATCGATGTCGTGACCCTTCAAGCCATCGAGGTTGCGGACTGGGCGTAGATCGACCTGCGAACCAGGCAGGAAGGCGCGGGCGCCGAGAATGTCGACGGTCAGCCCTCCTTTGATGCGATCGATGACGCGGGCTTTTACCGACGCCTTGTCGTTGAAAGCCTTCTCAATCTCGTCCCACGCTTTCAGGCGTTGCGCCTTTTCATGCGAGAGATGGATGTAGCCCTCTTCGGTGTGACCCGGCTCGCGCATGACGGCGATCTCATCGCCCCGCTGCACGGTCACGTTGCCTTCATGGTCCTGAAATTCCGCGACTTGGACTACGCCTTCCGACTTGTAGCCAATGTCCACCACCACATACTGCGGCGTGACCTTGAGCACGGTGCCGGTGACGATCTGTTCTTCGTTCAGCGCCGCTTCGGTCTGAGCCTGTTCCTGTTCAAATGTTTCCAGGGCGCTGGCGAAATCTTCCATGGTGGGTTCTTTTTCAGACTTGGGAGCAGCTACCGGAGTAGTGTCGCCGGAAGGAGCGCTGGAAACGGAAGCTGGTTCGGAAGGCTGCTCAACCGGCTGGGCCTGAGGCTGCTCAACGGCGTGAACTTCGGGCTGGGCGTTAGACTGATCGGTGGCTTGGGTTTCGGGCTGCTCAGCAGCCCCTGATTCCTGCGTCTGGGTGGTCGGAGCGTTGTGGGTTTCTTCGAAGGACATGTTGGTTGTTTACGCACACTCGCGCGAATTCAAAACGCGCAGAGAGCCTGAGATACAACGGACTGCTGGCTTGAGTCTACAGGTATGATTGTCCCGCTCAAAGCGGGTTTGGACAACCCAGCGGCCGGATCCGATGGAGCGGGCTGCGCTTCCAGGGAACATTTCGACTATAGCAACCGAGGGGGGCAGTGTCAAACAAGTTAGGATGAGATTAGTGCCGATTTTGCAGCGTTTTATCCGACTTTTAACCTGGAAGTCAAGTGGCTCGATCACCAGATCGTGTGACAAGAATTCCGTCTCTTTTGACCCAGCAAAGTGGGATGGTACTCTCCGCATATATGGACTACCTCTGGACTCCGTGGCGCTACTCGTACATCACCACCGCTGACGTATCGGCCGACGCTCCTACCTGCATCTTTTGCGAATTGCTGCGCTCGGGCGACGATCAGAAGTCCCTGATCGTTCACCGCGGAGAGTTCAACTTCGTCATCCTCAATGCATTTCCCTACACCTCGGGCCACAGCATGATTGTCCCCTACGAGCACCTCGACCGGCTGCACAAACTTTCTCCTGCCGCTGCCAACGAGATGATGGCGCTCGCCCGGCATCTGGAAGTCGCCCTCATTGAGCTATACCGCCCCGATGGGGTGAATTTGGGAATGAACGTGGGCAAAGCTGCCGGTGCCGGAATCGCCGGCCACATCCACATGCACGTGCTGCCTCGCTGGGTGGCCGACGCCAATTTCATGACCGTCATCGGCGAGACACGAGTGTTGCCAGAGCTTCTGGAAACGACCTATCGGCGACTGAAGGCGAAGTTTTAGAGGCTATCAGCCGTCAGCTATCAGCCGTCAGTTGAGGGCAATCGGCTCTCAGCCATTAGCTCTTAGCTTTTAGAAGGCGGCATTGGCCGGGAACGGAAACTGCTGGCTGCCGACTACTGATGATTGCTGACAACTGACAACTGACTACTGACAACTGACAACTGGCTACTGACAACTGACAACTGACAACTGACAACTGACAACTGACAACTGACAACTGACTGCAGCTCCTCAAGGCGGCAGCGCTGTCTTTGTGCGCATCTGAACTGAAGTATTGACAATTCAGCAATGCGAGGAGTTTCTTATGGGCCACTATGGAATGCTGCGCGACTATCGCTTTACCGGGGACGTGGATGATATCCGGGGAGCCACTCTCTACGGCGCGAACCACGACAAACTTGGGAAGATTGACGATGTGATTTTCGATCATGCGACTGGGACGATCCAATATGCAGTGGTGGATACCGGCGGCTGGTTGAGCAGTAAGAAGTTTCTGGTCCCGGCGGATCGAATCGCTCCCTCGGCTAAAGACGAAAAGGATTTCGCCACGAACGCCACCAAGGAACAAATTGAGGCGTTGCCCAAGTACGATGAAGACGCCATGAAGACCGATGCCGACTGGAGCAACTACGACCGAAGTTATCGCGAGGCCTGGGGAAGTGGGCCGGTGCTGCACAAGGAAGGCAGTACGCACACCATCACTCCGGAAGCCAGCCAGATGCCGGCGGCCACAGGCTCGGGCGCGATGGATGAGGCTTACACGCCGGACCGTCTGGCGGGAAAGTTTCCCCAAGCCAGCGCCGATCCCAGCAAGATCCGCATGCGTCCGACCGTCTCGGCCAGGGCCGAGGATACCCGCCTTCCCGGCGAGTTTGAGCCCGAAGACAAGCCGATACGCGCCGCCGAAGAAGCCGATCAGCGGGAGACGGCGGACCCGCTGCAGGCGCAACGCGATCATTTGACCAATCCGGATGAACTTTATGTTTCCGAGCAGGCTCGGCATGCCCGCTGGTCCGCCTTCGAGGAGCACCTGCGCAAGAATCGCGTCGACATTACCGCCAGCTGCCGCAGTTGCGGAACCGCGCGGGATAAAGTCGCATAGAAACTGACTGGCGATCGCGGACCGGCGACGAAGAAGTTAAGTCGCCGTCCGCGATCTTATGATTCACGACTGGGGAGAAGCGGATCGTTCCGACCTTTGTGAGTCTGTCCCAGCAGCTGAAGTTCAAGATGTGCTGGTTTTCGAGCTGACAGTTCTTCAGGTTGACTCCAGGGACGGCGCCCGCGTTAGCACTCCTAAAACAGAACCCGTCACAGCGGCATGTGCTGAATGTCCTAGTGCTTTCCAACCCTCGCAAGGATGATGGACGGCGAAAGTATTATTTAGCATCCTGCGCGCGGCGCACGCGGCTGCGCAGTTGACTCGACAGCGAACTGTCATTGCGGTCTTACCGCCTTCTCATTGGGCAACACTTCTAACGGCTGCCCGGGCCCATCGTCGCTTCCTCGTCCCACCAGATTCTCTTTTGCTAAACCGCAGTTCCTTAAACGGAGGCCTTCATGAAACTGCAATTTGTTGCTCTGCTCATGCTGCTCTGTCTCATGGCTGCTGTTCCGGCCATGGCTCAATATTCCCAACCCGTTTATGACAACGGACCGGTCAATGGAGAGGCCTATGCCTGGGTCATCAACTTCGGTTATGCCGTGAGCAATAGTTTCCAGCTCACCAACAGCCCGTTCGGCCAGGCGGTAAACGGTATCCAATTCTGGGGATGGCTGATACCAGATGACATCGCGACCAGCGTTGAGGTTCAGATCGGAGCGAGCCCGTTCGGTAACGAACTGTCTGACCAAATCGTCAATCTCACCCAATCGGACTGCTTCCTGAACAGTTCCTACGGTCTCGACGTTTGCCTCGAGTCGGGTAATTTCAGCAGGGTGACTCTGTCGAATGGAAATTATTGGTTGACCCTGAGTAATGCGAATGATAACCAGATCCAAGCTGTTTACTGGGACGAGAACTCCGGCGTAGGCTGCCAGTCGAACGGCTGCCCTTCACAGGCGCAGGACAACTTCCCCTATGGAACGATTCCATCAGAAGCCTTCACCCTGCTCGGGGCGACGGGTTGTTCATGGTGCGCTATTACTCCTGAGCCGAGCAGCCTCGTGCTGTTTGGTTCCGGCATCTTGAGCCTGGCGGCAATGTTGGGGCTGAAGATCCGGCGGTAATGCTGGCTCGCTAGGTTAAGAAAGTTAAACCTCGGACGGTCGAGCTTTCGTGAATCGAGCTTCCTCTCGTGAAAGCACAGCCCTCCGTGCGGAGGTCTTTATGAAACGCAATATTGCTTCACTCATCCTATTGTGTCTGGTCACGGCTGCCGTTCCAGCCATGGCGCAAAACGAGGTTTACGACAACGGTCCGGTGAACGGACAGGTCGATGCCTGGACGATTAACTTCGGCTTTTCTGTCAGCGACACGTTCCACCTCTCCGCTGCCTCGACCGTGAACGATATTTCGTTCTGGGCGTGGGTAGAGCCGGGCGACACAGCCACCAGCGTCGAGCTGCAGCTTAGCTCGGTTGGTTATTTTGGCAACG
>JBAVSY010000060.1:0-5051 GCA_049695855.1 Candidatus Korobacteraceae bacterium | reverse complement strand
CCCGCGATCCAGTGCCCGCAACACCCGCTCGCGCAAATCCTGAGAATAGGATTGCATCCCTGGCCTCTCCTTACCGGCAGAAGCATTATCTCACAGAATGTATATACTTAAATTAGAAATGCTCTAGACTGCTGAAACATACCCAAACCTCCATACTTTCCTGGGATACGTTATCCAAGCCTGGAAAAAGAAAAACAAAAGGGAGAGGCCTTAAAGCCCCTCCCTGCCAGCGGAGGCGATGAGAGTTACAGCAAAATTATTCCGTATACGGTTTCCAGGTATTGTTATTGCCCTCCGACAGCACGATGCTGGTCTTGGTGGGTGGGGCATTGTAGAAATCAACGCCGTACGTCTTGATCAGCGTCGCCCGGTCCCAGGTGCTGAAACTCTGCACCAGGCTTCCAGAAGCTTCGAAGTCCTTACCCAAACGATTGGGCAACCACTTCCAGGTGTAATCGAGCTGAGCCAGGTGCGGCTTGACCATGGTGATCTTGTCCACCGAAACCAGCTGCCGCGTGGCCAGAGGAACCAGATAGGTCGTGGTGCCGTCTGCGTTCTTGGTTTTCTGCACGCCCTCGATGGTGCCCAGCAATTTCTCACCCGCGTCGGTAAGTGTGACGATCTCGGTCGCCCCCTTTGCCTTAGTGGTCACGATCCCGGACTTGGCCAGCAGTTTGTAATGGGGATCCTGCGGCTTCTCGTTGACGCTTGAGGTCAGGTTTCCGGTGGTGAAGCGAATGGTCGCCGGACCTTGCGATTTCATGATCTGGTTGACCGTAGCGGTTGCGGCGGGAACGCTCAGCACATCACGCGCGGTCTTCACAAAGTAATAAATGGTCCCGCCCAACACCAGTACCAGCCCGAAAATAAGGATCAGCGGGAAAAAGTTGTGTTCCTTTTCCATCGCGATTTCCGCGGCGAAAAGCTCGGGCTCATTGGAAACGGGGGGAACAAGTTGGGGCTTGGATTCTTCGCTTTTTGGTTCGATGACGGTCGGCATGGTGACACCTCCGATGCAACGTGCTGCCAGCATATCCGCGGGCCATGGTTGTCAGGACCGCGGCTCGCGGGTATTCGCTCAGCCAGACGTGAGTTGCACGCCAAACTGAGAGCAGTAACGAATACCTCCAGTATGAACTTTATGAACCGGGAAGCAGTGAGCAGGGTCACTTTGCGATGTGAGGGATGAACGAAGGCAGCCAAGCGATTTGTGTCAGGGCCTGGCTCTAGGCGGGCCTCTATTGACATCGTTTCCAGCAGCCTGGTCTCAACCCATTCCATGCCTTCGACGGACCAGTCCCGGTCGCGGGCCGGCCACAAGATAGTCAGGACCCTTCGGCTAGCCTCAGGGCAGGCTCCGCCGTCGCGGGCGGGCGAAGTTCCACTGTGCCCTCCACAACTTCTAGTTGGCCAGTGCTTCGCCAACACCCGCGGAAGCCGCCGGAGACGTAGCTGACCAACTACCCCCTTACTGCCGACAGCTCTGGCCATCCACGGCCACGTCCAGCACTGTCAAGCGGCTCTCCGCCTGCGCTGATTGATTCATCCTGGCGCTCTCTGCCTTGTCCGCCTGCGTAGCCGGCGTTCTGGCGGACGACGCGGGGCCGGCAACGGTAACATTCTCCCCAACATAAGGCGACAGACTTACATAACGCCCGTCTTTCACCTGCCAGGTGCTCCCGTCCTGCGCCATGAGTTGGTAGTGCTCGGGGTTGGCCCCCTTCTCCAGACAACCAGTGACCTCCCGGTCATCTGCGTTGCGGGTGGTGCTACTGGCACTGGCCAGCGGGCTGCCGGCAAATGCGAAGAGCGCGAAGACCATGATTGCAATCGTGGCTTTCATTGTTTGACCTCCAGACCAGTTTTATTTGCAGTTCTATATCGACCGGATGCGGCCCTAAGACCAGCGGTTGTCTGGGGCGAAACCGTGGTTGCGTGGTCTGAAGCCGTAGTGAAGCCGTCGGCGAGGAGCAGTTCAGAATAATCGGATAACAGCAACAGCAGTTTAGAGCGAAGGGTAGCTCTATCCTGGGGTGAACCGGCGATTTGTCCAGTACCGGAAACGGCGTGCAGCTCGGATCACGGGCGAAAAGGAATTTCAAGATCGCCACTTGCCATTGCCTTGCAACACCTGGCATGAGTAGGTCTTCATCACCAGCCAAATCTTTCCGCCGGTCTGCAGTCTCAGGAAGTCCCGGGCGGCGGGCGTGATATGTACTTCGAATTCCGTTCCGCAGTCCACCTTGGCGACCACGGTCACATCGCGCTGCTCCAGCGAAGCAATCACGCCGGCAAAAACATTGCGCGCACTCAATCCTTGCGGCGGCGCCGACGCCAGCAGGATATCGCCCGCGCGAATCCCTACCCGCAACGCTTGCGCAGTATCGACCCGAGAGAGCGGCACCTCCAGCTCAAGCGCTGAGCCGGCAACCCGGCAGGTCATCGTTCCCTGCTCGGAATGCGCGGCCACGAACGAACAGTCAAAGATGTTTTCGAAGCCGGCCAACTGGGCAACAGTTTCCAGCTCGGGACGGTGCAGAACCTCATGCGGCGAACCCCGCGCGACAATGCGCCCCGCCTCCAGCACGATAACGTTATCGCCCAGTGCGAAAACCTCCGCGCGCTGATGGGTGACATAAAGGATCGGAATTCCGCGCTGCGCATTCCAGGATCGCAGGTCGTCCACAATCTGCGAACGGGTCACCGCATCCAGAGCGGTAAGCGGCTCGTCGAGCAGCAGAACCCGAGGCCGCGTTACCAGCGTGCGCGCCAGGGCAACCCGCTGCCGTTCGCCGCCGGAGATTTCGCTGGGACGCCGTTGCGCGAGATTCGCGATGCGAAACGATTCCAGCATCTCGCGGCAGCGGTATTCGCGCTGAGGCGCATCCAGAGCGGCCAAACCATACTGCACATTCTCCTCAACCGTCAGGTGCGGAAATAGCGCCAGCGTCTGCAGCAAATATCCGACGCTCCGGCGGTTCGGTGGCACATTCGCTCGTGCCGCCGAGTCGAAGACTACGGCATCTCCCACCGTGATCCTCCCTTGCTCGGGAGTTTGCAGTCCGGCAATGCAGTCGAGCAGGGTTGTCTTTCCGGCGCCGGATCCGCCAAACAAAATCGTGAAGCCCTTCGCGGCCGAGAACTCAGCCTCCAGCCGGAATGCCGAGCCCCGCTCACCCGAAAAGCTTTTCTGCATATGGACGCTGAGCTCTTGGCCCTGCGCCGTGCCGGACGCGCCGCTCATCTCCAGCCCCACAGGTTCCATGAAGCGCGCCGGCGCAAGCCATAAAGAATCGCCAGCAGCACGAAACACAGAGCCAGCAGCAGCAGCGCGGTGCGATTGGCGGCAGCGTAATCCAGCGCCTGCACCTGGTCATAAATCAGGATGGAAATGGTTCGCGTGGCGCCCGGAATGTTGCCGCCGATCATCAGCACCACGCCAAACTCGCCCAGGGTATGCGCGACGCTGAGCACGAACCCCGTCAGCACGCCCGGCAATCCCAGCGGCAACACCACACGGCAAAACGTTCGCCAGCCCGAGGCTCCCAGCAAAGCGGAGGCGTCCAGCAACTTGCGGTCGATGGAGGCGAACGAGGTCGCCATCGGCTGCACCGCAAAAGGCAGGCTGTAGAGAACCGATCCGACTACCAATCCGCTGAAGGTGAATGCCAGCCCATGGCCGCTGATCGACTGATACCAGCGTCCCACCGGACTCAGCGGTCCGACAGCGACCAGCACGTAAAAGCCGAGCACGGTGGGCGGCAACACGATCGGCAACGACACCACCGCCTCGACCAGAAACTTCCAGCGTTGGCGAGAAAATGCCAGCCAGTAGGCAACTGGGATCCCGACAGCCAGCAGGATGACCGAAACCGTGACCGCCAATCGCAGCGTCAGAGTGAGAGCTTGCAGGATCATGGATGCGACGGGACCCGGAAGCCGTATTGCTCCAGCACCGCCGCGCCCTCTGACGAACTAATGTAGTCGATGAAGGCCTGCGCTGCCTGCTTATGTTTGGACGACGATGAAATCGCAACTCCCTGTTGCATTTCGGGGTAGCTATCGGCGGGCAATTCCCAGTACTTGCCGGCGTCCTTCATGGCCGGAGACATAGCCAGCGAGAGCGCGATCAATCCCGCCTGCGCATTGCCCGATTGCACAAACTGCGTGGCCTGGCTGATGTTTTCGCCCAGGACGAGTTTGCCGGCCACCTTGTCTTTCAGTCCAAAGTGATCGAGTACCGCCATTGCCGCCCGTCCATAAGGCGCATGTTGCGGATTGGCGATAGCGATTCGTCGCACTGAGTTTTCCAGAAGCAAGTTCATCTTGAGCTTCGAAGGGTCGAGCGCGGAATTATTCGGCACCCAGAGTACCAGGTGACCAATGGCGTACACGCGCAATGAAGCAGCGTCCACCAAGCCGGCAGCTGCAAGCTTTTTCGGATAGTCCATATCCGCCGAAAAGAACGCGTCGTAAGGAGCTCCGCTTTGAATTTGCTGGAAGAAGTTCCCCGAGGCGCCAAACGATAGCCTCACCTTATCCCCGGTTTTGTGCTCGAAGCGCGCCGCCAGGTCCTTGAGCGCATAGTTCAAATCTGCCGCAGCGGCGACCGTGATCTCATCGGCGCGCAGCACCGGCATCAGCAAAACCAGCGACAGAAAGAGCAGCAAAGTTTTCTTTGTAAGTGCAGCCACGTCGATCGTCCTGATGCGAACCGATAGGTCGTTAGAAGCTTACTCGAAACCGACAATTGTAGGCGATTCTAATCGCTTCCGCTTAGAAATGTCTGCCCGAAAAACTCGTTGGATGTCAAAGCTCTGGGTAGAGCTGGCCTTCAGAGACTGTGTCGCACCTGGCAAATGGAATTTGCGCTGGGACAAACGCATCCAAATTATCTTCCGCCAGCGCAGCGGCGATATTTGTTTTAGCCGCGGGCGTGAGAGGCTGTTACGAAACTCGGTCCGTGCTTATATCGGTGGAACAAACCGCGCGAAATCGAGTGCCGAAGGCACGGCATAATCTAGCCCAGCACGGAGCCGGAGGCGGAGTGC
>JBAVSY010000059.1:0-69561 GCA_049695855.1 Candidatus Korobacteraceae bacterium | reverse complement strand
CGGGCCATCACCACGGTAGTGCAGGAGCTGCTGAGTTTAGGCAGATCGCGGTGGGCGGCCATGCGGACCGGCAGGCTAGGGCGTTCTCCGCGAACAATCGGACAATAATAATCAGGCTGTTGCAGGGCACCCTGAAGCCGTCGTCGTCCGGCACATCCGCCGTGGCATGAGTCGCGAAACTCACAAGGCTGGCAAGCGTTGGGTAGCGTTCGGGCCTGCTCGAAGGGCGCCGAGCCTAAGATGTCGGCTCCCATCGAGATCAAGTCAGATAGCGGCTCCCCTGATCCTGGCCAATAAACGCAGGGCTGCGTGGTGGCGCGCGGCGTAACTCGCACCGTGCTCACACCGCATCCGCCCCGGCGCGGGGGCAGACCGGCCATGGCCCGGACCAGCGGTTCGCCGATATCAATCACATCGGTCTCCGCAAACAGGCGGCGAAAGCCTTCCCAGTATTCCTCATAGGACAGCGCATAGATGTCGGATCGCACTGCCTGGTAGACATTGATGCGCAAAGGAGCGTCAAATTTTCTGGCCACCCGCGCAACCTCTGCCAGGCGCAGGTAGTTTGGCTTCATCATGACGGCAATGAAGGTGACAGGCACGCCAAGACTTACGCAGCGTTGTGCCTGCTGGTGGATGAGCTCCCAGTTGCCGGCTCCACGCTGTGAATTCTGTTCCGCTTGGGTAGGGTAGTCCAAAGAAAACTCAATATCGTGAAAGGCGCGCAACTCGCTATCTTCCAAAACCGCCACGCTGTGGCCATTCGAGGTGATGGTGAGCTTGACTGGCTGTGTACGCAGGTAGGCCAGAATCGGCCTAAATTCCGGATGCATCCCGTTCTCGCCCGTACCCAGGTTCACCGAATGGATCCTTAGCCTTTCCATGACGGACTTCACTTGATCGAGGGAGAGGCGGTCCGCACGGGTCGGATCGCGGTAGCAGAAAGCACACGAAAGATTGCATTCATTTGTGAGTCCCAGCCCGAGCGAGACCGCAGTGTCTGACGTATTTTCGTACGATGCATCTGGCAAGGGCTGATTGGAGGGGTTACTCATACCCGGTCCTCGTTGGGCTCGGTGGCATGGCGGAAGAGGTTGTGAGTGTAGCGGGAGATGGCCACGAACTCCGGGAGCCGTCCCAGCTTGCGCTCCAGCTCGAAAATCCGCTCGTATTCGGCCTCCCGGGAGATCTGCGGTGGCAGATAATCTGCAATCACTCTCACCCCGCGCTCGGCAATAAGTTCAAGTCTCGCTGCTTTCGACATCGCCAGCAACTCGTCACGGGTAAAGAGCCGCACTCGGCCACCATAGAGAGATTCATATCCCCAACCAGCGGCGAGACTGCGCTCCGCTGCTTGCAAGTCGCCGGTCTGGATAGCAGCTTTTAGTACCTCGCCAGCCCGGTTCCGCACCAGGATGGACAGTAGCCCAGGCGGATCGCGCCGCATGAGTTGGACGGAGCGGCTGATGATCGACTCTGGCTCATCGGCATATTCCAGCACATTGTGGCAGAGAACAACATCGAACCGCTCCCCCTCGAACAGCTTCCCGGCGTGGGCGGCGTCGCCGTGCCGCAGTATGACTTTGTCGCCGACACCTGCTTTCCGGACTGTGTCCTCCGCGATCTTTAGCATGGCTGGCGAGAAGTCCAGCAGTGTGACCTCAACCCCGCGCCGAGCCAGGCTGACCGCGGTTGCACCCGTGCCGCCCCCAAGATCCAACACCCGTAGCGGCTGCAATGAGGACAGAGGCGGCAAAAACTCCTCCAGCCCCGCGATAGCCAGGTCCAGTCGCAACCTTCCCTCGAAGGTCTCAAGGTAAGCCGCATACTCCTCCGCCGCCTGCAGAAAGCCCGCGCACACGTTGTGAGGTGAGTTCATGCACGATCCATGGGCCGCTTATTCGATCACTCAGGCAACATCAAGACAATGACTTAACCGCTGCCGTCGGAATCTCTCGCGTGGTTTCCAGTGTGGTGACGCCGGACGCCCTCAGCAGGATCCATCAGCGCGCTCACCTATCCCGGATAGTTTCCCGTGATGTAGCCTTCCAGGTGACGGATGGTCTGCTCGTGCCCGGAGATAATCCACTTCACCAGATCGCCAATCGACACCATCCCCAGAACGGTTTCCGATTCCATGACCGGAAGATGGCGGATGTGCCGGTTGGTCATGATGGCCATGCACTCGTCGATCGTTTGCCGACCGGTCACGAAGATTACCGGACTTGTCATGATTTCGCGAACCGCTGTCGACTTCGAGGAATGGCCCTTGAGGATCACTTTGCGGGCGTAATCGCGTTCTGAGACAATCCCCACCAGCTTGTTGTCCGACATCACAAGCAACGCCCCTACTTGCTCTTCCGCCATCTTCTCAATCGCTTCATAAACCGACTGCTCAGGAGTTACCGACAAAATCGCCTTCTTTGTCTTTTGCTTCAGAACCTCTTCAACAGTGCTAGTTAACCCCATGGGAGCACCTCGCCGTCCGTAATCTGAGAGTCACCTTATATCACGGCTGCCAAATCGATGAAGCCGTTGCTGCCTTTATTTTACGCGGCCACGGAAGTCGCCGACTCGAATTTTAAGATTTCCGTAACCGCCTTTGACGGCTGCTCCGGCCTCCGGATGCTTTGCATCTAGCTTCGGGTTCAAGCATGGCATCACGGAAGGAAGCGCATATCCGTTAAATGGGTGCAGAACTGGAAAGGCGCGGGGGTGCGCCACGTAAAAGGATCACTCGCGATACAACGATATTTCACCAACAACACCTAAAAGGCGATAATCGGACATGGCAACAAGAAGGATGCTTTTTGACTCTCAGCCAATCCTTAAAGGCAAACTGCTTGAACTCAGGCCGCTCCGCCCCGACGACTATCACGACCTCTACGCGATCGCTTCTGATCCGCTTATTTGGGAGCAGCACCCTGCGAAAGACCGCTGCCAGGAAGACGTATTCAAGCAATTTTTTCGCAAAGCCTTGGATTCTGGCGGGGCTTTGATTGCCTTCGATTGCAAAAGTGGCCAGGTCATCGGGTCCTCGCGGTTCCACGGATTCGACGCACAGAAAAGCGAAGTGGAAATTGGCTGGACCTTTTTAGCCCGGTCCCATTGGGGAGGCGTATACAACCGGGAGATGAAAGAGCTTATGCTCCGCCATGCATTTACTTTTGTGGATCGTGTGGTATTTCTCGTTGGCCCGGAAAACTTTCGTTCGCAGAGGGCCGTGGAAAAAATAGGCGGCGTTCGTGTGGGATCACGCTATAACGCCGAGGGACGAGATAGTTTTCTTTACCAGATCACGGCGTCGGCTTTCGCCGAAGTGTTCGGTCAACCCGGACGAGATTCACCGCCAGAACAGCAACGACGCTGAGGGCTGGTGCCAGCTTCGATCAGCGACCGTCGCGGTACAAAACGGAGCCTACCATTGCGCGGAACCGGTTCACGACTATTTAATACGGGACATCATAGACGATTGCTTCCCGCACCGCGATGCTCGAGCCGAACCCCTAATCAGGCGTCGGAGTTAATCGGCGTCGGGAAATTCTAATGCCATAGAAGGAGCGCGAAGGAGGAGCTATGTTTTGCGATCGATGCGGCGCAAGTGTGCAGCCGGACCAGCGTTTTTGCGGCCGTTGTGGCAAGGAGTTTTCCGGTGCCGTCGCCGTGGTTCGTCCGTTGCCGAATCGGGTACAGGAGCATGTCCGCTTGCTGGGCATCCTCTGGCTGGCTTTTTCCGCGATCAATGCCATTGCCGGCATTGTTCTGTGGACCGTGGCAATCACCGTATTCGCACATCTGCACGAAATGGGAGCCCCGCCGGACGTACCTGCCGGCTTCCTGCGTGCGCTCTTCAGCGCGATCGGATTCCTTATTTTGATTAAGGCGGCTTTCGGGTTCTTGGCCGGCTGGGGACTGCTGCGCCGTGAACCCTGGGCGCGCATGCTGACCATCGTGCTTTCCTTCCTGGCGTTGTTCCACATTCCCCTTGGGACCGCGCTGGGGATTTATAGCCTCTGGGTTTTGTTGCCTGCTCAATCGGAGCGGGAATACGCCCAAGTAGCTGGTAGCGCCAGCGAGGCCTAGGTTCGAGACGATCTTCTCATCCTGAGGGCAGTCTCGCTAGCCTGATGGGTGCGATGCTATCGACAACCGGCATCTTTGGAATGGCGGCATATTCAGTTAGTAAGCGGCTGCACGAGTTAGGAATTCGTATCGCTCTCGGCGCGCAGCGTACCGAGTGTTACAGGCAGCCTTGGGAAAGGCTTTCAAATTGCTAGCCTTCGGTTCGGCAGCAGGATTGATTCTCGGAATCCTGGCCAGCCGGGTGCTGGCTTTCATTGTGTATCTGGGAACTCCCCTTGATCCGCTGGTGTTGGGTAGCTCGGCCTTGACCATGCTGGCGCCGGGGCTGGTGGCTACGTGGATTCCAGCTCAACGCGCACTGTCGGTCGATCCTTTGAGACTGCTGCGCGAGGAGTGAGTTGGCTTTTCCAAAATCCCAGTTACACTGATTGACACGAAAGGTGAACCACCGTCCAAATGCATGTCCGCCCTACGGCATAAGAGCTCAATTTCAAATGGCATTCTGTCTCTTGTGGCAACCGCACTAATGCCTGCGATCTCTAAATGCAATAGGGGGCTTGGCGCTTCACCTCTCGCCCTGTGTCCGCATCCACGAGTTAAATAGTTATGATGAACAAATTTCTTGAGCGCTGGCCATTGATCCGCCAGATTCAAACCAGAACGGACGGCACCGGTGCCGAAGCGATGAGTAGGCATACCGAAACCCTTCTTCCCAAGCATCATGACGCCGAGTTCACGCGATCGATCTGTCCCTACTGCGGTGTGGGCTGCGGGCAAATGGTTTTTCACAAGAATGGCGAACTGATCTCGATCGAAGGCGATCCCGGATCACCAATTTCCCGCGGTCATCTCTGTCCCAAAGGCGCTGATACCTTCGAGCTGCATACTCACCCGAACCGCCTCATGACGGTGAAGTATCGTCGTCCTTACGCGACGAAGTGGGAAGAAATTGGCCTGGAGACGGCGATGGACATGGTTGCCGACCGGATGTGGGAAAGCCGGAAGCAGACGTTTCTTGAGGAACAAGACGGGCAGAAGGTGATGCATACCAAGGCGGTCGCGCATCTGGGCGGCGCGACCCTCGACAACGAAGAGAACTATCTGATCAAGAAGCTTTTCTGTGGAGGCTTGGGCATGGTTTGCATCAGCAACCAGGCCCGCATATGACACAGCTCAACCGTGCCCGGTCTGGGCACGTCGTTTGGACGCGGTGGCGCAACCACGGCGCAAACTGACTTGGCCAATGCCGACGCCATCCTCATTATGGGATCGTCGATGGCCGAAAACCATCCTGTTGGTTTTCAGTGGGTGATGGCCGCGCGCGAGCGTGGAGCAACCATTATTCATGTCGATCCCCGCTTCACTCGTACGTCGGCAATGGCCGACATCTGGGTCCCGTTGCGCGCCGGCACCGACATTCTCTTCCTCGGCGGACTGATTCACTATGCGCTGGAGAACGACGCATACTTTCGCGAATATGTGCAGCACTACACGAATGCGCCCATGATCATTCGCGAAGAATTTCGCGACACCGAAGACCTGGACGGTGTTTTCTCGGGATGGGATCAGAAGAAGAAGAAGTACGATCCGGAATCCTGGTTCTATGAAGGATCGGAAGACAAGAAATCCAGCGGTGAGCCGGCGGGTCATTCCGAAGCGGAAGGAGGACACGGCAAGGATCGCGGCGGCGAAGCGGCCAAGATGAGCGAGTACGAAGCGGACCCCACCCTTCAGCATCCCCGTTGTGTGTTTCAGATCTTGCGCCGGCATTTTGCTCGTTACACGCCCGAGCTGATTGAACGGCATGCCGGAGTTCCGCAAGATCTGTTCCTCAAAGTTGCCCAAGCTTTTTGCAACGCATCAGGCCCGGATAAGACTGGCGCGATCTGCTATGCGGTAGGCTGGACGCAACATTCCAAAGGCGTGCAGATTATTCGCTCGGCCGCAATCCTCCAGTTGCTGCTGGGCAACATTGGACGCCCCGGGGGCGGTATTCTCGCCTTGCGTGGCCATGCTTCTATCCAGGGCTCAACTGACATTCCCACCCTGTATGACATTCTGCCCGGCTACTTGCCCATGCCATTTTTCGAAGCCGATGCTAACGACTATCAAAGCTACATCAAGAAGCACAAAGCTGACGCCGGGTTGTGGTCCAACTTCGGGAACTACTTTGTCAGCCTGATGAAGTCGTGGTATGGCGAGAATGCCACCGCGGAAAACAACTGGGGTTTCGATTACATGCCGCGGGTTACCGGCGATCACTCGCACTTCGGATACTGGCTCGACATGCAGGATGGGAAGATGGAAGGCCTGCTCATCATGGGACAGAACCCTGCGGTGGGCGCCTCCAATGCTCGCCTGCAGCGCACCGCAATGTCGAAACTCAAATGGCTGGTGGTGCGCGATCTGGTTGAAGTCGAGAGCGCTTCCTGGTGGTATAACTCACCCGAAGTCGAACGCGGTGAGCTGAAGCCCGAAGAGATCGCCACCGAAGTGTTTCTATTTCCTGCGGCCGGCTCGGCCGAGAAGGACGGCTGCCAGACCAATACCCAGCGGCTCATTCAATTCCGTACCAAGGCGGTCGAACCACCCGGCGACGCGCGCAGCGAAACCTGGTTCATGCATCATCTGGCCCGTCGGCTTAAGGCGAAGGCTGCGGCTGATCCCAGCCCCCGCAACGCTCCGCTGAACTCACTCCACTGGCCGTACGGTACCCATGGCATCCGCGAAGAACCCAACGTGGCTGAAATCCTGAAAGAGATCAACGGCCGCGACCTCACGACCGGTGAACTTCTAGATAGCTTCAAGAAGCTTAAGAACGATGGCAGCACGGCATCAGGCTGCTGGATCTACTGCGGCATTTATCCCCACGAGCATCTCAACAAAGCTAACCAGCGTGAATCGAAAGATTATCTCGGTCACGGCTGGGGATTTTCCTGGCCCAACGACATTCGCATTCTTTACAACCGGTGCTCGGCGCGTCCCGACGGCAAGCCGTGGAGCGAGCGCAAGAAGTTGATCTGGTGGGATGAAGAGAAGCGTGAGTGGACCGGCCTCGATGTGCCCGACTTCGATAAGGCCAAGCCGCCAGATTATCGTCCAGCCCCTGGCGCGAAGGGCATGGATGCTATCGCTGGAGACAAACCATTCATTCTGCATCCCGATGGAGTGGGTTGGCTGTTTGTCAGCAGCGGATTGAAAGACGGTCCACTACCGACGCATTACGAACCGCTGGAAACACCTTTCGGCAATCCACTCTATCCGGAGCGAATCTATAATCCCGCCGCCGATCGCAAGGAGCGGCCCGACAATCCGTATGCTCGTCCTGGCGACGAGCGTTTTCCTTACGTGCTGTCCACTTATCGACTGACCGAGCATCACACCGCCGGCGGCATGTCGCGCCAGTTGTCTCACCTGGCCGAGCTACAGCCTGAGCTGTTCTGCGAAGTTTCGCCGGAACTGGCGGGTGAGATCGGCTTGCAGCACGGGGATTGGGCAACCCTCACCACGCCTCGTGCGATCATCGAAGCCCGCGTAATGGTGACCCATCGCTTGCGCCCGTTATGGGTAGAAGGCCGCACCGTGCATCAGGTTGGATTGCCGTATCACTGGGGATACAACGGGGCGGTCACTGGCGATGTCGTCAACGACCTGCTGGTGATCTCCGAGGAGCCGAACGTGCGCATCATGGAAACCAAGGCATTACTCTGTGACATCGAGCCCGGACGCCGCCAGCGGGGGCCGGAGGCGCTGGAGCAATGGAAACAACACTTGGAGCAGCCGGCATGAGCTCGACGATCACGGGATTTCTTACCGACTCGACTTTGTGCATTGGCTGCAAAGCCTGCGAAGTCGCCTGCAAGGAGTGGAACGGACTCGCCGAGGACGGGCTGAACTGGTCTGGCCACTCCTACGACAACACTGGCGCTGTTGGGCACTCGACGTGGCGGCATGTGAAGTTCGTGGAAGGCAAACCGGAACCCGGCTTGGGCGGCAATTCAGGCGAGCTCAGTTCGTGGGGATTTTCCTCCGACGTCTGTAAACACTGTGAAGTTGCCGGCTGTCTGGAGGCCTGCCCGACCGGCGCGCTTGTCCGCACCGAGTTTGGCGGCGTGTTCTTGCAGTCCGATGTTTGCAATGGCTGTGGGTACTGCGTGGTGTCGTGCCCGTTCGGCGTTGTCCAGCGCAATCCTGACGATGGCCGCGCCTTCAAATGTACGTTCTGCTACGACCGCCAGAAGGTTGGATTGCAGCCGGCGTGCGCCCAGGCCTGCCCGACGGAGTCGATCAAGTTTGGACCGCTGGATCGTATGCGGGTTGATGCGGAAGAACGCTTGCAGGAACTGCAAAGCCGCGGCATGGACGATGCGCAACTCTACGATCCTCAGGAAACGAGTGTGGGCGGGATTCATGCCGTCTTCATCGTGCGCGGCGATCCTCGCCAGTACAATCTGCCGCCTAAGCCGGAAGTTCCTACAACCTACCTCCGGGCAGGCTGGACTGGCTCTGCGGTGGCCGCTGGTATCCTCTTGTTCGGCAGCATCTTCGCTTTTCTGGGGAGCACGAAACGATGAGCACCGACCCGCTGGAGCGTCCCACACCGAGAACTACCGATTGGTCGCGCGAAAGTCGACTGCGGGAAATTCGCCGCGAAGCCGAAAAGAAAGGCCGCGTAGATGCCATCGGCATTCGCCCGTCGGGTGCGCCGTTTCCGGTGGCATCGCCTGAAACCGGTTACTACGGTCTGCCGCTATTGAAGCAGCCGCCGTGGACTTGGCAGATTCCTCTTTACTTTTTTGCCGGCGGGGCGGCCGGGTCTGCCGCAGTCATTGGCATCGCGGCGCGTTGGATCGGTCATGACCGCAGACTGGCTCGGGATTGCCGGTACATTGCCGCCGCAGGAACTGCTCTCTCCAGCGGGTTGCTGATTTCGGACCTGGGACGCCCGTCGCGCTTTCTGGCCATGATGCGCGTGTTCAAGCCGCAGAGCCCGATGTCGGTGGGCGCATGGACACTCGCCGTATTCGGGACCTTTTCCGCAGCGGCCGCCTTCGCGGAATGGGCGAATCGTCATGTCGATTCGGTTGTACTCCGGTCCGGTGGCAATTTTGCCGAAGGAATTTCGGCGCTGGCCGGTCTGCCATTCTCCAACTACACCGGGGTACTGATTGGCGCGTCCGTGATTCCGCTGTGGAACGAAAACGTGGGCAGCCTGCCAATTCACTTTGGCATGTCGGGCTTGAACTCCGCGGTGTCGATGCTGGAATTGATGGGTCACAATAATTCCGCCTTGAACACGCTGGGGATGGGCGCTTCCGCCATCGAGACCCTGGAAGGCTACAAGATCGAAACTTCCAGCCGGCGCGCAATGGAGCCACTCAAGCGCGGTCCCAGCGGTCTGGTGACCCGTATCGGTGGAGTGTTGAGTGGGCCGATTCCGCTGTTCTTGCGAGTGGCCGCAGCGTTTGCTGGCAGACGTAGTTCCCACAAACTGCGCCGGGCCGCTGCCATTAGCAGTATCGCCGGCTCTATGCTGACTCGTATAGCTTGGATCCATGCCGGCCATGTCTCTGCAAAGGATTGGCGGTTGCCATTGCAAGTTGACAGAGCGCGGCAATCGCCTCAAAAGTCCCACCTGTCAAACATTTCCGATCCGCATAAGATGCCCTGACTAGTAATTCTTTGGGGGGCTTGCTCAATCTGCTTGCTGCCTTCTGATCCGGATTCCTAAGAACGGTTTAGGACTGAGATCACACAAAGTGGCGACGCGGATCACACAATAGCTCTGAGCCAGGTGCAATCATGAATGTCACAAAGCCACCTGGGATGATTCATGATCACGAATGACTACGCTGCTCCACTGCCTGGTCATGCCGCCCTGCCCGTTTTCAGGGGGCGGCTCGAAATGGAGTGTGAAGCGGCATGAGCTACATTAACGATCCCTTGTCACCACCGCCGATCTATCCAGGCGCAAAGCCGCGCTTCCATGCCATGGTGAAGCCGATGGGGGCGATCTGCAATCTCGACTGTGCTTATTGCTATTACCTGCACAAAGAAAATCTGCTGGGCAGCGATAGTCAGTTCCGCATCAGCGATGAAATCCTTGAGGCCCACATTCGGCAATACATCGAAGGCCAATGTGGCGATGAAGTAGTTTTCTCCTGGCAGGGCGGCGAGCCGACTCTGCTCGGAGTCGGCTTCTTTGAAAAAGTGGTTGAACTGGAAAAAAAATACCAGCGTCCCCATCAGCGCATCGAAAACGATCTCCAAACTAACGGCACGCTGCTGAACGATGAGTGGTGCGCATTTCTTCGCAAGAATGGTTTTCTGGTGGGATTGAGCATTGATGGTCCGCAGGAACTGCATGACCGATTCCGCGTTGACAAGGGCGGCCAACCAACCTTCGCGAAGGTTTTCGCAGCCGCTCAGTTGCTGCAGAAGCATAAAGTTCCGTTCAACACATTGACGGTGATCAATCGGGTCAATGCAAAGAAACCGCTCGATGTCTACCGCTTCCTCAGCCGCGAGCTGCGCCCCCGCCAGTTGCAATTCATTCCCTGCGTGGAACCCAAGGTCTTTGAAATGGTTGCTCCGCAAAAATGGGATCCGGCCATGCTACCGATGCAGGACTCGATGGCAGCGCATCCAGGCACCCCCGATTCGGTAGTTACTGACTGGTCGGTCGATCCCGACGATTGGGGTTACTTCCTCTGTAAGGTGTGGGACGACTGGTATCGGCGGGATTACGGCAAAGTGTATGTCAACTTATTCGAGACCGCCGTCGCGCAGTGGGCGGGCTTGGACTCGCAGTTATGTATCTATGGTGAGTTCTGTGGGAAGGGCGTGGCGCTGGAGCACGATGGCAGTGTCTATGCCTGCGACCACTACGTGTATCCCGAATACAAGCTGGGCAATATTTCAGAAAAACACATTTCTCGTATGATCTTTTCCCAGGAACAGCGGAACTTCGGCTTTGCCAAGCGCGATCGCTTGCCCCAATCGTGCCGCGAATGTAAGTACCTGTTTGCCTGTAACGGGGAGTGTCCCAAGAATCGGCTGATTCGCACGCGCAATGGCGAGCCGGGGCTGAATTACCTGTGTAGTGGCTTGTTGAAATTCTGGCAGCACATCGATCGCGATGCGCGGGATATCTGCCGGCAGTTGGCGCTGGACAGCCCAGGCCCGCACGTCGAATAAGGTAGGCCGGGGATAATCGAATAAGCTCGTTGGCTGCTTTAACTATCAAATGCATGCGACAGGTTAGCGCGGTCTATTTTATCCGGCTTACAGCTACCCGGGATGCTCGCGCTAAACTGATCGCAGAAACTGCCAAATTTGAGACTGTGCGGGAACACTGGGGCGCCGTTTAACGACGCAGTTCCTGGAGGACACACCTATATTTCTCTGTAATTCAGCAGCCCCATCCCGATCAACACAAAACATACCGGCCAGATCCATGACGGGATAGCGCGGTCCTCCGGCGGCAGGCGCAGCTCCAGCCAGCGCGACCAGCCGGCCATCACCCCCAGCACCGCCATGGGCACGTGGTTCAGTTCGGCCATAAATTCTTCTTCGACGTTCGCGCCGCCATGCGAGTGGGTGAGCAGCAAAGCCGCGCCCACCGCGCAGAGCAGCGGAAAGATCAAGGGCAGTACGCCGCCTTGCGACGGCTTGCGGCGGACGCGCAGCTCGAATATAGCGAAGGCAATGCATAGCAGCGCAGCCAGGCGATGTTGAAACACTTCCGGCCTGGCCCAGGTTGACCAGAAGCTGCGCGGACCCAGCGGCCAGCATTCAGGATCGCCGCGCAAAAAAATGAAAATCGCAATGCCGATCATCAGCAGCGGCCAGTACTCGGCCCAGGGCGCGCGCCCGGTACGCGCCAGCACTGCCAGCAATCCCATGGCGACCACGATAATGCCCATCCAGTGATGGTTGTACTCGGACCACTTCATGTCGTTCAGCACGCGGGCCGAGACTGGCGTGCCGTCGGTCAGATATCCCGCGGGCGCGCCGCTGGGATCGAGCGGCTTGACGACCCGGCCGGGATATTTGGTGGATAGGGCGGAGGCTTCGGGACTTTCCATGCGCGGCCACGCCGGCTTCATGCGGGCAATAATGTGGGGCAGATCGACGGTGTCGTCGGGCTGATCGGCGGCCGGCGCTTGCGAGGTCAGCGAAGCGGCGGCGAGTACGATGGTGAGGCCGATGCCGACCTCGGCCTCGACCAGCCGGCGCAGCCGGGGCATCGCCTGGTCTGGGCTGTACTTGCGCAGCATCAGGAAGTTGATGCCGCCCAGCGCCAGCATCGCTGCCAGCATCACGATCTTGGCAATCACCATGATGCCGTACGAGGTGCCGATGAGCGCATGGAACGAGCCGACGTAGCTCAGGCTCATCCCGAAGCCGGTCAACACCAGAACC
The DNA here is from genome assembly GCA_049695855.1 of Candidatus Korobacteraceae bacterium. Lineage (GTDB taxonomy): Bacteria > Acidobacteriota > Terriglobia > Terriglobales > Acidobacteriaceae > Bog-257. The sequence goes on along the minus strand of JBAVSY010000059.1, from coordinate 57,054 downwards.
ATGACGCTCACCAGCGCCAGCCGCGAGAAGCGCTGTGTGATGTACCACTGCGTGGGACGGTCCTTGGAGACGTAAAGGCCCAGCAGCAGGAAGGGTAGTCCGCCGATCCAGAAGCCGGTGCAGGCTTCGTGCAGTGTGGTTACGATGATGAGCGGCAGGCGGTTATCGAGGCGGGCCGCCGCGTGATTGGTCATGACCGACGCGCCCAGCACCACCAGAACCAATGGGGTCAACCAGTAAACAGCCGCATCCCGCCGCAGGCCGGCCACTATTGCGATGACCAGCCCGGCAACCAACATCACGCTGCCGGCGATGAAGAAGTTTGCCCCTACCACTCCACCGATGCCGATCTGGTCGGTGGCCATCAGGACCGCGGAGTTCACATACAAGTACCCGATCTGCACGAGCACCAATCCGATGGCGGCAAAGCGAAACATTCGCTGTGCCAGGGAACGGACCCGGGCTAAAGCATCGATGGGGATTTCTGGGCTGGGACGTGCGATCCAGTACAAAAACAGCAATCCCCCCAGCAGCAGCGACTGGCAGATCAGGGTGCCGGCGCGCAGCACCACCGCGAGGTAGGCAAAAATGTCGACCAGCTTCAGCATCATGGGCGGCTAGTTCACCGTAAAGGTGACTTCACCTTGACTGATATGCCCGTCGGACGCCAGTACCTGCCACTCCAGTTTGTAATTTCCCGGTTTCAACCCGTCGGCCTTTACGGTGAGGGTGTCGGGCGTCGGTTGCTTCACCTCTTCCAGCTTCTGTTCGGCGCCATCCGGCCCCAGCAGGTGCAGGCGCGAGCGGCCTCCATCGACACGCGAGTTAAAGCGCAGCCAGATCGGAACGTCAGGGCCTTTGACGGTGGAGTTGCGCTTGGGGGTCGACTGCATCAGCACGGCGTGCGCCCAAGCCGGTTGAGCGATGGCAGTCAGCAGGAGAGTGGTCAACAGAATGGAAAAGAAGGGCGCTCGGAACAGACGGTGCAAAGCAAATACCTCCTCTACGATGCTAAATGGCAACGGCCTTTGGGGGAAGTAGCAGGGAAACATTGTCCAGCGGCCATCGGGCTGAACAGTTTGCTGAAAAACTCGGAAAAGCAGATCCCTCACCGACTAAAGTCGGTTCGGGATGACAAATATAAAGGAGTCGCTACGGCGTAGCTAAAGCTACGCCCCTTCAAAATCGCCTTGGGCCGAGCTTTTTAGCAAACCGTTAAGGCAGGCTTAGGAATTCTCCGGATGGGAAGCGCGCAGGCCCACCAGCCGTCCAATCAATACGGCGGGATACATGATTCCGGTGACGCCTTCGATAATGGCCAAGGCCCGGGCGTGCGGACCCCAGGGAACGATGTCGCCATATCCCACCGTGGTCAGGGTCACAAAGCTGAAGAAGATGTATTCGTTGGGGCTGATGACATGTCCCGGTACTATGGTGTCGCGAAACGATCCGGGATGCAGTTGCTCCACCAGCCCATAGGCCAGCCCGTAAGTGATGCCCACCAGGAAATACGCCGACACCGCTCCCGCCAGCGTATCCAGAGTGACGGTAGGCAGGGACACGATTCCGATGATGAAAACGCTGGTCACGAAAATCAGGAACAGAAGCCCCAGAGCCGTGGCCAGGGTTTGCAGCCGGAGCAGATAGCCGAAGAAGTTAACCACGTGAATGAACACCGCCGGAATCCCCAGCGCAAACGCGATCAGGGTCAGCCGTCCTCGGCCTAAGAAGGCGTAGAGTGCGGCGGCAAAGACCACCACGGCCAGCAGACGAAAAATTTCCGTTTGACGCGCGTTTCCCGCCAGGAAGGGAAATCCAAGAATCAGGATCAGTTCGGTAAGCAGCAGCACAGTGTAATGATGGTGCAGCTTGCGCGGGGCAAACGCCGTCTTCTTTTTCTCGGGGTCCGAAGCGCTGGCCGACAAGAATGATCCTCCCTGCGGAGTAATCCGCGAGGCCAAGGGTATGCCGAACCGCGGCGGAATTTCAAAGCAAAAGTGCGCAGCGGGGGTTATCGAAGCAGAGTAGTGGGATCGGGATCGGCGGCCGGCGCGGTTGACTCCACCGCGGTGGTCTCTTCCACCAGGTCGCCTTCGCCCGGAGCCAGAAACAGATTCTCTTCGATGCCATGCTGCTTGGTGTAGAGCTCATAGTAGCGCCCGCCCAGATCGAACAGCGTGTGATGGTTGCCGTGCTCGACGATGCGGCCGCCTTCGACCACCAGGATCTGGTCGGCGCGGCGAATGGTCGACAAGCGGTGAGCGATGACGAACGTAGTCCGTCCCTGCATCAGGTACGAAAGCCCTTCCTGAATCATGGCTTCGGATTCGGAGTCGAGGCTGGAGGTCGCCTCATCCAGAATCAGGATGCGTGGATTGGCCAGGATGGCGCGCGCGATCGATACCCGCTGCCGCTGTCCGCCCGACAGCTTCACCCCGCGCTCGCCGATGATGGTGTCATATTGCTGCTCGTACTTTTCCGCGAATTCGTCGACGCGTGCGATGACGCAGGCATTCAGAATTTCCGCCTCGGTGGCATCGGGCTTGGAGAAACCGACGTTGTCGCGAATACTGCCGTCGAAGAGAAACGAATCTTGCAACACCATTCCTAACTGCGTGCGATACGATTCCAGACGAACCGTGGCCAGGTCGACACCATCGACCAGAACTTTGCCTTCATTGGGTTTGTGGAAGGCGGCAATCAATCCGATGATGGTCGACTTGCCCGAGCCCGACGATCCCACCAGCGCGGTCACTGTGCCCGGCTGCGCGTGGAACGAGACGTCATGCAGGACTGTTTTTTGTTGTTCATACGCAAAGTTGACGTCCTCGAAAGCAACGTCGCCGCGGATCTCACCCAACGTGATGGTGCGGTCGGGATCTTCGTTCTCCGGCGTCTCATCCAGAACTTCGCGCGTGCGCTCCAGCCCAGCGATGGCTTCCGTGATCTGGGTGCCAATGCCGACCACTTGCACCAGCGGCGCCGCCAGATAGCCCAGGAACATGGTGTAGGTAAAGAATCCGCCCAGCGTCAGCTTGCCGGCCAGGATCTGGCGCGTCCCCATAAACATGACGATGGCGCCGATGATACCCATCAACGTCGACGACGAGAGGCTCATCACCGAGGTCGCAGTCAGCGTCTTGAAGACGTTTTGCAGCAGCCGCTCGACGCCTCCGCTGAAGACCTCATGCTCGCGTGACTCGGCGTGGTAACCCTTCACCACCCGCACTCCGCCCAGCGATTCGGTGAGGCGGCCGGTGACTTCGGCGGTGATCTTGGCGCGTTCGCGGAAGATGGGACGGATCACGCGGAATGCCTTGCGCAGGCCGACCCCGAAGACCAGCAGGAAGGTGAACGCGATGGCGGTCATCACCGGGCTGATGTGCATCAGCACCGCAAACGCGATGACCGCGGTCAGCAGTCCGCCTACGAAGTCGATCAGTCCGGTGCCGATGAGGTTGCGCACGCCCTCGACGTCGCTCATGATGCGCGAGACCAGCATGCCGGTTTTGTTGGCGTCGTAGTAGGCGACGGACAGCCGGCCCACGTGCTCCTGCACCCGGCGGCGCAGCTCGGCGATCAGCTTCTGCGCGGCTTTGGAAAGCGTCTGGGTCAGGGCAAACGAGGTCAGGCCCTGAATCAATGTCGCCGCGAGCACGATTCCGACCAGCGGGTAGAGCAGATGGAAATGCTTTTTGCCGATGACGTCGTCGACCAGATACTTGGTCGAGGCGGGCAGCACCAGCCCGGAGACGCGGTTGATCACCATCAACCCCAGGCCGAGGGAAAGCAGGGCCCGGCGCGGCCGGATGAGCTGCCATATCTCCGGCAGCGCCTTGAATATTTCGGTTTTCTTTGCCGGTGCTGAGGGACCGGCTCCCATCATGTAGTGCAAAGCAATTGGATTCCCTGAAGTGGCGTTTGGGTGCGGAACACCATTTTGGGGCTTGGTGGAACCGTCGGTCTCAGATGGTGTAGGGTGATCCCAGGTTAGCCCAAAACAAGGGCGAACCTGGGGCACCAGACACAAATGAAGTTGTGGGAGCGATTCCCGGCGCGTTAGACTGCCTCGACTCCCTCTCGCAATCCAATGCGATGGGGTTTTCGGAGTTGCCCAATCCGATTGTCCGTCAGGTAGCCCATGAAAACGCTAGCCGCCGTTTTCGCTCTCGTCGTCGCTTCCGCGCTTGCCGCGCAAACCAATCAGCAACTCCAGCCCGATCCCGGCCTGATGACCGAGATCAATCAGATCAAGGCGATCGACAACCACTCCCATCCTCCTGCGCTGGACGGGCCGCATGGGGAGAAGGACGAAGACTTCGATGCGCTGCCCTGCGATCCTCTGGAGCCCACCGACTCGGGCCTGATGTTCCGCGAGGATAACCCGGTCTACCTCAAGGCGTGGCAGACCATGTTCGGCTACAAGTACGACGACTTCAAGCCGGAACACGTGCAGGAACTGCTCGCCGCCAAGCAGCAGGTGAAGCAGCGGGAGGGCGATAACTATCCCAACTGGGTGCTGGATCAGCTGGGGATTGAGACGGAGCTGGCCAATCGCGTCGCGATGGGCCGCGGGCTGCAGCCTCCCTATTTTCTCTGGGTGGCGTTCGACGACACGCTGCTGTTTCCCCTGAACAACTCATCGCTGGAGGCGCAATCGCCCGACCGCAAGATCTTCTTTGGCCGCGAGGAATCGCTGTTTGCGCGCTACCTCAATCAGTTGGAGATTACCGGCATGCCGCCGACCCTGGCGCAGTACACGGCCAAGGTGGTGACGCCTCTGCTGGAGCTGCAACGCAAGAACGGCGCCGTCGCCATCAAGTTCGAGGCCGCCTATCTGCGCTCGCTGGATTTCGCCCCCGCCAAAGAAAGCGCTGCGGCCCAGGTCTATGCCCGTTACGTGAAGGGTGGAGTGCCCGGCGACGCCGACTACAAAACGTTGCAGGACTATCTCCTGCGCTATATCGCTCGCGAGGCCGGACGGCTCGGCCTGGCCGTACACTTCCACACCGGCGGCGGATGCGGCGGCTACTTCCGGATGGAAGGCGCCAATCCTCTGCTGCTGGACTCGCTGTTCAACGATCCTACGCTGCGCCAGACTAAATTCGTCATGCTGCACGGCGGCGCCGGCGGATTCGAGCAGTTCGTGCCTTATCTGCTGATGAAGCCCAACGTCTACGCCGACTTTTCCGAGCAAACCTGGATGACCTCGCCCCGCCACATCGCCGCCAGCATTCGCTTCATGCTGGAGTTCTATCCCGACAAAGTGCTGTTTGGCACCGATCTGTATCCGCTGATGCCGCAGGTGAATTGGGAAGAAACGGGCTATCAGACGGAAACGGCCGGAAGAACGGCGCTGGCGATCGCGCTCACCGGCATGATGCAAGACGGCGAGATAACCCGCGCCGAGGCCAGCGAGATCGCACGCAAGGTGATGCGGGATAACGCGATCAAGCTTTATGGATTGAGTGCGAAGCCGTGAGGCTTTCACCACGGATGTGAGACGCGATTCGAAGCCACATGCCGTCCCTGCCGGGACTCGGCGGTCATAAATGCGACTTACCCAGGACTTCGTCCTGGGCTGAACTAAGTCGTCCCGCACGGCGGGACGGGATTTCCTGACTGCGAGACGAGAGGAACAGGCAACAACAAGAGAAGCAAGAGCAGTCGGCGCGTCGCGAACCTCAGAATCTCATGAAGCGAATGAGTGTAGCACCGCCGGTCCGAATCGCGAGAGAGCAGTGCGGTCCCTTTTGCATCGTGCGCCGCCCGCTTAAAAGAAAAACTCCGTGCTCTCGGTGCCTCTGTGGTGAAAATGATTCGCTTTTGCACAACGCGTTCGACTTTCCCACAGCTCGAGCGCAAACGAAAAGGCCACCCGGCAACAGGGCGGCCTTCTCTTCAAGGGAGAATAGTTCCAACGGAGGCTAGACCGTCAAAACTTTCTGGACAAATACTAGGGTTCCGCAAAGTGCGTGTCAAGGAATTTATCGGACTTAAATTGCTTTGTTTTCAACAAGTTAATACAGATTCAAGGAATCGCCGTTAATCGACCGATATTTGCCCAGTTTTGGCTATATTTCTCTAACCGATTTTGTTTCAGCAGTTTAAGCGATATTGTTACTTTCTCAGGTGAAGCTGGATGATTTCCACATCCTCTGGCCGATCGAAGACCCGGTCGGGAAAAAGGCGCTTCATCAAGATGCGGGTGCCTCCGAAGAACACTCCGAAAATGATCGAAATCAGCAGAATGATCCCAATCAGAGCGAATATTCCCACGATCAAATTGCCGATGTTGTCGCGTTTACTCACCGAAGTCGCTTCATCCCACGTGACCTCAGCTTCGTAGTTCACCGCATTCAACAGACTCCGTCCCTCGCTGCTGTCGGTCGCACCCGTCACTACATCGACCAGCGGCCCACTACGCCTTACCAGTAGCGATCCCGGAGCCGCCTGCTGCGCAGTTTGCAATGCGCGCAAACGATCTCCAGCGATCTTCGGCGTTGGGTACTGAATCAAGGTCAGGGTGAGAGGTCCGTTTTTCGACGAGTAATCCTGAATCAGAATCTCAGGCTCGTGGCTGAAGTCGACTTCTTCCGCGGTAAGCGGAGCTTTAACCGCGAGCAGTGCCTGTGGTCCCAGAATGTACTTTGCGGAATTCTCCACTACGTCGGTCTTGGGCAAATACTGGGGCAGAGTGGGGAGATTGTCCGCCGAGCCGGATGCAGCCGGCAACATGCCCGCCAGTTCGCGAAGTTCGGCGGCCGACATGGCCGTAACGCGGTCGAATCTGGCATCCACTAGCAGGTTGCTGCGGAAAAATAGGATTCGGTCGTTGGCCGAGGCTGCCTTGGTGCCGATCTGCTCGGTTCGCATCTCCGGCTGGCGGTAGAACGTGAACGCTCCATAGGCGCCGGTGGCATCATTGAATCGGGCGGCCTTGATGGTCAATTGGCGACCGTCGTCGCGAGTGTAGGTGGCGGTTTCCGAATCTACGAAGCCGTACTCTTGCAGTACAGCGGGATACGCCGGGTCAGCCTGCGCCGGATTCGTGTTGATTTGTGTTGGGCCAGACTGTGTCCAGCCGGCAAAAGACTTCGGCAATAGAGCATGGTTGTCGGCGGCCAGGGCGAATGCACTACACGTCAGGCAGAAAACAACGAAGATAACAATGCGCTTCATCAAGACAGTCAGGCTACCTACTAATTTTAGACTACCGTGGGGGCGATTAAGTTTCCGGGAAGTGTAATGATGCGCCCACGGTACTGAAGCATGACAGGGGGCAAGAAAGCGGGTCCTTCGACTCCGGCGGCGAAGCGCCGCCTCCGCTCAGGATGACAACAAGCGGGGGTTAGTGATCAGGGGCTAGCGAAGGCCGAAAAGCGAGGAGCGGCACCTTACTGTCCGGCTTGCTTGTTGAACTTCGCCGCCACCTTGACTCCGCTGAGGCCATCGGCATACTTGGCGATGCCTTTGTAAAGTGACTCGGCAATTTTCTCGCGATACTCGGGCGTTTCCAGCTTTGCTTCGTCTGTGGGATTGGAGACAAAAGAGATTTCTGCCAGAATGCTGGGCATGTTGGCGCCGATCAGCACCACGAACGGTGCTTTCTTGACGCCCCGGTCTCGCAGAGTGGAATGGCGGGTGGCCAGTCCGGCGTAAAGACATTGCTGAACATCAGTCGCCAGCTCGCGCGACTCGTCGATCTTGTCTTTGAGCGTGATCTTCTTCACCAGGTCCTGCAGCTCGAAGATCGACTTCTCCGACACGGCGTTCTCGCGCGCCGCCACTTCCAACGCGCCCGGATCCGAGGTGAAATTCAGGTAGTAGGTCTCGACTCCCCGAGCCGACGGATCGCTGCTGGAATTGGCGTGTACGGAAATGAACAGATCGGCCTGGTGCTCGTTAGCGATGGCAGTCCGCGTTTCCAGCGGAATGAAAGTGTCGTCATCGCGAGTGTAAATCACGTCAGCGCCTAATCGAGTTTCCAACAGGCGGCCGAGGCGCAATGCCACGTCGAGCACCAGGTCTTTCTCCAACAGACCATTGGGACCGATGGTGCCGGTGTCGTGACCGCCGTGACCGGCGTCGACCACGATGCGGCCGATCTTGAGGCCGAGCGCACGCGTGAGGCTACGGTCGCCGGAGGAAGTTGGCTCCGCTTCGTGAGTTGCGGACGGGTTTGCGGTGGCCGTCTTGGTGGTCTTCTTCTGGGCAGAGCGCGGAGCGACGGCCACGGCGGTGGGCGCGGTAGTGGGTTGAGTGGTCGCTTTCAGTTCCGGGCCGCTGGTGTCGGCCGGGCCTGAGAATAGAGGATCGGGCGGTTTGTTCGTGGCGACTGTGGTGGTCGGTTTCGGCTTCACGCTCGTCTTCTGCGCGACCGTGCTGTTCGTACCCGAGGCTGCTGAAGTCGACGAGCCCGAGTCCGCTGGCTTACTCACTTTCGAGTTCAGATCTCGGGAACTGGTTGACGGAAGCGGGGCAGCGTCAGAACTTGCGTCATCGTCGTCGTCATCCACAACGACTTTGCGAGGCGCCGCCTTGGACGAATTGCCGGAAGCCGAAGAAATTGCATGTGCTGGCGGTATCGTCGTCGTTCCGGCAACCGAGTTGGGCGCCGAGGCTGTCTTTTTCGCAGTTGCATTCGCGCCGCCAGATGAAGTGCTCGCCTTTCGTGCCTCGTTGGCCTTCTCGACCGAGCGGTATGCTTTTTCGTTCTCAATCGCGGTTACCGATCTATCGTCGCTTCCGGGAGGTGCTGCCGCATTTGCTCTGGCCACTTGCGTTTGTGACTGAGGCTGTCGCCCGTGAATGTCGATAATGAGCCGATAGGGGTTGGGTAGCAGAAACGCCGAATAGTCGGACACGTCCGCGACTTCAAGCACCACCCGGGTCGAGCCCGGCTGATATTGTGCGACCCGGATTTTCTTAAGAAAGCCGTCCTGTACATCGAAACTCTTGCCGACCAGCACGGAAGCCAGCTTGGTATCGGGCAGATCGAAGAAGATGCGGTCGGGATTAGGAACGCGCCCCGCTTCATACTTCACTTCGTTATCCACGTCGATGGCCACACGGGTGTAGTCGGGTGTCGACCAATGCCGGATTCCAGTAACCAGCGACAGCGCCGATTTTTTCTTTTCCGTGGATAGAGAAGCCGTCTCGGCAGTGGGCGTCTCATCCCTTCGGGTATGAGCTTCCTCCAGAGGCTTCTTGTTCGGCTGCGGTTGGTTCAGTTCGGCCAGGGCCTGTTTCGCTTCCGCCGCGAGGGAATTGCGGGGATAGTGCTTGAGAAACTCCTCGAAAGTCTCGCGGGCCGCATCGTCATCGCCCAAGTCCTCCTTATAGATCTGTCCCATAGTGAATAGAGCCTGGAAACGATATTTGCTGCCGGGATACTCGCGGCGCAGAAATTCGTATTGGCTAATGGCAGCCCTCAGGTCCTTCTCGTCCGGCTGGAACTGCCGGCCCATGTCGGCCAGGATTTCGGCAACTGCGACCACGCTGGCATCGGCTTTGCTGGATGCGGGAGCGACATAATAAACCTTGCGATAGGCGTCGGCTACGTGCTGATAATCTTTGCGGGTGCGCTGATCGGCGGGACGGCCATTGAGTGCCTCCCGCATTTGTTCAGCCTTGTCGAATTGTTCGCGGGCCTGCTCTTTTCGGGCGGCAGAGCTGGGGGGCGAGGCGTTGAGGCTCGCCGTCGTCAGGACAGAGAGCAGGGCGATGGCTCCAAACAATTGCAGAGTGCTTCGGACGCTGGGAGAAGGCGAGGAAAGGCGGTTCGCGAGGCCAATTCCGCGGTTTCTTTGCGAGAAGGGGATCGCCATCGGCACAAACTTCCGGACATTCAACGGCTGCGAGCGCAAATTTGCCGCAGCGACGTTGCCAAGTAGTCCGGCGGAGACGCAATCGTCCAGAGCACTTCGATTATAGGTGGCTGGCAGGAGTGAACAAGCACCTAAAGAAGACGGAATCAGGGGAGTGACCCCACCTCTGGGACGAGGACCGACTACAAGTGGTACTCCGACAACATTGCGGTTGATTCGGGATCCAAAACGAACTGTGCAAAGACCGGCCCGCTGATGTCCGGAAGACAGCGGACAAATATGAGGTGAAGCCGGAGCGAAGGAGCTGCAGGTTGGTTCGCCTTCGGGTTCTGTAGTCAGGGAGGAACCGGTACATCCAATCTTCGTTCGTGGACTTCCCTGCGAGTAGCCCTTGACGACGGAAAAGCGACAAATATCCAGCCTGATCGTAGGCGAAACACTGAGACGGCGGACCTTAATCGGAGTCCCCCTATCTGTCGGGGGCAATTTGCTTAGCGGCTGAATTTTGGGCGCCGTATCCGGTCTTGGGTCAGGCTGGGTGGCTGTGTCCAGCGGATTGGAGACCTTAGTTTTCCTGGTAATTCCTCCATTGATGCCCCTTCAAGCATACATCGTAACACGATGTTTCTGCATCGCTTTTAATAGAAATCCAAGAATAGGAGGAGTGATTATGTCTGACACAGCATTTCGAATGCAGAGCCCGCCACCTGTCTACATGACAGGATTGCGCATCAGTTGGGGTGCAGTCTGGGCGGGTGTTTTCACCTTTGCGGCTATCTGGTGTGTCTTCGAGGCCTTGGCGGTCGCGCTATTTCCAGCGGCCACAGCCACGGTCGCAACCTCTGCCTACGGCATGTCGATGGGAATGGCCATCTGGACGGTTGTCCTGACGGTCATCGCAATGTACGTAGCTGGCGTCGAAACGGGACGCATGGCAGGTATTTCCAGCAGACACGACGGGCTCATTCATGGAATGATTATGTTCGGTCTTTCCGTGGTGAGCGTAATTGTGGTGGCATCGTTAGTAAACGGATTCCTGATGGCTGGAACCGCGGTTCGGGGTGGCTATACGATGACCCTAACCCCCAGGATGCAATGGGCGGAGTTCATTGCTTTATTCCTAGGTTGGCTTGCGGCGATGGGTGGCGCGTCATTGGGTGTCACACGCCGAACGGCTGAAGTGAAGCAGCCAATTCAGATGAAGCCTGCCGCCTGATCGGTTTGGGGTTTCAACCCACCCTGCCCGCCAACCGCGTTGGAACCCCGCTTTCTTCCTGCTTTCCTCGTTCTGACTGCTGATGATCGGCCGACCTCTGGCTGAGTTTTCAGCAAGCTGTGCAGCCGGTGATTTGCTCTTCTGAGTTTCCAGCAGCCTCCTCGGCCGGTCAGCATGCCAAGCTCGAAAGGCAAGTCAAGCCAAAACGAGAGCCGCGAGACCATCACACACTCGAGGCAAAATCTGCTACGGTTTTGATTGCAGGAGGAAACTGTGAAAGCTATCCGCGTACACCAGTTCGGTGGTCCTGAAGTGATGAAGCTGGAAGAGGTGGCTGATCCTCAGCCCGGTCCAGGTCAGGTAGTGGTTCGTATCCATGCCGCCGGGGTCAATCCGGTAGAAGCTTATATTCGGACCGGCACCTACGCCTCGAAACCGAACCTTCCCTACACTCCGGGAACGGATGCCGGCGGAGTGGTTCTGACCGTAGGATCGGGAGTCACGCGCGTAAAGATAGGCGATCGCGTCTACACGACCGGTCCAAGCAGCGGTACCTATGCCGAGCGGGCGCTGTGCAACGAGACTCAATTGCAACCGTTGCCCGACAGCGTTAGCTTCGAGCAGGGCGCAGCAATGGGCGTCCCTTATGGCACCGCTTACCACGGCCTGTTTCAGCGCGCTGAGGGGAAACCTGCAGAAACGATATTGGTTCACGGCGCCAGCGGAGGAGTTGGGACGGCAGCCGTACAGCTGGCACGTGCGGCCGGGATGACGGTGATTGGCACCGCTGGCAGCGACGAAGGGCTGAAGCTGGTCAAGCAACAAGGTGCCCATCACGTGCTGAACCACTCTTCCGAGGGCTATCTCGACCAGCTGATGAGGTTGACAGAAGGCCGCGGTGTGGATGTGATTGTCGAGCTCCTGGCCAACAAGAATCTTGCGAAAGACCTTTCTGTGTTGGCCAAGAAAGGCCGCGTGGCTGTGATTGGTAATCGCGGAATCATCGAGATCAATCCCCGCGATGCAATGTCGCGTGAAGCCGATATCCGTGGGGTGACCCTCATGAATACCTCGGAACAGGAATATCGGGCGATGCATGCCGCGCTGGTGGCTGGATTAGAGAATGGAACTTTGCGGCCAGTGATCGGCCAACAGATTCCCCTGGCAGAAGCTCCCCGCGCCCACGAAGAAATCATGAAGCATTCGGGAGCACACGGGAAAATTGTGCTGATACCTTGATTTTGGAAGGGTTGACCAAAAAGGGGGAAAGCTCAGCGGCACCGAAGACAAAAACCCCCTTACAGGTACGCCAATCGTGGCTCAGGTAGCGATCGGATTACGCAGCCGAGGGCATCGGCACTTTAAGTTTGTCCATGATGTCCTCCAGCACATTGCACTGACCGCGCAAGCCGGCTTTGAACTCATAGTGATCGGCTTTCGCAATCTGACGCAAAAGATGCTTTTGCTGTTCTTGTAAGAGCGCCATCAGGAGCTCTTTTTCCTTGTCGGTCAGCCGCAGTTCCATGGTGACCTCCACCAACCGGAGAGTACTAATACAATTGTAGTCCCGGGAATGAAAGCAACAACAACTGATCTTCGTTAAGACTGCCGAGGTACCAACCCGGGTTCTTCTGTCCTCACCTTCGCATTTCGCTTGCCTATCGCCATTACAATCAAGCCATGCTCCGCCTGAATCTGGCCGGCCGGTGTTTTGCCGCGATGGTAGCCTGTTTTGCTGCCGGGCAGCCGATTTCTGCGCAGCCTCAGGCGACACTGCAGAACGCTGTAACCCGGGCAATGGCGGGTCGACGAGGGGCGGCCGTCGTTCTCGATGTTCACTCCGGGCGGACACTCGCCGTCTACCATCTGGATGTAGCAGCCCGCCGCGCGGCCTATCCCGGTTCCACGATCAAGACGTTTACGCTAATGACGCTGCTGGAAACCGGCAAGGTGAATAGGAATACTACGTTGGTGTGCGCACGCCGGCTTTCGATAGGCGGGCACAAACTCGATTGCACCCATCCGCAAACCAGCCAGCCGCTTGATCCATCCGCCGCATTGGCTTACTCCTGCAATTCGTATTTCACCAGCGTTGCCACCCGGCTCACTCCAGCGCAGTTGCATGACAGCTTTGTGCGGGACGGTTTCAGCTCGCTCACCGCCCTGGCGCCGGAGGAGGTTGCCGGCAACGTGGCGTTAGCCACATCTCCCGAGGAGTTGCAGTTACAAGCGATCGGCGAGTGGGGAATTCGTCTGACACCTCTGGAGTTGCTCCGCGCCTATCGTAATGTCGCGTTATTGCAGACGAATCACCAGCACGAGCTGGCGCCTCTCTTCGACGGGTTGCAGCAGTCGGTGAGCTACGGCATGGGACGCATGGCCCAACCGTTGATGTTCATCAATGCCGCTGGCAAGACAGGCACAGCTCCCGCCGAGGAAGGTTCGTGGACCCATGCCTGGTTCGCTGGTTATGCTCCAGCGGAGAATCCCGAAATTGTCCTGGTGGTGTTCCTGGAAAAAGGTCATGGTGGGACCGATGCTGCCGGCATTGCCGGCGAAATCTTCAACGCGTTCGCTGACTCGCATCATTCGCGAGTTGGCCAGCGAGCGGCAGGAGCGCAGCCGTGAGACGATTGCTCGCGACCATCGCCCTTCTTCTCACTGTGTGGATCGCGATCGTGGTAGACATCGCTCCCGCCTGCAGCGATTCCTCCACCTCAAAGTCAGCCGCACAAAGCGGCTTTCCTCAGACGGTTCGAGTCAGGTTGTGGTATCTGCATCCACCCCATGACCTGCGGCTTCACGCGGATTCTGGTCAGGCGCAGGCGCGAAGGTGCGCGAGTTGCAAAGACACGGCGGTCAACTCCTTCGGCCTCCATGCTTCCGGCTCGTCCCTACAGATTGACGGTGACAAATCAGTCATAACCGAACTTCGCATTAGCGGTGCTTATCAGATGAACGCGGCGGGAGATCCTGCGATTCATGCCGATTTTCCCATCGAGCTTCGCGCCAACGACAGCCATCTTCTGGTCACTGCGCTCATGCCGATGGAGGAGTACATTGCCGGGGTGCTCGCCGGCGAAACCGGCAACTTCAAGTCAGACGAGGCGCTGAAGGCGATGGCCGTAGCGGCGCGTACTTTTGCGCTTCACTTCGGCAGCCGCCACGCTATGGATGGCTTCGAATTCTGCGACTCCACCCATTGCCAGGACCTGCGCCTCGCGGGAATCGATCCCCATCTGCGCCGGGTTGCCGACTCTACCGCGGGCGAAGTGCTTTGGTATGACGGTGAACCGGCGGCCACCTACTACTACGCAAATTGCGGAGGCACCACTGAAGATGGCCACTACATTCTGGGCAACGATGAGGCGCGTGCGCCCTACCTGACACAGCACTCCGACCAGTTCTGCGTGCGCAACGGTGGCACCCAATGGAGCAGCGAAGTTTCCAAGCGTGACCTCCAGCGCGCGCTCGCAGATGACGGCATCAACGTCCCGGGAAAGCTGCGCTCGGTCTCGGTCTTGCACCGTACCTCGAGCGGACGGGTGGAATTTGTTCGGGTGGTGGGCAGCGGCAGCGTTAGCGTGTCCGGACTGGCTTTTCGTTCGGCGGTGGGACGGCACATCGGGTGGGACCGCCTGAAGAGCAACTTGTACGACATGAGCGATCATGGCGACCGCATCGTCTTTCATGGTCGCGGCTCAGGTCACGGCGTGGGACTGTGCCAGGTGGGCGCCGAGATGATGGGCGAGGAAGGCCATTCCTATCGCGAGATCCTCAGTTTCTACTATCCCGGCACCCGCCTCGGAGTATCCGCGCAGGGAACACCGTGGCAGCAACTCGCGAATGAAGATATCGAGTTGTTCACCACGCGACCGGATCGCGACCGAGTTCTCTTGCCCGTGGCCACACGATTCCTGCACGAGTCGGAAGAGAGCACCGGACTGGTGTATCGAACTACGCCGCGCCTGAAGATCTATCCCACGGTTGCAGCTTTTCGCAACTCAACCGGCGAGCCGGGATGGGTCGCCGCCTCCACTCGTGGACGGACCATCCAGATGCAGCCACCCGAGGTTCTGCGGGATGCAGGCACCCTGGACGGCACCATTCGACACGAGTTACTGCACATTCTTATCGAATCGTATGCGCGTCCTGGCACACCGCAGTGGTTTCGCGAAGGACTGGTGTTGTATCTCGCAGGGCCGAACTCCGCGGCACCTGGCGGGACAGGATTTGAGGACATCGCTAGTCTCGAAAAGGCCTTGCGGGCTCCGCAAAGCGAAGAGGAATTGAGACAAGCCTATAGTCAAGCGCGGGCCCGTGTATCACAGCTGGCGCAGCGGAATGGTAAAGATGCGCTGCTGGATTGGGTGCAGAACGGATTGCCTGCGAACTTGATCGCCAATCAGGCTGCACAGCACCCAGGTGGCGGACGATGAGCCGCGGGCTGGCCGATACACTTCGCGAATCACCACCTACATCGGCATAGGCTCCGGTTCGGGATCAAGCGCAGGACGGACATCTGGGTCGGAACCCGGCTCTCGCTCCGGGTCGGGCTTCGGCTCGGGCTGGGGGTCAGGCTCGATGGGAGGGGATTTCAGAGACCATATCGGCGTTGGGATTGCGTTGTTCATAGAATCTTCGCACGTAAACAAAAAGCCTGCTTGTGCCATTTCCCCTCCGGGTCACGTTCTTTTGCAGCTTGCAGTCGAGACCCTTCTGTTCTGCAGTCTTTGATGCGTACTTACCGGAAAGCGAAACGGATGGCGCAATCGAGCGGCCGGGGTTTCCTGGTTTCTTTTGACCTAAGTGGAAGTGGTGGGATTTGGAGAAACTGATGAGGTAATCGGCTCCGGGTCTTCTTTCTCCACGTGCGATCCGACGACCAGCAGAAGCGCGACGAAGGCCGTAATCAAGATGACATAGGCGACGAAGAAGCGCAGCCCCAAACTCCAGGCTTGCTTTCGAAGGTCACTGAGGTTAGGTATCCACCAGACCAGCTTGTAGGGGACATACGCTCCGATGAGCATCAGCGCGCAGAACCATAGCCAGTACACCGGTCGCTTCAGCAAGCGTAGCGAGCGCGCCATACGCTTCAACTTCAGCCCGCCGGCCGCGACCGTGGTCGCAAGCGGCAACCACACCGCCGGGATCAGTAGCCAAATCAGAAGCCACAGCAACCAGTCGGCGACGTGAAACACCCGGCGCGGACTGCCGAAGCGAAGGAACGCGGGCGACTTCTGCCAGAACCACACGCCGAATTGCGGAGCGTATTTGCGCAGCGAAAGCAGCCACCACTCCAAGGCAGCTAACGGTATCGCCCATATCGCCAGCGCAATCATGTGCCGCAGGGCATGACGGAAGGCCCGCCAAACAGTTGCATAGTCACGAAACTCTGCAACTCGGAAGTAGGCGAAGGTGCCAGTGCGCAGCCACAATCCGAAAAAGATGACGATGACCGCCAGCGCACCTGACGCCGCCACCTGCCAGCCATGCGCATCGGGAAGCAGCAGCCAGAAGTAGACCGCGGCCAGCAGCAAGGCATTGCCGATGAGATTCAGCAGCCACAACTTCGCCACGCCACTGTGTTTCGCGGTCATTGCACGGTCACCGTTAACCCGTCGCTGGTGGACAGATACTCCGGCTGATACATGGGCTGCACGCTGGTGGGGCTGACGTGGAAGATGCCGGGGTTCACCACCTTCAGCAGGTAGACGTATTCGTGCTGGCCCTGCGGGAAATACAAATTGAAGAAGGTGGTGCGATCGTCGCGCAGTTCGCGATCGCTGTACCAGCGTTGCCACCAATCCGGCTGCTGATCGAGTTCGTACAAATCGTCGCGTGCAATCGACTCCGTGCCCGACGGAATCGGATCCTCGATCATCAGGTATTTCCACTCGTTGCCGCCCACGGTTATGCGCACCGCCAGGGTGTCACCCACCTGCACCGGCCCGGACAGCGGATCGAGGTGATAAACCACGTGGCCGTCCTTTTGCTGCGGCGTCAGCTTGAAGTATCGCCGCGCCGTGCTCAACTTGAAGCTGCCCGTGTTCACAACTTTGGATTCATTCGAGTAATACTCAGCCCGCGTCGACCAGTACACGCGGCCGTCACCGGACTTCACGACTCGGATCTGGTTCGCGCCGGGCGCCAGCTGCGCGTCGTTCAGCGTGACCGTGGTCGCGGCGGCCAGCGCATCGGCTGCCGTGAATTTCTTCGTGGCCACGCTCTTGCCGTTCACCTGCACATCGACGCTGTAATTCGGCTTCAACTCCTGGGTGCGAGCGAGATAGTCGGTGAGGCCGTAAATCACCATCGCGGTTTGCTCAGTCGAATCCCAGTAGTAGCCTTCGCTGCGATGGCTCACCAGATAGACCGCAGCCTTCTGCAGCAGCGGGCTGCCGGCGTCAGTGCGATTGATCAGCTTCAACGCGTAGGCGGTCGACTCCGGCGTGGTGCTGCCGGCGAAGTCCATCAGGTAATTGTTGTCGCTCGGCCACCACGCCTGCGAGTCGTCCTGCTTGGCTTCGCCTTCTAACT
This sequence comes from Candidatus Korobacteraceae bacterium, assembly GCA_049695855.1. GTDB lineage: Bacteria > Acidobacteriota > Terriglobia > Terriglobales > Acidobacteriaceae > Bog-257. The sequence continues at coordinate 39,468 of JBAVSY010000059.1, read as the reverse complement.
GCGTAGTCAATTCCTTCGCTCGAGCATCGTTCAGTTCCAGCATCGCCAATCCGAGAACTGCTTGCCCGTACGCGGTCATCGTCGAGCGCTGGCTCCAGATCGAATCGAGCACCGCAGTGTCGCGCACGCCGCTCAGCACCAGCGCGTATGCCATGTAGGCGCGCAAGTCGGTACGAACTTTCTGCGAGTGATCGAACTGCCCGCGTAGCCAATCGCGGCCTTTGTCCATCGCGTCCTGCTTCACGTCGAAGCCCGCGGCCTTGGCCTGGCTCAGCCCGGCGAGGACGTACGCGGTCATAAAAGGATGGCTGTCGTCGGTCTGCCACCAGCCCCAACCGCCGTCGTCGTGCTGATAGGTGTAGAGACGGTCGAGTCCCGCCTGCACCTGCTTGTGCAAAGTCACCAGGTCGATGTTCGACTTCACGCCGAGCTTCTGCGTTGCGTCCGCGACCAGCACATCGGGCAGGAAGCTCGACATGGTCTGCTCGGTGCAGCCGTACGGATACGACGTGAGGTAGCTGAGAGCCGCGAAAACACTGCCTGCAATCGACGGCATCACGCTGATAGTCAGCTTGCGCGTGCCCGGCTCCGCGCCGGTGGGATACGTCAGCAGCTGCGAAGTATCGCTGGTGCCCGCGCCGGCAAACGATCCCGACTTCGAGATTGCCAGCTTGACGCCTAGCGGCACGACCGGCAGCGTCAGTTCCATCGCATCGCTTTCGACATCGGTGAGCGCTTTGCCCAGCACCTTCGCCGAATCGACATTCAGCACGCGCACGCGGTAGTCGACCTTCACCAGACCGCGCGTGGGAACGTTCACGTCGCGCTGCGCGCCGTCGAGCACTTGCAGGCCGTCAAACTGCATGGAGACTTGCGCCATCTTGTCGGTGGGCAGGTAATTCTGCACGATGGTCGACAGCGTGATCTCGTCGCCGCGACGGAAGAAGCGCGGCACCACCAGCCGCACCATGATGTTCTTGCGAACGATGGTGTTCTCCACCGCGCTGCCCACCTTGGTATCCTGGGTGACGCCGCGCGTGGTGGCGCGCCACGAAGTGATGGCGTCGGGATAATCGAAGTGCACCGTCGCCTGACCGTTGCCGGCAGTGCGAATGTCGGCGACCCAGTAGGCGGTGTCGGGAAACGCCTTGCGGATCTTCGGTTGCACCAGGCGTTCAGGTTTGAGCTGCGCCATAGCGCGCGACGAACGCACCTTGGCCAGCTGCATTTTGCGCTTGCCCGCCTGGCCGTTGAAGTAGTAGCTGAGCGACGTCTCGGTGCTGACCTGCGAATACACCTTGCCGTAGAACGCGTTCAGGATGCTGCCCGTGGTGTCGGGCTTGATGGCGTAGATCGCCTCGTCGACCACGCCCAGGCTGAACTCGGCAGCAATCGGCTTGCCGCTAGAATCGCTGGCCTTGATGGTGTAGCTGGCGGCTTCGCCCGGCTGATACTGCGACTTCGACGGCACCAGTTGCACGTTGAGCTGATGCGCGGTGGCCGGAACGTTCAGGCTCTTCGAGCCTTGATAGAGTTTGTTGCCGCGAATGAAAACCGCCGCAACATAGAAGTTCGGCGCGTACTCGGGCCGGATGGGAACGTCGACAGTGATGCTGCCGCCGCTGCTCTTGATCACTTGTCCGGAGTAAAGGCCGTTGCCCTCGGCCGTCATCAGCACCGAGGTTGGCTCTTTACTGGTCACGATCAGCACGTGTGCGGTCTCGCCCGGCTGATAGGTTTTCTTGTCGGGAACGATCTGCACCCGCTCTTGCGCCGGGCCGCTCCACCAGCCGCTTTCGCCCGGCGCCCAGAGGTACGCGGTCGTCTCGAGGTCGCGCTTCTCGGGCGTGGTGGCCGACACGCGCACGCGAAATTCCCCGGAGTCAGGAATCGTAAGTTTCACTTGCGCCTTCCCGCTCGCATCAGTCTGGCCTTGCGTCGTGGTGACCACCGGGCCCGCGCCTTTGCGCCAGTCCCAGCGATTCATCTGCACCTGAAAAGACGTTTGCACCGGCTTCTTGTCGTAGTCCTGCGCGGTGATGGTGACGGTCGCGGTGCTGCCCTTGCTGTAGACATAGGAGTTCGGCTCGGCCGTCAGGAAGAAACTCCCGTAGGTGGCGAGCGCGAAGCCGTGGCCGGCAATCTCGCGATTGCCCGCATCGGTGACGCGCGCTTCGATGCGATAGACCAGGTCCTGCCTCTTGCTGTCGACCTTGGTCGGCACCGTGATCTGCAGCTTGCCGTCGGCATCGAGCGTGCCGCTCTGCTCCGTCTCCTGATCACCGCCGTAACTATCGTCATCCTGCGCGTCGCCGTTGTCGCCCTGATCGCCGGCGTCCGCCTGATCTTCATCTTCATCGCGGCCCATCGGCCAATACGTCGAGGTGTGCACCACCCACTTCACCTTGGCGTTCGATACCGGCTCGCCAAAGTAGTAGCGCGCATCGATGGTGGCCTTGATCGGCTGACCCTCGATCACCCGCGGCGTTTGCGCCGTCACCTTCACTGCGTACTCGGGCTTCTTGTAATCCTCGACGGAAAAGTTCGTGCCCTCGACGTAGCGCTCGCCCATCTGCATCGAGAGATAATACGAACCTAGCTTGGCGTCGGCGGGAATGGCGTAATTCCAATTCGCCGTGCCCATGTCGCTCAGCTTCACGGTCTGGGTCCACATCACCTCGTAAGTCTGCGGATCGCGCATCTCCAGGCTCAACTCCTGACCTTGCGGGACGCTGTAGCCGCTCGCAGTTTGGGCGCGCACGATGGTCTTGAAGTGCACCGTGTCGCCGGGGCGATACACCGGGCGATCGGTATACGTATAGCCCTTCAAGCTGCGATCGGGCGCGTTGCCCAGGTTCCAGGCGCCCGGTGTGTTGATGGCAAACTGATCGGCGCTGGTGGCCAGCACGGCAACATTCTCGGGCTTGGCGGCGTCGACGGATGTGTCGAGCAGGCCCTGCGCGTCGGTGGTCTTCGAAGCAACTTCTTTCTGATCGATCCACACCCGTACCAGCATGCCACTGATGGGATCGCCGCTGCGGCGGTCGACCACGAAGCTCATCAGGCGGCCCGGCCCGGCCTTGGTGATGATCGCGATCTCGGTGATTACGACGATGGTGTAAGCGCGCAGACGGCCGTCGGTCGCCTCCACCAGGTAAACCCCTTTGTCGCTGACGGGCACGGCGACGGTCATGCTCTCCCACTGCTCATGCGAAGGCACCGCCCACTTCCACACCGACACCACCTGCTGCTGGTTGAGCACCGGGACTTGCGCGAAAGTCTGAACGTTGGGGCCTTGCTTCTTTTCGCCACCGCCCAGCTCCCACAGGCGAATCTGGTGGCGCGAGTCGGGCGAGAACTGGGCGCGGATGAAGTCGCGAATCATGGCCCAGATGCGGTGCTTCCAGGCATGAAACTTTTCCAGCCAGGTGCGTGCTTGTTTGGGCATGGCCGGAGCCTGCCCGCCAAAGTTGTGCAGCTCCTGCATCTGGCTGAAGAATTTCACCGGATTGTTGACCCGGTAGACGCGGAATTCCAGGTGTCCCACATTGTGGGCATTGACGGAGATTTCCGGCTTCTCGCCGGGCAGATAAGTGCGTTCGCTGGTGAGCGAGAAATAGGATTCGGTGTCGGCGTCCTGGGCGGCCAGCGGCAGGATGAGAAGCTGGAGCAGGAGCAGAAGGACAAGCGCGCTGCAAAGTCGATGGTGGAAAGGCGTGGCTCTACAAGCCGCCGAAAAACTCGGAAAAGCAGATTCCTCGCGGGCTGAAGCCCGCGAGGAATGACAAAAATAAAGGGCTTGTACGGCGCACCTAAAGGTGCGCCCCTTCAAAAACGCGTCGAAACTGACTTTTTCAGCGCCTTGTTTAGCCGTGCCACAAGTGCGGAAGCGAGAATGGGGCTTTAGCCCCAGCCGACTAGGGCTAAGGCCATTTTCGCTGGCGTTCGTGGTCGCCGGGCTTAAAGCCCGGCGCTTCCACCGAACCCCAAACGCGATTTCTTTCGTTGCTGCGAAGAACTCGCAAGCCGGCAGCCAGACCAGCCGCGAAGCGGCGGCTATGGACTTAGCCCGGGGCGTACCGGGGCCCCAAGCCGCGCCGGTTTTGCGCGGATTGGGGTGGTTAAGCCCCGGGTCAGGCCGAGAATCGAGCGGAGCCGCGGAGGGGCGACACCCAATCACTCTTTTCCGCGAGTTAGAAATCCTCCACATCATTCGCCGCCTCGCAAAATATTCCAGCGATAGACGCCGAGGAATCCGGGATTGGACGGCACCGGCTGCCAGCGCGGATCGGGATAGTTCAACAGTTGCGCAACTGAGAGACGTCGCATCTCGCCCGGGAGTTTTCCCGTCGGGCCGGTGTGGTAGACGACGAACTGCTCGCTGTCCGGCTCGACCTGGCTGCGGCCCAGGAAAATCATGGCGTGGAACGGCATGCGTCCCTCGTCCTGGCGAAAGAACAGCAGGTCACCCGGCCGCGCGCGGCTCAGATTTCGTCCGACGAGAAAGGTGTTGTGCCCCCGCAGAGTCGCGACATCGGCGAACTGCGCAAAGGCCCCGTCGCGCAGGTCGCCTTCAGCGAAGCTTCCGCCGCGCACGCGAAACAGCGCTGGCCCCAGTGGAGTATAGGGATACTGATATTGCTGAATATCGCCGGCCGAGGCGGGAGCCGCCAGCGCCATGCCGTGTGCCCAGGCGGCATCGTGTTCGCGCAAGGCTTCGCGATAGGCGAAACGCAACAAAGCGGCGCAATCGTCAATCTCCAGCGGCAGCGACTTGCCACGGTAATACTGCGACTCTGCCAGCAGCGTGAACCAGTGACGGAAAGCCAGGCGGTCGGCAGGATCGTGCAGTCGGAGGAAATCCGGGGTGCCATCGCCGATCGCGTCTCCGATGTCAGGGGTCATTCGCAAGGTGATTTCCTGTGGCGCGAAGCCGGGAGCGGTCAAGCGCAAGCGCGTGTCGCCGGGCAGCACAGCGGCGCGTAGAGAAGCGGTGGCCGAGGCTCCCTCGATGGTCAAGGACTCGACCGTTGCACGGTGTGGCGTTTCGGTCTCCACCTGCAAGTTGCGCAGGTCATGGCCATTGGAGGAGCGAATTGCAAGTTCGCTAGAGGTGAAGCCGTCGGCCGGAATCGTGGTTGCGGAGAGTTGCCAAACGAATGACGCGGGAGTTAGCGCCCGGCGCAGGTCGAACGCACACACCGCCGTCGCTATCGCGAGCACAGCCACCACTGTCAACCAGCGAGGCACGCCGCGCATGAATCGTCATCCTCCGCGGGAGCACGGATTATAAATGCAGAGCGGCGGCTTTGCTAGCAAGAGAGTGGACCGGATTTTGTCTCGCTGCCGCTTTTGGTGTAATAGTGGTTCGTGCCTGCCGAAAGCAGCGACGAACCAATCCCGACGAGGCCCGACTTGAAAAGATTCCAGTGCATCATTGCCGCTTGTTCGTTATTCGTCCCAGTTATCGCAGGACTCGCTCAAACCCCGCCGTCTGCCGCCAGCCTGACCGCAAATCCAGTCTTCGAGAAAAACTGCGCCAAGTGTCACGGTAAGACCGCCGAAGGGCGTCACTTTGGCGGGCCTGCGCTCATCTCCGAAAAAGTCGCTGCCGCGCCCGCCGACGATCTACGCAACATCATCACCAATGGTAAAGGTCATATGCCCAAGTACACCGGCAAACTGACGACGGAAGAAATCGATACGCTGGTTCAGCAAATTAAGGCGCTGAACGCGAAATAAGTCCAGGCGGACACGGGCAGTCGTCTGCGGATATCGGCGATCCCTATCCTTCGGCAAGTCCTCGCAGCTCAGCCAGCACTCGCTCCACCTCTTCCGCTGTGTTGTAGTGCGCCAGTCCAATGCGCAGCATGCCTCCGTTTTGCTGTACCCCCAACCGCTCCGCGAGATCGAGGGCATAATAGTTCCCGTCCCAGGTGAAGATGCCGCGCTCTCCCAAGTGGCTCGCAAGTTCGCGTGGCGAACGACCCTCCATCCGGATGGCCACGGTTGGCGTGCGGCGGTCGAATTGTGCCGGATCCTTGATGCCGAAGAACGTCAGTCCCGGAATCGCCAACAGTCCGGCGATCAACTGTGCAGCTAGTGCGCGCTCATGCTGCCGAATCAGTTCGTAGGCAGCGAGAATTGCCTCGCGCCGATTTGTGATTTCGGGATGGTGATGACGGCCAAGATCGGCGATATAGTCGACGGCTGCGATCAGTCCGGCGAGGCACTCGTGGTTCTGGGTACCCGTTTCCCAGCGATCGGGCAACTGCTCTGTACAGGCGCGCAGCTTATAAGGACGCAGCCGCATTAACTGCTCTCGCTTGCCATAAAGAATTCCCAGGTGCGGGCCGAAGAACTTGTAGCTGGAGCAGGCCAGGAAGTCGCAATCCAGGGCCTGCACGTCGATAGGGCCGTGCGGAGCGTAGTGCACGGCATCGATGAAGGCCATTGCCCCGGCTGCGTGAGCCAGCCGCACAGCCTCGCTCACATCGTTGATGGTGCCCACTGCATTCGCTGCCCAACCTACCGCCACCAGGCGGGTCGTGCGCCGAATCTTCGCCGCGAGGTCGAACATGTCCAGGGTGCAGTCCGCGGGCTTGATGTCGGCGGTCCGAGCCTTCACCCCCCGCTCCTCCAGACACACCCAGGGAGAGACATTGGCGTCGTGATCCAGGCAGGTGACCAGCAGCTCATCGCCCTTTTTCAGATCGCGCCCAACGGCACGGCTCAGGGCGAAGGTCAGCGTGGTCATGTTCGGTCCCAAAATCACCTCGTCCCTCGCGCAATTCAGGAAGTCCGCCATGGCAGCGCGGGCGTCGGCGATCATCTGATCGGTGCGGCGGCTAGTCGAGAACGCTCCACCGGTGTTCGCGTTCGAAGTCGATAGGTAATTGGCGATAGCGTCGATCACCCGCTGTGGCACCTGAGTTCCACCAGGCGCATCGAAGTACACTGCGGGCTGTCCGTTTACCGCTTGACGCAGGGAAGGGAACTGCTGACGCACCCAGTTCGTGTCCAACTGTGGAAGTGAGCCGACCATCTTGGCACCCAATGACATGACTATCAACTCCTGACTGCTATGAGGAAATCCGCGAGCAAGCCGTACGCCGTAGTTTCCACGGTCGGGTCCTGCTCGATAATGATTAGACGGGGAAGGATGTCGGTCTCAAAGCTGATAACCGACGACGTTGCTTGCACCTGCGCCAAGGGATCGGAAAGTGGTAGGCGCTCAAGCTGAACCGAGGCCGTCACTTTCCTACTCGAGTTGCGCCTGGCGCTGCACACTAACTTCCAAGCTTCGCCGTTTGCCCGGGCATCGCGCAACTGTTCGACGGTTATTCCCCGGATGCCTTGGCGCGCAACATCATCCAGCTTCAAGTCGGCTTCCATCAGAACATTGGCCAGTGCAACTACCTTTACCGCTGCATCCACACCTTCAATGTCGTCAGTCGGATCGGACTCCGCCACCCCCAGTTCCTGGGCCTTGCGCACGGACGCATCGAAAGTCATCCCTGACTCCATGCCCTCTAGAATTAGGTTGGTCGTAGAATTCAGGATGCCGCGGAACCCACGGATCTCTACGGCCGGCATGGCCTCGCGAAAGAGCGAGAAAATCGGCGCGCCGTCCATCACCGCCGATTCGAAAAGAAATCTCCTGCCTTTGGCCGCCGCTAACTTCGTCAGTTCCCGATAGGCATGCACGACCGGACCTTTGTTGGCGCTGATGGCGTGGGCACCATTTTCCAGGGCCGCGCGGATATGGTCGATCGCGGGCTGGCCCGTTGTGGCGTTCAGCGAACTGGTTTCAAGCAGCGCGTCAGCTTGACCCAGCCGGAGCCACTCGCGAAGGTCACCGGCTCTCTGGGCCTCGGAGAAATCGGCTGCCAGGACCTTCGCGGGAGTGAATCCCCCCGGCGCTACCAGCCAGCCCAGCCGGCGCGAGGCAATGCCGGTCACGCGGCCCTCAATCCCGTAGCGGCTGTTGAGCTCCAGTTGTTTTTTCTGAAGGAGTGCGACGAAGGCTTTGCCAACATTGCCTAAGCCCACCAGGCAAAGATTATAGGTGCGAATGCGGATGTCTCCGGGCTGAAGTGTGGTTACGTTCCATTGTAAACGCCGTGCCGCGGCAAGCCACAAGCCGTGCCTTTACGCGCCCCGGAGTTTTCGCACGATTTTCGGACCCCTTTTGGTTGCGGCGTGCATCCATTCTGGTGGGCTCGGTCACGGGCGGCGTAAAACCCGAAAAATGGGTAGCTTTGGGATTGCAGTCCTCGGATATAATCTCCAGTTAAGCTGAATTCCCAATGGTGCACCTCCACCGATCGCCGCAGAGTGTAAATCAACTCCGGCACGCAGGATCTTCGGGCCGGCAGCATAACAAATTTGTACTACTCCGCTTTTGAAGGAGCTCGGAATGGCCATTAAGGAAAGTGAGTTCGTTTGGCACAATGGTCACCTGATTCCCTGGGATGAGGCAAAGATCCACGTGATGGCCCACGTGGTCAACTACGGCTCATCGGTATTTGAGGGGATTCGCTGTTATCACACACCCAAGGGGCCCGCTATTTTTCGCCTGCGGGATCACACCCTTCGCCTGCTCCAGTCATGCAAGATCTATCGCATTGACTTGGACTTTTCACTGGACGAGATGGTTCAGGGTACGGTGGATGTGGTGGCGGCCAACAAAGTGTCGCCCTGCTACATTCGCCCCATCGTGCTGCGCGGCTACGGTCAGGTCGGGGTCAACCCATTCAACTCGCCCACCGAGGTTTATATTGCCAATTACGAGTGGGGCAAGTACCTGGGTGCCGCTGACTGCGAGGATGGAGTCGACGTTTGCGTTTCGTCGTGGACGCGTCTGGCGCCGAATACCATGCCGACCATGGCCAAGGCAGGCGCCAACTACATGAACTCGCAGCTCATCAAGATGGAAGCCATCGTGAACGGCTACAGCGAGGGCATTGCACTGGATGTCAACGGCTACGTCAGCGAAGGCTCGGGCGAGAACATCTTTGTCGTGCACAAAGACCGCATCTATACGCCGCCCCTAGGCAACAGCGTCCTTCCCGGTATTACCCGCAACTCGGTAATCCACATCGCTCACGAGCTAGGCCTTCCGGTGGTTGAGCAGATCATCCCGCGCGAAATGCTTTACATCGCCGACGAACTGTTCTTCAGCGGGACGGCTGCCGAGATTACGCCTATTCGCTCGGTCGACAAGATCACAGTCGGTCATGGTGTCTGTGGCCCCGTTACCAAGACGGTTCGCAAGGAATTCTACGGGATCGTAAACGGTACCGTCGAAGACCGCTTCAACTGGATGACTCCGGTTCCGGTGCCGGCAAAGCAGCCGGTCACCGTTTAGTAAGAAGGTCAGCGGAAACAAAAAGGGCGCACTGGCTGCGCCCTTTGTTATTGAAGCGATTCGGCTGGTGCGGCTAGTCTAGTTCGGCGAAATCGATGTCCATCAAAAACGCCTTCAGCCGCGGTCGGCGGAGCGAACGCCTGTTTAAACCCATCTGGTCCGGTATGTCTAAAGATGTGCCCTGGCACAAAACGAGGTTGAGCCAGGTGTGATTTCAGCCCGCGCCCACTTCGCCTTTTGCAGCTTTGCGCGAAACGCGAAACTGCTTCACCCTTTCCCTTGCGGCACGTTCCCGGGATTCACCGGCACCAATATCCCGTCACGAATGCGATAGTCGAAGCCGCGCCAGCGAATCGTGTTCCGCCCGAAGCTGGCCACCCAGATCGCGAATGCCACCAGGTCCCACAGCGGAATCAGCAACATCTTTGGCCAGAGGCCTTTCTGGCCCATCACCCGCACTCCAATCAGCCAGGTGATGATGACCCGCAGCACGACGTAGCTGCCAAGATAACCCAGAGCCACCGGCCACGTGGGATGCGTCGCCACGGCAATCAACGCCCAGATCAATCCCCAGGTGAAGACCAGCCCGCGATGGCCTTGCCGCCGCACCAGGCGCATCACCGTCATCCAGCGCACGCGCTTATAGAACAGGTCTTTGAGCGAGGCGAAATCGGCGACCGACTTCACGATGTACGGCAGCAGCTTGACCTCGGCTTGTTGCGCCACCAGTCGGCCGACATTCAGGTCGTCGGCCGGGCGATTCTCAATCATCTCGTAGCCGCCGAAGCCGGCAATGCGCTGCTTGGTCGTGACAATCGATTGCCCGAACATGAACTTCACGCCGTCCAGTTGCCAGGCCACCAGAATTCCCGCAAAGAAGTCGGAGATCATCCCGATCGAGTGCAGTTCCTGCACGAATGTCGTCTCTTCGGTGGAAACATACAGCGTGGTCGCGCCGCCAACTTTGGGATCGCGGAACGGATGCGCCACCGCCCGCAGGTAGTCGGGCCCAACGCGAATGTCGCCGTCGGTGATGACCAGCAGATCGTACTGCGCCTCGCTAACCAGCCGAGTCAGTCGCCCAATCTTGTCGTTGATAGCGTTGCGCCCGGAGCCGAACAGCAGGCGAATCTTGCGCTCGGGAAAATCGGCGATCAGCTTTTCCAGCACCGGCAGCGCCGGGTCGTCGACGTCGACGCAAAACACAATCTCGTATTCGGGATAGTCCTGGCGGCAGAAGCTGGCGTAATTTTCGTAGGCGTCTTCATCCAGCCCGCGAATCGGCTTCAGACAACTGATGGGCGGAAAAAAATCGTTGTTGGGCGGATTCTCTTCGCGGGAGACCCGACGGTAACGAATCGCACTGTAGATCGCCAGCAGATAATAAATGCCGGGGATAGCGGCGACCATCAGGACAATGTAGCCTGCGATGGTCAAAGCACGATCTCTCGAAGTGTGCGCCTCAACTGCTTCACGGGAGCGAAATCACGGATGCGCCGGAGCGGCCCTTTGGACTTCTCCTGCGCCACAAACTTTATTGAAAAGCGAAAGTGTAATCTAACATACGAGCAAAAGCCCGGTCGAGGACACGGATCACGCTGCGGGCCTCCTACGCTCAACATTGGTGGAATACTACGGCATGAGGGTCGGCGTAACCGGCGGTACAGGATTTCTGGGTTCGTTTCTGGTGCGAGATCTGCTCACCAAAGGACTGCCCGTACAGGTCCTGGCGCGACCTTCGCATCGTGCCGATGAACTGCAACGTGCCGGCGCGCAAATTATCCGTGGCGTGTTGGAGAATGCGGAGTCCATCGCTCAGGCGGTCGCAGGAGCCGACGTCGTTTACCATCTCGCGGCCAAGGTCGGCGCCCCCGGTTCACGCAAGGATTACTTCGAAGCCAATGTAACCGGAACCGAACGCGTCCTGGCGGCCTGCGAGCAGCAGCGCGTCGGACGCATCGTTTACATTGGCTCGCTCTCGGTTTATGGACCCATCGCCGAAGGCACCCGCATCGATGAAAGCACCGCCTTCGACGAGCATCCTGAGCAACGTGACCCTTATTCGGAATCGCGCATCGCCGCCGATCGTCTGGTCAGCTCCTTCGCCCAGCGCACCGGAATCCCTACCGTCGTGCTTCGCCCCGGCCTGGTCTACGGGCCGCCTCGACCGCTGCCTCTGGGTATTCTGGCCTTCCGATTGGGCAAGACCAACCTCGTCTTCGGCAATCCGGAAAATCGCATTCCCCTGAACTATGTAGAGAATCTGGTCGACGCGATGCAAGTGGCCGCGGCCTCGGGCAGCGGCCTCCAACAGTTCAATATCATCGACGACGACAATTTGACGCTTCGCCAATATCACGCCGTCAAGAGCTCGGTCGACGGGTCTGCGACGCGCTTTGTTTCCCCCTGGCCACTCCGCGTCGCAGGGCCCATTACCGAACTGCTGCGGCCGCTGCTGCCCATGGGTGACCTGCGGCTTTCCCATCGCCAGCTCGAGCGCTCGCTGCAGAATCGCTGGTACGACACCAGCCGGATTCGTGAAGAAACCGGTTGGCAGCCCCTAGTGTCGCTGGTGGAGTCTGTACAGCGAACGGTGAAGGCACCGGCGGCGGCACAAAAATGAGCTGTCCGCATCGCGGGACCGTCTCTAGAGGCTTCGCATTTGGGGCATAGGGTGGAGCACCGCCCCAGCGGTGCAATGACATTCGAAGAGGAACTGGCTTTAGCCGCTGTGCTTGGCGTAAAACCGATCAAGCGACTGCGCTCTACTTTCTCGATTCCGGCGTAGCGAACGATTTTAGCTTGCCCGATTCCAATAACTGCTTTTCATCCAAGCGCCCGAAGATCTCGAGGAACTTGGCGACGATGCCGGTCCATCCTGTCTGATGGCTGGCTCCCAGACCTGCGCCGTTGTCCCCGTGAAAATATTCGTAGAACAGAATATTGTCTTTCCAGTAAGGATCGGTCTGAAACTTCTCGGTGCCTCCAAATACGGGCCGACGACCCGACTCATCGCGCAAGAAGATTTTCGTCAGCCGGTTTGCGATCTCCTGCCCAACTTCGAAAAGGTTCATCATGTGTCCGGATCCAGTCGGGCATTCGATCTTGAAGCTATCGCCGTAATACAAAAAATAGGTCAGCAGGGCGCGGATGATAAGGGCATTGACGGGCATCCAGATCGGGCCGCGCCAGTTGGAGTTGCCTCCGAACATGCCTGAATCCGATTCTGCCGGCAGATAGCTCACGCGGTACTCTTGCCCGCCCACGTTGACCACGAAGGGATGTTCTTCGTGATAACGAGAGAGCGCCCGGATTCCGTAGGGACTCAGGAATTCTTTTTCGTCCAACATGCGGGTCAGAATTCGGCGCAGACGTTCCGGATTCACTGCTGCGGCGATGCCGCGACCGCCATATCCAAGATGATTTTTCCCTGTGGGATGAATGCTGTTTCGCAATTCGGGCATGCGCTTCATACGTTCCTCCAGCACTGCATGCGCTCTGGGCACGCGTTCCCGCTGCCAGGGTTCGATCACCGTGGTCGCGCAGATGGGTAGCAGTCCGACCATGGAGCGAACCTTCAGCCGATGCGCGGTGCCATCGGGAAGCCGTAACACATCGTAGTAGAATCCGTCCTCTTCGTCCCACATGCCGTCAGGACCGGTTTGATTCATGCCTCGCGCAATCCACAGCAGGTGGTCGGCAAACTTAATGACCATGTCTTCGTAGAACGGATCATGGGCCGCGAGTTCGATGGCAATTTCTGCCATGTTCTGACCGAACAGCATCATCCACGCAGTGCCGTCAGCCTGTTCGAGCGATCCACCGGTTGGCAAAGGAGCGCTGCGATCGAAGACGCCGATATTGTCCAATCCAAGAAATCCGCCTTCAAAAACATTCTTGCCGAACCGGTCTTTGCGATTCACCCACCAGCTGAAGTTCAGCATCAGCTTGGCAAACGAACGCTTGAGGAACTCGATGTCGCCCTGGCCGCGAAGCGCCAGCTCGGTGCGATACAGGAAAATCGTGGCCCAGGCGTGTACCGGAGGATTCACGTCGCCGAAGTTCCATTCGTAGGCTGGGATCTGCCCGGTGGGATGAAGAAAGAACTCCTGCAGCATCAGGTCCAGTTGCTCCTTGGCGAAGTCGACGTCGACGGCGCTGAACGCCATGGTGTGAAATGCCAGGTCCCACGCCGCATACCAGGGATATTCCCACTTGTCGGGCATCGAGATCACGTGCTCGTTCACCATGTGAAACCACTCGCGATTACGGATCTTCTTTCCGTCTGTCTGTAGCGGATCCACGCCATGCTCTTCCAGCCACATGTCGACATCAAAGCCGAAGAATTGCTTGGTCCACAGCATTCCGGCCAAGGCCTGCCGCATCACGCGGCCTTCATCTTCGGTGAGCCGTCCCGGAATGACGACACGATAAAACTCATCCGCTTCGCGCTTACGCGTGTCCATGATCCTGGCGAAATCCTTGAACGGATCTCCCATAGCAGTTGGAGCAGCGTCGCTCAACCGCAGCCGAATGGTCGCCTTTTGCCCGGCTGCAACGGTAACTTGATAGTGCGCCGCGGCCTTGGTTCCGGTGTGCTGCGGATTAACCGCATCCTGCTTTCCGTGCACGATATAGTTGTTGAACGCGTCCTTCACGTAAGGAGTGGTATTCGGCTTGCCGAAGATTCGCTCCTGGTTGGTCTCGTTCTCGGTAAATAACAGCGACGGGGTTCCGTCGCAGTATAGGTATCGGTCACCCAATTTGGCATGAGACGCAGAGATGGCCACGTTTGCCTTCTCACCGGCCACTTGAGTCATGCTGGGCTTAGCAGTGTCTGGCCACCACGTCCAAGTGTTACGAAACAACAGGGTCGGCAGCACATGCAGAGCTGCAGCTTCCGGTCCGCGATTGCAGACGGTAATCTCAACCAAGGTGTCTTCCGCACTCTGCTTGGCGAATTCCACGAATACGTCCCAGTAACGGTCATCCTGGAAGACGCCAGTATCCAGCAGCTCATATTCCATCTCCGTGCGACTGCGCCGCTTATTAGTGCTGACCAGGTTATCGTAGGGATACGCAGTCTGCGGATACTTATACAAGTACTTCATGTACGAGTGGGTCGGTGTGCTGTCGAGGTAAAAGTAATATTCCTTGACGTCCTCGCCATGATTGCCTTCGCTGTTGGTCAATCCGAAGAGGCGTTCTTTCAGGATCGGATCTTTACCGTTCCACAGTGCCAGGCTCAAGCAGAGGAACTGCTTGTCATCACTGAAACCGGCGAGGCCGTCCTCACCCCAGTGATAGGCCCGCGATCGGGCCTGGTCGTGCGAGAAGTAGTCCCACGCATTGCCATCCTCACTGTAGTCCTCGCGCACCGTGCCCCATTGACGTTCGCTCAGATAGGGACCCCATTTTTTCCACGCGGCCTTGCCAGTTCGTGCCTCCCGTAGCCTGATGCTTTCCTGATCGTCACTCATTTCATCTCCCCTAATTTGGGCTGTTGCTTGCACAGCCCGACCATGGCGATTGTAGACCGGCGGCCATACCGGGTCGAACCGGTCAGGGCGGTTGAGTCTTGGGCAAACATTCCCGCTGATTAGGGACGGTAGAAGGCGAAGCCACCAGCAATGGCGCCGGCCAGGACCAGAAAAGCAGGATTGATCTTCGAGCGCAGCAAGATTAAAAGCACCGCAAGCATGATGACTAGCGTGATCCAGCCACTTACCGCTCCCCTGGCCAGACTCAAGCAACCGGCCAGGAGCAATCCAATGGCGACAGGGGAAAGTCCGCGCTGAATTGAATTTCTCCATGGCCACTTTTCCAGCTTGACCCACAGGCGTCCTACATAAAACGCCAGTACGGCGGTGGGGCCGAAAAAGGCGACGAGAACAACGATAGCGCCTGGAATGCCCGCCGCCCATTCGCCGATGCTGACGATCATCATCATGTTCGGTCCGGGAGCGATTTGCCCCATGCTGTAAAGATGAATGAGCTGAGTGAAGGTGAGCCATTTGTGCACGTCGACAGTGAGTACCTTCATCTCGGGAAAGGCCGCCAGTCCACCGCCAACGGTCAGGATCGAGAGATAGGAAAACACGCGAATCAGCGCAAGGATCTGATTCATCGGTGCACCTCCGCGAGTTTGCGGGGATGGTACCAGAGGATCGCCAGGATGCCGACGGCGATCAGCACTCGCGGCACCGACTGGTGAAGGCGATCGACGCCGAAGACGGTGAGTCCTACGAACACCAGGTCGTAGACGTGAGCTAGCGACTTCTTGCCCAACTGAATTGTGGTTGCCAGGATAAGCCCCACGGCGGCTGCCGCCACACCTCTGAGCATGGCTGTGACCAGCGGCTCGTCGCCGTGCGCCTGATATAAAGCCCCGGCAATGAGCATCAGCACGGCGCCCGGCAGGCAGATAGCCACGATGGCGGCCAACGCCCCGAAAAATCCGCGCAGCTGGTCGCCTACCAGCACCGCCATATTGGTCGCGTTGAGGCCGGGTAGAGTTTGGCTGATCGCAAGATACTCGACGAACCTCTGATCATCGATCCAGCCTCGCTTGGTGACCAACCCGCTGCGTAAGTAGGCCACTACACCGCCCCCGAAACTGGTCGCCCCGATCAAGAGGAATTCCAGAAATATGCTGAGAATGGAGATGTCACCGGCTGCGGGCGCAACCGGGGATACAGGCTCAAGGGCCGGCTTAACGGTGGCCTCACTCATGGCTCTGGGGTGGATTGCCCTTTAAACGGTACACCATGCCCGTCTTGGTGGTGCCCAGCGAGATCCAGTCCTTCACATCCTGTTGCAGCGAGATGAAGAACTGCTCGCACAATTTTCTCGGCTTCACGTGTAATTCATCTCCGCGATTGAACTTGACCTGGTAGGCGAACTCGCCCACCAGCGGGGTATGCTCGCCGCGGGTACGCCACAATGCCACGTTGCAGTGGGCCGTCACTCCTTTGCCGAAATCAAGGTTCCCCAACTCCAGCAGCACCTCTTCGACAATCGCCTCGTTCACCAGGGAAACCTCCTCATCCTCCGACTTCTTCAGTACGGCGAGAGCGGGAAACACGCTGGCCAGCGCCCACATTCCCAGGCGGTCGCCTTGGTGCATCTGGCTCAAGCCGAAGCCGCAGTTGTGCGAATACAAAAGGCGAAAGCCGCCAAACTGGTCCTTGAGCGGCAAGGCCTCAGCCTTGAACTTAATCTGATAGCTACCTGCGATCTTCGGACGCACGTCCATGGCCGCCGCCGTCTTTTCGTCGGGGTGGCGAAACTTAAAGACGATTTCCGGATCGCCCACCGGGAAACCGTCAACGTAGCAGATTCGCCGCCGCAGAATAAAAGCATTGTTGTAGAGACGGAAGTCGGGGGTGTCCATGAACACGATTTCCCGGATATCAGGCCGTCGGCCGACTTTAGGATCGGTAATGAAACCCACTTTGAGGTTCTTCGCCGTCCGTTGCACCAGCTTGCCGAAGTCACGGAAACTGTCGACGGAAACGAAGCGCTCCGGCTTGAGAATGAGCTTGGCCTCCAGGTATTGCACCCGATCCTGCGGATGTCCGTCGCTGTAGGTTGATCCCGCGGTTTCGACCGCGTCCCCCAGAATTCCGCCCACAGCCGCCAGTTCTTCCGGCTGTATTGGCTTTGCTGGCTCTGCCTTTTTCGCTTTTGGGTCTTGCTTATCTTTGTCTTTGGCTTTCTTGTCTTCCTTGTGGTGCTTTGACACTAGCGTCCTCCGTGAACACAGTTGCGGATAAGCGGAACTTCGATTGTCCAAGCCAGGCCCGAAGCGAAGCCAACCGCCGAACCAGCGCGGCTCATCGGCAATATAGTTCGGGAGTGAATTTACCGCACCCACCCTTTATTCTGTTCATATCTACTACTTGCCGGCAAAATCCGCCACTGGCAAAATGGCTAGTTTTCGCTCAATCGGATCAGACGCGTGCGGCGGCGGCGATGTCCGGCGAGTGATTCAACCCGCAGGCCGATCCCAAACCAGCTCGGCGCTTCCACGCAGCCATCCCCGGCGGTGCTGGGAGAAATCGCGCTGCTCTTCGTGGGACACACGTCATCGCCGATCATCACCATTGCTTTGCTAACACGGATGGCCATCGTCATCGATAGCTTTTTCGGCCCCTTCTGGTGGTTTTTTCCCGCCAGTCCCTGACGGGAGTGGCCGTGGCTTGGGGCCTTGCTCTGACTAACTTGATCGGCAATCTCGACGGATTCGTCAGACCATATGTGATCGGCACGATTGGCAAGAAGACGCGCTAGCCCGGCCTGGGCCTTCGCTTTCGTCGGATGCTGCTCAATTATCGCGGCAACCCTGATTCGCGGCTGCCCAAGCAGAGACACTCCACCGGATTCTACAAAGCTGGTGAGGCAATTCCTGAGGCGCCCGCCGCCCATGAACCTTTGCGTACGTGATGGACATCACGTGAAGCCGTGACCTAGAACACGGCGGCGTGACACCTCCCTCTTATATCAATCCCAAAATGGAACATTTTGCGAATTGTTCGAAGGCTGGATCGCAGCGAAGCCGGGGAGCAACCGCTTACGTCGGTTCTGGTGGAACCCAGGCATGAAGATCTTCCAGGATACCGGACATCTTTTTCGCGTGGCGGCGGTTTTTCTGGTTGGGCTCGCTGCGTTCCTGGTACTGCGCAGTTTGCTGGTACCGCGCAGCTTTGGGCGCTACGGTCATTACCGCGCTGACGCCATAACTGAGATTGCGGCCCTGCCAGTTCACTATGCCGGGCATCAGGTTTGCGAGGGCTGTCATACCGATGTACTGGATGTGAAGAGCAAGGGCGTGCACAAGGGAGTGGCGTGCGAGTCCTGTCACGGCCCGCTGGCAGCGCACGCCGACGATCCGGCAGCGGTGACGCCGGCGAAGTTGGATACGAGAATCCTTTGCGCTCGTTGTCATCAGGAAAACCTCGCCAAACCGAAGGACTTTCCCCAGGTGGATGCGGCTGAACACTCCGGCGGGGCAGCCTGCAACACCTGTCATCAGCCGCACAGTCCGGCGATGAATGTTGGAGTTACGCCATGACCATGACCCGTCGCCAACTCCTCATCTTGTTGCCCGCCGCCGCGATTGCCTGGGATTCCATACTGGCGGGGACGCCGGAAGCGTCACCCAACTACAACCTGTCGGAACACTGGTGGGCGATGCTCATCGACATCACCAAGTGCATCGGCTGCGGCAGTTGCGTGCGTGCTTGCCAACTGGAGAACCAGGTTCCCGACGGCTACTACCGTACCTGGGTGGAGCGCTACCACATCGCGGATTGGGAGATGGAATATCCCAAAGTCGATTCGCCGGACGGCGGCAAGCACGGATTTCCTCCGGCCAAGGAAGCTGGCGGCAAGAACTTCTTTGTTCCCAAGCTCTGCAATCACTGTGCAGATTCGCCCTGCACTCAGGTCTGTCCGGTGGGTGCGACCTTTATTTCTCCGGATGGAGTAGTGCTGGTCGATCAGAAATACTGCCTCGGTTGCCGCTATTGCGTCCAGGCTTGTCCCTACGGCTGCCGATTTATCAATCCGCAGACTAAGACGGCAAACAAGTGCACGCTCTGCTATCACCGGATCACCAAGGGCCTGACCACGGCATGTTGCGAGGTCTGTCCTACGGGCACGCGACAGCTTGCCAATCTGAAGGACCCGAAAGATCCGATCCACGAATTCCTGCGTACGCACAGCGTGCAGGTTTTGAAACCGCAAATGGCAACGCATTCGAAGTGCTTTTATAACGGCCTGGACGGCTCGGTGCGATAAGGAGACTCTTGTGCAGATTCCAGTGGAAGGATTCATGTACCCGAATGAAGTGGAACTGCAGTGGAGCGTGCTGATCGTGCTCTATCCATTTATTACCGGGTTGGTGGCCGGAGCGTTCATCCTGGCTTCGCTGGAGCGGGTTTTTCAGGTGCAGGCGGTGAAGCCTACGTATCGTTTGGCGCTGCTGACGGCGTTGGCATTCCTGCTGGTTGCGCCCATGCCGCTGCAATTGCACCTCGGCCATCCCGAGCGCTCTTTCGAAATGTATCTGACGCCGCATGTCTCGTCCGCCATGGCGATGTTCGGCTTCGTCTATCTCTGGTATCTGCTGGCGGTGCTGGTGCTGGAAATCTGGCTGGATTACCGGCACGACATCGTGGTGCTGTCGCAGACCACTACCGGCTGGCGGCGCTTGCTTTATCGCATGCTGACGCTGGGCTCGACCAATATCAGTCCGCACGCCTTGCACATCGACGAACGCGCCGGATGGCTGATCACCGTGATCGGGATCCCCTCGGCTTTCCTGCTGCATGGGTATGTGGGTTTCATCTTTGGCTCGGTGAAAGCCAACCCGTGGTGGTCATCGCCGCTGATGCCGGTGGTGTTCCTGTTCTCCGCAATGGTCTCGGGCATAGCGGTGGTCATGCTGCTGTACATGCTGCTGAACTGGATGCGACGAGAGCCAATTGACATGCGCTGCGTCGATACCGTGGCGAAGTATCTGTTCTACACCTTCATCATCGATTTCAGCCTGGAGATGCTGGACTTGATTCACCGCATCTACGAAGCAGATGAATCCTTCCGCAGCCTGGATTTTATGGTCCACACCAGGCTCTATTTCTCTCATATTGTGGTGCAGATTCTGCTGGGGACGGTGACCCCGATTGTTCTACTGGGATTGACGCAAGTCGCGAAACTGACCGATCTCGCTCGCAAACGTATTTACGTACTATCCGGCTGCCTGACGATGATTGGAATCTTCGCCATGCGTTGGAACGTGGTCATCGGTGGACAACTCTTTTCCAAAAGCTTTCTCGGATATACGACCTACAAGATGGGCTTCGCCACCAGGGAAGGCTTACTCACGGCAATCATACTGACAATCCTTCCATTCATATTTCTTTGGATTCTAGTCAAGCTCCTGCCGCCGTGGCCTGAGAAAACTTTGTTTGCCAAAGCGGCGTCGGCGCAGTAGTTCAACCGCATTAGATCCGGCCTCAAAGGGTGGCGGCGGCGGTTGGCGAACTTACTTTGCGTTTTCACATCCTGCCTTGGAGGCTACCCCTTGGGTTGTCGATACGAGTCAGTCCACGACTCGTGTCAGCGCCGGCTGCCAGGGCTCCCTGCTTTTGTCGTTCAGCCTGCAATGTACACAGGCGATTACACAGGCGATTAACGATTTCAAGTGGTTACACAGGCTGTTTTTGGCGCTTTTCATCACTTGCAACTGCCTGAAAACACATGATTCCCAGTTTTCGAATCCCTGGGAGGCAGCCAAGTATTTTCAATCACATCCAAGTCCCCCTCTCTAAGCCCGGGTCTCCAACAAGCAACGCAGTTTCGGCGCTAACGTAATTTTTACAAAGGCCTGCGCAGAATTGGTGGCAGTCTCAACTGCAGTTGGAATCACGGGCGTAAAATGTATGGCTGAGTTCGGATCGCGAGGTTTCAATGACCGAAAACGTTCGATCCCATCAACCAGGACAAGCCGTTTTCAAGACAATCTTGCCCGAGGACGTCGACTGGAAACCTTTCGCGGCGTTCCCGCCGTCGGTGCGTCTTGCCATCCTTGTAGGTGAACCGTCGAAGGAAGGCCCTTACACCATCAGGGTTCACGTCCCGCACGATGTGAAATTGATGCCGCATCGGCATCCCGAGGACCGGGTATACACCGTCATCTCCGGCGTGTTCTACATTGGACTGGGTGATCAGTTCGATGCCAACAAGTTGCAAGCGTATCCGCCCGGCGCGGCCGTCGTTCTGCCCGGCGATACGCCCCATTTCCATTGGGCCAAGTCCGGCGAATACATTACGCAAGTCACGGCCATTGGGCCCCTCGGCCTCGAGTATCTGGACCCGAAGGACGATCCGCGGAACGGATAACCATCCTGCTGCGGGCACATTCGCTACTCGTCAACCTCAACACTGGCCGGGAATTCTGCTCGTCGGGAAGCACACGCTTGAGAAGAAGCTGCGGATGAGCGTATAACAGTCGGCACCCGAGGAGGAATCATGGCAACCACCTTCGACCCCACGGTGAGCACTACGGCCGGAAGAGCGAAGAATTCTGCTGACGAGATTACCGTCCCGATCACGTTGCGCATCAACGGTAAAGAACACTCGCTCCGCATCGATCCACGAACAACGCTGCTGGATTGCATTCGCGAAAGCGTGGAACTTACCGGAACGAAGAAGGGCTGCGATCACGGGCAATGCGGCGCGTGCACGGTACATGTAGATGGCAGACGAGTGCTCTCCTGTCTCAATCTCGCCCTGCTGCACGACGGGAAAGAGATCACGACAGTCGAAGGTCTCGGCACGCCGGAGGCCATGCATCCAATGCAGGCAGCATTTCTTGCCGGCGACGCCTATCAGTGCGGCTATTGCACCTCGGGGCAGATCATGTCGGCAGTGGCACTGCTCAATGAGCCGTGCGGTCCGGACGACGCGGCCGTGAAGGAACGGATGAGTGGCAACATCTGCCGGTGCGGCGCCTATGCCAACATCGTGGCCGCGATCCAACAAGTTCGAAAACGCGCATAACCCGAGTGGAGATTCTCCATGCATATCTTCGAATTCATCCGGCCTGCCGATCCGGCAGCGGCGATCAACACCGCAGCCCAGTCGAAAACCGCGCAGCAGGGCGCCGACGTACGCTTCCTGGGAGGCGGCACGACGCTCATCGATCTCATGAAGCTGAACGTCGAGACTCCGGCACGTGTCCTCGATATCAATCGCCTCCCGCTGGACAATATCGAGGACGCGTCCGAGGGTGGCCTGAAGATCGGCGCGACGGTTCGCAATTCAGATCTGGCGAATCACACGAGAGTGCAGCGCGACTATGCCGTGCTCTCGCAGGCGATTCTTTCCGGCGCCTCGGGGCAGATTCGCAACATGGCGACAACCGCCGGGAACCTGGTGCAGAGAACGCGTTGCGTCTATTTCCGCGACACGGCCACGCCCTGCAATAAGCGGGAACCGGGAACCGGTTGCTCCGCCATCACTGGCAGCAATCGCACCCTCGCAATTCTCGGAACCAGCGATCATTGCATTGCCACCAACCCGTCGGATATGTGCGTGGCCATGGCAGCTCTAGAGGCAATCATCTACGTCGAGGGCCCAAAGGGAACACGCACCATTCCCATTGGCGACTTCCATCTTTTGCCCGGCAACACCCCCGATCGGGAGACGGTGCTTGAACCCGGCGACCTTATCACGCAGGTCACGCTGCCGCCGCCGGTCGCCGGAAGCAGGCAGGTTTACCTGAAGTTGCGGGATCGCGCGTCGTATGAATTCGCTCTCGCCTCGGCCGCGGTCGTGATGACGGTCGATGGTGAAAATATCAGTTATGTCCGGATCGCTTTGGGCGGAGTTGGAACGAAGCCATGGCGCTCGCCCGAGGCGGAAGCAGCGCTCAGCGGCAAGCCCGCGAATGCCGCAAATTTCCGCCAGGCCGCTGAAGTCGCGCTGCGCAATGCCAAGCCGCAAAGCGAAAACAAATTCAAGATTGAACTGGCGAAGCGCTGCCTTGTGCACACCCTGCAGACAGCCGCAAACGGCTGATCCAGCCGACGGAGGACGATCATGCCGACACAACAGCAATCATCACCAATCGGGCGCGACACGGTTCGCATCGACGGGCCCCAAAAAGTCACTGGCGTTGCACAGTACACCTCAGATTTTCACTTTCCCGGCATGCTATATGCGGTGCCGGTCGGAGCGACAATCGCAAAGGGGAAGATTCTAAGCCTCGACACCGGCGCGGCTGATAAGATGCCCGGCGTACGCGCCATCTTGCACCGCGACAACATTGGCAAAATCTTTCGTTCCATCCCGGGGCCGGGTTTCTCGGGCATCTGCGAAGAGCGCCGCCCGCCGTTTGAAGACGACGTCGTTCGTTACTACGGCCAGTACATTGCGCTCGCCGTGGCGGAGACGTTTGAGACCGCCAAAGCTGCCGCTGATGCCGTCGTCGCGACCTACGCCGCGGAACAGCCGAACGTCGACCCGCACCTCGTAGCTGACGACGAACCGGACGAAGTCATGACGACCTTCGGACCGATGAAGCGTTTAGAAAATGAGCGTGGAGACCCTGACGCTGCTTTCGCGGGCGCGCCGGTCAAACTTGATCACACTTACGTTACGCCATTTGAGACCCACAATCCGATGGAGCCGCATTCCACCACCGCAGTCTGGCAGGGCTCAACCTTGACGTTGTACGAGTCCTCGCAAGGCGTGGTCAACCTGCGGGGTGTGCTGGCGCAGATGTTCGGCTTGCCGGTCGAGAACGTTCGCGTGATTACGAAGTTCGTAGGATCGGGTTTCGGCAGCAAGTTGTGGCCATGGACACTGTGTCCGCTGGCCGCAGCTGCGGCGCGACAAGTGGGCAGGCCGGTGAGATTGGTGCTGGCTCGCAAAATGATGTTCCACGCCGTCGGACATCGGCCGCGCACGCAGCAACGCGTGCGTCTGGGTGCAACCACGGAAGGGAAGCTGGTTTCGCTGCAGCAGGACTACATCTACACTCGGTCAATGCTGGATGCCCATCATGAAGGCTGCGGCGAGGGCACGCCATTCCAGTACAGTGTGCCCAATCTGCGCGTGACCTTTGGCCGCGCCAGGCGAAACATCGGTGGCGGCGCGGATATGCGCGGCCCTGGCCGGGTGCCCGGTCTGTATGCGATCGAATCCGCGATGAACGAACTAGCCCATCAACTGAAGATGGACCCCGTCAAACTCCGCGTCAGCAACGAGCCGAAGATCGATGAGGGCCAGGGACTCCCATTTTCATCGCGGCATATGCTCGAATGTTTCCAACTGGGGGCGGAAAAATTCGGCTGGGCCAAGCGCAATCCTGCTGTCGGCTCGATGGAGCGCGATGGCTTAACACTTGGCTGGGGGATGGCTGGATGCTCGTGGGTCGCGGCTCGCTTCCCCGCCGCGGCCAACATTCAGCTTCGCGACGACGGCTCCTGCCGCGTGGCCAGCGCCACGCAGGACATCGGCACTGGCACCTATACGAACCTCGCACAGCTCGCATCGGCAAGAACAGGCGTTCCGCTGGACAAAGTGGAAGTCGAACTCGGCGATACTTTGCTTCCGGAAGGTCCGATCTCGGGCGGCTCGATGGCTACACCCTCGTTGGTGAACGCTGTATTTGCCGCCGCTGACCAGGCGATTGAGTCGCTCAAAACGGTTGCTGTTTCCACGCCGGGATCTCCGTTCGTGAACCACAGACCTGAAGATCTGAGCTTCGATAACGGAGTGCTGTTCCTTAAGGCGGAACTACCTGCGAAGGGCGTGCCTTTTTTCGAGCTGCTTCGGCGCGCCAACCTCCGCATGGTTACCGGCAACGGCCAGTCTCCGGGGACCTTCGGGAACCCGGAGCCAAAGTTCTCGACCCAATCCTTCGGGTGTCACTTCGTCGAGGTCACGTGGCAACCGGAGATCGCGCGTTTACGCGTCAGTCGAGTGGTCACGGTGATCGATGCCGGCAAGATCCTCAACCCCTTGGCTGGCCGCAATCAGATTCAGGGGGCAGTCGTCATGGGAGTAGGCATGGCGCTGCTGGAGGGCACGGAATACGATCCCCAAAACGGCGCGCCCATCAACAGCAGTCTGGCTGACTACCTGGTTGCGGTGAATGCCGACGCACCCTCAATCGAGGTGCACTTCGTCGACTATCCCGACAAGGAGATCAACGAGCTCGGAGCTCGCGGCATTGGCGAGATCGGCCTGGCAGGTATCGCCGCAGCAATCACCGATGCGGTGCACCATGCGACTGGTGTTCGTGTGCGGGAATTGCCGGTGAAGATTGAAGATTTGCTCGCGTGAATATCTGAATACGAAAAGTGAAGGATCTCCGATGGTCAACGACCGGTGCATGTTGTTGCCGTTCGTATTATTGCTTCCAGAAGTGACCTCTTCAGATTGATACCGACATCCTTCACCACACTCGTTCTCAAGCAAAATCACCGCAACAGTGTTCGGTGTGCCTTGCCGGCTTTCGATTACTAATCTGGTGAGGACAGCACCAGACTACTTCCAGGTTGCCGACGATCCAGCCATCATAAGGTCCCGGTTCCGATAGACCTCGTCTGCCCATTTCCAAAATCGTAAGAGATAATCTGGCGTTCAGGCCTTGAGTCGTGGCGGATCGCAATGCCAGCCGGTCAGCAGCTTCTCAGAACTCCAACCGCGCCTGAAATGCAATCATCCGCGGGCTGCTGTCTCCGCCCAGACCGACGCCCAGAAGTCCCGTCGGCGGGGATGTGGTGGACGTGAGCGCGCCGAATCCGGTCTGCGTAAAAGGCTGGCCGGGAATGCCAGCGTAGATATCGCTGGGCAGCGCGAAGTTGGGATGGTTGAAGACGTTAAAGCACTGCACTTCAAAACGCAACTTGACGCGCTCGCTCAGCGGAAACCACTTCGTCAGATAGAAATCGCTCCAGAAGAAATCGGGACCGCGCAGGGCGTTCCGGCCCAGAGCTCCGAACTGGCAGTTCTGTGGAGTGTCGCCGCCGTAACAGGCGCCGGTGCTGGGATCGACGACGGAAACAAACGCATTTGGATTCAGCCATTGAATCGTGCCCGGCTGCGTGACTCCCGGAATTGGTCCGCTGGCGTAGAGCGGAACGCCAGGAACAATGCTGGCATATTGTGGGCCGCTGCCTTGCAGGGTCCCGTTGCCGTTCGCCGAGTAGGGCGTGCTCAAAACGGAGAACGGAAGACCACTGTGCCAGAACAGCGTGCCGGAGATCTGCCAGCCGTTCACGGCATAACCCAGGGCGCGATCGTGAACCTTGAAAGGCAATTGATAAACGTATTGCGCGGTCACGTTGTGTCGGACGTCATAGTCGCAGGAGGCGTAGTTGCGGGCAAGTTCGCCGGGCAGAGGTTCAAGGATGCCGTTTGAGGAGAATGAAAGAAAGCCACCATTGGAGACGTAGTCCAGGCAGTGACTCCAGGTGTAATTGATCTGCCCTTGCAAGCCATGTATGGGACGCATCATCGCGGTCAGTTGCAGCCCGTTGTAGATGCTGCCGGCGCCGGTGTTTAACTGCGTGACCGCGGCGAAGCGAGCGTCAGCCGGCTGGAGGTAAGGATACGGCGCGAAGCAACCGGGACACACCGTTTGGTATCCGTTCACTTCGCTGAGGTAGGGCTCGTCGACCGAGCGCGTGCCGACGTATTGCGCCTTCAGGCTGGCGTTGTTGCCGATCTGATGTTCCAGGCCGAGACTCCACTGCATGAAATAGGGAGCGTGAATCTGGCCGCTGGGCACGGCGGTGATCGCGACCGGCGGCAGGCAAGCTGTTGAATTGGCCAGCGAAGAAGCGCAGGAAAGCTCGCCCTGCGCGAATCCCGACCCGAAATTCTCATTCGCCATGGCGAGCGCATTGATGGCGCTATTGGGTACGCCGGGCGCGATCGCAGTCCCGCCCACCGTTCCCAGCAGACCACCCTGGAAGGTCCGAACATAAGGTGGATTGGTTCCAATCAGGTCGGCTACGCTTCCCGGCAGAAGATCGCTGAAGACGCCGAAACCGGCACGCAACACGGAATTCTGCTGGAATTGCCAGGCAATCGCCATTCGCGGTTGAAGAATCGCGAAAGGCGTAGCGCTGAACAGGTGCCCGAGATTCGTCTGAATCACCTGATTCAGCGGCTGATTCAGGTCATGCAAGATGGAGTCGAACGAGCCCGTCAGCCGGGCAACCTGATCGTGCGGGTTCAGCGGATTGGAGTTGTAGGTATCGCGCAGGCCGAAGGTCAAGGTGAATGTGGGCGTCACGCGCCAGGTGTCCTGCGCATACAAATCAATGTTGAGGAAGTTGAATGGCTCATTGGGCGATTGCGGGAAGGTCTGGGTCGCGGTCGAGGCGACGCCGTAGATGAATTGTGGCAGATCGGTGTAGTTCACCGTCGGCACCGTACCCTCGCCGAAGTCGAAGTCGTTCAGGCGAAAGATGCGGGTGTTGGTGCCGAAGCGAAGTTCGTGCGCACCATGACTCCAGGCCAGATTGTCATTGATGAAGAAACGAGTCGCCTTCCTACCCTGCGGCCAGGTATTGTCGAGCCCGCCGATTGTGGTGAACGGGGCGTTGGCTCCGACACCTTGCAGCACGATGGGAAATGCAGCCAGCGTCGCTTGCAGGTTGCTCGGCGCGAATATGCTCGAGTACCACGAGAATGCGGGATTGAAATAGTTGACCAGGTTCTGCGAGAAAATGTGCGTATATCCCGCCGCAAAAGAGTACAGCGGCTGCGGTGAATAGGAATTGAAGATTGGATTAATGGGATCGGTATAAGCGGCTTGCAATCCCGTATCAGCCTGAAAGCGGAACCAGGTGGTGTTGTTCGGGTTGATGTTGTAGTCGATGCGCGCCGTCTGCACCTGCTCATGATCATCGCTGGAATGAGAGACGCCCATGCGATTGGCACAGCCGTTGCCGTTCGGCGGTGTGCCTGAGGCCGCGGCGCCAGCAACGTTAAACGGGCATCCCAGCACGGCCAACGGCGTACCGCTGGTGCTGCCATACAGCGAAAACATATTTCGATAAAACGGCACCAGTTCCGGCGCAGGTGCATAATGCACCCCGGTGATGGAGTCAGTGCCGCCGAGGGGAAGTTGTTGCAGAACGTACTGCTGAAACGCTGCCGTGGGAACCGTGATGGTCGAGTAGATCGGCAGCGCGATCCGCACCCATTCGCCGTCGAAGAAGAAGAACAGCTTGTCGTGGATGATCGGCCCGCCCAGGCTGCCGCCGAAGTGGTTGACATTCGAAAACGGCTTAACGTTGCCGGGCGTGGCGTGGGTGAAATAATCAGCCGCGTTCATGACAGAACCATTCCACAGTTCATACAGGCTGCCGTGGAACTGGTTTGTCCCGGACTTGGTGACGTAGTTCACCTGGGACGCGCCGTACCGGCCCTGGTCTACGGAATACGAAAGCGTATTGACCGTCACCTCGGAGATCGAGTTCAGGCCGAGAACCAGATTGGTCGAGAGTCCGCTGTTGAGGTTGGTGAGCGGGTCGTTGGTTTCGAGCCCGTCCACGATGTAGCCATTCGACAATGCGGGCAATCCGTTGAACTCGACGTTGCCGTAGCCGTTGCTACCGCCAACGAAATCGTTGCTGCTCCCAGCCGTGTTGATCACAGCGCCGGGAGCAAACTGCAAGGGGTAGGTCAGATCACTTCCCGGGTTCGGCAGATTTTCCAGCGCCGGCGCGTTGAAGGTTGTGGTCGTGTTAGCTTCCGTCGGGTTAATGATCGGAGCTTGCGAACTCACGTTGACCGTCTCCTTCGATTGCGCCACTGGCAGCGTGAGATTCACCGTCTGTTTCTGGCCCAAGCCCGCGAAAACATCGGGCACCTGCCGCGGCGCGAAGCCCGACGCCTCCGCGCGCACGCTGTAGCTGCCAGGCAGTAGCTGGGGAAAGTTGAATCGTCCCGCGGCATCGGTTCGAACCGTGCGCTTGAGCCCATTGTCCTGATTGGTGATGGTGACCGTTGCCCCGGGAATGGCGGCGTTGCTGGAATCAATCACCTGCCCGAGGATGGCGCTGGTTGTCTCACCTTGCGCCCATAGATCCGGCGCGATCAGAACCACGGCAGTATTGATCAAAGCGGCGAAGCAGACGAAGGCGGGAACAAAACTGCACACTTTCACGGTTTCTCCTCAAAGGCCAGAGCGCACAGCACGAGCGGCTATGCTTCCCCACGGAAATGAGGATACACCATCAGACGTTAACTATGGTAAACACGATGTTAGAAATTATGATTTAGAGACCCAGATCTTTTCTGCCGCCGGCTTGCCCAGACGAATCTCTCGTTTTTCGATAGCCAGGGTAACGGTGCCATCGTAGTTTCGCGCCTTCACTCCCAGATGCACGCCCGGACGGATGCCTTCCTGGTCGAAAAACTCCAACAACTTGCGGTCGCGTTCGTAAACGCTGACGACGGTATAGCGCAGTCCGGGTTCACTTTCGACCAGCAACTGCAACCCTCGCTTGCGGCGCTCGGCTGGACTGCGCATCGCCAGTCCATTTCCGTGCGGACAGACGCCCTTGTGCCCCAGTCTTGCCAGCAGTCGTTTCTCGAATGCCGTAGAAACTGCATGCTCCAACCGTTCCGCCTCGTCATGGACCTCATACCACGCCATCCCGAAAATCTCCGTCAGCATTCGCTCGATCAGGTGATGACGAACGATCGTGCGCTCGGCTATCTCTCTGCCCTGACTGGTGAGTCGAATCGTGCCGTCACTTTTCGCGACGACCAAGCCATCCTTCATCAACCGTTTCAGCGCGAACGTCACGGCCGGTCTGGTAACAGAAAGCCAATGGGCAAGCGTCGCGGGAATAACGGTCTGGCCTTCGGCCTCTGCCTCAGCAATGGCCTTCAAGTAGTCCTCTTTTGAAATTGTGATCGTTGTCATGTGTAACAGGTGGAGTCTAACACCCGCAATTGCTTTGACCGGCCAGCAGTTAGTCGGCCACGGTTTCCGACTGACGGGCGCGCGGCAAGTTATCGATTCGTCCATCGAATTGGTCCCGAGAAACCGCTTCCGAAGTAGCTCCCTAAGGTGGAACCTCTTGGAACCGCGCGAACTAAATAGGCTCAACCGGCACCTTGTAATCACTACGGAAAAGACGTGCCTCAGCGGAAAACGGGTAAGTGCATCCTGAAGAACGGCAAATCCAGGCCATCCCAATCGCACCCCGTGGCAGCGTCCTAGTTGCTCAGGTTGGTAACTGGAATCTTGCAAGAACCACAGTGAATCGTCCAGCCTTGTATCCATCATCCCTAAAATCTGTGTAACTTTCTTCCATCGGCAGCGTACTGCTTTATGGACGCCAAGAAAAACAATGCGAAAGGACCGGAGCCCCGCGAGGGCAAAGCCACGCAAATGGAGGGGCCGGATCTGGAGAGCGTAATTGAGCGCGCCCAAGGCCATGATGCCGAGGCGCTGGGGGAGATCTATCGACTCTATTTCCGGCGCGTATTGGGCTTGTGCCGTTACATGCTGGACTCACGGGAGAGCGCAGAAGACGCCACCAGTGAAATCTTCCTCAAGCTGCAGCGCTCCATCGAGAGCTACGACGGGTCAATACCTTTCCTGCGGTGGCTGTTGCGGGTAGCTGGCAATCAATGCATTGACGTTTTGCGGCGCCGGAAGCGTGGACGGCAGGTGATTGTGGAAGTTGAAGAAGGAGTCGCGGGCATCGAGGCAGCCAGCTCGGAGCCGTCGCCGCTGGCTGCAGTCCTCAGTGCGGAAGAGAGGGCGCAGGTGCGGGATGCCATTGCACGTCTGCCGGAGAACTATCGCGTACCTCTGGTCCTGCGCTATTACGGCGAATTGAGCTATGACGAAATCGCACAGCAATTGGGGCTGCAGAGGAATTACGTGGCGGCATTGATATTTCGGGCCAAGCAGGAGCTGCGCCGGAAACTGGGCCACAGGAGCAAGTGATCATGCAATGTTATTCGGAACAGATTATCGCTATCTTCGTGGACGGCGAACTGCCTGTGGAGGAGGCGCGGCACCTGCGCGAGCACCTGGCAACGTGCCACCGGTGCCGGCAACTGTTGGACGCCTTACGTGCTGAGAATCGTGTTCTGAGCGAAAGCCTGCAAGAGCTTCCGGAAGACGCAGTCAGTCCGGCGGACTTCTCTCCTTCGCCGGGCGCTTTGGCGTGGGCTGATTTGGCGGTGGTGGCCGCAGTGCTGGCGCTCGGTTCGATCGTGGTTCCTTGGATCAACGATCTAAGCATTCCCGAGGCGCTGCAATGGCTAAATCCCTTCAGCTTGAGCGGGCGCACGAACCTGATCTTCAACCTTTCTTATTACTTTGCACACGGAGGTGCTGCCATGCTGGGTGATTATGCTGCTGCCGTCGGAAAGATCTTTTTACCGTTGCTGTTGGTTGGCGGTGCCCTGCTGCTGGGACGCCGATGGCGGCTACATCAACCTGGGCTGCGCCTGCTGATCATGCTGCTTGCCTTGTCGTTGCCCGGCTTTGCGCTGGAGCGGCGTCACAGTGAGCTGGTCATGGTATCAGCGAACGAGACTGTAAACGACACCCTGTTGGCTTCCGGCAACATTGTGCGCGTGGAAGGCGTCGTCAATGGGGACTTGCTGGCTTTTGGCGGGACCGTGGAAGTGCGGGGCACGGTCAAGGGCGACTTAGTGAGTTTTGCCAAGAGAACTGTAGTGAGCGGAACGGTGGAAGGCAACATCTTCAACTTTTCGAATTCGCTCGATCTGGACGGGCAATTGGGCCACAACATCTACGGGTTCTTGCAATCCTTGCATGTGAATGACCGGGGCCGCGTGGGCGGCGGTGTGGTGGTTGCCGCCGGCGACGTCAGCCTCGAGGGCGAGGTGAATCGCAGTGTGACCCTGTACGCCGGCACTGCCGATGTGAGCGGCAGCATCGGCCGCGAACTGACCATGACCGGGGATAGCCTTACCCTGACTAACACCTCCCGAATCGGCGGTGGCCTGAACGCTCGCGTGCGCGACGTAAAAAATGTACACATTGCCGATGGCGCGACCATTATGGGGGCACGTGACATCCAGGTGCGCCTAAGGGAGAGCCATTTCGCGAGCCCCAAATTCTACTTTTTCCAAGCGGTCTGGCTCGCTGCCGCCATGCTGGTGGGATGGTTAGGCCTGGTTCTGTTTCCCGGCTTCTTCCAAAGCAGCACGCAAGCGGTAGGCTCAGGCTGGCGCAGCCTGGGGCTTGGTGTTGGGGTTCTTGCGGGCGTGCCCGTGGCTATAATCGTGGCCGCCATCACGCTGGTTGGCCTTCCGGTCTCGCTCATGTTGCTAGCGATATATCTGGTGGCGATTTACCTGGCAAAGCTTTGGGTTGGAGCATTCCTGGGACACATACTTCTGAAGCCAGCTGGGGCAACGAAGAGCGATTGGCTGCTGGGGCTACTGGTGGGCCTGGTGATCATCACCATTGTCGGGTTCATCCCGTATCTTGGCGGGTTGGTTCGCTTCGCTGTGGTTTGCCTAGGTTTGGGAGCGTTTGCCTGGCAGCTTTATCGGGTTTCACGACCAGCCATAACGACCTAGTAGAGCCTCGTGAGGCTCGTCGATGCCGAGCAACATTTGAGAACGGAATGCCTGGAAGGGACTACCTACCCGCGCTCCTAGGAGACCCTACTGGACCCTCGTTTGACGATCTGACCGTCTGAGTTACGTGTAAGTGAGGCAACGGAAAGTCCCTGAGAATTCCGGATGGTCAGCACCAGTGGCGTATCTCCGGGAAGAGCATGCGTGGCGCAGGCATTGCACGGATCATAAGCGCGAAAGGCCATTTCAATCCGGTTCAGGATGCCCTCGGAAACATCGCCCTTATGGATCAGTGCCTTCGCCGCCTTCTCCACGCTCATCGCCATGCGAGCCGCATTGTTCTGGGTGGCGACGATCAGATTGGCGCGTTGCACGATGCCACGCTCGTCGGTTTGATAGTGGTGGATCAGAGTGCCGCGGGGCGCCTCCACCACGCCCACTCCTTGGGTTGGGACGGCGGTTGGCAGGGTCCGGTATTCGGGATCGAGCAGCTTCTTGTCGGCGGCAAGCTCGCGCATTCGCTCCGAGGCGTAGAGCAATTCGATGAGTCGTGCCCAGTGATTGGCCAGAGTGTTATGCACCGGCTTGCTGCCCAGGGTCGTAAAAAAACGCTCATACTCCTTCTGCGCAAGTGGAGTAGCCATGCCGTCGGCTACGTTGAGTCGCGCCAGCGGAGCCACGCTGTAGATGCTGGTATCGTCGCCGTCGCTAAATCCGTGCCAACCCAGTTGCTTCAGGAAGGGGAACTTGGCATAGGTCCAAGGCTCGACGTGCTCGGCAATGATGCCGGCATAGTCGTCAGCCTGAAACTTCTTCCATTCCTTACCTTCCGGAGTGACGATACGGATTTGTCCGTCATAGAAGTTGACGCGGTTAGCGTCGTCAACCAGTCCCATATAGAAGGTGCGATGGCTGTAGTCCTCGCCGGTGATCAGATCCAGGTATTCACGCTTGCGCAGAACAACGTCCTCAAATAGGCGAAGGGTGAAACTTGCGAAGGCTACCG
Organism: Candidatus Korobacteraceae bacterium; assembly: GCA_049695855.1. GTDB lineage: Bacteria > Acidobacteriota > Terriglobia > Terriglobales > Acidobacteriaceae > Bog-257. Next base: position 5,983 of record JBAVSY010000059.1, on the reverse strand, counting down.
CATCTTCCGCCACGGCTTGGAACTGGCTCTGCATCTCCGGGGTAAAGCGTTTGGCGACCCCGCCCGGCAGTCCGAATACCGGATGTATGGCCTTACCGGCAATCAAGGTAATCAGTTCGCGCAGGCGCCGGCGAATGCTGATGACCTTCTTCGCATTCTCCAGCCCCACGGCTGCAATCACGCCCAGGATGTTGCGCTGTGCAGGGGGAGCGTCCGGGCCCAGAACGAAATCGGGCCCGCCAAGATAATAGAAGTGCAGGCTGTGATCTTCGACCATGAAGGTGCAGTGCACCAGTTCGCGAATTTTCTTCGCTGCCTCCGGCGGATCGACGTGGTAGAGAGCATCGAGTGCCTTGGTGGCCGCCAGGTGATGAGCGGTGGGACACACACCACAGATGCGCGAGGTGATCTGCGGCATCTCCTCCACCGGCCGTCCTTGCACAAACTTCTCGAAGCCCCGTAACTCAGGCACTTGAAAATAAGCCCGATCGACCTCACCGGCGTGGTCAAGAAACACTTCGATTTTGCCGTGCCCCTCCAAACGCGTCACCGGATCGATCGTGATGCGCCGCCCGCGCTGATCGCTAACTTTCCCAGTGGACTGCTCGCTGATTACCTCAACTGGCATGACTGCATCCGGCATAAACGCACCTCGAACCAATCTCTTGGAGCGCAGCTAAACGCCGCGTTTGTTATGGAGCAACGAAGCCGGCAAGCTGTAACGATAGAACGTGCCAGCCGGATCAGGAATCGTGCTCAGAATGTGATCTATCTCACTTTCATCCTGACTGTCGACCAGCGAAGCGATTGCCGACAGCGCTTTCGCGCCCTGGTCCCGCACTCGCCCAGGCGCGCCACAGCAGCCGGTACAAGGCATGTTGCCTTTCACGCAAGGCGCTTCGCATCCTGCCCGGGTTGCCGGCCCCATACAGAGCAGCCCCTGCGCCAGCAGACATTGGGTTTCGTCAATCACAATTTCCTGGGGACGCCGGAATGCCTTCAACGCAATCTTCTCTGGCTTCGAATCCTTGCGCGGACACTCCGTACACAGCGCTTCTTCCGGCGCCAGAACCGTCCCCTTCTCAGGCGGCTGTTCGCCCAATAGGGTAGCCACTGCCTGGCTGATAATTTTCGGCAGCGGCGGACATCCGGGGACGTAGTAATCGACCTCAACCACTTGATCGAGGGAGCGCACATGCTCGGAAAAATGAGGCAGTCTGAGCTCTCCGTTCTCATTGACGCCAGCCGAACCGGGCATGACGTGATTGGCGTTCTCCGTGGTGGGAGCATCAACATATATCGCCTGCAGGATGCTTTCACGAGGGAAGAGATTGGCCAGTCCAGGAATTCCTCCCAGGTGCGAACAGGAACCAAACGCCACCAGGTACTTTGACTTGCGGCGCAGCAACTCTGCCATCTCTTCCTGCTCCGAGGTGCGGATGGCTCCGTTCAGAAACGTTGCCAGGATGGAGGCGTCCGGCATCTGCTCAACATCGTGGCGTTTGTAGTCGAGCGCCACCGGCCAGAACACGATGTCCACTGCCGCGACGACGTCCAGAAGTCCTTCCGCCAAGTCGACGACCGCCTCCTCGCAACCTCCGCAGGAAGCACACCAGTAGAACGCAATTTTGGGTTTGTCCTGCGTCATACCAGTACCTCCTCCAAGACTTGCGCTTCGGGGCTGATGTTGATGAGTGTATGATCCTGTTTCATCTTCAACGGTCCGAGTTTTCGCAGTTTCTCCACCATGTCGTCGATGACCTGGCGCACTCGATCACCTTCGGCAGCAGAGATCCATTCCAGGCGAAAGCGCTCTTCTTCGATGCCCAGTTGCTCCAGCATCCGCTTCAGCAGGCGAGCCCGGCGCAGACAGTTGTAGTTGCCTTGCTGATAGTGGCAATCGCCAGGATGACATCCGCCGATCAGAACGCCGTCGGCTCCGTGAGCGAAGGCGTCCAGCACAAACTGAGGATCGATGCGTCCGGAGCACATCACGCGGATGACGCGCACGTTGGGGGCATACTTGATACGGGAAGTTCCCGCCAGGTCCGCCGCCAGATAGGTACACCAAGTGCAGAAGAAGCCGACGATGCGCGGCTCTGGAACCACGCTGGCATGGCCGTTCCCCGAAATCGATTGGCTGTTAGGCATAGCTCAGCAAACCCTCAACTTCCTCGAAGATTTCCTGATCTTCGAACAGGTTTTGGTCGATAGAGCCCGAAGGACAGGTGGCGGCGCAAGTGCCGCATCCTTTGCACAGCACCTCATTGACGCGAGCTTTCTTAATTTCTTCGACAAACGAGATTGCCGTATAGGGGCAGATGGTCAGGCAGGTCTTGCATCCCGAGCAGCTGTCTTCGATGACATGGGCGGTATAAGGTTCCAGCTCGACATATTTAGCGTCGGCCAGGGCCATCGCCTCCGCTGCCGCTGCTCCGGCTTGGGCCACACTGTCGGGGATATCTTTGGGTCCTTGGCACGCACCTGCGATGAATACGCCATCGGTGAACGTGCTGACCGGGGCAAGCTTGGGATGGCGCTCCAGAAACCAGCCTTCCTCCGAGCAGCTGATATTAAACAGGCGGCGAATATCGCGCGCGTCCGACTGCGGTTCAAGTCCCACGGAGAGTATGACCATGTCAACCGGAATGCGGCGCACGAAGCCCGCCAGCGTATCTTCGGCACGGATGATGAGCTTGCCTTCCTCCGAGGGATGGATGGGCCAGTCGGCCACCTCGGCTACGCGTCCCCGAACAAAGTGAACGCCTTCGTCCAGCAAGCGGTCGTAAAACTCCTCGTAACCTTTACCCGGCGTGCGCATATCGATGTAGAAGTTGTAGACTTCGGCGCCCGTGCGCTCGCGAATCAGGTGCGCCAGCTTCAGGGAGTACATGCAGCAAACTTTGGAGCACCAGCGATTGGTGTTTTGATCGCGTGAACCAACGCAGTGGATGATTCCAACCATCTTCGGGGTGGTGCCGTCGCGCAGCACAATCTCACCGCTGGTCGGGCCGGAGGCATTAACCAGCCGCTCCACTTCCAGCGAGGTGTAGACATTGGGATACACTCCGTAACCGTAGTAAGCGTTGCGGTGCGCATCAAACGCCTTGAACCCGGTGCTGACGATGATGCTGCCGACGTCGATCTCTTCGATCGATTCTTTCTGATTGAAGTCGATGGCCTTGCGCTCCCCGCAGGCCTCAACACAGGTTTTCTTGCACTTGTGCGACTTGAACTCAATGCAGGCTTCGGGATCGATCAAAACCTTCTGGGGTACGGCTTGGGGGAAGGGCAGGTAAATCGGCTTGCGCTTGCTGAGTCCGAGGTTGAACTCGTCAGCCCACCGGCCTTCTTTGTACACACAAGCCTCGACGCATTCCTGACAGCCGATGCAGAGATCTTCCAGGATGTACCGTGGCTTGTGCCTGACCTTCACCTTATAGTTGCCCACGTAGCCTTCGACCGCGGCTACTTCGGCGTAGGTCCAGAGCGTGATGTTGGGGTGTGAGCCTACCGCCGTCATCTTCGGGGTAAGAATGCAGGCGGCACAGTCCAAAGTAGGGAAAGTTTTATCGAAGAGCGCCATGTGCCCGCCGATGGTTGGCTGGCGTTCCACCAGGTACACGTGCTTGCCGGAGTTGGCAATCGTCAGGGCCGCATGAATACCCGCGATTCCTCCGCCAACCACCAGCACCGCCGGATTGATCTCGACTTTTCTCTTTTCTAGCGGTTGGTGCAGTCGCACCCGGCGTACGGCGGCGCGAACCAGGTCCTGCGCCTTGGCGGTGGCTTCGTCTTTGTTGGTATGTACCCACGACACGTGCTCGCGAATGTTGACCATCTGCAGGAAGAACGCGTTGATTCCCGCCCGCGCCAAGGCCCCGCGGAATGTCGGCTCATGCATCAGCGGCGAGCAGGACGCCACTACAATCCGGGTCAGGTTGTGCTGCCGTATATCTTGGCGGATCAATTCCTGACCGGGATCGGAACACATGTACTTGTATTCGCGGGAAACCGCGACGTTGGGCAGACCTGCGGCATATTCCGTGAGCGCTTTCACATCCACGATGGCGGCGATGTTGGTTCCGCAGTGACAAACGTATACACCGATCTTCGGTGCTGGCGCAGTATCTGGATTGCGAGCATCAGGCATACGCTATCTCCTTCTCCGCCAGGAGCGGCTCGATGCTAACGAACGAGCGCTGGAATCCCGCTGCCTTCAGCGGTATGCCAAGAGCCACGGCCAGCAACTGCGTGAAGTAGAGTACGGGGATGTGAAATGCGCTCGTAGAACGTGCCTCATCCTGGAACCCTTCCAGGTTGAACTGGCAAAGTGGGCAAACGGTGGCGATCACCTCGGCACCATTGCGTTGCGCTTCCGTCAGCAGACGGCGGATGAGATTGAGGCCGATTTCCGGGAGCGTGCCTTTCTGGCTTCCTCCGCAACAATGCGTCTTTACGGGGTAATGCACGATGGTGGCGCCACAGGCTTCCAGAACTCGGTCCATGGAAGTGGGGTTTCTCTGATTGTCAAACAAGGCGTACGGCCTCACCATTTGGCAGCCGTAGTAGGGAGCGATCTTCAAGCCGCTCAAGGGATGAACGACCTTCGCTTTAAGCCGATCCAGACCAACATCGTTGAGTAGGATCTCGAGGGGATGGCGAACCTTGACACTGATGTCCCGGGGAAGCTTGATGGCGTCCAGTGCACGATCCACAATTTCGCCGATCCAGGGATAGTCGTGCACGCAGTGTTGCGTCTTGTTCAGGACCAGATAACAGGCGGCGCAGGGCGCTATCAATTCGTTGCCGGTCTGCTTGGCCAACGAAAGGTTGCGCGCAGCCAGGGCGTAGGATTGCAGTTCGCCATAGGATATGTAAGTCGTGGCTCCGCAGCAGTTCCAATCCTCAAGTTCTTCCAACTCGACGTCCAGGGCACGAAATACCGCCAACAACGATTCCTCGTAGGCGCGGCCCGTGCCCTTCAAGGAGCACCCAGGATAGTAGGCGTATTTCATCGCGCCAGCTCCTTCCTGGTGGTATCGACCGTGTTCAGCAGGGTGACAATGTCGGCGCGATGCTGCACCTTCTCGCGCCCCAGCCGCATTCGTCCGGTGCGAAAGAGCCGTAATCCTAATTTGGAGAAACCCAACAGCCGCCAGAAGGCGGTCTTGAGGAAAACTCGCATCACCAGCCGGCTTTCGGTAATGCGTCCCGAACCGCGGATCATGCGGGAGAATTCGCGCGCCAACACCGGGATGGCGAACCCCTTGGGATAGTAATGTTCCTGCATGGCGCGGGTTTTCAGGGCGTACATTAACTGCGTGATGTTGATCTTCTTGGGACACTCAACCATGCAGGCATAGCACGAGGTACACAGCCAAATGGTGTAGCTGCTGAGCACCTCTTCCTTGAAACCCTCGCGGGAAAGATGCATCAGCCGCCGCGGAGTGTAATCCATGTAGGATGAAAGCGGACAGCTCCCACTGCATAGGCCACACTGCAGGCAATGGCGAATCCGCTCTCCCCCGACAGTATGGCTGATCCAGATTGCGAAAGCAGGATCTCGCTCGGCTTCGACCTTCAAAACCCGCTTCAGCTTCATCTTTGTCCTCCATGACTAGCAACTGGCGGCCGATTCGTGGCTCAATAGCACTTTTCCACACTGGTAGCGTGCTACCAACTGGTTCCTGATTGGTTTTTTGAGAGGGGAAGTTATCGAATTCGCTTGTAATACTTGGGAGTCCATGGGAGATCTCCTCGCGTCAGGAATTCTCTAAAGTGAGCATATGATATTCTCAGATATAGACGCCTCCAAGCCTTGTTATCACACAAGGGTGTGATATGTCGGGCACCCTAGAGCATTTCTAATTTAAGTATATACATTCTGTGAGATAATGCTTCTGCCGGTAAGGAGAGGCCAGGGATGCAATCCTATTCTCAGGATTTGCGCGAGCGGGTGTTGCGGGCACTGGATCGCGGG
>JBAVSY010000058.1:0-44046 GCA_049695855.1 Candidatus Korobacteraceae bacterium | reverse complement strand
GACAGGTCGATACCGCTGTCGGTCACATTGATGGCGATGTGGCTGCTGCCGAGCGTGGGTTCATTACGGATCGCGTTCTCAATTCGGGCCTGTAGCGCACTGTTAGTCTGCGGTGTCGCTATGGTGTCGTTGCCGGCATTGCTGGTGTTGTCCGGCACCGCCTGCGGGCCGGGCGATGTGGCCGATTGACCGGCGGAACTCCCACTCGGCTTCTGCCCCATCGCGGCTGCGGAACTGAAAGTCAATATGAGTGCTAGTAAGGCCGTCCGGACTCTCATGGTGACCTCCTCGGCGGTTAGATGTAGATTGGGCAGGCTTGGGGTTTCCTGCCTGGCATCACAATGCAGGTTGAATCAAGAGTGACCCGGCTTTTACACTGAAAGTATGCACGTTCACGCCGGCGACCTGCGCAACGCGAAAACCTCGCGAGTGTTGCGGATTTCTCTTGCAGTCACGCTGGTTTATATCGTGTTGCTGGTGGTTGCCGGACTGCGAGCGCACAGCCTGGCGCTGCTCTCCGAAGCCGGACACAATCTCACCGACTTTCTAGCCCTGCTCATGTCCTGGGGTGCGGTGTATCTGCAAGGCCGGCCGCCGAGCGCGCGGAAGACGTTTGGCTACAACCGCGCCGGGGTGCTGGCCGCATTCGTCAACGGACTGACCCTGGTCCTGATCTCGTTCTACATCTGGTATGAGGCATTCAAACGGCTGCACAGTCCGGTAAGCGTGGATGCTCACATCATGATTTGGGTGGCGGCTGCGGGAGTGGTAATGAACGGCGGGATCGCGCTCCTGCTGATGCGCGGCCATCGCGATATCAACCTGCGCAGCGCCTTGCTGCATGAGATCGGTGACACGTTATCCACGGCCGCGGTCATCGCCGGCGGCGTGGCGATATCCCTTACTGGCCAGCGCTGGATCGATCCCGCGCTGTCGGTCGGGATCGGCGTGATGATTCTGTGGTCGTCCATCGGCATCATCCGTGAGAGCCTGAACATTCTGCTGGAGGGAACGCCCAGCGGCATGGAACTGGATCGCATCCGGCGAGTGATCTGCGAAATTCCCGGAGTCGACGCCGTACACGACCTGCACGTCTGGAGCATCGGCAGCGATACCCATTCACTTTCCTGCCATGTAAGCGTCGGCGATATGCCCGCATCCGAGAGTGCCAGCATTCTGCGCGCGATCCGCGAGCAATTGGAGCAGCGCTTCCAGATTCATCACACTACGATTCAATTTGAGCTAACGGTTTGCGAGACGGCCGACGGGTGCGTCATTCCGGTCAGCCCAGGCCACTCGCACGAACACCGCAGTCATTCGCACTGAGGAAGGACCAAGCCGCTTGAAAACTCGTCGCCGAATTCTGCTTTACTTCACCCTCTCTGCGAGCCTCGTACTTGCAATGAGCTGCAGCAAGAAAGCTGGTGAGCAGCCCGCAGCGCAATCGCAACCTGCAGTGTCAGCTAATTCCGCGGATTCGGCCAGCCCTTGGCGGATAGAGCTGAAAATCTCTCCCGACCATCCCAGCATGACCAAGCCGATGACCTTTAAGCTCCATATTGCGGACGAGCGCGGCCAACCGGTGAACGACGCGCAGGTGAGCGGTGCCCTGACCATGAAGGTGATGGACATGGGGACCACACAGGTGAAGTTTTCGTCCAAGGGCAATGGAGATTACGAGGCGTCGATCAAAAGCATGGACATGTCAGGCCCATGGAACCTGGCGGTGGACATCGCCAACGGCAGCGTCCACGCGAAGAAGAATTTTGATGTCACGGTGTTCGACTAAGGGGCTAGCTCTCAGCTAAAGCCTTCGCGTGTCAAACTGTTGTTGCGAGCCGAATCTTGAGGGTGTCATTCCGACCGAGTGGCGTTAGCCCGAGTGGAGGAACCTGCTGTCTCGACACTAGGAGCAGGTCCACGCGCGCGGAGTAAAGTCTCGGTCGGGATCACAATTTGCTTGGGGCGCTGCAACGCGGGTGAGCCCGCACTACCCAAGCTGAATTTTGAATGCGGACTAGTCTGAGTGCTGAGTGCTGAGTGCTCATCTTCCGTGCTGGCGGCGATAAATCCTCTCCACTTCTTCCACGGTATCGATTTCTTTCGGCAGCTTATCCTGCCGCACCCGCACAATTCGCGGAAAGCGCAATGCGTAGCCGCTGTCGTGCCGATCGGAGCGCATGATGGCATTGAACGCTACTTCCAGCACGATCGTCGGTTCGACCTCACGCAGATGTCCATGGTCGGCGGTGGTATGCGCCGGAAACAATTCGGTCAGCTCGGCGATTTCCTTGTCCGTGAGTCCGGAATACGCCTTGCCGATGTTGACCAGTTCCTCTCCTTTACGCACGGCGAAGGTGTAATCGCTGAGCACGTGGATACGTTTGCCGTGACCGAACTCCGCGGCAGTGACGACCACGTCAAGCGTCGCCAGTTCGCGTTTCAGTTTGAGCCACCAGCGGCCACGTCGTCCCGGCATGTACGGCGACGCGAGGTCCTTGATCATCAGGCCTTCGTTACCGCGGGCCATCGCTTCCTCGAAATAGCGTTCGAGTTGCTCGGTGGAATCGGCGCGCATCGCGGGAGCCCGCAGCACCCAGCCCGACGCCGCAGCCTCTTCCTCAATTTCCGGCTCGAACAGTAAATTTCCTTGAGCATTGACCACCGGACGCGGCGCGACACGCTTGGCTCCGGCGAAGACGCGGTCGAGGATTTGCGCCCGTTGCGAGAGGGGCTGGTCGAGTGTCAGTTCACCGCCGGCGTAAATCACGTCAAAGACGACATAGGCGACCGGCACTTCGGAAATCAGCTTCGGGCTGACTTGTTTGCGGCCCAGCCGCTTCTGAATCTCAGAGAACGGCATGGCATGCCCGCCGCCCTCATTGTTCCGCCAGGCGACGATCTCGCCGTCGAGGATCACCTCGTCGGCGAATTCGCTGAGCGGCGAGGTCAGCTCGGGAAACGACAGCGTCACTTCGTCGAGCGTGCGCGAGAACAGCCGCACCTGTCCGCCGCCGCAATGCGCCTGAGCGCGAATGCCGTCGTACTTGTCCTCGACCAGCGCATGCTCGAAATACTGAAACGCCTCGTCAGCATCGGCCGCCGGACTGGCCAGCATGAAGCCGATGGGATGAAACAGCCGCATGCGCGCCTCATCGAGGTGATGTCCGGCCGCGAGTTCGAGCGTGGCGCCGATATCGCCCAGCAACATGTTGGCGCGCTGCACGCGAGCCAGGGGCTCGTCGTAGGCTTTGGCAATCGCTTCCTCGACCAGACTTTCTTTTAGCCCAATGCGTAGCTCGCCGGTAATGATCTTCAGAATGTACTTGGCTTCGAGTGCCGTGGCACGTTCCAACAATGACCCTAGCTGCGCGGCTTTGGCAGCGGCAGTGCGAGTTTCGGCAATCTGATCGAACGTGTTGCGAACATCCTGCAGCGTAATGGTCGCTGACGTCGGAGCTTTCGCCAGCAACACATCATAGGCGGCCGCTCCCAGATCGCCGCGCTTGCGATAAGCCGCGGTCAGTACCGCTTCACGCGCGCCTGGCAGTTCCGTGATCAGCTTCCACAGCAGCGCTCCGCCGATTTGCAGCGTCCGTTCGTCGAAAGCCGGAAATGCCCGTCCCGACAGAAAGACCGCCGATATCGCTGCGGCGGCCAGTTCGCACGAGCGGAAGTATTCAGCCACCATGGCGACCTTTTCGGTCTTCTTGGTGGTGGCGGCAATGCGTTCACACAGCTCGGCCAGGCGTTGCATAGGATTGCAGCGGAGTTGGATGCGGCGGGTGGGGTCAAGGAAGCGCTGTTGATCGCAGCCGGGTCACTCCGCCCTATGATCCACGTCACAGCGCATTGTTTGTGCTCTGGAATCTACTAAAAACACCTTTCGCGGATGCCCAGGTACGCCTCTGGTCACGAGCAAAAGTGTCAGGTCATCCAGCCCCAGGAAGGGAATACGTGTCATGAGTCTTAGTCAGCTTGCCCATTCCATTCGAGAGTCCGCAACTCTCAAGCTGAATGAAACCGCGGCTCTGCTCCGCGACAAGGGAGAGCCGGTCATTCATCTGGGAGGCGGTGAGCCCAAAAGTAAGTCTCCCATGGATGCCGTGATTAACTGCGCAGCGCTGTTGAATACGGGAGAAATTCGCTACACTCCGCCCGACGGGATTCCGGCGCTGAAGAAAGCCGTCATTCGCTATACCGAAGAGCACTACAACAAACTGGTTTCGGCCGACAACGTGATTGCTTCCGGCGGCGCCAAGCAGGCCCTGATGGTGCTGCTGCACGCGATCCTGGATCCCAAGGAAGAAGTGATTTTCCCGGCTCCCTACTGGGTCAGCTATCCGGAAATGGTGAAGCTGGCGGGCGGCATTCCCGTGCCGGTTACAGCGGAAGATGGAAGTTTCTGTCCCACGGTTCGAGAGATCGCGGAGGCGTGTGGTTCTTACACCAAGGCCATTATTCTGAACAGCCCCAATAATCCCTCAGGCGCTGTGTACTCCCCAGACTTCGTTCAGGAGATGGTCGAGTTCTGCGAGAAGCGCAGCATTTATCTCATCATGGACGACATTTACAACCGCCTGCTGTTCGACGGCAAGAAGGCTGCCATCGCCTACGACTTTATGAAGGCGCCGCTGGAGCAGTCGAAGCTGGTGGTGATCAACGGCGTCTCGAAGATGTATGCCATGACTGGATTTCGTATCGGTTGGGCAATCGGCAATAAGCCGCTGATCGAGGCCATGGCAACGATTCAGTCGCAGCAGACTTCCGGGCCGGCTTCGCCATCGCAATGGGCAGCCGTGGGCGCGCTCAACGGCGTGCAATCGTCGGCGGAAAGCCTGCGGGTCACGCTGCAGAACAACCGTAACGTCATGATGGAACGCCTACAGGCATTTGACGGCGTCTACGTTCACAAACCGGAAGGCACGTTCTACTGCTTCCCCGATTTCAGCGCTTACATGAAAGATTCGCAGAAACTTTCGAATTTCCTGCTGGAGAAAGTGCGGGTCGTCACTGTACCGGGCAAGGAGTTCGGCTTTGAGGGACACTTGCGGTTGAGTTACTGCGGCACCATTCGCGAAATCACCGAAGGTCTGGACCGCATCAAGTGGGCGCTCGATACGAATTCGGCCAATGAACTCTACCTCGGCGACCGCAAACTCACGAGGGATTGGCTATGAACATCTACCTCGACGTGCAATCTCCCGCGGTACAAGAGGCAGGGAAGTTGGCTAGTGCTTACGGCCTGGCCAATCATGGGCTGGTGAATCTGCGGCGCGTTTACTGGAATTTGCCGACGCCGGCGCTGTATGAGGAAAGCATTTTCCGCTCTGAGGGCAGCCTGTCGCATCTGGGACCACTGGTCGTGAGCACCGGCAAACATACGGCGCGCGCCGCGGCCGACAAGTTCGTGGTTCGCGAGCAATCCACCGAGGAGAATATCTGGTGGGGCCAGTACAACCGTCCCTTCACTGGCGAGAATTTCAGCGCGCTGCTGGCTCGTCTGCAAGGTTACCTGCAAGGTCGCGACGTTTTCGTGCAGGACTGCATGGCCGGTGCCGATCCCGAGTACAGCCTGCCTATCCGCATCATCACCCAAAAAGCCTGGCACAGTTTGTTTGCTCGCACCATGCTGCAGAAGGTTCGCGGCGAAGACGCCCTGCGGCGGCATGTGCCGGAGTTCACCGTGGTCGCAGCGCCCGGTTTTCAAGCTTCGCCCATGGTGGACGGCACGCGTTCGGAAGCGTTCATCATTATCAATTTCCGCGAACGGCTGGCGATTATCGGTGGCACAAGCTATGCCGGTGAAATCAAGAAGACCATCTTTACAGTGCTGAATTTCCTGTTGCCGCTGGAGGGCGTGCTCTCCATGCACTGCTCGGCCAACGTCGGCGCCGACGGCGACGTCGCCATCTTCTTCGGACTTTCCGGTACCGGCAAGACGACGCTTTCCGCCGACCCTCATCGGCATCTGATCGGCGACGATGAACATGGCTGGAGCGACAATGGCGTCTTTAATTTTGAAGACGGCTGCTACGCCAAGGTGATTCGGCTCTCCGAGGATGCTGAGCCCGAGATTTATGCCTGCACCCGCCGCTTTGGCACGGTGCTGGAAAATGTTACGTTCGATCCCGTTTCCCGGAGGCTGGATTTGAACGACTACACCGTGACCGAGAACACGCGTGCAGCCTATCCGCTGTCCTATATCGCCAATCATCAGCCGGATAAGCGCGCCGGACATCCGCAGAACATCATCTTCCTGACCTGCGATGCTTCTGGTGTGATGCCGCCTATTTCCAAGCTCAGCCCGGATCAGGCGATCTACCACTTCATTTCCGGCTACACCAGCAAGATCGCCGGCACCGAAGTCGGCCTGGGCGTTGAACCGGAGATGACTTTCAGCACCTGCTTTGGGGGACCGTTCATGGTGCATCATCCCCTGGCCTACGCCGAGTTGCTGAAGCAGAAGATCCAAAAGCACGGCGCGCATGTGTGGCTGGTGAATACCGGCTGGACCGGCGGACCATTTGGCATTGGCAAGCGCATCAGCATTCGCCACACCCGTGCTCTGCTCAACGCCGCGCTCAACGGCTCACTGCTCAAGGTGGCTTACCGGACCGATCCCGTTTTTGGCTTCGACGTGCCGCTGGAATGCGAGGGAGTGCCATCGCAGATTCTGGAGCCGGCCAATACCTGGCCTAGCCGCGATCAGTACTTTGACAAGTACGATGCGCTGGCCGCCCGCTTCATCGAAAACTTTAAGCTGATGATGGCCGAGTGCCCGGAGCACCTACTGGAGGCTGGTCCGAAACGTCTGGCAGCGGCGGTTCGCTGAGAGCGACTCGGAGCGCGCAGTGAGGAGAGCTGGATGTTAAGTCCAGATTGACATCTGCGGCGCCTCTGCTTACCCTAAGCTAACGCGATTGTGCGTCGAACCCCTTCGAGGAACATCCAATCAACATGCGTTCATTGCTTCGTCATTTACGATTTTTAGCGGCCGTTCAACTTCTGCCGGCTTTGGAGAGCGGGGAAGAGACTACCCTGGTCGGCGGCCAGGCCGTGCTGGAAGGCGTAATGATGCGCTCGCCGCACGCCTGGGGCATTTGTGTCCGCAAGCCCGACGGTGCCCTGGCGACCCATTCCGAGCCGCTGGAGCGGATGTCGGAAAAGCACAAGTGGATGGGCTGGCCCCTGCTTCGCGGCATCATGACGCTGGGACAGGCGATGACCCTCGGCTTCCGCGCGTTGCGCTATTCGGCCAACGTGGCCATCGATCAGTTGCCGGTCGAAGAAGAGAAGAAGAAGACCGAAATCAGCGGCTGGGTCATTGGCGTCAACCTGGTTCTCTCGCTGGGATTCTTCATCTTTATGTACAAGTTTTTGCCGCTGCTGGCCGCCACCAAGCTGAAGAACCACTATCCCGCCTTCGGCAACCAGATCCTGTTCAACGTGGTCGACGGCGGCATCCGCATCGGGCTGTTCCTGCTGTTTATCTGGGGCATTTCGCTGATGCCTGATATCAAGCGCGTGTACCAATATCACGGCGCCGAGCATAAAACGGTGTTTGCGTTCGAGAACAGCGATCCGCTGACCATCAAGAACGCGCAAGCCTATACGACTTTCCATCCGCGCTGCGGCACCAGCTTCCTGATGACGGTGATGCTGATCGCGATGTTCACTTACATGCTGATCCCGGCGACCACCTTCTGGGCGCGTTTTGGCTTCCGCATCGCGCTGCTGCCGGTGATTGCCGGCGTGTCGTATGAGCTGATTCGCTTTGCCGCGAAGCATGGCTCGTCGCTGTTTGCCATCCTGACCAAGCCGGGACTGTGGCTGCAACGAATCACTACGCAGCCTCCGGCCGACGACCAGGTTGAGACCGCTATCGCCGCCCTCAACGAAGCCATGGAGCTGGAGAAACAGCGCGGCGGCGAGCTGGTGATTGCCTAGCGGCGCCCGCCGCTAAAAATTCACAGGCGCCTTTCTAAAAAGCAAATGCGAAAGCTAAGAGATAGCTCCTTGGCAGAGTACGCATCCTGGTACCTTCTACGTGAAGCACGAAAGGGAGGCCGGACATTACTGCTCCGCGGCAGCGCGACCACGCCAATGAGATGCGGTTGAACCATGCGGGCAAGATGAGGAATTGGTTCGACGCAACCGCAACGTGGAGCATTGTTGAACTCGAGAATGCAAGTGAGCTGGCGAACCTTGTTTTCCTGGAGTCGCATTGGACGCAGAGGGAAGGACTAGTGAACGACGACGGCCCAAACTACCGGATTCTTGATCGAGTTGCAACGAACGCCATCGCGAACGGATACTTGCATCGACCCTCCGCTCAGAGGCATAGGAATTACTGTGAACAGCTCGCGGCAGGCTCTCTAGAATTAACAGGCGAGAATCGGATCGCGGTTTGCTCTGCGGAGCCCGAAGAGATCGCTGCCAATCCGTCTGCGAGCCTCTACTTGCTCGACGGTGTTGGAAGGTGCCTGCCTTTCATGATACTGCTTAAGCAGAAAAAGCTTGGATTTGCTCGCATCGAAGCGTTCCTGGCAAAACGGGGGCAGCACATAAGTCACTAGTGCAAGCCCGCATGTAACAAATTGACATGAGAGTACTCATCGCCGACATGTTCGTTTCGTTAGATGGCTTCGCCTCGGGCGTTGACCAACCAGCCTATTTCGGCTACTTCGGCCAGGAATTAGGCGGCTGGGTGCGCGATCATCTTGCCAAGCCTCAGGTCCTGCTCATGGGGCGCGTCACATATGAGGAGTTGGCCGGGTTCTCGGCATCCGCCAATGACGAGCTGAGCGTACGAATGGGGGAGCTGCCCAAAGTGGTTTTCTCAAGCAAGCTGCAGGAGCCGCTTGTTTGGAAAAACACACGCGTGCTGAGCGGTACTCTCGCAGACGAGGTTAAGGCCCTGAAACAACAGCCTGGGGACCCCTTGCGAACCATCGGCAGCGTCAGTCTAGTGAAGAGCCTGGTGCGGCAAGGGCTGGTTGACCGCCTTCGCCTCATGGTCTTCCCCCTGGTACTCGGGAGTGCCGGCCGCGAGCCGATTTTCGCGAACTACTTGCCCACGCGCCTGGACCTTATCCAGACAAAGGTCCTGGACTCAAGGCTGGTATTGCTCGAATACCGGCCATGCGCTGAACCGCATTCCGTACAATAAAGTTGGAACTTATGTTTGAACGCTTAGAGCAAATCGAAACGAAATACGAAGAGCTGAATCAAGCGCTGGCGTCGCCCGACATTGTCTCCGACTCGCAGCGTTACCAGAAGACCGCCAAGGCGCACAGCGAATTGCAGCCCATGGTCGAAAAATATCGCGAGTACAAAGACTTGACCCGCGGCATCGAGGAAAGCAAAGCGCTCGCCGAGGATGAGACCGATCCGGAGATGCTGGCCTACGCAAAAGACGAGTTGCACAAGCTGGAGCAGCGCGTGGCTGAGGTCGAGGAAGAGCTCAAGGTCTTGCTGTTGCCCAAGGATCCCAACGACGAGAAAAACGTGATCCTGGAAATCCGCGCCGGCACGGGCGGCGATGAGGCCACGTTGTTTGCGGCCGAGATTTTCCGCATGTACACGCGCTACGCCGAAACCCAGCGCTGGAAAGTGGAAGTGCTGTCGACCTCGGAGTCGAGCGTCGGCGGGCTGAAGGAAGTGATTGCCATCATCGAAGGCCAGCGCGTGTTCTCGCGAATGAAGTACGAGAGCGGCGTGCATCGGGTGCAGCGCGTCCCGCAAACTGAAACTCAGGGTCGCGTGCACACCTCAGCCGTGACCGTCGCAGTGCTGCCGGAAGCCGAGGATGTCGACATCAAGATCGAAGCCAAAGACATTCGTATCGATACGTTCTGTTCCTCGGGACCGGGCGGACAGTCGGTGAACACGACTTACTCCGCCGTGCGCATCACTCACCTGCCGACCAACACGGTGGTCAGCTGCCAGGACGAGAAATCGCAAATCAAGAACCGCGAAAAGGGTATGCGCGTGCTGCGCGCCCGCCTATACGAGATGGAGCAGCAAAAGCAGGCGGATGCCCTGGCCAAGGAGCGCAAAGCCATGGTGGGCAGCGGCGACCGTAGCGAGAAAATCCGCACGTATAATTTCCCCCAAAACCGGGTTACCGACCATCGCATCGGCTTTACCGCGCACCAGCTACCAGAGTTCATGGACGGCCGCATCCAGCCCATGATCGACGCGCTGATCACGCACTTCCAATCGGAGAAGCTGAAAGGCGAAGCGGCGGTCACGGCTTAGCAGCTTGCGGAAAAAGTCGGGTTCGAGATGTTTTGAAGGGGCGCAGCTTTAGCTGCGCCGTCACAAGTCCTTTATTTTTGTCATCCCTCACCGGCTTCAGCCGGTGAGGGATCTGCTCTCGGGACTTTTTCCGCAGCCTGTTAGACCGTGCAGGGCGCGCTGCGTTGTCCCAAAGGACATTCGCCAGGTAGGCGGAAGAGATCGTCTTTCGCTCTAAAGAGAGTTAGCGGGTAGCTGTCGATCAGGGTGTGTCGTATCGAGGCACCGCTTCAGCCGTGTCGGACGGGCTCAACAACGATGCGGGCTTCAGCCCCTGAAAACGCAGGGGCTGAAGCCCGACCCTTATGGCGCGTTATTCGGCACGACTAAAGTCGTGCCCTGATACAGCCCGGCTCGAAGTGGCCCGAATAGTCCCGGGCTCCGATCGCGAATCTCTGAACCAAAGTAAAGTTCCCATGCAACTGAAGCAAGCGCTCGCATCGGCGATCGATCGTCTGGAAGCCGCTGACGTGGGCTCGCCGCGCATGAACGCCGAAGTGCTGCTGATGTTCGTTCTCGGCGTCAATCGCGCCTATCTCTACGCGCATCCGGAGCGCGAACTTACTGTCGACGAACAAACTCGCTATGACAACGTGCTGGCCCAGCGCGCCACCGGCATGCCCTCGCAGTACATCACCGGACTTCAGGAATTCTGGGGGCTCGATTTCCTGGTGTCGCCGGCAGTGCTGATTCCGCGGCCTGAGACCGAGCACTTGGTCGAAACGGTTTTAGAGTTAGCGCGCGGCATAACCCATCCAAAATTGGTTGACGTGGGCACCGGTTCAGGATGCATCGCAATAGCGCTGGCTCACGAGTTGAAGGATGCCGACGTCTACGCCGTGGATGTTTCCTCGGAAGCCCTGGAGATTGCGCGAGCTAATGCCGCGCGACTGCAACTCGACAGCCGAGTGCAGCTCAAGCAGAGTAATGTTCTCGACGCGCTGGACGGGGTAAGCGATTTCGATTTCGTGGTCAGCAATCCGCCGTACGTAGGCTTTGGCGAGGCCGACAAAGTGCAACAATCGGTGCGCGACTACGAGCCCCATGTCGCCGTGTTCGCCGGCGAGCGGGGATTGGATGTAATCCGACTTCTGATCGAACAAGCGCACAGAGCTTTGAAACCTGGGGGCTGGCTGGCCATGGAGATTGGCTACTCGATGCGCGATGAGGTGGTGAATCTGCTGAGTCCCACAATGTGGGAGGAAGTTCGCGTGGTGCCCGATCTGCAAGGCATTCCCCGGGTGGTGGCGGGACGACGGCGGGTGGCTCCAGCCCGTCGGAGTTAATCGATTGCTGCAATCAACCCCGCCAACAAAGCCGCCCGGCGCGGCAACTCGCTGGCGACAACATGCTCGTGAGCGGCATGGGCTCCATCGCCGACCGCGCCCAGTCCATCGAGCGTAGGAATGCCAAGGCCGGCGGTGAAGTTGCCATCCGAACCGCCGCCAACGGCCACCTCATTCAATTCGAAGCCAAGTTCGCGTCCGATCTCGAGAGCCTCCTGATACAAGGCGGCGACCTGCTTCGTCCGCTCCAGCGGAGGACGATTCATGCCGCCTTCGATCTGGAGCGTGCAGTTGGGATTAACGGCGCGAAGACGTCGCACTCTGCGCTCCATCACCGCTCCATCACGCTTGCGCGCGACGCGGAGATCGACTTCCGCAATCGCCTCAGCCGCGACTACGTTAGTGCGCGTACCGCCGCGAATCACGCCCACATTGAGCGTGATACCGCGCTTCAAGTCGGTCAGGCCAGACAAGGCCTGGATCTGATGCGCAAGTTCGAGAATCGCGCTATGGCCCTTCTCGAAGTCGAGTCCGGAATGCGCCGCGCAGCCAGTGACTGTCACGGTGAAGCCGCCCACGCCTTTGCGAGCGGTCTTCAGCGCTCCTCCGGGTCCGGACGGCTCGCATGCCAGTACCGCGGCGCAACCTTGCGCCAGCCTCTCGGTGAGGGCGCGCGAGGTTTTGCTGCCTTGCTCTTCGTCTGAGACCAGAAACACCATGATCGGCCGTGGCAGGCCTCCGGCGCTTTCGCGCAGTGCGCGCAAGGCAAACATCATTTGCACGATGCCGGACTTCATGTCGAAAACCCCGGGGCCGTAGAGCCGTCCCTGATGCCGGCGCCAGGGCATGGTTTGCAGGGTGCCCACGTCATGCACTGTGTCGAAGTGCCCGAGCAGGAGCAGCGGCTTGCGGCCGGATGGGCCGGCGAAAGTTATCTGGAGATGATTTCCGGCGGTGCCTTGCCGATGGATCTTGACCTGGCCGCCCAGACACGCAAACTCGTCCGCCAAATGCGAGCACAGTTTGTCGCAGGCTACCTTATCGTGGGTGGGCGATTCCCGCACCACCATCTCCCGCACGCCGGCGATCATGTCGTCTTTACGTGCAATCAGCCAGGGCAAAATCCTGCCGGGATCAGAGTCGAACTGTCGCGGTTTAGACTTCGACATCGCTACCACCTTAATCGCGGCGGTTGCAGGCTAGCCGCTTAAATTGCTCAAACGTCCGGAATACGCCGACGCTGAATGTATAATCGGGGTTTTCACGATACCCCAATGAGCGATCCAGCCAATCCCGCATCCGAAAGTGGCGAGAATCTACAGCTCAATATCGATGGGATTCTCAAACTTCTGCCCCATCGTTACCCGATGCTGCTCATCGACCGCATCCTTCATATCACGCGTGCCAAACGGATTGTCGCGCTTAAGAATGTTACGATGAACGAGCTCTTTTTTAACGGCCATTTTCCAGGTTATCCCATTATGCCCGGGGTATTGATCGTGGAGGCCATGGCGCAGGCCGGTGCGGTCCTGCTCTTCACCGAAGTTGCCGACCGCGACGACAAGTTGCTGGTTTTCACCGGTATCGAGCGTGCCCGTTTCCGTCGTCCGGTTACACCTGGAGATCAGCTGCGCATTGAGGTGGATGTACTCGCCTTCCGCGGAACCGCTGGTCGCCTGCAAGGTAAAGCTTTTGTCGACGGCAAACTCGCCTGCGAAGCGGTGGTTACCTGTCGCTTGCTGAATCGCGCGCCGAAATTAAGTTCTGAAGTGCCACAGCCTGAGCCCGCAGGCGAGCCAGCCTAAAGACTGAGAATGAGTATTCATCCGACGGCCATCGTCGATCCCTCCGCTAAGATTCCGGCGTCCTGCAGCATTGGCCCCTATTGCGTGGTCCACGCGGGAGTGGAGTTGGGAGAAGACTGCCAACTGATGTCCCACGTTGTGGTAGGCGGCCCCAGCCGGTTTGGCAGCCACAACAAAATCTATCCATTCGCGGCGCTGGCCATGGATCCACAGGACATCACCTACGCCGGCGAACCGACCCGGCTGGAGATTGGCGACCACAACCTCATCCGCGAGTACGTCACCATTACGCGCGGAACCACGAAGGGCGGGGGAGTGACCCGGGTGGGCAGCCATGCGCTCATCATGGCCTATGCTCACGTCGGGCACGACTGCTTCATCGGCGATCACTCCATGCTGATCAACGCGGCCACACTCGCGGGACATGTAACCGTCGAAGAGTGGGCGGTAGTGGGCGCGCTCTGTCCGGTGCATCAATTTGTGCGCATCGGGGCGCACTCCTACATTGGGGGAGGAACGACCATCACCCGGGACGTGCTGCCCTATTCGATGACCAGCGCCGAGCGCGATACCCATGCCTATATGCTGAACAAAGTGGGCCTGCAGCGGCGCGGATTTTCGCCCGAGCGTATCGCCCAGCTGCATCACGCCTTCAAAGTTTTGCTGGCGTCGAAGCTGAACACATCGCAGGCGGTGGAAAAGCTGCGCGCGGAAGGCGCACAGGGGGAGGATGTGGAGTTGCTGATGAGGTTCATCGAGTCGTCGGAAAGAGGGATCATTAAGTAGTGACTAGTGGTTAGTTGCTAGAGCCCGTCTCATAAATCGCCGCGCATGGGTTTTGTGTCAGGGCACCCTTCGTCTTCGCTCGGGGCAGGCTATTTCAGACGTGCCGCAAAGCGGCCCACTATGACTTGGGTTTTTAGCCGTGAGGCTCGTTTTTTGTAGGGGCTGAAGCCCGAATCTAAGTAGTGTTTCGTTCGGCACGACTAAAAGTCGTGCCCTGATACAAACCGAAATCATTTATGAGACGGCTTCTAGTAAAATCCCGGATTCGGCACCTGAACTCATAGGTGCATCACAAACGGCGACGGCTGACCGCTGACTACTGACAACTGTTTCATCATGCCGACACCATCGCAAGAACGCCTAGGCTTGATCGCCGGGAACGGAAAGTTTCCGTTGCTGGTGCTGGATGCCGCGCGTTCCAAGGGCATGCTGGTCGTGGTGGCGGCAATCAGGGAAGAGACCTCTCCTGAGATTGAGCGGCGCGGGGCGGCGGCGGTGCATTGGCTTTCGCTGGGCGAATTGTCCAAGCTGATTGAGACTTTCAAGAGCGAGGGCGTTACGCGCGCGATTATGGCTGGCCAGGTGAAACACAAGCAAATCTTCAGCAGCATCAAGCCTGACTGGCGGCTAGCCAAATTGTTGCTTTCGCTCACCACCCGCAATACCGATTCGCTGATCGGGGCTGTGGGCAAAGTGCTCAGCGATGAAGGTATCACGCTTATCAGCTCTACCAGCTTGCTCGAGCCGATGCTCGCCAGCGAAGGTGTGCTGACGCAACGGGCCCCGGGCGATTCCGAGCAGACCAACATTACCTATGGACGGGCCGTGGCGCATCACCTTTCGCGCTTCGACATCGGACAGACCGTGGTGATCGCTGAGGCGACGTGCGTCGCGGTCGAAGCCATGGAAGGCACGGATGCCACCATCCTGCGTGCCGGGGAAATCATGAAGTCGCCGTCGCTGGGCAAGGAGCCATCGACCTTGAGCCGCGCGCTAACCGTGGTCAAGGTTGCCAAGCCGAATCAGGATATGCGGTTCGACGTCCCCGTAGTTGGTCTGCACACCATCGAGACCATGAAGCAGGCGGGCGCCAGTTGTCTGGCACTGGATGCCGGACGATGCCTGATGTTGGACAAAGAAGCGGTGCTGGCAGCCGCCAATGAGGCCGGAATTAGCATCGTCGCGGAGACGCCGGTGAGCCACATGCCGCATCATAACCTTTAGACTGATTCGCGGTTGGCGCTATGCGAGTCTTTCTCTCCAAGCCGACACAGGATGGCGAGCCGGAGTTCCTGACCGCCGTCCGCTGCAGCGAAGGCTTGCATCGACCGTGGGTATTCCCGCCATGCACCCACGAACAATACGAATCCTACCTGGAGCGCATCCGCAGCGGCAATACGATTGGATTTCTGGTGCGACGCATGTCCGACCAGCAACTCGCAGGGATCATCAATATCAGTGAGCCGGTGATGCGAGCCTTTAAGAGCGCCTATCTCGGCTTCTACGCTTTTACCGGGTTGGAACGGCAGGGTCTCATGACCGAAGGTTTGGCGCTCGTCCTGGATGCGGCCTTCAACCAGTTCGGCTTCCATCGCCTGGAAGCTAATATTCAGCCGGCTAACCTGGCCTCGAGCGCGCTGGTCTCGCGATTGGGCTTCCGCAGAGAGGGCTTTTCGCCGCGCTACCTAATGATTGACGGCGCCTGGCGCGATCACGATCGCTGGGCGATTCTCAGCGACGAATGGCCCTCGCACCGGCGACATCTTTTTGCCTCCTGGCCTGAAGATGGGCGACAATCGCAGGATGTCTAACCGCAGCGACGCCTTGCGCGTCGGAGTCGCCGGCGCCGGCGCCTTTGGCCGCAATCACGCCCGCGTGTATCGCGACTTGCAGGCCGACCCGGCGCAGAAGATTCAGTTCCTGGGGATCGCCGATATTGATTACGCCCGCGCTCAAGCCGTGGCTGCGGAATTTGGCACGCAGGCTTTCCCTTCGCTGGATGCGATGATCGCAGCTGGGGTGCAAGCGGCATCGATCGCGGTGCCCACCGTCGCGCATCTTGAAGTCGCCGGCAAGTTCATGCGGAACGGTATCGATGTTCTCATCGAGAAGCCGCTGGCGACCAGCATTGCCGAAGCCGATGAGCTAATCGAACTGGCTCGACGGCACGGGTGCATTGCCCAGGCCGGTCATCTGGAGCGCTTCAATCCGGCGGTACGAGCAACGCTGCCCCTACTCACCCAGCCTATGTTCTTCGAGGTGCACCGGCTCAGCGTATTCACCCCGCGATCGCTCGATGTCGATGTCATTCTCGACCTGATGATCCATGATCTCGACGTTGTGCTGACCTTCGCCAAATCGCCGGTGAAGGAGATCCGGGCGGTCGGACTGCCGATTCTGTCGAAGAAAGTCGATATTGCCAATGTCCGCCTGGAGTTTGAGTCGGGCTGCGTGGCCAATTTCACCGCCAGCCGGGTCAGCACCGAGCGCATACGGAAGCTTCGCTTCTTCCAGCCGCATCAATATATTTCGCTCGACTATTCGCGGCAGGATCTACTGGTGCTGACCGTGGGTGATTTGAATCCCGAACCGGCTGATCTGGATCCGTTCAACCCGGCGAGCGTGGCGGCCAGCGCATTTCCCGGCATCATACCGTTTAAGCCGAAGGTCGAGCCGCAGGAGCCCTTGCGGATGGAGTTGACCAGCTTTCTGCGCGCGGTCCGCGAGCGCTCAGCGCCGGAGGTAACGTTAGAGGATGGCAGGCGTGCTTTGCTGCTGGCGATGCAGATTGTAGAAGCCATCGGGGAACATAGCCGGCGTGCACATTTGGTGGAATTGACTCGGGAGGGAAGCTAGCCTACGCTTCTCGGAATAGCCATGTTGGAAGAGCTGGTTACCATCACGAAGTTTCTGAGCCTGGGCGAAGCCAAACTGGCGCAAGGCAAGCTGGTTTCCGCCGGCATTGCAGCCTTTGTGTGCGACGAGAACATGCACGCCATGAACTGGCATATGGGAATGGCGTTGGGCGGTATTCGTCTGCAGGTACCGGACAGCCAGGTAGTGCGCGCCCTGGAAGTGCTCGACGATTTCGAGCCCGACCCCGCCGACGTAGAAATGGAAGACGATGACGAGGAGTTGGAAGAGGTGGCGTGCTGCCCGGAATGCGAATCGTTGGAGATACGCGAGGTAGCCAGCCCCAACCCGCGTCAGATCACCCTGTGGTCGGCCGCGATTCCGTTTCCCGAGCCTCCGACACAAGTCACCCGCCATTGGAGATGTCTGGCGTGCGGGTATCGCTGGCGGGAAGCCGACGAGTAGGTTCTGCGCGAAAACCTCTGCCGTTCCTACGGGACTCTCGCAATCATGAAACCAGCCTACCCAGGACCTTTTGTCCTGGGCTGATTTGAGTCGTCCGGCTGAGCCGGACGGAGGTTTCGCGCGCGGCGGCTACGTCGCTCGATGAGCTCTGAGGATGAGGCTGGGCAAACCGGAATAGGGGAGAGCAAGCCGAATCGTCCCTCAGGCCGCGAAAAACGCATATCTACTTTTTTGGTTCAGATCAACGACAACTTCTATCTGCGAGCGAGGCCGCGCTTACGAGGCGGGGCTTTCCGGTAAGCCTTCCCGGTGGACGGGCTGAGGTTGTGCTGGCTGGCTGGCAGTTTCGAGTTGCGGGAGAGCCGGAGTAGCGGCTTTGGCCTTCTCTTCCAATTCGATGTTAAGCAGCTCGCTCTCGATCTGCCGCTTCAAGTCGTCGCGCATCACGCGGAATTGGGCCATGTACTTGGCCACCTGTCTGGCAATTTCCGGCAGCCTCTTGGGCCCAAAGATGATCAGGGCCAATAACAAAATGAAGAGAATGTCAGGCATGGTGAGCTAGGGCGCGACCAGAATCGCGACGGGGGATTCGGGCACGCGACTACGGCTTCTTGGGTTCCTCAGGCTTGGGCGTCGTATCGTCCTTGGCATTCATGGAGTCTTTGAAACTCCGGATCCCCTCGCCTAACCCCTTGCCCAGTTCAGGCAGCTTCTTTGGTCCGAACACCAGCAAGGCGATGAAGAGGATCACCAGCAGGTGCATGGGTTGAAATAGATTATCGAGCATGACAACTCCTGTTATGAGAATAGCGCATCCCGGCGTTTTCGTCTGCTACCAGGGTGGGATATCCCACCAGAATTGGATGTCCAACCGCGGCTGGCCGACGAACTTTCTGCCCTATGATCCTGGCGCAGTTGCCAGGAGGACACTTGGAAACTGATCGCATTGGTCGCCGGCTTAGGGCTGATTTTCCTGGCCTTGCCGGGTTCGGCCAAGAGGACAGAGTGGGGAAGAACATTGCCGAAAGGGCCGGCGGAATGCTGCAGTAGGCGCAAGGACAGTTTCTTTCGATTCTGAGGCAATGCCCGCCAACAAGTATTCATTTGTCCCAACGGATGGAAATTTCAAGGATGCTCTTGGCAAGGAGTGGGCAGCAGTTTTACCATAACGGACGGCTCGTTATCGGATTGGATGCCGGCCAACAGTATCGCAAAATCGTGGTCATCCCATGAAAACGCGGTGTTGTGGCCACCGAGGACCGATAGTCAGACGTCTAAATGGCAAGTTTCTGGATAAAATTTGTGAGGACTGTTTTAATCCCAGAATGTTTTGCCCGGCATGATGAGACCGAAACGTTGTGCGGTCTGCGAGTCGGAGGAGATCGCGGCATCTCCCGTAGAGATGCCCGATCAAGTGGGAAAGTGGAGGTTCCTGCTCGCGGACAAAGTAGAGTACTGCTGCAGTAATGGGCACAGATTCTTGATGCTCCCCGATGAAAGCAGAAGAAGCGAATCGCTTCTGTAAGCTGCTCTCACGCAAGAATCTACAGCTGGAACAATAATCGAGACAGCAGTCATTGCTGCGTAAACCGCCTTCAGGGCGGTTTTTTTGAGGTCATAAAAGGGACGTAAACAGGGTGTGGGAATCTGTGCCGTCCCCAGCACCACTGCAACAACTGCAAGCCGGTCTATCACTCAATTCGCAAGGCCTCCACCGGCTCGATGGAGGCGGCGCGACGGGCCGGAACCAGGCCTGCAATGAAGGCGCAGAACCCTAAGGCCAGGATCGCTCCCGCCACGGCCAGGGGATTGAAAGCGCCCACGCCATAGAGTTTACTGGCCATCAGCCGGCCGGCGATGATCACCAGGGGGAGGCCGACCAGCAGTCCGATTCCGATCTGCCCGAAGGCGCCGCGCAATACCATCGCTACCACGTCGCCGCGATCTGCGCCCAGCGCCATGCGAATGCCGATTTCGCCGGTGCGGCGTGCAATGTTATAGGCGGTCACGCCGTAAAGTCCAATCGAAGCCAGTACCAAGGCCAGCAGGCTGAATAACTCCGTCAGGCGAGCGATAAGACGCTGCTGATTGAAGGCCCGAATCACCTGCTCACCCAAGCTGTGCATGTCGATGATGCTGAGATTGGGATCGATATCGGCGAGCACCCGCCGCACCTGCGGGCCAATCTCCGCCTGCGATCCCTGATAGTGGATCTCGATCATGCTGGCGTACTCGGAACGCGTGTCCATCAGGTTATAATTCGCCCGCTCATAGTGGACGCTCTGGAAATAGGGGACGAAGAACATGGGATTTTGCTTGTACTCGTCCATGGGACTGCGATACTTGGTGTCCTTCACCACGCCGACGATCTCGAAATCTCCGCTGTGTCCCGGCGGGCTGAATCCAAAATGCTGGCCGATGGGATCTCCGTTGGGAAAGAAGGTGCGAACGAAACTCTCATCCACCACGGCCACGCGCTGCGAGGTCGCCGTGTCTTGCTGCTCGATGGGCCGGCCACGCAGAATCGGCGTGCCGATGGTCTTGAAGTAGTTGGGACTAACTCGCACCCAGCCGACGTTTTTCCCCTCGGTCGACTCAGGCGATCGCCCCTGGATGGCAATTCCGTCGTTCCAGCTATCTCCGTCCTGCGGGCTGTACATGGAATAGCTGACGCTGCGCACGCCCGGAATCTGGCTCAGGCGGTCGCGCAGTTGCTGATAGAGACCGGGCAGGCGTTCCAGGTTGTAGCCATCCGTCAGTGGATAGAATTGCACCATTAACCGTCCGTCAGTCTGAAAGCCAAAGTTCATGTGCTCCAGGTTGCGCAGGCTCTGGGTCACCAGTCCGGCCATCGCCAGCAGAAGGAGGGATAATGCGGCCTGCGCGATGACCAGCGACTTCTGCGGCAGCGCGGAGTGGTCGCGGGTCGATCGGTTGGCGCCGCGCAAGGCTTCCGCCGGATCCGAGTGCGAAGAGATCCACGCCGGAGCTATCCCGAAAACCACACCGGTGATCAGCGAAAGCCCGAACGCGAAGGCCAGAATCGGCAGCGAAGGCGAGGTGCTGATGGGAACGAAGGTCGAGCCGCGGAATGCAATCAGCAGGATGCCACGCGTTCCGAAATACGCCAGCACCAGTCCGGCTGCGCCGCCCAGGCAAGCCAGCAGCACGCTCTCGGTGAGCAGGGCGCGAATCAGACGGCCGCGGGTAGCGCCCAACGCCAATTGGACCGCGGTTTGCTGATGCCGTGCCATGCTGCGAGCCAGCAGAAGATTAGCAAGATTGGCGCAAGCAATTAACAGCACCAGTACCGACGCGGCAATCAGCATGTACAAACCCGACTTGTAGCGGTCCTTCAGCTCCGTAATGCCTTCGCCGCCCGGTCCCAGCTTGATGGTCTGCTGACCAATCTTTTCGCGTTCCGCGGATTGGAGGGTACTGGCGATGGTAGGCAACCACTGCCGCAATTCGCCGGTGAGCTGCGACTCCACTTGCGACGGCTGCATGCCGGGCTTCATGCGGCCAATCAGGTAGAGCCAATGTTGGTTATCGATGTGCAGCGTCGAACTGGATTGATTAAGCTGCGGTTCGTCTGCAATGGGAACGTAAAAATCTGGTGGATTATCGCGCAGGCGGTCTCCGAAAAATCCCGGAGGCGTAATGCCGGTCACGGTGAAGGGTTGGCCATCGACCATGAAGGTTGCGCCCACAACTGTCGGGTCGAGTCCGAAATGCTCCTGCCAGGCGCGGTAACTCATTACCACGGCCGGGGCTGCGCCGGTTGCGTCGTCGGCAGATGTCAGCAGACGCCCGGCAAACGGTTGAATGCCGAAGGTGGAGAAGTAATTTCCCGAGACAAACTCGCTAGGAAAGGTTTCTGCCGCGTTTTGCGAACCGCTGCGGCGTACGCTGACGTCGGGTTCGTTGCCTTGGAACGCAGCAATCTCTTCGAACTGCGGTGTGTTATCGCGGATGTACCGATAGAGTCCGTAGGAGAACAATCCCCAGCCCCCATCCTCCTGTTGCAATCCTCCGTAGACACAGCAGATGTCGTTATCGCCAATGCGGTAAAGCTGCGCCGGATTCGTCACCGGCAACGACTTCAGCATCACGGCATTTACCAGGGTGAAGATGGCGGTGTTCGCGCCAATGCCCAGGGCCAGCGTCAAGACAGCCGTAATCGTAAAGCCCGGCGATTTTCTCAGCTGACGGAGGGCGTGGCGGATGTCATGCAGCAAGTTCGTCATAAGGTCTTTGAGGCGAGGACCAGCGGGTCGTACGCGGCAGGCCAGGGGTCATCCCAAAGTATGATTAGATTGCACTCGGCTGGCCACGGTTGACTTGTGTAGGTTATTGAATATCAAGGACATCCTCGTCGCGGCGTATCCCGCTGGAGTGGCTTGGTGTCCGGCATTGCGAGGCAGTGTCCGGAATCGAACGGGCGGCAAACGGTGCATTGGCGGCCATCAGGAAAGTATCGGTACGCATTTTGTGAGCATCGCAGCAGAAGCCGCCGAAAACTCACCTGAGGCAACTCTGATGAGGCGCAACTTCAGCTGCGTCATTGCAAATCGTGTGCGCACACCTTCAGCTCTTGAGTCGGGGATCGGCTCCTCCGGCTTTTTGCAGCAGCCTTGAAGCCGTGCTCGCCTCTCGCTGATGCTTAGGAGGTGAACCCGCGCCAGAAGCAGGTTCCGGGAAAAATAACTAAGTCGTACACGTCGCGCTTGCCTGGGCAGCGACGACAGCGATTTATCCTTGCGGCCAATCCCTGCCGGATGTTTCATTTGTATGACTACTAGCGCGTACCGTTGATTAACTGATTAATTACACGAGAACGTATTTACAAAACGCGGGAATAGCGGGACAATTTGACTGCAGTTAGGCAGTTCTGGGGGAGGGCTGCCTTCCGGGCGCTCTGCGGTTTTCCGTAGAGCGCTCTCGAATTTTAGGGCCGATTTGCTGAGACCGGCCACCTGCCTGAAAACCGCTGCAAGTCCACCGGTTTATGGCGCCTCCTGCCTCGACCTCCGTCCTCTGCGTCCGACGGCACACTGCTGCATCTAATCTCACATCGGGATGGTACGATAAACGGTTGGCCCGCCGTCGCTGGCTGGCGCGGACCGAGGTGACCCCGCAGGAGGAAGAATGGCAAGTAATGCAATAGTGGAAGTAACCGATGCGAACTTCGATCAACTGGTGCTGAAGTCGGACCAACCGGTGATGGTGGATTTCTGGGCAACCTGGTGCGGGCCGTGTCGCGCCTTGGCTCCCATCGTGGACGAAGTGGCCCAAGGCTACAGCGGCCGGGTGACAGTGGGCAAGATGGACGTGGACAAGAATGCCGCGACTCCGCAACGTTATGCCGTACGAGGGATCCCCACGCTACTCGTCTTCAAGGACGGACAGGTGCGCGAACAAATCGTTGGCTACGTGTCGCGCGAAGTGATTGAAAAAGCGCTCGACAAGTGTCTTGGCAAGAGCGCGGAAGTTAAGACGAATCTGGAAGCCAAGGTCTAAGCCGGGTCATTGCCAGAATGCGGCTGAACGTGCACTCCGCAACAGCTAACGCCGAAATGGGCTGACTTTCCAGCCGGCCCAATTTCGGCGACCTCGCGGCTTCCCCCAGCCGCTCGATACCTAATCTATCGGCACGTTATCGTTTATCGTTCGGGGCCCACCCCAGTGACCGGACTCATGGTACCGGTATCAGTGGGGATTGCTCTATCCGGGACGGTCTTCGGGTGGGTTCCGGCGCTCGCGGGTACCTTGCTGCTGGTCGCGTTTGGCGTGACCGTCTTCGATTGATTTCCAACAGTGGTCGCGTTGGGCGCTATACCGTCATGACTTATACCGACGGCGTTCGGATGGATTCCTACATTCGAGGGCATTCCCCCGACGTTGGGCGTATGTGCGCTGGGGCCTATGCCGCCTGCCATTCGTCCGCGCTGGGCCAAAGCCAGGCTAGGGATCAGGCCGAGTAGCATTCCACACACAAGTACCTTTTTCATACATGTTCCTCCGCTACTTTACTTGTGATACTCTGCGGCCCTTCCGGCATCGGCCTCCCAGGGCTCGCTTGCCATCGCAGACCGCACTTGGCGCACGGGTACAAAGGCTGCAACGGCGGTGCCAAGTCCTACACTCAGAAAACATTGGGGTTAGCCGATTCGAAAGGTTTGCGGCATGGAACTTTTACCGGAAAACGGGTAAACACTGCCAATCGTGTCTACCACCAACGAACCGTTTTTGGATGATAAAGCAGCCTGGATGAGAGGATTGGCAGTTTTCTCCTGATGGCCGGGCTTCGCTCAGAGTCACAGTTTCGCTGTGAGATTGGCTGTAGACTTCCTTTCCTCTCGGGAGTGGATTGCCCCGGCCTATGTGACTCTCGCGACCCGGAAATTCAGGCGTCGTGCTACCCTCGTGCCCGGGTTGCCGTCTACACTAGTTACTTGCCTTTCGTTCCCATACTCGTTGCCTCTCGGAGCCTCGTACATGACATTCCTACTGAAATTCTTGAACTTAATGATGAAACCTGCGGGCGTCGGACTTTGCGCTCTCGGTTTCAGCTTCGCGCTGTTTGCAGCCCATGCGCAAGACGCACCTAAACCAGACACCCACGGCATCGTCGTCGCCAACATGGACCCTTCGGTCAAGCCGGGCGATAACTTTTATGAATATACCAACGGAGCGTGGATCAAGCGGACCGAAATTCCTCCTGACCGCAGCCGCATCGGCGTCTTTTCAGCCTTGGCTGACCAGAGCGACAAGCGCACTGCGGCGCTGATTGAAGAGAGCGCCAAAGGCGGCGGAGCTACCGGATCCGGCCCACGCAAGATCGGCGACCTCTACAACTCTTACATGGACGAGGCGAGCATCGAAGCCAAAGGCTTGGCGCCTATCGAACCGCACCTCAAGGCCATCGCCGGCATCGGCAACAAGAAAGACCTGGCAACCGCTCTGGGAGAAACTCTGCGTGCCGATGTCGACGCCCTGAATAACACCAACTTCCACACCTCCCACCTGTTCGGACTGTGGGTAGCTCCGGGCTTCAACGATTCCGAGCACTATGCCGCGTACCTGATGCAAGGTGGCCTGGAACTTCCCGACCGCGAGTATTACATCGCCGATAGTCAGCGCATGCGCGACATTCGCACCAAATATCAGGCGCATGTCTCCACCATGCTGAAGCTGGCAGGCATCAACGACACCGACGCCCGCGCCGAACGCATTGTGCAACTGGAGCATGCAATCGCGGAAGTACATCTCAGCCTGGCTGATAACGAAAACATCCACAAAGCCAACAACACGTGGAAGGAGGCTGACTTCGCTGCCAAAGCGCCCGGCTTGGACTGGACCGCATATTTCAAGGCCGCCGGCCTGAGCAAGCAAGCCAGCTTCATCGTCTGGCAGCCCACGGCTTTTGCGGGTGAGTCCGCACTCGTGGCCTCGACCCCGCTCGATACCTGGAAAGACTGGCTGGCGTATCACATGATTGAGGACTATGCCGGAGTGCTGCCCAAAGCTCTGGCCGACGAGCGCTATGCCTTCTTCGGCGCGACTCTGCAAGGTGCTCCGGAACAGCGGCCGCGCTGGCAGCGTGGCGTGGTCATCGTCAATCATTATCTGGGCGACGACGTAGGCCAGATCTACGCGCAGCGTTATTTCTCTCCAGAGGCCAAAGCCGAAGCGCAGGCCATGGTGAGCAACATCATTGCCGCCTTCCGCAAACGCATCGAAGCGCTCTCCTGGATGGCGGCTTCCACCAAGGCCGAAGCTCAGGCCAAGCTCAACACGCTGTACGTCGGTGTTGGCTATCCGGAAACCTGGATCGATTATTCCGCCTACGATGTGAAGCCGGATGACATTTTCGGCAATATCTGGCGCGGCAATCTTTTCCAGTATCACCGCCAAGTTGCGCGGCTGGGCGCACCGGTGGATCGCAAGGAATGGTCGATGGATCCGCAGACGGTGAATGCCGTGAATCTGCCGTTGCAGAATGCGCTGAACTTCCCCGCCGCGATTCTGCAGCCGCCATTCTTCGATCCGAAGGCTCCGGCAGCCGCGAACTACGGCGCCATCGGCTCTGTCATCGGACACGAGATCAGCCACACCTTCGACTCCGAAGGCTCGGCATTTGATTCCAAGGGACGAGTCCGCAACTGGTGGACGCCCGCCGACTTCGAGCACTTCGAAGCGGCCACGGCGAAACTTGCCGCGCAATCCGATACCTACAAACCGTTTCCCGATGTCTCCGTCAATGGCAAGCAGACGCTGTCGGAGAACATCGCCGACCTCGGCGGCGTCTCCGCGTCCTATGACGGCTATCGTGCGTCGTTGGCCGGCAAGACGGCTCCTTCGCAGGACGGGTTCAACGGCGATCAGCAGTTCTTCATTGCCTTCGGCCAGAACTGGGCCTCGAAATCGCGCGAAGCGGCGCTGCGCCAGCAGGTTCTGGTCGATCCCCACGCCCCCGCGCAATACCGCGCCGACACGGTTCGCAATGTCGACGCGTGGTATGGAGCATTCGATGTCAAGCCAGGCGAGACGTTATATCTCACGCCGGAAGAACGGGTGAGGATCTGGTAGGAGTGAGGAGGTCTAATCGAAGCAGTTAAGGAGGCGGCTTTTTCTGTAGCAGGTAAACCCAGCTTTCTCGCAATCTCTTGATTCCGTCGCGCGCCAATGTCGCAGTCCTGGTGCCTAATAATCCCCGCGGATTCTGGCGGAAGTCGGCGACCGCTACGTGACCGAGGTAGACTTCGGTGAAGGCGATGGGACGCCGGCTCACCGCCGGCTCCGTCGTGCCATCGATGTCATAGACGAACACGCACATCCACTGATCGCGCGCGCCATGAGTGTCGACTGCTCCTCCAGGGTTTCTGGTTGTCTTAATCTCGACCCCATCTGTCCCGGCCTTAACGCTGTCATTCGGGTAGACCCCCCGAACGACAAGGTCAGGATGGCCATTGAAATACGTGTTCTGAACGAGAGTCCGGGAGTGCCTTGCCAGGCTGGCAGTTAGCATATCGGAGAGTAGGCCTGACATGATTGCTGGCCGAAGCATGTCGTCCAAGCGCTGTAACCCTTTACTGGTAAGTAGCACGTTAACGTCAAAGAAAAAATCGTAAACGTCCTGCATCGCCAATTCAAAGTCTTTGAGCCGGAGCTGAAAAGGGAGGCTAGCGTTCTGATTAAATCCGGCAGAGTTGGCCTGGTTGCGGACGATGGGGGAGATGTCCATTACCTGTCATTGACCACCACGGATGATAAGGCGTCAAACCCCTGTTTGGCCATGGCGAAGTATTGGCGATCGGAATCCGTGCCGATTCCACAATATTCCACGGCTTCGGCGGCCGCCAGCGTGGAGCCCGATCCAGCAAAAGGGTCATAGACAATTCCGACGCCCAACGGCAACGACGCACGAACCAATTTCCGCAGAAAGCGCTGCGGCTTAAGGGAGGGATGGGGAGCGATTTCCTTCTCAATGCCACGGGTCGGCGAGCACGGAATCACGTCCTTGAAGGGCTCTTCCTCGGAAATTCTGCGGAGCCCCCCAGTTCCCCAAGCGCGCAGATTTTCCGCTAGCGTACCTTCGATCGGCTTCCTGAAAACCCCCCACGGTTCCCAACAAGATCTCGGCATCGCTGTTACGTCAGGAAACTCCTGTTCCGCGCCCTTGGGACGGTCTCCACCTCGGAGAGTCTGAACCAGCCGAATCACTTCTCCCCGCTTCTCGAAGCCAGACTCGACAAAAGCATGAAACGTCGTAGTGGAAATCAGAGGATTTGAGGCGACAAAGACGTGGCCCCCAGGGACTAACGCTTTCAGAAGGCCATGGGCCACAGCGCTAAAAAAACCGTGGAGATTCAGGACTTCATCTTTCGACAAGACCGTAAATCGAGGTACAGGTTTGCGATTTGCGCCATCAAAACTTGGCGGAATTCTCCACACTCCACCCCTCCCCTTGCGCAGCTTCGAGTGATTCTTTTGGTCATACTCAACCATCCCGTAAGGAGGATCGGTGACAACGGCGTGAATGGAATCGGCAGGAAGGTCCGAGAGCCATCGTAAAACGTCGCTCTGAACATACGTGGCTCGTGGCGACAAGTGATGGCGCGGCTGTGTTCCGACAGCTCTGACCAAAGCCCACAGCGCTTCCTCGCGATTCCTCAGCGCAGCCAACCATTCAGGTTCGTCGGCCGGTGGATGATCAGGTTTGGGGAACAGACTTCCTATTGCTGAGTTCATCTATTTCGATAGCCTACTGGATTCGGTGTCGTCCCGAAACATAAGTTTAATCGTTCAATATTTTCTCAAAACCCCAATCACTCTGCCCTGCACCTGCACCGACGTGGCAGGAACGATGATGGGCTGCATGGTAGCGTTCGACGGTTGTAGTCGAATCTTGTCGCCCTCCACGTAGATGCGTTTCAGGGTGGCGTCGCTGCCGTTCACCAATGCGACCACAATTTCGCCATCGCGCGCCACGTTGGCTTTCTCTACCAAAACGTAGTCGCCATTTACGATGTGCTCGTCCTGCATGCTTTCGCCCGTCACCTGTAGCACGTAGACATCTTTGGAGCGCGTG
Source organism: Candidatus Korobacteraceae bacterium (assembly GCA_049695855.1). Lineage (GTDB taxonomy): Bacteria > Acidobacteriota > Terriglobia > Terriglobales > Acidobacteriaceae > Bog-257. The sequence goes on along the minus strand of JBAVSY010000058.1, from coordinate 15,955 downwards.
AAATCGGCCAGCGAAATCGATTCCGGATTCTCCATCGCCTCCAGCGGCTGGCCGGCGGCAATGCGTCCCATCAGCGGCAGGCTCATGCCGCTCTCCGCGGCGGCCGCAGCGGCTACCGCCAGCGACTGCTTCATGATCCCACGCGGCTTCAGCAGATCGATAGAACGGCTGCGATTGTAGTCGCGGCGCAGCAGCCCCTTCTCCTCCAGGTTGGTGATGTGTTTGTGCACGGTGGCCAGCGAGCTGAGTCCCAGTCCTTCGGCAATCTCCTCGAACGAAGGCGAATAGCCGTGCTTGTCCACAAAGCTCGAGATGAAGTCGTAAACCTGTTTCTGTCGGCGGGTGAGAGCCATAACCGTGCCTGGACCTCCGCTGCTATTGTCAGCGAATAAAAGGCGAAGTGTCAACGGGCCACTTGGCGAATTCTCCGGGTCCCGTTCCTTTCTTGGTTCAGGGGGGCCGGCTTGTATCGAAAGCGGAACCCGCGTCATACTCTCTCAATTCGAAATTTCCCCCTCGGCAGCTGTCGATTTCGACCCCCATCGAACGTCGTACCAGTGCCTGACGAACTTAGGCAATTCAATTTTGGAGACTGACTATGCGTTACATGTTGCTGATCTATTCCTCTGAGCGGGCCGAAGCCCGAACGAATCCCGAAGAAATGCAGGCCATTCGGAATGGTCATTTTGCCGTGATCGAGGGCACCACCAAGGCGGGCATTCTGCGGGGCGCCGAGCCGCTGCATCCCACCAGCACCGCGACCACGGTGCGCATTCAGAATGGCAAGCCGGTGACCACCGACGGTCCCTTTGCCGAGACCAAGGAGCAACTGGGCGGCTATTACATTCTCGACTGCAAAGACCTTGACGAAGCCATCTCCTGGGCGGCCAAGATTCCCACCGCCTGCAAGGGAGGCACCGGATGCGTCGAAATCCGGCCCATCATGGATATTCCGCAACAGCAGGATGCCGTGCGGCAAACCGTGGCCCACGCGGTATAAGTTGAACCGATCTTTTGCTGGCTGAAGATCAGGTTGAAATCAGGGCACGACTTCCAAAGCGTTTGTCATCCTGAGCGGAGGCGGCCGTACTTGGCCGCCACACTCGAAGGACCTCTATTCCGGCCAGATCCCTTCGCCGCGATCGGGGTTCTTCGACTACGCTCGGACGCTTTGCGTCCTACACTTCGCTCAGAATGACAAGTGGTACTCAAAGCAGGAAGTACTTGAGAGGATACAAGAAACACGGGAGTGAAAATTATGTGTACCAACATCTTGCTAACAGCAGTACTCTTTCTCGCGCCCGCGATGCTTCGGGCCGATGTCGCGGACTCGGCCGCCAACGGCTTCACCGTCAAAATCGTGGAGAACATTCACGCCGCTCCGGCCGACGTGTACAACCGGCTGGTACACAATGTGGGCGACTGGTGGAGTTCGGATCACACTTTCTCCGGTGACGCCCACAATCTCTCCATCGACGAAAAGCCCATGGGCTGCTTCTGCGAGAAGCTGGCGAATGGCGGCGCGGTACGTCATGCGGAAGTAATATTTTATGCACCTGCGAAGGCGCTGGTGTTGTCAGGCGTGTTCGGGCCGCTACAGAAGCTTGGAGCAGCGGGCACCCTGAGCTTTGCGATCACGCCCGTGGGAGACGGTTCCAAGCTCGAGGTCACCTTCGCCATCGGTGGCTATGCTCCCGGCGGGCTGAACACATGGGCTGCGCCGGTGGATTCCGTGCTGACCGAGCAGGTGACGCGTCTGAAGAGCTATATCGAGACGGGCGCTCCCGGCGTGGCTGGCGGCGCGAAGAAGCAGTGAAGGGCGCTCTTTCAGGCCGTCCGCAGACGCGCAACAAGAACCGAGCCTCAGCCCAAAGACACGCTAACTCGCTTTAATGGACATTTACCGGGGGGAGAGATTGCATCCCAGCAACATCGTGGACGAGCCCCATTCCAGCATCCAGCGTAGCGTGGAAGCTGTGTTCCGGGAGGAGTCGGGGCGCATCATTGCCGCATTAATCCGCATCTCCGGCTCCTTCGATCTGGCGGAGGAGGCGATGCAAGAGGCCTTTGCGGTCGCGCTTGACGATTGGCCGCGCAAGGGCGTTCCCCGGAATCCCGCCGCGTGGATCACGGCCGTCGCTCACCGCAAGCTGATCGATCAGGTGCGGCGGCAGCGCATCCACAGCGACAAAGAGCCCGAGCTGCTATATGAAGCCAAGCTGACTTCTGCCGGAGCCGACGCCGCGCTGGACGAGAATGCGATGGAATATCCCGACGATCGCTTGCGCCTGATGTTTACCTGCTGCCACCCGGCGCTCAACCAGGAAGCGCAGGTCGCGCTCACGCTGCGCACACTGGGAGGTCTGACAACGTCAGAGATCGCGCGCGCTTTTCTGGTTCCCGAGCCGACGCTGGCGCAACGGCTGGTGAGGGCGAAGGGCAAGATTCGCCATGCCGGCATCCCGTACGAAGTTCCTCGGCTGGAGGCGCTGCCGGGGCGACTGGCGTCGGTGCAGGCGGTGATTTACCTCATCTTCAACGAAGGCTATTCGGCGACGGCGGGCGAGAGCCTGATTCGCTGCGAGCTCTGTGCCGAGGCGATCCGGTTGGGACGCACGCTGTGCGCGTTGTCGCCCGACGATCCCGAAAACGTTGGCCTGCTGGCGCTGATGCTGTTGCAGGATTCGCGGCGCGATGCCCGCACCAACGCCGTGGGAGAGCTGGTGCCGCTGGAGGAGCAAGATCGCTCGCTGTGGATCGCAGCCCAGATCGATGAGGGAGTGCGTCTGGTGGAACGCGCGCTGGGTCTGCATCGTGTGGGTCCTTATCAACTGCAGGCTGCAATTGCCGCGGTTCTCGCCGAGGCCAAGGCCGCCGAGTATACGGATTGGACGCAGATTGCCTCGCTCTATGCCGAGCTGGAGAGGATCCATCCTTCGCCGGTGATTTCATTGAATCATGCTGTCGCCGTCGCCATGAGCGAGGGTCTGGAGAAGGGTTTGGCGCTGATGGATCAGCTGGACGCTTCCGGAGAGCTGGAAAATTATCACCTCTATCATGCTGCGCGCGCCGACATTCTTCGCCGCCTCAACCGTCGCGAGGAAGCTGTCGCAGCGTATCGCAGGGCGATCGAGTTGGTCGCGAATCGCGTGGAAGAAGCCTACCTGCGGCGAAGGATCGCAGCGCTCATAGAGGAGATATAGGCTCGGGAAGGCCCCCACGTAACCCCTTGTTGGTGTCATCCTGAGCGGAGGCGGCGCCGCACTTGCGCTGCCGGAGTCGAAGGACCCCTTTTCCCGCTAGATAACTTTTCAGTGCTCCGTTCTCCCTCTACGCTCCGACCTTCATCTCGCTCAGGATTTTCTCCACCGTCGCGATGGCGCTGGTGATTTCTTTGTCGCTGTTGTAGAAGTGGGGCGAGAAACGCACGCCGGCCTTGGGACGGTAGTCGACCAGAATGTCGCGCCGCAGCAATTCGGCGCAGACCTGCTGCGCGTGGGGCATGTCGATGGAGACGGTGCCGGCGCGACGCTCGGGATCGCGCGGAGTGTTGAGGCGCCAGCCGCGCTGCGAAGCCAGATCCATCAACAGCGCCGTCTGGCATTTCGACTTCTTGCGGATATTCTCGACACCAACCTCGCGAATGATCTTTAATCCCGGCTGCGCTACCTTGAGCGCGGGGATGTTGGGCGTGCCTTGGGTGAAGCGATAAATCGTGGGCGTATAGCGGGTGGCGCCGATCTCGAAGCCGAAGGGATTTTCGTGGCCAATCCAGCCGGTGAAGGTGGGCTCCAGTTTGGTCGCCAGGTCAGGACGCACGTAGAGATACGCCGTGCCCGGTCCGCCGCACAGCCACTTCAGCACCCCGCCGGTACAGAAATCCACATTCAGCTTTTGCACGTCAAAGGGCAGCGTACCGGTGGCCTGGAAGGAATCGAGCAGCACGTGCGCGCCCACGCGGTGAGCTTTCTCCACAATAGCCTCGACATCCTGAATGAACGCACTGCGAAAGATAACGTGCGAAATGGGCACCAGCAGCGTCTCTTCGTCGATGGCATCGAGCAGGCGCTCGGTGTTGACGTGAATGGTGTCGTCATTGGGCACCATGACCACGCGCGCGCCGCGCTTACGTTGCGCCTCCCAGAAGTACATCACCGAAGGAAAATTCAGATCGCTGTAAACGACTTTATTGCGGCGGCCACTGAAATCGAAACACGAGGCCACCGTGGCCTGGCAGGTGGTGACATTCTGCAGGCAGGCGACCGATCCTTGCGGCGCGTTAAACAGCGAGCCAATCTCGTCGCCGACCTGGGCAGCCAGCATCCACCATTCGTCTTCCCAGGCGCGAACTCCGCGCGTGTTCCACAGCTCGGCGTAGTTATGCAGCGAGTCCTCGACGCCGCGGGGCATGGCCCCCAGCGAGTTGCTGATGAGATAGGTGGTGCGGTCGAGGATGGGAAATTCGGATCGATAGCGCAGAAGTTCGTCAGGCATGAGGGATATTGTAGCGGCAAGAGGGATAGGATAAAGTTGTTACGTAACAAAAGCACTACTTGAACAAATTCTCCGTCGCAGGAACTTCCGCGCTCCGGCAGGGTTCTTATATCCTTACCCGGATTGTGAGCGGCGGAAACTTACGTGCTGCACCGGCCATTTCTTATTATCCACACCTGGAATTTATGCGAACTTTATCCTGCTTTCTTTCCCTGGTTCTAGTCGCGACCCTGGCTGGTTGCGGCGGCAGCAATACCACACCTACCAATGTCGGACTCTACGGCAACTGGAATGTCGTGATGTACCCGACGGGTAACGCCAATCCCGTTTACGTATTCGGCCTGTCGTTGTCGCAGGAGGGGTCCAATTACAGCGGTGGCTCGATTGCATACAACGGAGGCGTCCCCGCGCCCAGCAACATGTGCATCAACCCGAACACACTGCGGGCGACAGCCACCACCAGCGGCAGCAACTTCAGCATGACTGTCACCGATTCCACGACCAGCACGGTCATCTCAGTAACCGGCACGCTGGCAAGCCAGACCGGACAGCTTTCCGCCACCTACACCAATCAGGCCAGCGAGGGCTGCACGGCAAGCCAGGGGACCGTGGTCATGTCTCCGCAGTAGCCAGACTGGCGCCGACGGCTCGGTTTGTGCTCCTGGTCTTGCGTCTGAGCGTCCCATCGAATCCCGAGCCCAGAGCGGGCGCGTCCTCATCTACAATATTGAACACCCGGGGTCGAGGAGTCCCAAGACCATGCACAAAGCTTTTTTTGCTGCGGCTGTGCTGCTTTTTGCTGCAACCATGCTGCAGGCCCAACAAATCCGCGGCGACTACATCGAGTCGCGTTCCACCGACGTTTACGTGGCGCAGTGTTTCGCCAACGGTGAGGTCGGACTCACGGGCAATCAGGCGCTGCTGGCGTGGCACGTAGAGCAAGGCTCCTGGAACGGCGTCAAGCTGGACGGTCTGACGGTGGCGGCGGCAGTGCGGGCGCAAGCCACCTTAGGCGATCCTTACGGCAAGCCCTATCCCGCGCAAGCGGTGTTGATGGTGGACGACGCCGCCAGCGCCGCGCAGCGCCAGGCGCTGATTTCTCTTGCCCAACATCAAGGCGGCAAGCTACTGGAGAACATTGTTCGCGTGGACTATGTGCCGGTCATCCTGGACGTGCCGGCAGACAGGCAAGATGGACATGCGGTGTTGCGGGCCGGACACCTGGCGACCATTGTGACCCGTCCGCTCAATCACCACGATCACATCTGCGGCAACGAGAGTAATTACTACCCTCCGCTGACGAACGTGGAACATGCAACGTCTGCCGTAGCATTGACGGATGAGTTTCGCGGCGAGGGATTGGATTCGCAGTGGACCACGCACGGCCGGCGTAGCGCCTATCTCGCCAGCTTCAGCGAGGGCGGATCGACCGTAGCGGCCGCGCTGCCCGAGCAGCCGATGCATCACGTGGGAGAGTAAATAGTGGATAGTGGCTGGTGGATAGTGGATAGACCTTTAAGTTAGCGATGGATATTAGTGACATTCAGACTCTCTATGCCTACAACCGCTGGGCGAATGAGCGCATGTTCTCGGCGCTGGAGCAGCTCAACGGGGACCAATTCACGGCGCCGGTTGCAAGCAGCTTTCCGTCGATTCGAGAGACGGTCTTTCACATCCTGGGCGCGGAATGGATCTGGCTGAAGCGCTGGCAAGGGATATCGCCGCGAGCCACAGCGGGCGATGCCAACGTCAATTCCGAGACTATGAGCCGGTTAACTCCGGTCAAAGTACCGGCGGTGCAGGAACTCTGGACCGTAGCCGCATTGCGCTCCTTCGCTGACGCAATTGAGGGGGAGCGGAAGGAATTTCTAGCCACGGTCACCGAAGATCGCCTGCCGGCTCCGCTACAGTTCAGCGATATGGCGGGTAACGCCCACTCCGAGCCACTGGTGCAGTTGTTGCAGCATTTGGTGAATCACGGTACCTATCATCGTGGGCAGGTAACCACTTTGCTGCGTCAGGCCGGCGCCGAAACCGTATCGCTCGATATGCTGTTCTTCTTTCGGGGTTAAGCGAAGGCCCCCGGGCTGATATTCCGAGAGTCACAGTCGGACGCATTGTCTGGTAACTTGGTCTTTAGGCTGAACTCTGAGTTTCGTACGCGGCGCAACCATCCTGACCACATTATTTCTTGACAATCTTTCCGTTTGTGATAGCTTGTCGGCACTCGCAAACTCGGACTGCGTGCTTGACTGGGCCATCAGTCGTGCCACGGCGGTTGAAAATCCCGGCGTCAGTCGAGTTTCTTCGTAGTACATAGCTTGCCAAGATAGAGAAACTGACGCTCGCGTCAGCTTCTATCCGGCTTTTGCAACGCCCAAAGATTTCAGTGTGCCAATGGAGGTTTGTATGTCGAACGTAGCTACCCTGATGAATGCCGGCCTGATCGCTGCCAATACAGTGCTCACCCAGGCGGACCAGAACACGATCGAGAGTCTGTCCTCCGCCGAGGTCAACGCTTTGATCAGCATTAATCAGAAGGTCACCACCGACTTTCTTTCGCGGAACTGCGGCTCATCGTCGCCGGCAGCCTCGCCCACCACTCACCCCATCGGGATTGTGTTTTAGGAATACGGGGCTGCTTAGCCGGCCCCGCTTGTCCTTGCTTGCAGGATGGATAACCTCAGTCACAGCCGGCGCTTGCGCGACAAGATACAACTTGCCCGCGGAGATATGGACGCAGCCGCCAAGGCTTTGTGGACTCATCCGCGGCTGCGCGAAATCTATCCCGAGTTTCTCTTCCGCAATCATTCCGTCATCCGCAGCAGCGTGCCGCTGATGCAAGCCGCCGCTGCCGCCTGCGAGAAAAGGCTCGACTCCGATCCCATAGCCGCGGGCATGTTGGCGTACTTCCGGAAGCATATTCCCGAAGAAACCGGCCACGATGACTGGGTGCTCGACGACCTGGAGGCTCTAGGCTTCCGCCGGGAAGACGTATTAAAGCGCATACCTCCGCCATCGGCAGCAGCGCTGGCCGGTGCGCAATACTACTGGATTCGCCACGTTCACCCAGTAGCATTACTAGGTTTCATCGCGGTACTTGAGGGAACGCCGCCCGACGTGGCTTTCTTCGAGAACCTGGCCGATCGTATCGGCCTTCCGCGTCGCGCTTTCAGCAACCTCCTGCTGCATGGAAAGCTTGATCCGCAACATCGCGACGACCTTGATCATGCCCTGGACGCCCTGCCGCTAACCGAGGTGCACCATTCCATTATGGGAGTCAGCGCATTTCAGACCGTCAACCTGTTAACCCGGGTGGTCGACGAAGCTGTACAATAGGCAGCCACACTAGCTAGGCTGTCTGTACAGTCTCCGAGGCCATTCGGATGATCGGCAGAGTCATCTCGCACTACCGCGTCGTCGCGCGATTGGGCAAAGGCTCCATGGGTGCAGTCTTCAAGGCCCAGGACTTGAAGCTCGACCGCCCGGTGGCGATCAAATTCACCTCTCACGAGGTTGCTTCCAATCCGGATCAGAGGTCGCGCTTCGTCCGTGAAGCCCGCACCGCATCGTTACTCGACCATCCCAACATCTGCACCATTCATGAATTCGGCGAAACCGACGAAGGCGAGCTGTTCATCGCCATGGCGTATTGTCCGGGCGAGAATCTGCGATCACGACTGGAGCGCGGACCCTTCGCCCTGAAAGAAGCGGTCAACGTCGCCGAACAGGTGGCACTGGGCCTGGCCAAGGCGCACAGCATGGGCATTGTGCATCGCGATATCAAGCCCGCCAACATCATGCTCACGCCCGACGGAACAGTGAAGATCGTGGATTTCGGCTTGGCGAAGTTTCCTCACGACATCTCCCTTACCCACCCCGGCGGCGTGGTGGGCACCGTGCCTTACATGTCTCCCGAGCAGCTGCGGGGCGATCCGCTGGACGGACGCACCGACCTGTGGTCCTGGGCCGTCATGCTGTACGAGATGCTGGCCGGCGAGCGCCCCTTTGAGGCACGGACCGAAGCCCTCATCATCCGCGCCATCATGGAAGAGGAGCCGCTATCGCTTACTGCCAGGCGTCCGGATGTGCCCCTGGAACTGGAGCACATCATCAACCATGCGTTGCAGAAGAATCGTGAACAGCGGCAGAAAAATACCGATCAGCTGATTCAGGCTTTGCGTGGGCTGTCGCTGCAAAGCGGTACCATGCCGAAGTTCGCGGTCGCGCCCAGACCGCATGCCTCGGTGGCCGTGCTGCCTTTCCTCAACCTCAGCCCCGAGCCGGACAGCGAATACTTCAGCGACGGTCTTACCGAGGAGCTGATCCATGCGCTCTCGCGTTTGCCTGGCCTGCAAATCGTGTCGCGCACCTCGGCTTTCGAGTTCAAGGGAAAAGCGCAGAGCGTGCGCAAAATCGGCGAGCAGCTGAAGGTGTCGTCGGTAGTCGAGGGTAGTGTGCGCAAGCTGGGCGACCGGGTGCGCGTCAGCACCCAGCTGGTGAACGTGAGCGATGGTTATTGTCTATGGTCGCAGCGCTTCGATTGCAAGATGACCGACATCTTCGCGGTGCAGGAGGAGATGGCACAATCCATCGCCGACCTGCTGCGGGTGGAACTCGGATCCAAGGCCGGCACCGGCCTGGTGAAGCGTTACACCGAGAACTTTGAAGCCTACGATTTGTATCTGCGGGGACGATTCCAGTGGAATAAACGCAGTTGCGAAGGCTTCCAGAAAGCGCTGGAATATTTCCAGCGTTCGCTAACCCACGATCCCAATTATGCGCCGGCATATTCCGGTATTGCCGACTACCACGTTGCCGTAGCCTCCTGGGGGCTGGAGCCTCCCACGGAAGCCTGGCCGAAGGCTAAAGAAGCGGTTGCGAATGCGTTGGCTGCCGATGACAGTCTGGCGGAGGCGCATGCTTCCATGGGCCAGATCCGCATGTGGTTCGATTGGGACTGGAAAGAGGCGGAGCGCGAGTACCTGCGAGCGATTGAGTTGAAGCCCGGCCAGCCGCTGCCGCACGTGCAATACAACCTGCTGCTGGTGCAGACCGGCAGGTTTGAAGAGGCGGAGGAGCAGATTCGCGCTGCTCTGGTCAGCGATCCGTTGTCGGTACCTAACAATGTTTATCTGGCAGGAGTGTTTCATTACCGGCGCGAGTACGATCGCTCGCTGGAGTATTGCCGGCGGGCGCTGGATCTGGATGCCAACGACATCGAAGCGCACGTGGTCGTGGGGCTGAACTACGAACAGAAACGCATGTACCCCGACGGCATTGCCGAGATGGAAAAAGCTCGTGAGCTTTCGGGGAATAATCCTCTGATCCTGGGGCCGCTGGGTTCGTGCTACGGAGGTTCGGGCGACAAGGCGCAAGCGATGAAGTTGCTCGACGAACTGAACGCGGCCGCACAACAGGCTTATGTTGCGCCCATCACCTGGGTCATGCTCTACCTCGGAATGGGCGAGATCGATTTGGCTTTCGAGTGGCTGGAAAAGGCCGCAGAAGCGCGCGATCCTCTGCTGTGCTATCTGAAGGTGGGGCCGATCTACGATCCTATTCGTGACGACCCGCGCTACGTCCGCCTGCTGCAGCGTATCGGACTCGGCAAACAGGAGTTCGACTCCAAGTTGCCAACCGTGACCCAGAGCAGCTCGGTGCGGGTGGCGCCGTGACCGTTTGCGAAAGGGGCCGGGATGAGGCGCTTTTGGAGGTAGCTTTAACTGCGCCATGCTTGCTGTTGTCGGCCGAACCCGCTTGCCTCGGTGAAATCCAGTTTCCAGGCCCTTTTCCACATCATTCGGCCGTCAGTGATTTTCATCACAAATCAACTCTCATTTTCACCCGCGATTTTCGCGGATTCTCGCCACTGTCGCGGTGCTAGAATTTTACTGTTATGGCATTCCCAACCGATCGTCCCCGCCGCCTGCGTCGCACCGAAGCGATGCGCTCGTTTGTCCGCGAAACCCGCCTCAGCCCGGAAGGATTTGTCTATCCGCTGTTTGTCTGTCCCGGCGAAGGCATTCGCAAGGAAGTGCGCTCTATGCCCGGCGTCTACAACTTGTCGGTCGACGAGGCAGTGAAGGAGTGCGCCGAGGTGAAGTCGCTGGGCATTCCCAGCGTCATTCTGTTTGGCTTGCCGGAGTCGAAAGACGAAGTGGCCACCGGCGCCTGGTCCGACGATGGCATCGTGCAGAAAGCCACCCGCGCCATCAAGCGCGGAGTGCCCGGCTTGCTGTTGATGGGCGACGTTTGTCTGTGCGAATACATGTCGCATGGCCATTGCGGCCTGGTCGACACCTCAGATGCGAATGCCAAAGCGCGCCGCGAGTTGCTGGAGTTCACCCGCGAGTTGGAGTCGCAGGGCAAAGCCGTGATCGTGCCGGGTGCGCAATCGCTGGGCGCGGCTATCGCGGCTGCCACCGGGCTGGCCGCGGTTTTCGCCGAGGAGTACGAGATCCTGAACGATCCCACGCTGGAGTTGCTGGCCCGGACCGCAGTTGCGCAAGCCAAAGCCGGCATGGACATCATCGCGCCTTCGGACATGATGGACGGCCGCGTGGCCGCCATCCGCACCGCGCTCGACGAAGCGGGCTACCAGAACATTCCTATCCTCTCGTATGCGGCGAAGTTTGCCAGCGGATTCTACGGCCCGTTCCGCGAGGCTGCCGACTCGGCTCCGCACTTTGGCGATCGCCGCTCCTACCAGATGGATCCCGCGAATCTGCGCGAGGCCATGCGCGAGATCGAGCTCGATCTGGAGGAAGGCGCGGACATGATCATGGTGAAGCCGGCGATGCCGTATCTTGACGTGTTGCATGAAGCGCGCTTGCGTTATGACGTTCCGCTCTCCGCCTATCAGGTGAGCGGGGAGTATGCCATGATCAAGGCCGCCGCCCTCAACGGCTGGATTGACTACGAGCGCGTGATGCTGGAATCGCTGCTATGCATCCAGCGCGCCGGGGCTTCAATGACGCTGACCTACTTCGCCAAAGAAGCAGCACGGTTGCTGGCGTAAGAAATTCGGGTAGAGCTGGCCAGCGTCCAAGTGGTAAACGCGACGCGTGGCATATTGCAATGAGGTATCGATGAAACTCTCTGACGAAACCAAAAAGCTCCTCGATGGCCCAAACTTCGTTCACCTTGCCACTCTCATGCCCGACGGCTCACCGCAGAGCGTGCCGGTATGGGCCGGCCGCGAGGGCGATCGCATCGTCATCTGCACCGGAGAGAAGTCGTTGAAGGCTCGCAACACGGCGCGCGACCCGCGGGTGGCGATCTCGATGGTCGACTTCCACAATCCCTACAGCGAGTTGCAGATTCGCGGCCGCGTCGTCGAACGCCGTCCGGATACTGACTTCAAGATGATCGACCCCATCTCGCACAAGTACACTGGCAAGCCGTTTCCCATGCGGCAACCCGAAGGACGTATTGCTCTCATCATCGAAGTCGATAAAGAGCGCTATACCAAGCTGCCGTTCCAGCACACGCCGCCGGCTGCCGGTTAATTTTTGGTGAATGCTGACGCCGGACCGTTGACCGTCGATAATAGCTGCTCTAGTATCCGACACCTATGGACAAGCCGAACCTCGACCAACTACAGCAGATCTACAAACAGGCGGTGGATCAGTGGGTAGCCGCCATTCGCGCCGAAGAAGCCCTGGCTACCCCCGATCATTCCGAAACCGCCATGGAGCGCTGGGATCGTGCCGACTTCGCCGTGCAGGACGCATGGAAGAAGGTCAAGGAGGCGCGCGACAACTACAAGGAAGGTCTGCGCCATCTGCACTACGGAATATAACTCCCACATTGTAGGAGGCTGGCTGACGAGGTGAAAGGCATCCGTCAATGTCTTACTTTGTCAGACTAGTCTAGTCCGGGAATAGGGACACGGAAGCGGCCTGGATTAGTTGGCGATGCCGCCTGCCGAGGACTTTAGGGACCGGCTCGTGCGCTTCGACTCGTACATGGCCTTGTCGGCGGCGGCGCACAGCCCGACCGGATCGGTAGCGTCGTCCGGATACAAGGCATAGCCGATGCTCACCCCGGTCCGCACCAGGCGCCCTTCAACCTTGAGGGGGAGAATGAGTGCCGATTCCAGAGCGGCGACCAGCGTTTCGGCTCCCTGGGTGGCGGTTACTTCGCTGACGATGGTAAATTCGTCGCCGCCGGTGCGGGCCAGGGTATCGGAGGCGCGCATGCGGCTGCCTAGCCGGGTGACCACCTGCTGCAAGGCCGCGTCTCCCACCCGATGCCCGAAGGTATCGTTGACTTCCTTGAAATCGTCGAGATCGAGTAAGAGAACCGCTACCTTCTGGCGAGCCCGAGCGGCATGGGCCAAAGCCTGGGCCAGTCGGTCCTGCAACAGTCTGCGGTTGGGCAATCCGGTCAACGCGTCGTGGTAAGCCAGATGCGAACTCTGGCGAATCTGGTCCTCGAGCAAGGTGACGATCATGCCGACCGCGACCAGATATTTGGGAATGTTCCAGACTTCGGCTTCGACGTGGATGGAGGGCGCGAACCTGCGCAGAAGCAGTCCCGCAGGAAAGCTCATGCCCCAGGCGACAAAGCCAAAGACGGTAGTGAAGACCCCCGCGGACGAGCGCCGAAAGCGATACCAGAACAACCCTGCAGCAAAGAAATTAAGCGCGGCAAGGATGGTGTGGACTCCGTAATCCTCGTTGCCGCTGGCAATCCCCCAGGCCAGGTAGCCGAAAAGGATGACGGTCGCGGATGAGATACAGACCACATAGGCGGTGATGTTCTGGTGCAACCGCCAAATCAGCAGCAAAGCAGCGGTTAGGGCAACCACGATCAATCCATAGTAAAAGCTGTGCGACTCCACCCCCCAGATCATGGCGTTGGTATAAATCAGCGCGGGAATACCCGTCACCGCGAAGAGTTGGAGCTGGCGGCGCACGGTGTCGGCCTTGGGAGCTACCGAAACCACGAAGGCGAGACTGGCCAATATCAGGCTGTTGAGAGCAACCGACAAGAAAATATTTGTCCAGCGCGAATTGCCGACGTGGGCAAACTGCACGATGGAGCGCAGCAGCACCAGAGCCCAGCCCACCAGCCAGAGCTGGATCCGCTCGCTAGTATGCTGGCGCGAAATCGCCGCAAAAACCCCCGCCAGGATCGCCAGGGCGATGAGGTTGGGCAGAGCATTGAAATTCAGCTGCATGGAGACACGCCCGCGGAAGTTGCAAACCAGTCTTCGGTAAGCGATAGCGTAATGGAGTTTATCGGCCACCGCAACGGCGAAATTCCCACCTCTGCAAGGGGAGGTGTCCCAACTGGCATTCGGAGACGCGAAAGGTTTTTCAGCGGACAGCCGATAGACAGAGTGGAGGCCCATGTCCGATCGTCCCAGGGCAACGCCTGAGGACGATAACGGTGCTTAGCGTCGCCCAGCCGGCAGGAGCGATATCCCTGGCAGGCGCAATCCTGATCCAAACAACATCACGGGAAACAAGAAATAATGTTCGCGATTGTTGGAATACTGGTGGTTCTGGGGGCCGTGATTGGCGGGTTCCTGATGGAACACGGTCCTATCCGAGTGCTCATCCAGCCGTCCGAGGTGGTCATCATCCTGGGCGCCGCCCTGGGCACGTTGCTGGCAGCCAATCCCCTGCACACTTTGAAAGGCGTGATCGGCGGCGTTCTGCAAGTGTTAAAGGGATCGAAATTCAATCAGAAGCGTTATCTCGATGTCTTGAAGATGATGTATGACCTGTTTAACAAGATTCGCCGCGAGGGTCCGAACTCGGTGGAGAATGACATCGAAGCCCCGGAGAAGAGCAAGTTCTTTGCCGGTTATCCCAGCTTCGTCAAAGATCATGAGAGCCGGGATTTCGTTTGCGACACCATGCGCGTAGTGCTGATGGGAGGTGTGGAAGCCTTCGATATCGACCAGATGATGGAGGTGGACATGGACGTGCACTCCAACGAGATGGAGCAGTCGGTGGGCGCGCTCAGCGCGGTGGCGGATTCACTGCCCGGCCTGGGAATTGTCGCCGCCGTGCTGGGCGTGGTGATGACCATGAGCGCCCTGGGTGGACCGCCGGAAGAAATCGGTAAAAAGGTTGCGGCCGCGCTGGTAGGAACGTTTCTGGGTATTCTGATGTGCTATGGATTCATCGGACCCATCGCGGCCAACCTGGCAAAGCTGGCGCATGAGGAACACGAATACCTGCATGTGCTGCGGGTGACCATGATCGCCTTCATGAAAGGCATCTCGCCCTTGCTGGCGGTGGAAATGGGGCGCCGGGCCATCCCGGCCCATCTTCGTCCCAACTTCGCGGAATTCGAGAAGTGTTGCAAACAGGCGGCCGGAGCAGCGGCCCCGGCGGAGGCGGCTCCTGAAGCGGGAGGGGCGCCGGCAGCGGAGGCTGCCTCGTAGCAGCGGACACCATGCCGACACCTGGGGCACCGATCATCGTTATCAAGCGTACCAGCGGCCACGCTGGCCATCACGGCGGCGCTTGGAAAGTGGCGTACGCCGATTTCGTTACGGCAATGATGGCGCTATTTATTGTGCTGTGGCTGATGAACTCCAGTAAGCAGATCCAGGAGGCGGTGGGCGGATACTTCAAAGATCCTACGGGAACGTCGAAGATGGTTGGTACGAACGAGCGCGGCTCCGGCGACAACTTCACCGTAACCAAAGAGAATATGTCGAAACTGAAAGAGGAGCTGCAAAAAGCGGTTCGACAGGTCGCGGATTTCGACAAGCTCAAGAGCCACATCGAAATGACGGTGACCGCCGAAGGACTGCGCATCGAATTGCTGGAGTCGCGAAAAGGCACATTTTTCGAAAGCGGACAACCTGGTCTCAACGCTAACGGCAGCGAGATGCTGATCACCCTTGCCGGGGAGCTGGGCAAGCTGCCCAACAAAATTTCGATTGAAGGACATACCGATTCGCAGCCTTATTCAGGCGCCGCCAATTACAGCAATTGGGAACTTTCCGCCGACCGCGCCAACGCCAGCCGAAGATTGATGCAACAACACGGATTGCGGGCTGACCAGGTGGCCCAGGTACGTGGCTTCGCTGATCAGCAGCCGCGCAATGCGAAGGATCCTGCCGATCCCTCCAATCGAAGGATTTCGTTGATCGTGCAATACCTGGAGAAAAAGCCAGCACCAGGAGCTGATGCCAACAAGAGCAGCGCTGCCGCTGAGAAAACAAGCTCAGCCGCGACGGGGGAAAAGTAGCCTTGGGGAAACTCTGATCATGAAAGCGAGGTCCCGCAGCGGCTAAAGCAGTTTCTTGGTTGCTGTAACCGCTTTGAAAGGGCGCGGCTTCAGCCGCGCCGATCGGCGCTACACGGGCTCGGCCTTTAGGCCCTGGGGGACGCCCCTCAGCGGCTAAAGCCGATGTCTTGCACTGGAGCTTTTCGGCACGCCTGAAGGCGTGCCCCTTCAAAGCGGATACAGCCACTGTGAAATTGCTCTA
>JBAVSY010000057.1:0-18177 GCA_049695855.1 Candidatus Korobacteraceae bacterium | reverse complement strand
TCGTTCAAGACATTGGCCATGCCCTCGGAGGCTACAAGCCTCTGCGGGCGTCAATGTCCCGGACGTTATTCTCGTTGGCCGGTTTTCAGGTGATTACCATTGGCCGGTTTTGGGTGATCGCTGAGGGAATCAGCGACCACGTTTGGAGTATCGAGGAATTGTGTTCATTGCTGCCGAAGGTAGAATCGGCAGCGAAGCGGGCTGATAAGAATCTGCTATTGAAAGCACTTGCAGAGGAGCAATAGCGTGGTTTCTCAACTACAGATGTTTTCTCTTGGAGTTTTGTGGGTAGGGGGCTGGTCATTCATACTTTTCGAGTACCCTCGCATCGCTTGTAGAGTGCTGCGAGATAAGACTCCTACCGAAAAGCGGTTGAGGCACATGCGGATGATGGGCGGGATCGGCTTGGTTTGGGTAGCGGTTTCATGTGCGGTTACGTTTGTTGTCGGATTCTTTCATTGACCTGTGGAAATCAAACTGACCCACTACCGCGAATTCCTCTCGGTGGTAAATCTCGGCTTGTGATGCGCTCAACGCCTTCGAAATGGTCAGCATGGGCTACTCGAAAAAGGGCTCTTGCCCGGTGGCAACTCCAGTTGCTTTGTCAGGTCTAATCTCCTGGACGGGCTGCGTATTCGGCTGCGGTGGTGGATTCTTGGCATCGACCACAGTGCGCTGCGTCTCATAGTTCCTGGCAATAAACCCAGGTTGCGCCTTCCGCAGCTCGATATAGGGGAATGCGAATCGCACCACTAAATTGTCCACTTTTGCGAGAGCGTGCATGCGTGGCATTCCGCCAATTTCAGAAGGCAGCACAAGAGGCTCTGTACGCCTTTCGGTGTAAAAGCTCTTCGATCTCCGCATATGTGGGAATTGTTCCTTGTTAACTCCCTCTTTTAGACGCTCGATCTCCACCTCGCCGATCGTGTCTGAGATCCACTTTGCTGCTCGCGGTTCGCTTGTATGTAGAAAGACTTTGGTGGCAGGCTGTGAGAGCATGGCTTCCGCGTCGTGGCCGTAGCGCACTTCAAGCTGGCTACGGCCTTGGAAGCCAATTACCACTGGGTTGTTGGATTTGCGGTTTTCTGTCAAAGCCGTATGCAGCTGGGGCAATCGCTGCAGACTCGCAAGCTCGTCGAGAACGAACCAGGCACTGCGCGTGCTCATGTTGCCTTGGTTCATAAGCCGCAGCACCAGCGTGTCCAGCCACAGACTGATGAGCGGCAGCAGTTTCTCTCGAAAGCGAGGGGTGGAGGTGAGGAAGAGCCAGCCGGTCTGTCGATGTGACCAGTCCACAGTCGTCCAGCGCTGTATTGTATCCTTCTCTTTTGGCAGGATCTTAAGACTATCCGCTACCATGTTTAGTGCACCCAAAACTCCGCCGCGCTGGGGACCTGCGCCTTTATAGATGAAGGTCGCCAGCTCCGTTCCTTGCACTCGTTTGTCCAGCTCGTCCTCCCGGCTCATCCACCACACCAGCTCCTCCGGTGTCGGCTTCAATGTGAGCAGATAGGCAAAAATCTTCCTTGGTCCTTCGATGAAAAAAGTGTTTTCTCGCGGCTTGTCGGGGAACAGTGAAGTCGCCAACGTTAGTGCCTCCGCCTCGTGCACGACTTCGTCGCTCGGTGACCAGTAAGGGCAACGGACATCAAGCGGATTCAGGATCACATCCCCGCGCTCTGGCCGGAAGAACTGGGGTGTGTACTCAAGTGCGGGGTCGTAGACGATAGCGGTCTCGTTGCGCTCGGCGACCTGCATTAGCACCTGCCGCTGGAGGACACTCTTTCCGGTTCCTGAGTCACCCATAATCATGATGTGGCTGCTCTCGAAAGAGCGCGGGATGCACAGCATTTCCCGGCTGTCGGTCGTCGTAAAACCAATGCCGTCCGCTCTGCTCCATTGATTGAATTCCTTCACTGTGACAATCTGTGGACCTTTGAGCCTCCTTCCATCATTTGCCACATCGCGACCGACGAAGTTGCGGCGAATTACCAACCCCATGCCTAAAACTAACGCACAGAGTCCACCTCCCCAGGCAGGCCATAAGAGTTCAGTTGCCGACTGCCCACGGTAAATCGATTGCGCGAGTCTCAGGTGCATCTCCGCGCTTCCGTCCTGAACGGTGTCTACCACCAGATCGGCGGCGCCCGCCTGTCGCGCGAGAGTTGAGAGGACGAAGGGAACAAGTTGGCGCCCATGTCTAGCGGAGGGCACAACGTCGGACTCGGTGGCGAAGTGGCGTTGTCCTCTGTGATCCACTGTCTCAAGGATCCAATATTCACCCCGAGTCGCCCGGTACAGTTCTGTGTTGAGGTACTCGTTCCAGTAGTAGCGCTCCAGAGGAGTCCAGACTTCTGCGTTCAAGTACATCCCAATACCAACGCCTACCACAGCCGATACAGCCAGCGCCCGAACGATCGAAGCAACCCAGCCCGGACGTTCCTCCTGACCCCAGAGCCTGCTCATTACTCACCCCACAGACGGAGCCTTGAGACTCCGCACTGATATAAGGAACCCGAAGTGGCAAAAAGTCAGGGAAGTGTTTCGCCAGGTAAACCGGCCAGTCGGACTTAACCCGACTTTGTAACCTGACGCAGTCGTTCGACAGCTTTCTTGAACTTGTCAGCGTCTGCTCGTTCAATCAGCCGCTGCATTTCTTCCGCCGTCAGTCTCTCCCCGTTCGCCTGCTTATAGAGCACGTTAAGCAAAATCGTTCGCAATGCCACCAGCTCGGCCATGAGCGCCCGGAGTTCGGCACCGTCCGATTTCTGGGCATCTGCCAAGTGTCCATTCACGCTTGCCAGCATCACGTGGCGGCACCACTCGCCCAAGGTCCTGGCCTCCGCTCGCGCCGCGCGCTCCAAGTGGGCATATTCCTCCTCGCTTACCTTGGTGCCAATCGATTTGGTGCGGAGAGTCGGCTTAACCATACAAGTCCCCTCGGCTGAGAAAGCAACTCAGTTAAATCAACAAGTTCGCATGCGTTAACAAAGATTGCGGCATGCCGGAGCTTTTCGTCGGTAGAGACTGCATTTTCAATGAGTTCGCCTACTGTAACCGAAGGTTACCGTACAGCACCCATTCTGGGGTGACGTGTCAATCCACACCCGCTGCGCAGCAGCGTCATACCACATCCGGGGCATGACAGAGCCCGCTACTGTCCTAAATCCACCTGCTCACTGCCATGCGCGGGCTGTAACCGAGCATCCAGGAACGAACGAAGCTGATGCACCAACTCGACCGGGGGCGGCACCTTGTAATCTTCGGTACCAGAACTCATCAGTAGACCATCCACAAAGACCGAATGATGGTCGGCCCCTTCCGGCTCCATTAGCGCGAAGAGGATCACCGTCTGATCTCGCTGCGAAATGTAAGCCACTCGGTCTTGGCGATCCAAGAGCAAACAGTGCGGGCTAGGGAAACTTCCACCTCCTCGCATGATTTGCTCAAGCGTTGGACGCCGTGCTTCGACAGAAAAGGTACCATAGAGGGTGGGATATCGCTTCTCGGGCAGATGTGTAGAAATTACGGGGTGGCTCAGAAACCACAACCACAAGCTCTCGTCGGAAGGAATATGGTCGGCGCCATCACAGTAACCGAATTGCCGAGACCCGACGGAGTACCCGAACTCCAAGAAGCGCAAATCTCCCCCATACCCAAAAGCCCGCTCGAATGTCGGAGGCACCGCGAAACTGAGCAGCTGGGCACCAACTATTGAAGGAGACACGCTCATGGGATTGGGAATCTCCCAGCCCATTTTTTCAACGGCCCTCCTGGTCCCAGCCACAAAACGACGATGCGCTTTCGACGCTGCCAACCGAGTGGAATGAATTCCCGCCATCAAAGTTCCTTCAACGAACCCTCGCTCAAAGTTCCTTCACGAGCCCTCGCTTGCTTTGCTAAGCACTCCGCTCGTAGCAGCAAAGTATGGACATCCTCAGGGCTCGACAATGCTCAGCGGATACCAGCAAACACATTTCGTAACTCTTCTGGCTCTCCAGCCTCGACATAGGCCTGGTAAGCATCATCCATGACCGACAGGGCCTCTCTTTTTCTGCCAGCAGAGCGGAGAGCGAATCCATAAAACAGCCAAAGTTTCGGATCTGATCTGTCGGCCTCCAGAGCGCGCAAGCAACATCGCAACTCGTCTTCATACGAACCAAGCGCGTGGTACACAAATGACTCGCCCGTCCATGCGCGAATGTTCTTGCCCATGTTGTCAGGATCTAGCTGAAGCGAGCGTTCAAGTGCCTCTAGCGCGTGGCGCAAACGCCGTCCATTAACCTCCTCGGGGTCCTGGGTCCGGTGAAGAGCCATTCGGCGCAGGGCGAGACCCAAGTTGAGCCATGCGCCGGCGCTTTCTGGGCTCTTTGTGTGGTGCAGCAGCACGAGAGCAAGTGTCTGCGGGGCAGAGTCCTCCGTTATGTCGGGGAGGACTGCTCCATCGTCATGCAATGCACCCAAAAATCTCCCAGCGAACTCCGCCAGGTGTGGGGGAGGACCTCCCCGAGCCTGCCCCGCGTTAAACCAGTCAAGCACGTTCCTGATTTCCGCTGGCGCGTCCCCGAGAAATCTGCTTGGCATATCTGTCGAACCAGTCACAGCCGTTCCTCACAGACTGACACTGCTGAAGATTCAGCTTCGATTTGTACCAAGCGAGGCGTCGCCCTCTTCACCGAATCCAGATCTACTCGCTTGTCGTGTGCATAGATTTGATGTCGGGGATGCGTTTGGTGCCATTGTGTCAGCGTGGCGGTTTGATGCACGTGCTCGACGATCCTGCGCCAGCCGGCGCTGTTGTAGGCAGAAAAACCGATCTCCCCTTCTTGTGTTGCTACCGGAGTGGCTGAGTCCGCGATCGTCGCGAAGTCGTAAGTGTGTGCGTCCTGAAACGACATTGGGTTTATCATCACGATCTTCCAACGACCGTTGTACGAATTGGAGTGTTCAGACCAATTCTCACCGGAGCCCGAGACACGATAGAAGCAATCCTCAAGCAACGCGGGAATGTGGCGGCGCTCGAAACCTGAGGGAGCGCGTTTGTGATTGAAATTACGGACAACGGATAGCGACACTAGGGCCTTAGTGATTGCTGGCCCCCTCCCCGAGTCAGTTATCGCCACGATATCGCGCATGAATTGCTCTAGGTCAAAAAAAACGCCGATCGGAAACATTTGTTTTGAAACGGTATCGACCAACAGAGGGCTGAAGATCCCGTGATTGGGATGTATATCGTTAAAAAGACTACCGATCTTCGATTCAGGGCGAAGAACATCGCACAAATGTGCGAAGATTCCGTACGCCGACACCGGAAACCAGTCTCGCATTGGCTGCCAATCGACCGAGGTTTGTTCTTGCAGGTCGTAAGCGATCTGCGAAACCGGACATCGTAAGGCGTATCGCTCCTCGTCGCTAATGCGCTCGTCCCTTCCTGAGAACATTACAGGTTGAAATATGACTCCGTGGATTTTGTCCACATTCTGGATTACGAAACCCACGATGTCGCCAAGACCGTCATTGTTGCGTCCATTAATGACGCTCACTTGCAGCGTCGTTCGCATGCCTGCCGCAGCGATATTTTCAAGAGCCCGATGCTTGACATCCATGTAATTTCCAATACCGCGATGCCTGTTCTTCGCTTCGGAAACGCCATCGAACTGCAGATATACGGCATGCAGCCCGGCCGCCTTTGCTTCGAACGCAAAAGCTGGATCTTGCGCGAATCTAATTCCATTTGTCGCGACGTGGACTCGATGGAATCCAACGCTCTTGGAGTAGCGAATCGCATCAAGCAGAACCGGCGAAAGCGTTGCCTCGCCGCCTGAGAACAGAACGTTAATTTCTCTCTGCGGCTTGAATGACCTCGCTCGTGCGAACACGCTCTTGATGTCTTCCATGCTCAATTCGTGGACGTAAGTCGTGGCATTTGCGTCCATGTAGCAGGGCGAGCAGACCATGTTGCATCTGTTCGTCATGTCGATGATTAGGTACGTGCCCCGGCCTGATCTGATCCCGTTAGGGCCGTGGTCGTGTATGTCTCGGTCACCGAGGCACTCGAAATCCCTACCGAAAGCAAGGGTTTCCATTCTTTGGAAGAATGCCGGGTGATTGGAAAGCACGTCTTCAAATGGACCGTGCTTTTGGCATGCCTTGCGCATCAGAATGCGCCCAGCTTCCTCCACTATCTCAGCTTCGATTACTCCAGGCCTGTCCCTGAAATCAGTGATACTGGCTTGCCCTCGGATCACCGCGTCTGTCACCTCAATGTTGCACTCCGGGCATAGTGACAAGGTCTTCCTCGGGACGCCGGTCGTCATTTGCATTCTTTCGCTGCTCTTGAGCAGCCGGCCGGGCGCCCAAGGCGGGCTTGGCAATTCTCCCTTGGGGAGGATCGCGTTGAAGTGCGTAGAGAGGCTCCACGCGACGTTCCACGCAGCGCGGGAAACACGAGCTGGTACTGCGAACATGGGTCGTTGACCTCCGGAGTGGGATTTTTGACGAGCGGCGGGATTACAGGTTTGGGGTATTTTACACCGGCTGTCAATGTAGCCGCTGAAGTGAGGACGTTTCAGCGGCGGTAGCGAGACTTTCACATCGCAACTCGTGACGATGTGCCCAGAAAAACTCGAGGGCTGCCATCCGTGACCCGTCGCGGCAGCCCATTTGCTCGATTTCAGACTTACGCCATGGCGCACATTTCGTGGGTTCCAGAAGCTCTTGTCCAATGGCTCTCTCAAGCTTCTCGAAAGCCGTGATTTTGCCCTTGAATTGTGATTCGAGCCGTGCCCGTGCGATGTTGTGGGCCTCTATCAAGGCGAAGCGATACCGCTGGAATTCGCGATTCATTGTGTTTTCTCCTTCGAAGGTTGGATTGATGACGAAGCGCCAGCCATCGGAAAGATGGCTGGCGCCGCGGCAAAAAAAGGGGCACGTTGGGTGCGTGCCCCTACTGCTCCTCAGCGGGTGAGAAACAATTTCCCGTCTGCATTGAAAACTTCGCGCAGGATGAGTCTCGCCTCACGGAGATTCCGATGTACAACTCCTCGGCTCGTCCCCATGGCTTCCGCAATCGCATCGGGATCAAGGATCGGCCTCCTCCCCCTATCGCGCTTAAGATTCGGGTATGCCTGTTCTTTCAGGGCACCATCCGGGCCAAGCGCCGAAATGCATTGCAGAGTTTCGATCAGAGGGCTCGCAAGTGCGGGAAATTCATCACTTGCCTGAGCAGTTCGCGGGTGATTACATCCTGCTCGACTTTGTTCCGAATTGGTCTTTTGCGGCTGGAAGCGGTCGCGGGATTAGCCACAGCCCGAACGCCGTCGTTTTCCTCGCGCATAAAATATGACCGCACGGTTCCAAGGGCTAACGCGCGAACAATGTAACGCCGAAAAGCGTCTGTGCCCGACCTCACGGCATAGTTACACTGAAATATTGCGATCATTGCCTTGACTGCACCGTCGTACATCAATTCAACCTGCCAATCGGATGGACAGATGAACAGCCTGTGTGCTCTGCTGCGTGCCGCTTTTTCGGCCATCGGCAGTGTGCAGGCGAGAAATATGTCTAAGGCATTTGGATGGCCATGATCGTTGCGGTATGCGACTTCCGCAACCTGAATGCGGAGTGTTTTTTCGGCGGTGCTGAACAGATACTGCAGTAGATCCGACATTTGTACAGCATCGACGGCTGGAATTTTAGTGTTAGCAAGCAAATCTTTCACGGTGTGAAGCATGGGGATGGGTCTCCTTTTCTAGGTGTTGAGGTATTTGGCCTATGCGGCCAAGAAAAAACATTCGTTTCACGGGAGCGAAGGTTGAGCGAAGAGAGGCGCTGTCAATCCCCGGAGCGAAGCGGAGCCGGAACGGGCGCGGAAGCGAGCACGGCGCGCTTTTGTTTTTTGCGCCGCGCGGAGCTGCACAAGCGGGATTGACAGAAGGAGCCGAACGGAGCTCGAAAATTCGCCATGAAACGAATGTGGAATGAGAAGATCAGCCGGAAGGCTGCACCTAGATTTGTGGGGGGCGTTTTGGGCGCGTCATAGGAATTGTCCTGGCTCCCCCGGTGAACTAGAATTACGCATTTTGCGTTACGCATCTTGCGTAATGTGGCTCGACCGGGAATCAACAGCGGGCGGCTGCCGCGTGCTCGAAGGATTCGACTCTGCGCCCTGGAAAAAACATAATGGAGATGAGAAGTGCGAATTATGACTATCCGACTTGAACTCAACCCAGAATTTTGGGAACGCCTCTCGGCAGAGGCCAAAGCGCGAGGCATCGCGCTGGAAGAGTATGCCGAAATCTTGCTGCGGGGGGCGATAACCACACGCTCGGAGCCGCCGGGGGACTTGTCAGTCGGGGAGCTACGTGCGATGCTGCATGAGATCGCAAACGGTTCAGACAAATTGCCGAGAGTGCCGACATCGGCCTTTACACGTGAAAGCTTCTACGACGGACGCGTCTGAATGGCGTAGAACCTTTCTGATTCTGCTAACCTGTCCGAAGGCGTTGAAAAAGCACTATATTGGGGATTGACGGGAATGAAAGGTGCTGGCAGTGGCCGGACAGGGGTTTACCCCCCCGCCTGACCGGAAGGGGTGGCCTGCGGTAGACTGCCGAAGAGGCGACGCCGATGACGATCATCATTGACATCAAGCCCGAGGGTTCAGGCGGAATTGAGCCGCCAGGCCGCCGCACATGGTGTAGACATCGGCTCCTACGCCGCGAGCCTGCTTGAAGAGGCGGCGCATACTCCCGCCGGAGCGAAGACCAGCTTGATACCACGCTTCAAGAGCTTGCGCAGTTCTCGCACAAGATTCCTTTGCTTCCGGATGAAGCCTTCTCGCGTGAGAGTCTATGTCGGGATCATGACTGATGGCGAGCGGCGATGCCTGTCTGCTCGACAGCAATATCCTGTTGCGGATCAGCAAAAGCGATGCCCCCCAGCATGCCGCGATCAGCCATGTGCGCTTCGCGTCCTGGTCGGGCAGGGGGGGCGCGGCTCTGCTACACATTGCAGACCCTTGGCGAGTTCTGGAACTCGTCAACCCGCCCGTTCGACAAAAACGGCTTCGGTTTGAGCGTCCCCGAGACAGATCGCCTCGCGCGGGTGATCGAGCGGGATTTCGAGTTTCGGCCGGACAGCCGCGAAGTGCATGACGCGCGGCTGGCGGCGAGCATGTATGTCCATGGCGTCGGGCAGTTGCTGACGATAAATGTCCGGGATTTCCGGCGCTTCGACAATCTCCGCGTTCTCCCATCCGGCCGAATTGTCCGGGGCACGATGAGCAAGAGCCAAGCCGCAATCGCTGAATTCAGCGCGGAAATAGTGCTCGCGCCTTCCTTGCGCGGGTACTTGTCGAGCGGCTTCAATGAGGCCGCGCTGAATTCAGCGCGGAAATTCGCAGGGAAGCGGGATATTGCTTGCCCGGAAAATACGCTTCAATGAGGCCGCGCTGAATTCAGCGCGGAAATGCCGCACCCGCATTTCTGCTTCTTAATCCTCATAACGGCTTCAATGAGGCCGCGCTGAATTCAGCGCGGAAATCGCGTCTCTCTAACCCCTGCAAATCCGGGTAGTTGCAGAGACAATTGCGAGTACCGGCGCTCCGGGCAACACGGAAGAGCACAGTGGCGGTTGATCCTGAGGCGCAAGTTCTTTTTTTCTCGTTGGTTATACATTATCGAGCGACCTCCGCATTTTTCGTGTCAAGCCGCCGCTCGCGGCAGCCTAGCGCGTTACGAAAACCGCGTAATCATCAATTTCCCCGTTCAAGAATCGCGCCAGGAGCCGCGCCTGAATCTCCAGAAGTCTTCGATAACTCACACGGTAGTCAAACATAGGATGCGTAACGAGCGTGTCCATGCGCAATTCATAGGCTCGAAAGAATCCCTTCCGACCACTGGGCTTCAGCGCTACCGGGGGTCCCGACTGAATGAAGTCTGCTGGTGTGACCATGCGAGTGTTGATTGCGGTCAAAACGGCCGAGTCAGCGATCAAGGCGCGGAACGGCTCCATCAAATCGAGCGCTAATGCTGGCCGGCCAAAGCGCGGCTGATGATAAAAACCCCAATACGGATCAAAGCCCAACGCGTAGCAGGTAATAGTCAAGTCCTTCGCCAGGATGCTATAAGCCAACGATAAAAGCGCGTTCACCGGATCTCGGGGCGGGCGTCGATTGCGTTCCGTGAAATCGAAGCGGAACTGTGTCCGCTGGCCTTGATGCGCGTCATTTTCCTCTTCCGCAGCTTTCAACATACCCGCAAATTCGCTGAAGTAAATGCGAGCTGCCGAACCCTCAATGCCAAGCAAACTCTCAAGTTCTGTTGCAGCTTCTGCCTTGTCGGCCAGAGCTTTCAACAACCGTAGCGGCTGCTCCGGCGGCTCAATATGATTGCGCTGCAAGAGAGTGCGCTGGTTGCGAATCTTGCCCGCGACCAGCTTGCGCGAGAGCCGAAGAGCAATTCCGTCGTGCTCCGCGGACATGAACTGCCGATGACGTAAGAATACATTGCGGGAGTTCAGACCACTCGTAATCCCATAGAACCAGCCGCCCTGCGAAAAGTAGCAAACGGGCACTTCTGCCGAGCAAAACGCCTGTATTGCCTGAGTGGAAAGCTGGACATTTCCCAACAAGTTGATCTGCGAGACTTCACCAAGCCGGACCTCCTGCTTCAGCTCATCGCCCTCGCGCATTTGAATTACCTCGCCCGACTTACCTACACGCATTCCTTGGGAGTTTAGGTACAGCGGTCTTAGAGCTTCGCGCGGCGCGATCAACTGGCGAACCGGAAGGGCGGTGACCCTGTGGTTCTCATCGAACATTTCAATCTGCACCGCACAGCCGTCATCGAACTTCAGGGAGCGAGCGCGCAGAGCGTTGGTTTCATCAGGAAGGCAAATGCCGACCAGCGAGCAGCGCGGACATTTAGGACTGTCAACTAGAGGATCAGGAATCTGGTCGCTGATTGCGGCGTTCCTTGCTTGAGCTAGGAACTGCTCCGTCTCAGCGATCAGAGCGTCATCGATTTCTATGCGCACTCGCTGTTTGGTCGCGGCGTAGTAAAGAATACCTTCTTCACAGCTATATCCGTTATCTCGGAGCACCATTGCCTGGGCCGCGATTTGGATGCGATCCGAGGGCCAGGGCACCAACGCACCATCCACCTCGCGTGGTTTGCCCTTCTTGTAATCCACCGGCCGCACTGACTTGCTTTCGGCGTTGTCGGGATCACTCTCGACCAAATCGAGCTTGGCAATCAGCCCAACACGTTCACTGGATAGTGTTACGGAACGCGAGTGAATCACCTCTCGTCCCATTTCATCGGCCGCTGGCATCTGGCCTGGCTCGGTGTCCACACGACTGTGCTTTGCCTGACCATCCAGCGTGTCGGCGCTCGATTCGAATACTCCTTCAACCCATTCGTAGTAGAAGAGACGTGGACAATAAACAAACTCGTTGAGCATCCGCGCCGGAAGCAGGTCGGGCAACTTCTTGTGGAGATGATGAACATCATCCGGATCCACACGGATCGGTTGGACGGCATTGGCTTCAGGTGTCAAGGTGTTTCTCCTATCCGGCGATATTGAGTCAAACTACAATGCAGGGCGCATCTATATTGGTGTACGGCTTACCCAAGGCGGTGATGACCCGATCGCCCCGTCCTTCCGATGGGCCCAGGTTAACAAACAATACCTGGTCTTCCGTATGCTTGATGACGCCGCGCAGCGACTCGCGGCAGCGCACCAAGTCCGAAGCGGTGAACTGGCACTCAAAGACGGAATACTGGAGGTGGTCGCCAAATCCACGCATCAGTTTGAATACCTTCCTCAACCGCTTCTCGTCCGAGATGTCATAGCAAACCAGATACGAAGTGCGCATCTTCAGCGCCCCTTCTCTCGCGGCGCGGCAAATAAGCCAATGCCGTAGTGTTTCCCGATGCCGACAAGGACAGGGCCCGCAACGGGCTCGCGAAAACGCACGCCAACGTGATAGCGGGGCCACTTTGCGAGATGTTCAGGCACCCGCATCGCGAGTGCGCCTTCTGTGCCCGCCCAAAGTGGAGCGGGCTGGAAGAAAAGCTCACTGATCGATTGCCGCGAGTATCCGGATTCTTCCATTGCTTGATACAAGAGTTGCTCTGTTTTTTTCAATGAAAATTTGCCGTGTTCGGAATTGTGTCCGTGGAGCACAACCGGGGTGACCGTATGCCATAGTGAATTCGGAGCACGGGCGGGGCGAATGTAGTGTGGCCAAATATTGTCGTCTTGTGCTTCGAATAGCTGGCAGGCGGGTTCTGTTTTGCGAGGTCCGTCACCGTTTTCGACCAGCCGATGCAGAACCGAAGTGGCAAGCTTCCATTGCAGCAGGGCCGCGATCGCGCCGTCTCTCTCCGGCGGTTCGAGCACCAGCACTCGCCGTATCGCCCCGTCCGGGTAAATCGTGCCCACATTCGGCACAGGGACAAAGGACATGTGCTTGGAGTGTCCATTGCCATGCCCCAGCACATAGCTATCGATGAATTCGTCGGAATACCGCCGCTCCTGCCGGAGTGCAGCAGCCGCAGCGTGACGCATCCACGCAGCGACCTTCATGCCTAAAGCCCACGGCACGGCATAAGGAGCGGTGGCGGAATCGAGTTTGCGGAGCGCGAACTTCGCAATGGGAGGCTCGACGCTCCCGACGCGCTGATAGCGTTCCTGACCGTACTTTGTCGCGCGCGTGGAGGGGTCCACGCCCGCACCGCTACTACGTTTGCAAAAGCGCCCATATGCTTCCGTCAAATCCTGAAGATATCCAGGTACGGGTACGTCGCACAATTGACCGCGCTCTCCGGGAACGTAATGCGAATAGCCTCGTGTATTGGCGAAGGATTGTTTCTCCTGTTCGTTCAACAGGAACGAATCCGCATAGGCCATATCAATTCCCCATCCGAAGGTGTGAAGAAAAGAGGCGAGTTGACGCAAGGCCGCAATGGGCAAATCTGCGCTCGCCGCATTCCAGAAGTAATAAACGTGAGGAGACCCGTCGTGCCTTGCGAGTTCCCGGGGAGCTATTGTCTTCAATGTCCGCAGCGCCGAGGCGTCGAAGGCTCGGCCTGCACTCCACTCCCTGGCTGCCTTGTCTGAATCATTGTTGGGCACGGAGATTCGATAGGGCGGAAGATTCCGGAAGTCGCTTGCCACCACCTCCGGCGCGGGAAGCCGCTCCAACTGACGGAGCGCCGGCTCGACCGTTGTCCATTGCTGTCGGTACGCTCCGGTCTGTGCGCCAGCCAAGAGCGCCTGAAACAAACGGGCTGGCGACGGTGGCCATTCGCGGCCATGGTAGCGATCGGCGAGGAAGGTTGCGGTAATGCAGATGTAGCCGTCCATTACTGTGCCTGCGCAACTTTCGTCTTCTTCTTGGACTTCTCGTCCGCCGTGCTCTTCACAAGCTTGGGATCGAACACTGCTTGAATTGCCGGGCCGACCCCAAACTCCTTGGCGGCAGCTTTCGCAAACGTCATCGCCTGCTCTTCTGTCAACGCTAGCGGTTCGCGCTTGCCAGTGCGCCAAACGACCTGCTTCGAGGCAGGCTTTACCTCGGACCCGACAAGCAGGCAGCCTTGCCGCAAGTAAAGCTGCGCCGGTGCCACGAAGGCCACTAGCCCAAGGCCGAGAATGTAACGCTGAAGCTTGCGTTCGGATTCCGCGTCACCCGCTCCGAGCGCGCGAAGCGCGACCAGGTTCAGCAGCGCCTCCCGCTGGATTCCTTCTTTCGCAACAACTCCGCCAGGGCTGAGTCCTGCCGGACTATCCGACAAGCCATGCGCGGAGAGAGCTTTTTGTCCGAGCTCATCTAGTCCCATACTTTCGACCTCTTCCTTTTCGAGGACGGAGAAATACTGTGCCGAGCGGGTCAGGCGCTCGACTCCGTATGCCCGAATCGTGGATTCGAGAAGCCGAGGGATTTTGGCGCCGGTGTCCCGCGAGTCCCAAGCGCCAAAAACGAGCGAGGTCGGAGCGATTTTGGCCAGTGTCTGTGCGTTCCCACTATCGCGATACTGAAGAAATGCAGCGCGCAATGTCTCCCTTTTGTCGGAGAAGCGGACCACTGCATCCGCCGCGCGATGGCCGGCCTCAAGCAAGTCGAGCGTACGCTGTTCGTTGATCTTGATCGTGAACCGCGGCGTGAGTTCCGCAAGGTCCGGACGCTTGAACATAGGCTCCAGCCGATTCGCCTGCGACCCAAGACTATCGACTAGACAGGTCCGGTTTTCGTCAATCACGTAGTTCGGCTTTTCGTTCTCGCTGTCCTGCGGCGGAGCAAAGGTGGGAGGAAAGATCACGCTCTGCTCGCCATTAGCTGGCTCAAGCGGTTCGGCGATAGTCAGTGCGACGGGACCGTCGCTTGCAAGCCAGGCGTCAAACTGTGATGTCATAAAGATCTCCTAAGACGATGAAGTGATCGGTTCGGCAAAGCTGAAGTATTTGTAACTGCCGCGTACCCCGAGGCTGAAGCGATAGGCAGCCGATTCGCATCCCGGCCACGACCTCGCACACACGCTGCGCACCACAACTCGTGGAAGGGGCGATAGCCACAAATGGTAAGTGAATCCCTCCGCACGGCTCCCAGCCGGACGAAAGCCTTGAAGGCCAAATGCGCCGAGCATCTCCACTACCGGATAGGTTCTCGATTCCTGTCCCTGCTCGTTCGGTGAGTAACCGAGATTGAGCGCAACCCAGGCGGAGCGTGGATCGATTCCGAAGCGAGTCGTCGTAAGCACGCCTTCGTCAAACGAGAGGTTCCCTCCGGCAAGTAGCGCTGGCAAGACGCAGATAAGTTTCTGCGTCGTTACTTGACCCGCCCAGCATTTAAGCTGACGTGCCCTTTGACGAAACCACTCAAGCCACCAGTCCAAGACGATCTCGCGGCCGAAAATTGCAACTTGCACCGGCGCGATCGAGTCTGTTTCCGGTTTCTTGTCTTTGGCTTCCGGACGTGGAAGTGACTTATACCTTGCCTCTCTAACGGCCTTGGCTATCGCCCCCAATTCAAGTGCTGTGTCGCTCGCTAGAACAAAAGTTGCTTCTCTCGGGCGCCTCCAATTCACCACGAACTTCGACAGCGTCTGCGTGCCGCTCAGTTCGAACAGCTCGATCAGCCCGCAGCAAGCATAGAACTGTCCGGGATTGCAGGGATCTAATGGGATACGCAGTTCAGGCATTGTCGGGCTGCTCCTCGGCGGAAGTGGCGGAGACCATCCCGTCCGCGGCTCTCAGGATCGACTCCACGTACGCGAGGCCCCATGGTCCGTATCGCCCCTGCAACTGTGCGAAACGCTGCGCCGATTCGAGAGCAATGCGCGCGCTATCTGTAAGATGGTTGCGATCATAGGCTCTTTTCTCGAAGCAAGGGCGAGCATAACCGTGGTGAGCAGCCAAAACGTGCAAGACAAGATCGCGAAGTTCTGGCGAAAGGGTCTGTTCGCGAAGCGATTCTTCGGCATACCGCAATGAGGCTAGTTCGTGACGAAATCCTCCAAGCGCTCGACCCTGCATGATCTTAACGGGCTTCGCCACAGGCGCACCCTTTTCGAACGTTCCATCCGTTTTTCGCGGGTTCCCCGCAGCCTTTTGCCAGATGTCCTCCTGTTTGCCCAGATCGTGAAGCTGTCCCGCTCGTTGCAGGGCTAACGCAAGTTCCTCGGGAAGGCCAGCACACTGGGCAAGCTTCTTTACCAGGTCAGCCACGTCGGCGCAGTGCTTATCAATGAAGACCACCGGCACTGATGCGGTCTTTTGCCGAGCCTTACCGAAGTAGAGCAGGGCAGTTTCGCTCTCTCCGGCATCGTTTTCAGGGGCTATTTTCAATAGGAATCGCCAGCCATGGGCCGCCGCGAAGCTGTGAAGCGTTTCCAATTCCAGATCATCCCGCAGATTTATCTCTTCTTCGAGCACGCCGAGTCGCCTGATCGTCCATCGGCCACCTTCGTTCTTGGTGGCGCGATGGCTGGCCCTGTCGGGGTTTGCGATGACCTTGCCTGCGCCTCTTTCCCATGTGCGCCCGCTTACGTCATAGTCGTCCGGCTTTTTGTCCCCATTGTCCCTGTCTGGTTCTTCGTTTGCTCTCCAGAGGGGGACGAACATGCCATCGCTGATGCTGCCGCAGCCAGGAGGAAGTATGAGTTGGCAAAATGCGATTTCCGCAATGGCGCGTTTTCGTTCCGAATCGTTTTTGATTTCCGCAAACATGCTCACACGCCGTACATCGACGCTGCCGTCCGTTTTGCGGCGCAGGAATGCTGTATCGCCGCTTTGGGTGCGAGCAAGTTCCTCAAGTTTCGCGAGTAACTTCGTTGTGGGCTCTCGCAATTGCTCGTGGGCCATCAGCCGGTATTTCTGCAATGCCTCTTCGCGTTCCTCGTCGCCTATGCCATCACCTACCAGATCGCGAACATCTTCGCGCCATGCGACGTAGGTCTCGGGAACATCGTCCTGCTTCCCGTGCAGCCACGGTTCGATCTCCGGCCGAGCGGGGTGACGCCCGAGAGAGGTCTGACTCCAGACGTCGATCAGCCAATCGTGCAACTCCGCCTGCAGCGGCACTTCGGAGCAGGCGTCGGCTGGCAACTCGCGTCCAAAGAGCGCCGCCGCAGAAATGTTATATGCTTCTTCCCCGCCGCTTGGATCCTTGTCGCTCGGGTCGAAGTTTCGCAAGAAATCCATCGCGGCTGCTTTGCGTTCGTCTTTCATGTCAGCATCGCTGACGAGAACATAAGCGGTGCCGATCGTTTCCCCGAAACGGTTGAGGCGGCCAAAACGCTGTAGCAGGTGATCGAGAGTATCAAGTTCGGTAATGAGACAGTCGGCGCTAATATTAACTCCTACTTCACCCGCAGAAGTTGCGATCAGCCAATAGGACTCAGACGGACGTTTAGCCTCCGCGAATGCTTTAAAAACGGCGCTCTCGACCATCCGGTCGCGCTCAAGACCGCGCATCGTGCCCGTTAGCGTGAGAATCCTCCCCGCTGCCTCATCTCCCACTTTTTTCTTCAGCTTGTTCACTATCTCGGCCACCTTGTCGGGCTGCTGTACAAAGATGAGAGTGCGTGCGGGACCGGATTCCATTGTTAGTTCAAGCAAGGTTGAAAACTGCTTTTCGGCATCGCGTATCTGCACGTTCTTTTTCGCTTCAAAGACTCTTCGGAAGCGTCCGTCCTTGCGGTCATCGTCAAGCGAATTCGGCCAGCACTCTGAAGAGGAGTGGGTCGCGGAGAGGCGGAGCGTGCGAAAGGGCTTGAGAGTACCGCGCTGCCTTTGCTGAACCTTCGACAGAAGAGCGGCGAACGCCTGAGTCAGGTGGGCCTCGTCGTTGACAATCAGCGTGTCATGCCCAATCAGTCCGGCGTGCTGAGCCCGCCAGTAGCGGCCATCGCCGTACCCGGAAAACAGCAAGCGACTGCCGATCATGTCCACAGTGCCTACGATGATCGCCGGACGGGAAGGATCTTCGCTCCATTCGCGATTGTCTTCCCTTTCGCCGCGCAAGGTGCTGATGGCAATCAACTCCCGATTGTCGTTACCCAGCGATAAGCTCCGAAGCGCGTGGCGCACGGGTCCAAGCTGCGCAATCCCCGAGTCTGGGGCAAGGTGCTTGCGAATCTGCTCGGCTTCTTCGGTCGCCTGATCAACGACCACACGCCGGTTTACGACCCAGACCAGTCGCCGCGGAATAGTCATCGCTTGCGACTGCTCGACCGCCTGCCGCGCCAGTGCAAGCAGCCATATCCCGATGATGGAAGTCTTGCCTGACCCGGTCGGAAGATTAACGTCTGGGGGAATCTCTCCTGTCGAGAATAGATCGAACAGTTTTTGCTGCCACGGATACGGCTGGTTTCCGGTCAGTCCCTCGAAATGAGTGGCGAAATCCGATTTGGCGACCGCAACTGATACGGGCGTAACCAAGAGAATGCTCCTTCAACCATCCAGAAAGCATCACAACAGTTTTGCGGGTGCCAGTGCCTTCAACTCGTGCAACCGATTCGGCTGCAATAACTCGAATGCCTTCTGTGGAACCTTCAGGTACTGCCATTTTGTTCCGCTCAGTTCCGTAGCGTTCTCACACCACTGAGTGGCCGCAGCATCTTTGTGAGCTACATCTTCTGTTTCCGCTCCCTTGCTCTCCAGAAGCCAGCG
>JBAVSY010000056.1:0-4044 GCA_049695855.1 Candidatus Korobacteraceae bacterium | reverse complement strand
CCTCCATCATGACGGTGGTATCGATTGTGTTCGCCATCCTGCTTATGACGCTCACCTTGGCGTCGATGCAGTTCTCTCCGCGTATCATCGTCAGTTTTTCCCGGGACCGGGTGACGCAATGGACGCTGGGTATTTTCCTTGGCACCTTTTCGTATTGCATGGCGGCGCTTCCAGCAGCCCGCTCGTTCCCTCGACCCTTCGCTCCCGTAGCTACTGTTTTGGGAGCGATGGTGCTGGCAATCGTCTGCGTAGGCTTGCTGCTCTTCTTCATTCATCACATTTCGCAGGCTATCAGTGTCAACCACATCGTCGACCGAATCGCGGCAGAAACCGAAGCCATCATCGACGAGCTGATGCCCCGGCCGCATTGGCCGAAGCTTCTAAACAATGGCGAACCGCTCCGAGCCAACTCCAGTGAAGTAGCCGTTTTGAGCGCTGCTTCCGGCTACATCCGATTCGTCGATAAGGATCGGGTGGTCGCCTTCGCCAAGCACTATCACGTCAGCATCCGGGTTCTGCGGCGGGTCGGCCACTTTGTTCCAGCGGGAATACCTCTGATCATGATTTCGAAGGGAAACCGCCTGCCTCCCGAGGGAGCTGCCGAACTACTTGCCGCCTTCGATATTGGCCCGACTCGAACCTTGCAGCAGGACGTGGAGTTCGGAGTCCTGCAAATTGTCGATGTGGCGTTGAAGGCGATTTCGCCCGCCGTCAACGATCCCACCACTGCCATCAACTGCGTTGATCAGTTGAGCCGCATTCTGATCCGTTTTGCCTCGCGAGAGCCACCGGAAGATTTGCTCTACGATCCGCCAGGCATCGTGCGCGCCAGCATTGAATGGATCCACTTCGGGCGCTTGCTGGAGGCAGCCTTTG
The DNA here is from genome assembly GCA_049695855.1 of Candidatus Korobacteraceae bacterium. Taxonomy (GTDB): domain Bacteria; phylum Acidobacteriota; class Terriglobia; order Terriglobales; family Acidobacteriaceae; genus Bog-257. The sequence continues at coordinate 3,168 of JBAVSY010000056.1, read as the reverse complement.
AGCAGATTCGTCTGTATTCGAAAAGCGACGTGGCTGTCAGCTTGCGGTTGCTGCGAGCCTTGGGGGACATCGCTGCGTCGACACCCGATCCGGAGTTCCGCCGCATCCTCGTCGAGCGTGGAATGTGCGTAGTCGCAGGCTGCGCCGAAAAGCTGGGCGAAGAGGAACTGAGTGAGTTGCGCATTCGCCAGGCCGCGCTGGAGAACTTCACCTCGATCTCTCAGACGCAAGGCCTGTGAACCGTCCCGACTTGGCCGGTTTGGGAGCTCACGAAATCCAGCAGTACCCCGAGACCTACCAAATTGGCAGGAAAACACGAGTTTGTGTCGTTTTGCCTGAGTTCCCAACTTGGGAGACGGTGGTTACTTTCGTTTTCTTAGGTGAGCTTTCTTGTGCGGGCGCAACGCCAGCTGCAGATAGGCTGGTAGGTCGGGCGCAATGCGCCCACTCAATTGTTTGCCGCGAGGAAGACGATCGCAGGCCGGCAGTTGGGACAGCGGTCTTTGAAAAAATGCGAAGTATGAACTCGTTCGACGCGGCGTGAGTTCCTCAGGTCAATCTTAGGCATGAGCGGAATTTCGTGGGGTAAAATGGGTTAAGTCCTTTTTCCGGAATACTTTGCGAAATCGACCCTTTAGAGTTAATACTTTAGGACCTACCATCGCAAAGTATTCAAAACAAACAACACGTTGGTCCGCTTAAAGCCAATGGATGGAATACTTTAGAGGCAAAGTATTGAATCCAGATACTTTAGATTTAGGGGAGGGGGGTACTGTGGGTGGCTGTGCGTAGTGACCTGCCAGCGCAAAACTGAGAGCCAAAGCGCCGGAACAAAGTCCCCCAACTCGGACTTAACAGTTTGCTGAAAACTCGAAAATCAGATCCCTCGCCAGCCAAAGAGACTGAGTCGCAAGCCGTGCCGCCGCTCCGCGGCTCTGCGTTTCTCCCACTTGTCCCGCGGGCTCACGAGGCTGTTACGAAACTGTGTCGTCGCTACGCGACTCGGAGATTTTTCCCACTTCACCCAGCACTCCCGCCTCCGGCTCCGTGCTGGGCTAGGTTACGCCGTGCCTCCGGCACTCGATTTCGCGTGGTCTATTCCACCGATGCAAGTTCGGACCGAGTTTCGTAACAGCCTCTTACGCCCGGCTAAAATAAATATCGCCGCTGCGCGGCTGGCGGAGGATGATTTCGATCGCTTTTGTCCCACCGCAAATTCCATTTGCCAGTCGCGACACAGTCTCTGAAGCCCGCTCGTGATGACAAAAAAGTAGAGTCTTTCGGCGTAGCTAAAGCTACGCCCCTTCGAAATCACTTCAGGCTGAGATCTTGGGCAAACTTGGGCAAGAACGTCTTTCGCCTCTGGCGGAGGGGCATTCAGGCTGCGAAGGAGGTTTTGGCGAACAGCGAAGAGCGAAAAGCGAATTGCGAACCTCCTGGCGGCTGACAGCTGAGAGCTGACGGCTGCCGGCGGTTGACCCTGTTTCTTGCCGACCCCTACACTAGAGGATTCCGTACTCATAACAGGAAGACTCATGCCACTTGAGCTTTTTAATACTCTGTCCACGAAGGTCGAGGAGTTTCATCCGCTGGAAGACAACCTGGTCCGCATGTACGCTTGCGGGCCGACGGTCTACGACTACGGCCACATCGGCAATTTCCGCACGTTCATCGTGGTCGACACGCTGCGGCGGTTTCTCAAGCAGAGCGGCTATCAGTTGAAGCACGTCATGAACATCACCGATGTGGATGACAAGATTATCCGCAATGCGGCGCGCGACGGGGTGACGGTGCAGGAATATACCCGCAAGTATCGCCAGGCGTTTCTGGAGGACGCGGACGCGTTGAACATCGAGCATCCCGAGCTGCTGGTGAATGCTACCGATCACATTCAGGAGATGGCGCACTTCATCGCCGGACTGGTGGACAAGGGTTATGCGTATCGCACCGACGATGGTTCGTACTATTTCCGCATCGCCAAGTTTCCCGATTACGGCAAGCTGTCGAAGAAAGATTTTGCCGGCATGAGCGATGGGGCGCGGGTTGACGTGGACGAGTACGACAAGGACAACGCTCGCGACTTTGCGCTGTGGAAGGCGCCGAAACCCGGCGAGGCCATGTGGGAGACCGAGATTGGGCCGGGGCGTCCGGGCTGGCACATCGAGTGCTCGACCATGTCGATGAAGTATCTGGGCGAGAGTTTCGATATCCACTGCGGCGGCGAGGATTTGATCTTCCCGCATCACGAAAACGAGATTGCGCAGTCGGAAGCCATGACCGGGAAGCGCTTCGTGCATGTCTGGGTACACTCGCGGTTTCTGCTGGTCGAGGGCGAGAAGATGGCCAAAAGCCTGGGCAACTTCTATACCGTCCGCGATCTGATTTTGAAGGGACATAAGCCGTCGTCGATCCGCTTTCTGCTGATGTCAGTTCCCTATCGCAAGCAGTTGAACTTCACTTTCGACGGATTGACTCAGGCGGCGAATTCGGTGGAGCGGCTGCGCAACTTCAAGCTGCGACTGGAGAGCGAACCGTTTGCTGAAGGAAGCAGCGAGAAGATTGCGGAAATCGCCCGTAAGACGTCAGACGAAATGCGGGCTGGATTGAACGATGACCTGAACACGGCGCTCGCTTTGGGGGCGATCTTCGATATGGTGCGCGACGTGAACGCTGCCGCCGATGCAGGCGAGGTGCGCAAAGCCGATGTGCCGACGCTGCTCAAAGTAATGAAGCAGTTCGAAGAGATCTTCGCGGTGTTGAAAGACGATGATGCGGCGAAGGTGCGAGCTACGGTCGAATGGGCCAAAGCTGAAGGACTCGAAGACAAGATCAGTCCGGAGACGTTGGAGCTGGCGAAAGCGGCGTCTCTGTCCGATGCGGAGGTGGAGAAGTTAGTCGCCGAGCATTCGCAGGCACGCAAGACGCGCGATTTTGCGCGGTCCGACGCCATTCGCGCGGAGCTGGCTGAGAACGGCATCATCCTGGAGAACACCAAGGACGGCGTAAGGTGGAAACGAAAGTAGCCGAATGCGATGTGGTTCTAGAGCAATTTCACAGTGGCTGTATCCGCTTTGAAGGGGCACGCCTTCAGGCGTGCCGAAAAGCTCCAGTGCAAGACATCGGCTTTAGCCGCTGAGGGGCGTCCCCCAGGGCCTAAAGGCCGAGCCC
>JBAVSY010000055.1:0-91530 GCA_049695855.1 Candidatus Korobacteraceae bacterium | reverse complement strand
TAAGGAGACTCTGATTAAGTCGCCGCCATTCCCTCAGGGGCTAAAGCCCGATTGATTTCGCGCCGGTTACGGCACGGCTGAAGCCGTGCCCTTTCAAAAAACCAGACTTAATCAGAGGCTCCCTAAGGAAGCTCTGAATAACTTGCCAAACTCGCCGTGGGGGCTAAAGCCCCGTTGGTTTTGCGATGCTTGCGGCACGGCTGAAGCCGTGCCCTTTCAAAACCAGAACTTAATCAGAGCTACCCTAACAAGTGAAAAGCGGCTTTCTACCGCATGCGGTTCACGAAATACAGCACCAGCGACAGAATTATGCTGAGCAGGATGGAAGTCATCAGCGGGAAGTAGAAGGTCGTATTCTTGCCGCGATAAACGATGTCACCGGGTAAGCGGCCGATGGGAAGGTTAACCTTGCCTGCGAGGATCAGGACTATCCCCAGGACAAGGATCAGCCCTCCGACAAAAACCAGCATGCGGCCGAGGTCGCCCATAGTTACTCTCTTACCATACCGGATCGCGAGGGCGCGATTCCAGTGTCAGACCAAGTTATCCGGATTGCTCACGAAGCCTACTGGAGTTGGCCGAAGAGTTCGCTCAATACCAGTTGGATGGGTGTGCCAGGAACGCTCAGCACGCCGCTCTCCGGTTCCTGAAAGCCGGTGTGACTGCACACGTAGGCGCGCCGAGTAGCGGGATCGAGGATCCAGACATGCTGCACGCCAAAGTTGAGATAGTCGTCGACGCGCTCTCGCATGCTGCGCAGCGTGTCATCTTTCGAGAGAACCTCAATCAGGATTAGCGGAGGAGTGGTGATGATCGGTTCGCGAGGCTGGTCAGCCCGCAGGACGCTGACATCGGGGATGCGGAAGCGCGTCGCTGAGACCTGCACCCGCTGCTCCACGACCGGCAGCACGCTCCATTCTTTTTGCCTGCCCCAGAACCAGGCAGCAATAGCAGTCTGTAAAAGGGCGTGCTCCAGTTCTCCTAAGTTTCTCTCCCGCAATTCCCCATCAATGAAGTCGCAGTCTGGACGGTAGCTGGTGGTGAGATATTCCTGCACCGAAATGAGGGTAGTGCTTGACATGAACCACACCTGTGCTGCGGCTATTATGCGCCGTCTACGCCGATCGGCAAAGCGAGTGCTCCCGAAACTCTCCGGCTACTGCGTGATCGGGCCGCAGGCGATGCGGTCGCCGGAGTTGCCCGACGGGTCGGTCTTGTAGTCGTCGGCCTTGGCGTGAACCATGATCGACGTGCCGCCGTTGGCATACAGCGAGTTGGATTCGCTGCCCGTTCCCAGTACCACGTCGGCGTCCTTCACGGTGGCCTTGGCCGTGCCATTGTCTTTGACGGTGAAGTTCATCATGTCGCCGGCGTGGTGGCCTTGAGGATTGTCGAAGCCGTGCTGCTTGCCGGTCGGATTGAAGTGCCCGCCAGCCGACTTGAAGTCAGGCGGATCGCATTGGGCCTTCTGATGGAAGTGCACTGCATGAACCCCGGGCGGCAGGTTCTTGAGATCGAGCTTGACCTCGACTCCCGAACCTTTGGACACGATGGTAGCCGTGCCCACATCGTTTCCTTTGGCGTCCTTCAATTCGACGGTTTTCTTCTCCGCCGCCCGGGCTTGCGTCAGTCCGGAGAAAGCGCAAGCCGCGAGGGCGGCACTGGTCAGCAGAGCGCGAATTGCGGGTTGGTAGTTCATAGCTTGGAAGTTTTATCACGAATGGGAATGTCTGCCCAACTCCGGAAGGCGTTGTAATCAACTCTTAATAAACCCTGGTTTCGCGCAGACGCCGCGCACCTGCCGATCTATAATCCACGGTTGTGCCAGAGATATAGCGCTTCAGTGGCTCTGATCGGCACGGCAATCGGGTGTAGCCAATGGCAATGAATCCGGCTCGGTTTTCCCAGCTTCTGCTGAGCACGCAATTTGTCGTGTGGGTGATCTATGGAGTGCTGGCGGGGATGGGGCATTGGCCGATCGGGGTTGCGTTTGGGCTGCTGGCCAGTATCTGTCTGCTGGCGCTGGAGGCCAGCCGCCACATCAAGGTCAAGGTGATGGATTGGATCCTGCTGAGCTACTTCGTCCTGGCCGCGATCGCGACGTTCGTCATCCGCTCGGCGATGTTTCCGGCGTACAGCTCGGTGATTATCTGGGTCCTGTATGCCGGCGTGTCCTGGGCGTCGATTCTGTTGGGAGCGCCGTTTACGTTGCAATATGCCCGCGAATCCACGCCGCCGGAGCACTGGCAGAGTCCGGGATTCATTCGCGCCAATCAGGTCATAACCCTTGCCTGGTGCATCGCATTTACCGTCAACATCCTGCTGGTGACGGTTGCGCTAAACCCGCGAGACTATCCGCTGCTGAGCGGCGTGCTCGCCCCGATCCTGATGATGGCTGCGGCTTCGATCTTTACCTCTCGCTACACCAAGCTGACCCGCGCGGACGCCCAAGCCGCAGGCTTGGCCAAGGAAGCTTGATCGCGCCGGAGACCAGAGGCTTAAGGGGTAGAAAGATCCGCCCAGCAAAACCCAGCTCTAGACCCGGCACCCCGCCGGTTTCCTAACCTCTGCGACCCACAAAAGCCGAAAGAGCGTCGGCGAAGTTCAATCCCGTGACTCTTCTGGTATGCTTTCGAGTTTGCCTCTGCAACCAGAATCTTCTGTAAGAAAGGTGTGGCATTGGTTGTCGATCCTGTAATCCTGGTCCACGGCGGGGCGTGGGCCATCCCTGACGACATGGTGGACTCGCATTTGCGCGGCGTGGAAGCTGCGGCCGCTCAAGGCTGGCAGGTGCTGGAACGCGGTGGCAGTTCGCTGGATGCGGTCGAAGCCGCGGTGGTGGCGATGGAGGAAGACGAAACCTTCGACGCTGGCCGCGGCTCGTTTCTCAACATGGATGGCCGGGTGCAACTCGACGCGCTCATCATGGATGGAGCGACCCTGCGCGCCGGCGGCGTGGGTTGTGTGGAGCACATCCGCAATCCCATTCGCGCAGCCAAGAAAATTCTGACTGAGAGCCCGCACGTGTACTTCGTGGGGACCGGCGCCGAGCGCTTTGCCCAGGAGCACGGCATCGAGTTGTGCACCAACGAAGAGCTGATCCTCGAGCGCGAAGTCGAGCGGCTGCGCGAGGCCAAGAAGCAGGCTTATCTGCAGATGCCCGACGAGTTCGGGCCTTGCCGCTCGCACGACACGGTAGGCGCGGTGGCTCTGGATCGCGACGGCAACATCGCCGCCGCTACCTCAACCGGGGGAACACTGAACAAGGCGCCGGGGCGAGTGGGCGATTCGTCGCTGATCGGCTGCGGCTGCTATGCGGACAACCGTAGCGCGGCGGTCTCGACCACCGGTTGGGGTGAGCCCATGATGAAACTGGTGCTGAGCAAGTGGGCGGCAGACCGGGTGGAAGACGGCCTGGCGCCACAGGAATCAGCACAACGCGCGCTGTACTACTTGAAGGCGCGGCTCAACGGCCACGGTGGAATGATCATGGTCGACACTCGCGGCCGCATTGGCATTGCCCACAACACGCCTCGGATGGCTTGGGCGGTGTGCACCAAGCAGAAGCCTTCGAAAGGGATTGTGATCGAGGGGTGAGGCAGCGATCAGTCAACGCGCCTATTGAGACGGAATACCCAAGTCTTTGCAGATTTTTTTCGCCAGGTCGTTATTGATTTCGGAGTGCCGCGGAACTGCGGAGACCTTTGCAGTGTTGCGGTTAACGTAGATCGAATGATTAGCGCCCTCACGTAACAGTTCGCAACCACACCGCTGGAGGTGTCGCACGAGCTCTCGACGCTTCACGCACTGACCGTCAGCGGTTCCCGTGTGACGTCATTACCCGAGACAGCTTCCCGGGCTAGCGTTCTATTCGCTTCGAGCACGAGGGCGACAGCTTCGTGGAGATTGGCACGAGCTTCTTCGATCGTTCCGCCTTGGGTGTTCGCTCCCGGCAACTCTTCGACAAATCCGATATAGCCCTCGGGCACGCGGCGGAAAACTGCAGTGAACTGGAAATCCATGAAAGCTATCATACGCTTGGTTCACTCGGTACCTCGACCTAAAGATAAGTCGCAAACGGTGCGTGTGCCTTCCATTACAATCGACTGTCCCGTCCGAAGGTGATCCCGCATGACAAAGTCCCGTACCAAGAATTACCGCGCCGACGCGACGCGCTGCATTCATTCCGGTGAAGATCGGCACGGCCAGTCTGCCCCGCTGACTACCCCCATCGTGCAGACTTCGGTGTTCACGCTGCCCAACGTTGAGGGGCTGCGCCGCTACGCCAAAGGCGATAGTGGTGAGTATCTGTACTCGCGCTATGGGAATCCGACCGTCACCGCCGTGGAGGAGAAGATGGCTGCGTTGGAGGGAGCCGAAGCCGCGCTCTGTACCTCCAGCGGCATGGCGGCGGAGATGGTTGCGGTGCTGGCGGCCTGCCAGGCGGGCGACGAGATTGTCTCCATGCTCGACGTGTACGGCGGGACGGTGAAGCTGTTCGAGCAAGTGCTGCCGCGCTGTGGCATCAAGGTACGGTTCGTTCCCTATCACGATATCAAGAATGCGGATCGCTATTTCAGCCGCAAGACGCGGCTGCTGTTTCTGGAGTCGCCCACGAATCCGACCCTGCGCTGCGTCGATTTAGCTGCATTGTGCGCATTGGGACGGAAGCGCAAGGCTTGCGTTCTCGTGGACAACACGTTTGCCACTCCGGTGCTGCAGAAGCCGTTGCAGTTGGGCGCCGACCTGGTGCTGCACTCGGCGACGAAGTACCTGGGCGGCCACAGCGACCTCACCGCTGGTGTTCTCGCCGGATCGAAGAAATGGATGGACGCGGCGCGCGCGGTGATGATCCTGACCGGTGGCTGTCTCGATCCGGGATGTGCCTATCTGCTATTGCGCGGCTTGAAGACGCTGGATGTTCGGGTCGAACGGGCTTGCCGGACCGCCATGCGCATCGCCGAGAAACTACAACAGCATCCCAAGGTCGCTGGTGTCTATTATCCCGGCCTGCCAAGCCATGAGGCGTACGAGTTGGCGCGGCGGCAGATGAAGGACTTCGGAACGATGGTTTCGTTCGATCTTCGGGGCGGCGGCCGGGCGGCCGAGCGCCTCATCGACAGCCTGAAGTTATGGTATCTGGCGCCCAGTCTGGGAGGCGTGGAATCGACGGTCTCCTATCCGGTGTTATCGTCGCATATCGGCCTCAGCACCAGGCAGCTGGAACTGCTGGGAGTATCGGCGGCCACGGTGAGGCTCTCGGTCGGCATTGAGGATCCAGGAGATCTGCTGCGCGATCTGGATCAAGCATTGGCCCGGGCATGAGGCCACCCAGGTTGCGCCCGACCGTGTCAAACTATTCACGGTGCAGCACTTACTCTGGTTCGTTGACCGCGAAATTCGGCGGTAGTAACATCACAGCAACCGGTGGAACGCAGGAGAAAGTGGTTTCGGAATAGTTTTCAAACGATGACACTTCTACGCGCCACGCTTTCGCTGAGTCTTTTGTGGCTCCTGTGTGTGTTTGCGGGATGCGGAACAGCGGCACCCCAGAAGTTGTCGTTACTTCCGCCCCAGGCTAAAGCGCCGCAAACTCCCCCTACCAAGAAACCTCAGCCAGCGCCGCCCAGCCCCGTACAGGAAGCCCCTAAATCTCAGCCACAGACTGATCCGGCAGAGGCTCTGATTGCGCAGGCCGAAAAGCAGTACGCAGCCGGACAGGCGAACTATCAGGCTGGCCACCTGGAGGCGGCGAAGGAAAATTTTGATCAGGCGTTCGACATCCTGCTCACCAGCAACCTGGATGTCCGCAACGACGAGCGCCTGGATCGCGAGTTCGAGAAGATTGTCGAGGCCGTGCACGGACTGGAACTGGTTGCCTTGCAGCAGGGCGATGGCTTCACCGAGCAGCGCTCCGAGCCGGCCCCCATCGACGAAGCCAACGACATCACCTTCCCGGTCGATCCCAACATCAAGGCCAAGGCGGAAGCCGAGATCAAGACCACCAAGTCCGACTTGCCGCTGGTGCTGAACGACCAGGTGGCAAGCTTTATTAACTACTTTTCCAGTCCCCGCGGGCGCGCTACGCTGGAGCATGCCTGGGCCCGTTCAGGGCGCTATCGCGACATGATTTCACGCATCCTGAAGGAAGAAGGTGTTCCCCAGGACCTGATTTACCTGGCTCAGGCCGAGTCCGGTTTCCAGCCGCTGGCTTTGTCGCGAGCCGGTGCCCGGGGTCTGTGGCAGTTCATTCCCAGTGCGGCGACTCTCTATGGGTTGAATCACACATGGTGGGTCGATGAGCGTCAGGACCCGGAGCAAGCGACCCGCGCCGCCGGACATTACCTGAAGGACCTCTATAACCAATTCGGCGACTGGTATCTGGCAATGGCGGCCTACAATTCCGGCGCCGGCACGGTGCAGCACGCGGTAGAACGCACCGGTTATGCCGACTTCTGGGAGCTCTACAAGCGCGGAGTGCTGCCCCAGGAGACCAGGAATTACGTGCCCATCATTGTGGCCGTGACCATCATGGCCAAGAATCCGGAACAGTATGGGCTGGAACGCGTTGCCCCGCAGCCGGCGCCGCCGATCGATCAGGTCAGCATCGACTATCCGGTGGATTTGCGGCTGGTGGCCGAGTGCGTAGACACCTCGGTCGACTATCTGCAGGAGCTGAATCCCAGCCTGCTGCGCATGACGACTCCGAAGGACCAGACGTTCACCCTGAATCTTCCTGCCGGATCCCACGACAAGTACGAGGCGGCGATTGCCGTCGTCCCGCAGGACATGCGTACCTATTGGCGCTATCACAAGGTCGAGTACGGGGATACGCTGCCCTCGATTGCGCGCAAGTATCACACCACGGCGGCCTCGATTGCCGAAGCCAACAATCTTTCGGACGATGAGGTCAAGGCCGGCTCCAAGCTCATCATCCCGATCGCGCCGGGGCGGCAGGAAGCCCAGAGCGTTGCCTATTCCCATCGCGCCTCGCATTACAAGGTGCGCAAGGGCGATACCGTGGACTCGGTGGCCGACGATTTCGAGGTTCCGGTGGAAAAGGTGCGCAAATGGAACCATCTAAAGGGAACTGCGCTTACTCCGGGACGCACCCTGATCATCTACAAACCGTCGTCCTCGGAGACTGCCGAGGCGGAGTCCTCCGACTCCAAGAGCACGCCCGCCAGGAGCAGCCAGTCGCACAAGTCGCAAAGCGCGGAAGCGGAGAAATATCACAAGGTTAAGAAGGGCGAAACCCTTAGCAGCATCGCTGAATCGAATCACACCTCGGTGGCTGCCCTGAAGCGCGACAATCCCAAGCTCACGGCTAATGTGCGGGCCGGCGAAGTGTTGCTGATTCGCAAGTAGCCGGGGTCGCGAATTCTTGCGTCATTCATCACCAATTTGTGGTTACGCTCTTCCCTTCGTCGGCATGTTCTGTTACAACAAGCGCGTTGCTGAATTTCTGCCGGGCACGTGGTGAGCGCTATCGTTCGTTGGCAGGGCTGGAATCACGCGCCTATTGAAGCGGTCTTTGTCTTTGGTATAAAACTGGATTTTGCCTAGTGAGCTGCCTCCGTTCAGTTATGCGGAGTCCGGCAACAGGAGGACAAGCACATGACATTCGACGAAAAGCTCTATGCTCGAAAAGACGACGAAATGGATGACTACGGAGACAGCGCCTACGGCGATTCCCTCGAAGACGAGGAATACGAAGAAGAAGAGGAAGAAGAAGAGGAGCCCGAATCTGTCTCGGTGGTAGAAGTTGAGATAGAAGAGGAGCCGGAAATCGCGACCGAGACCCGAGCTCCGGCGGCGCCTGCATCGCGCAAGAGCCCAGCCAAGAAGAGCGCCAAGAAAAAGACTTCGAAAGCGCCCGCCAAAAAAGCGCCTGCTAAAAAAGCCGCGAAGCCTGCGAAGAAAGCGGCCAAAAAGGCGGCTAAGAAAGCTCCAAAGCCGGCCAAGAAAGCTGCAAAAAAGGCAGTCAAGAAGGCGGCTAAGAAGGCGCCGGCCAAGAAGAAGGCCGCCAAGAAGGGCCGCCGTCGCTAAGCCGTCCAATAACTTCCAGCCGCGGTTGATGCCGCGGCTGTTTGGTCTCGGGGGCCAAGCGCCCAGCCGAGGGCTGGCAACCGCACCGGGGCGTGCGATCCAACTCACAGTGTTGCCGTGTCCTATCGCACGCGGAACCGTGACCTGCGTGCCTGCGTCGGAGCCGGAGTGCGCCTAGGATGCTGGTATCACTGTCGCGCCGTCTCTGCTCCAGCGAATCAGACCCCCTGTTCTGCTGGGACTTACGGCGCGACGTTTTTGTTCACCAGGAACAGCTAGGGTTTTACAGCCCAGGTGCGGTTCATCAGGATCAATTTGCCGCCGCTGCGGGCCAGTTGGTAACTGCCGCTTTGCTTGATGTAGGCCGGGATCTTGTCCTCCTCCACCCACAAGAAAATGCGCCGGGGACCTTTCCACAACCCGGCCAGCGAGGCGTCGTCCTCGAAGATGGCGGGGGCGTCGGGAAACAGCGATCCATAGAACATGTCGCCTTCGGTACGCGTGTTCACCACGTGGATTGGCTGCCGGACGTAGAAGTTGAGCGTGGACGCATCCTCGTAAGTTCCGTAAGAGATGATCAAATCGCCCGGCCGGTATTCCTGCTCCACCGCGTCGGCCAGTTTCTTCGAAGACAGGATGGGTGAAAACATTACTAAACCCTGGTGTACGGCGAACAGTACGAACACCATCATAATGGTCAGAGCCCAATTGGCAGCAGTGGCGAAGTTGCGCCTCCGGTACAGCAGGTTCAGAAGGCTGCCCGCAAAGAGCGCGATGGCAAACGTCGCCAAAGGTACGCGGAAAAGTCCCAGGGCTCGAGGGGTCAGATCGAAGATGTGTCCAAACGCCAGAGCGTATTCGTTGGGATTCTTCTTGAGCAGGTCGGCGAGATCGCTGTCGGCCGGGGTGCTTTTGCTTTGCGCTAATAGAAATATCGCCGCGACAAAGACGACGATCGCAATCGCGGCCAAGACTGCCGAACCAATGCGTCCGCCACGCCGCAAGCTGGAGTCGGCCGAGGAATCTTCTTCCTCTCGCAGCCAGCCTCCAATGAGCAATGCCAATGCGGGCAGCGCCGGGACTGCGTAGTACTCCTGGCGGGTGGAAAAGCTGAAGAACAGCAGGATCACGGCCGCCCAGACGGCATAGAGCAGCATGGCGCGTTGCCGTCGGTCCAAGCCGCTGCGCCATTCCTTCCACCGATGTGGCACCTTGGCCACTGCCTGAACCAGAAATGCCGACCAGGGAAACAGCCACAGAAACACCAGCGCCCAAAACACCAGCAGCGGGACGGTGTCGTAGTCGTGCGGGATGCGCTTGCCCAGATAGCGCAGGAAATGTTCGTTGACGAAATAGAACCAGAGGAATCCGCGCGACTGGCCGGCTGGAGGGTTCTCAATGGCGGCGGCGATGTGCCACGGCGCCGCAATCAGCAGTAGAACCAGGGTGCTGGAGATCAGACGCATCCGCAGCAGGTGCTTCAGATTGCCGGTGAGAATCAGGTAGATCCCGATGATGGCGGCGGGAAACACAATCCCGATCAGGCCCTTGGTAAGAACGTTCAGGGCAGCGGTTGCGGCCAATCCCCAGCAGGAGGCAATCGAGGGCGTTGGCTCGTCGAGAGTTCGCAGGAAGAAATCGAATCCCAAGGTGAGCCACAATCCGATCAGCATGTCGGGGATGAGCACCCGGGTGAAGAGATACGGTCCCACCGATAACGTGAGCACGATCGCAGCCCAGAAACCGGCGCGCTCACCCAGAGTCCGCTTACCCAACGAGTAGGTTGCCAGCAGCAGCGCCAGCACGCCTAGAATCACGGGCAGCCGCGCCGCCCAGTCTCTCACGCCGAAGACCTTGAAACTTGCCGCCATCGTCCAGTACATCAGCGGAGCTTTTTCCAGATAGCGCAGGCCGTCAATATACAGCGTGGTCCAGTCGTGGCGGACAAGCATCTCGCGAGCCGCCTCGGCGTGCACTGAGTCGGCGTCATCCAGCAGCGGCGGAGTGAACAGGCCGGGGATGTAAACAATCGCCCACAGGACAGCAATCCAAATCCAGGAACGTAATCGCGGCTGCGAGTGGCTGCGGATTTCCAGCGGAGTAGAGCTTTCAGCTTCGGAAGCGGAAGAAGGACTCATTCGCAGGTCGATGAGGCAATTATAAGTGAGGCGCCGTGAGCGCATCGCCTGTATGCGGAAGGCATGCAGACAACTTTCGCTGTTTTAGATCGCCAGCCGTCTGGGCTCGCGCGGTCCGGGCTCACGCACGGGGGAGTCAGGCGCGATCACTGGCTTGTCCGGGGGCTCTTGAATCGGAGGCGGCGGATCTTCACCTGGTGGAAGCGGGATCGGCGGATCTTCGTCGCTGCGTAAAAACATCGGTGGCACGATGCGGTCGAGCTCTATAGTTGGCATTCTCTTCCTTTCCGTTCCTGACTGCCGAATCGCCCGGCGCTCAGGTTTGCTACTGATCTTCGCCGGCTTTGACCTGACCGAAGTTCAACAGAGTTACGATCATCACTCCACCAAAGATGTTGCCCGAGGTCGCCAGCCCCAGCCAGTACAAATAGTGATGGAAGGGCACGACTCCGGCAAATACTGCCGACATGATTTCGCTGGTGCTGGCGATGCAATGGGCGAAATGGCCGATGCCGACGACAAACGTGAGCAGCCAGATGACGGCGATCTGGCCGATGGTCCAGTGGCTGGCGGTTACCAGCCACGCTACCAGCGCGATAATCCAACCGCCAATGACGCCGCTCCAGAAAATGCGCGAGCCGCTGCCCTGGGCCGCCAGCACGCCTAGTCGGATCAGGTGGGAACGAATCGGCTCGTTCAGCGCGTCGCTGGCGATGGCCAGCGCGGCAAAGGCAATTGCGCCCAGAACGTTGCTAGTAAATACGACGGCCCAAAGCCGGGCGGTATCGGCAAAATGCCGGCGCTCGCTCAGAATGAGCGCCACCGGGTATAAGGTATTTTCCGTGAACAGTTGGGCCCGGCCGATGATCACGGCGATGAAACCCACGGGATAAACCATGTATGCGACAAAGTCGCGCGCCGGAATGTCGCCCAGTGCCGACAGGGCGGCGGCCACGCCCAGCCCGGTCAGTCCCATGGAAAGGCCGCCGGCAAATCCGGAGAAGGCCAGGGCGTGGGGCGAGCGCCGCAACTCGTCGTGAGCGTTATTTTCGACGTGGCGAAAAATCTCCCTAGCCGTGCGGCGCACCGATGCTCCGCCGGGAGCCGTAGACATACGCGGTTGGGCCATGCTCGCCATTAGATGCAGGCCGTGCCTTGCGGGCTCCGATCTCCAGACGCAGCCCTGAAATCCTGCTCCCACTCAGCGGCTGGCAGCTTCAGCCCGGCACAGCTTCGGGTGAACCCTCACATCAACCTGTGACCGTTATCACGGAAGCAGGGTTATTCTCCACGCACAATACGGCTAGAGGTGCAGTATGCCAGTCCTGGTGATTGCAGTCGTTTTCTTCGCGATTTTCCTGGTCATGGGCGTCATGGGTGTGACGGCGATGGTGGCGGAGCACCGCGGCCATTTGTTTAGCTGGAAGTGGAGCGACGAGCCTAAGCCAAACAAGCAATAAATCTGCCCAGATCCACCGGACTCAGGATGGGCAGAGGTGAGTCTGGCACGGCGCGGCTATACGACTTCCAGGGCCCTTGCCAGGCAGTCTTCACAGAACCCGCTGTCTTTGATATCAATCCACTCGACCGCATGAGAAGGCGCCATGGCGCAGCGGTAATCGTGGCAATGGGTCAGGCGCAGGGTGTGTCCCAACTCGTGTACTGCCTCGATCAGCAGACGATTGGCCAGTAAGTCGATATCTTCGGGTAACCCGTAGAACTCCTGCTGCAATCGATGATAGGAAACGATGGCCGAGCCTCCGCCCAGCTGCGCCTCGCCAAACACGAAGGTAAGAATCGGAATATATAAATCCAGTTGAGTGATTCCCAGCAGGCGCCAGGTACTGCCGGTGAGGTAACGCTGCATGCTGGCCAGGATCTCTGAGGAATGATATTGCTGGCGCTCGGCATGAAGAGCAAACGCGGGATCGAGTGCAGGAGAAAGGATCTCGGCCGGGACCCGAAACTTCTCGTAGAGCGCCTGCCGCAGCCAGTCCAGCAGCTGAGCGTTGACGGGACCTATCGGGAGTAGTTGAAGCTTTTTCATGGGAAGGCAGTAACTAGTAACTAGCAACTAGCAACTAGCAACTAGCAACTAGCAACTAGCAAAGCTAGATCGAAGCGCTTTGTGATTTCAAGCACTAATCACCTGCCGCCGGTTGTTTATAGTTAAGATTTCGCGCAACATCTACCTTTCGAACCAGCGATGCAAGCATACGTTGTAGCTCTACAATATCTTTCTGCAACGGCTCATAGGCTTCCGTCTTCATGAGCCTCAGGTCGTGAGCAAGTAACAGGAAATACTCCAACTCTACTGCTGAGCCCGCGGCTATGTTCAGGAACCGGTGGAAGTCCCCGTTTCCAGTACGGCCACATCCTTCGGCAATGTTCGCAGCAACGGACGCGCTGCATCTACGCATTTGGCTAGTGATGCCAAACAGTTCTTCGCGCGGAAATTGCGACGTTACACGATAAATCCCAAGGGTTAGCGCATGCGCCTTTTCCCAGACTTTCAGCTGTCTAAAATCTTTCATTTCGTATTCTTTGCTGGCGGAATCCAGGGCGTCTTTAGAGGCACGACCTGCATTTTTACTTTGCGCTGTTTGCCATTTACCGGGACCAACAGCGTGACGTGAGTCGCATCGGTCATCTTGCCTTCGTAGTCGGCACCCCAATCCAGATTGCAGGCGGTGTCTTTCTTGGTAGCCGCAAAACCCTGCGGAGTCTGGCCGAAGCAAAGCAGCGCTGCCGGGTTTCCGTACTTGGCGCTGCCCCCGGGCAAATAGAGGGTCGCGCCGATGGTGTACCAGCGCCGAACCGGCATCTGCACGATCGAGCCGAGACTGCAATAGTGGCCCACGCACTGCGGGTCTGGCGGGGATTCGTACATGTCGACTGCGCCGCCACTTTCCTCTACGTTGTCGACGTGCACCATGACCGGAGAGCCTTTGGTGATGCCGAAGATGTGGCCCGCAAGGGATTGCCGCGGGCTCTGGGCCAGCAGCGGCGCAGCGCAAAGAATAACGGCGAGTGTTCTGGCGATGATGTTCACGATTGCTTCCTTTTCCTTTGAGCTTTTCACCACGGAGACACGGAGCGCACGGAGAAAAGCCGGGATTAAGGTTTTGCTAGTTGCTAGTTGCTAGTTGCTCTTTTTCCTTCCGATTCCAGCCGTACTTCTTCAGCTTGTGATGCAGGGTGACCCGGTCGATGCCGAGGACCTCTGCGGTCCGCGTCTGATTGCCGCCGCACTCGTCCAGAACCCGCAAGATGTGATTGCGTTCCATGTCTTCCAGGCTACGGACGTCGCCTACTCCCAGGCCGGCGCCGTTCCGGCTCTTTAGCGAGAAGTCCTGTTCGCGCAGTTCGGGCTCCTGAGCGACTACCATGGCCCGCTCGACCGAGTTTTCCAGTTCGCGCACATTACCCGGCCAGTTGTACTGTTGCAGCAGGCCCATGGCGGCGGGCGAGACGCGGGTGATCCGCTTGCTCATTTCCTGCGCAAACTTACGGGTGAAGTGGTTCACCAGCAGCGGAATATCCTCGCGGCGCTCGCGCAGCGGCGGGACCTCGATGTGGAACACATTCAGGCGGTAGAAAAGGTCAGGCCGAAACTTTCCCTCCTCGATCAGTTGCTCGAGGTTTTTGTTGGTGGCGGCCACCACGCGGAAATCAACTTTGATGGTCTGGTTGCCGCCGACGCGCACGATCTCGCGTTCCTGCAAGACTCGCAGCAGGTCAGTCTGGGTCTTCAGGCTGATATCGCCGATCTCGTCGAGAAAAACTGTGCCACCCTCGGCAATCTCAAATTTTCCCTTCTTGCGATATTGCGCGCCGGTGAAGGCGCCTTTTTCGTGACCGAACAGTTCGCTCTCCAGCAGAGTTTCGGTCAGCGCGCCGCAATGAATGACCACCAGGGGATGAAAGCGCCGCGGGCTGCCGGCATGAATGGCCCGCGCCACCAACTCTTTTCCAGTACCGCTCTCGCCGGTGACCAGCACCGTGGCATCAGTGGGAGCGACGGTTTCGATGGCGTCGAAACCGTGCTTCATGGCCGTGCTCTGTCCAATGATGTCGGAGGGATGAGCGATTTCGGCGACCGTTTCTTTGAGCCGGGTGTTCTCCTGTTGGGTGCGGCGATGCGAGACGGCCTTGGCGATTAAATGGGCGATCTCATCGGGATCGAGCGGCTTGTTGACGTAATCGTAAGCGCCGTTCTTAAGGGCGGCGATAGCGGTTTCGACCGAGGCATAGCCGGTCATGATGATGACCAACATGTCGGGATAAATCTCATGCAGCCGCCGCTGCAACTCGATGCCGTCGGTGCCGCGCATCTTGATGTCGACCAATGCGACATCGAACGTCTGCTCGGCCACCCGCGTCAGGGCCTCGTTGGCGCTTTCCGCCATCGCGACCTCATAGCCCTCTTCCACAAACCACTTGGCCAGCGAGTCACGCACGCTGAGTTCATCGTCAACAATTAAGAGTTTGCCTTGCGTCATTTTTCTACCTCACATCAGCCAGCGTGCGCTCGCCTTCGCCGGCGATCGCCGGTCTCTGGCTGTCAACTGGAAGCACAATCTTGAAGGTTGTCCCCTGCCCGACCGCGGAGGTCATATCGATATGGCCGCCGTGGCGCTCCACGATGTTCTGGCTGATCGCCAGTCCGAGTCCGGAGCCGCCCGCTTCCTTGGTCGTATAGAAGGGTTCGAAAATATGCGGCAGATGTTCCGCCGGAATTCCGATGCCGTCGTCGCGGATCACCAACTCAATCGCGGAATCCGGATCCACCCGTGTGCTGATCCAAAGATTGCCTCCCTGCGGCAAAGCATCGATAGCGTTGATCACCATGGCGAGGACGACCTGCTCGATCTGTGCCGGGTCGCAATGCACTGGAGGCAAGTCCGCGGCGAGATCAAGGTTGAGCTGAATGTTGCCCATGTCCATCTTGTGCTGCACCAGACGCACACAACGGTCAATCACCTGGCTCAGATCGCACCAGGCCAGGTTCATCGGCGAAACTCGCGAGAAACTCAGCAGGTTCTTGACCAGCTCGCCGCAGCGTTTGCTTTCGCTGGCAATCAAGTCCAGCGACCCCTTCATCTCTTCTTGCTTGGGGGAAACCAGCGTGTTCTTGTCGATCCAGCGTTTCACCAGTTTGGAATAGGTCAGAATGCCAGACAGCGGGTTGTTGATCTCGTGTGCCACCACCGCGGCCATTTTGCCGATAGTCGCCATCTTTTCCACGTGAAGCATGTGCTGATGCGCCTGCTTCAGTTCACGCGTCTTCTCGTCGACGCGCTGTTCCAGGGTGTGCGCCCATGCGGTAATCTCCGCTTGCGCAACCTGAAGCTGGTTACTCATGTCATTGAACGACTGCGCCAGTTCGCCAACTTCGTCGTGGGAGCGGATCGGAATCTGACAGCCCAGCTTGCCGCTGGCCACGCGCTCGGTCCCCGCCTTCAATTCCCGGAGCGGGTTACGGACCACAATCCAGACGAACAGGCCGCTGAGGAAGACCACGGCGAGCAGGGCCACGCCGGTGGAGGCCAGCATCTCGCGGCTTTCGTGCGCCAGGCCCTGATCAACCTTGGCCAGCGACAGATTGGTGTCGAGCACGCCCAGGATCTGGATATTCGCCGGATGCGCATGGCAAGCCGCGTTCGAGCAGGCAGGCTGGTTCTCGATGGGAGTGATGACGCCGAGGACGCGACTTCCGTCAGCCCGATAAACCCGGAAGCGGTCGGAGCGGTTCAGGCGAGCCAGGGGCTGAGATTTCGTGTGGCAGCCGTAGCAGGCCTCGGCCCCCTTATCCACGGAGTTGCCAACCTCGGTGGGAGCCGTAGAGTAGCTGATCACGCCTTCGGGATTCATGATGCGCACCCGCACCACGCCCGGCTGGTCGGCCATGTTCAGCATCATTTCGTACAGGCCGGCGCGGTCGTTGTTCAGCATGTAATGCGAAGCGCTGCGGCGCAGGACTTCACTCTGCTGTTCGGCGCTGACCAGGGCCGCGTCTTCCAGGTGCTTGCGTTGGGCCTGAATGCTGACATAGCCCAACAGCCCAAAAATGATGATCATGACCACGAAGATCGAAATCATCAATTTTGCGCTGACGCTCTGCCCCAGGCGCTGTAGCCAGCGCGCCGGCGCCGAACCGGGACTCCCTCGCTTCTCTTTCTGAAGGAGCCCGCTCGAGTTGTCAGTCACCAGCATGAGCAGGCACCGTGAATTCGCTCACAACAACTTCCGGTTCGCGGAGTGCCGGCATATGTGCCTTCTCCTCGGGGAAGATAGGCAAGTACTTTGCGACGAAGCCGAAGATGGCAAACCCGAGCGCTACGAACATGGCCGTGATCACAACTTCCGTCCACTTCGGCGTGTAGCGCGCACCGACTGCGTTTTCCACTCCGGTGATGGCGACGTTCAGACGGTTGGTTACGAAGCCCAGCAACGTCAGCACGGCCGCGAGATAAAGTCCCTGAGCGCTCTCACGGATCTTTGGCACCAGCAGAAGACCGAGCGGAGCCAGTACCGACAGGAACATCTCCAGCAGGAAGAAGCGCTGCTCGTAGCCTGACACGAAGACTTGACTGAGGACGTGGCGATGGTACAAGTCCTCAAACTTCAGAATGCCGTAGAGCGCGAGCACCACCACCAGCACACGTCCCAAATCGCGCAGGATAGGAAGCTCCAGCTCGCGGCCAAAGTACTTCGAGCTCATCGATGATTCGAAGATGGTCATTGCCAAGCCCACGGCAATCGCCGACAGGAAGAAGAAGACCGGTAACAGCGGGCTGTACCAGAAGGGGTGCAGCTTGTTCGGCATGATGAGATACAGCGTGCCCAGCGACGACTGATGCAGCGTCGACAACAGCACGCCCAGGATGACGAACACCACCATGAAACTGCGGATGATCTTCAGCGGCTTTTGCAGATTGAAGTGCTCCAGCACGATGGGCGAGAACTCCAGTGCCAGCACCGTGGTGTAGAGCATGACGCAGTAGGCGACTTCAAACATCACCGAATGCGGATTGCGCATGACTAGCGGGTGCCAGATGTTCCATGGCAAGCCGAGGTCGTACATCAATGCGGCCGAGACCAGCAGGTAGCCCAGAAACGCGGTCAGAATGGTGGGCCGAATGATGGAATGAAAGCGCTTGATGTTGAAGATCTCGACCGCCGCAGTCAGCGTGAATCCGCCGGCCGCCAGCATCACGCCGCACATCACGTCGAAGCCGATCCATAAGCCCCAGGGAAACTGATCGCTGAGATTGGTGGAGGCGCCTAGTCCTCGGAAGAAGCGGACGAAGGTGCAGTAAATGCCGGCCGCCATGATGACCAGGAAGACGGCCTTCCAGAAAGTGAAGCGAATGCGGGGAACAGTCATCGGGCACCGCCTTGGTGATCTTTCTCGTGAGCTTCTGCTGCGGCAACGTCTTCGCGGCGATGGGTGATCCAGTAAATGCCGCCCAGCAGCGTGCCGAACAGGGGAACGAAATCGGGAATGCGCGACAGCACCTGGTAGGTGTAAAGGGGTAAAGCGCGCTCGGTCAGATCGTTGCGGAAACCGAAATTGTTGAAGCCGATCGACGACAGCAGCAGGACCGAAGTCCCGCCCACTTCGGTTTCGCCGAAGATGTGGTGCAGATAGGTGTCGGGGTTGTCGTGGATGCGTTTCTTGGCTTCTTCCAGCAACTCGTCGCGGTCGCCGAACTTGGTGGCGCCGGTGGGGCAAATCTCGGCGCAGGCCGTTTGTTTGCCGGCAACCACGCGCTTGCTGCACATGATGCATTTGCGCACGCCGGGAACAGCTTTCTCCCATTCATACTTGGGGACGCCAAAGGGGCAGGCAGCCATGCAGTAGCGGCATCCCATGCACTTGGTCTTGTCGTAGGTAACCGGGCCCAGGGCGGTCTTCTGCAGCGCGCCCACGGGGCAGACCGAGGCGCAAGCCGGGTCGTCGCAGTTCATGCACAGCTTGCGCATGAACTTGTCATCCTTGGTGAGGATGGCGGTGTATTTGTGGGCGGATGTTACCTCTTGGGCCGCGATCTTGTCGTCGTACGGCAGACCATTTTCGGTGGCGCAGGCCTGCTCGCACTGCTTGCAGCCGATGCACTTGGTGGCATCGTAGAGGATTCCCTTGCTCATGAGCTTTCTCCAGAGCCCTAACCACCGGCTGGGCTGGTTGAGGCTGGGATCGCCCAGGCGGAGCCCCAGGGGGCGAAAGCGGCGCCGAAGGTAGTGCCGTCGGGCGATTGCGAAATCGGGGGAGGACTACTGCCATCCCAAAGCATGCAAATGCAGCATGTTCTGGGGACTCACAGCCATTTCCGGCCGGCCTGAACGTTTCCGGCCGGCCCGAAACGGATATAAGCCAAAGTGCGAAGACTATTTAAGCGTCTTCACGTAAGCAGCCAGCTTGGCTGCGTCAGCCGGGCTGACGCCCTTGTTGGCAAAAGCGTGCATGGCTTTCTTCTGCGGGCCACCGTTTTCAATGAAATCGGCTAGCTCGGCATCCGAAGCCTTTTGTACGGTAGGAGACGAGAAAGCCGGAGCTCCCATCTTTTGGCCGGCGGCAGTACCCTTGCCGTCAGCACCATGGCAACCAGCGCACTTTGCTTTGTACAGATCTTCCTGCGCCCAAGACAGATTCGGCAGCGCCAAAAAGAGCGCAAATGCAAGAACCAGAATAGCTAAGATGACCTTCTTCATGATTTCTCCGTTTAAGGTGTATAAAAACTCGACTCATCGTTCCGGTTGTTCCGGGCTCAGGCCGCACCTGCTTCGTGCGCGACCCTATGAGTACAAATCCAGTGTGGATGAAAGGCTTAGGCGTGGCTGTGATGCCAATCACCTCAGGTGGTGATAGATTTCGCAACGGCCCGGGTCGAGCAGCCGGGGAGGAATGAGGAAATCCGCCACACCGTAGTGGCGAATCTAGGTGGGGTATAGGCACAAAACGCCGCAGACAGAAGCCGTGGGGGTGGGTTTTGATGAATCTTTTATCGGTCCAGCCCCGCGCACTAAGGAAAATGCGATCCCAGTGAAAGCGAGCTCCCGCAGCGGCTGAACGGGCCGCTGAAAAAGTCGGAGAAGCAGACACTTCGTGGCAATTGACGGCTGCGAAAGACAACGTCGGCAACGGTGGAAGGGCATGGCTTTAGCCGTGCCATAAGGGCGCCATTTGGAAAGGCTTTAGCCCCGGCCCGCGGCTGAAGCCGTTTCTGATGGAGTTCGATTTCCCCGGGCTAAAAGCCCGGGGCTTCCACCGACTTAGTTAGAGTTCCGCTAAAGCAAATCTTCTGAGGCCAGTCTAATCGCCGCTGGCTGTAGGTGCCAAGGCAGCCGAAGTGGAGGGCTTCTTGCCAGGGCGGCTGGGATCGAAGAAGTTAAGGAATTCGCGGATAACCCAATAGGCTGCCAAAATGCCAAAGGCAAACGAACCAACGATGGTCAGCAGGAACAGACTCGACACCAAAAAGGTCATCATAAGTCGCTGTTATTGTCCGATGCTCCGGAACGGGCCCGATATTTCACCAGACATCCACTCTGATGCTCTCACTTTACCTCGCATTGACGCTTCCGGCTGTTGACAACTAAGATACGTATGTAGAACTACGCTTATACTCTTCCGGAGTTTCCAGAGCAGTACTGACCGCTGAAGGCGTGCTTCGGGGCATTCCCGAGAGCCGATTGGGCGGCTTTCGACTCGCGGAAGGTATTTAGATCAGCAAGATAGGTGGGGTCGAGCCAGATTTGTCCATGGGAATTACCAGTATCAGCGTACGTGGGGCACGCCAGCACAATCTCAAGAACATTCACGTCGAGATTCCCCGCAACACTCTCACCGTGATCACCGGCCTCAGTGGGTCGGGCAAATCGTCGCTCGCCTTCGACACCATCTATGCCGAGGGGCAGCGCCGCTACGTGGAGACGCTGTCGGCCTACGCCCGCCAGTTCCTCGACCAGATGGAGCGGCCCGACGTCGACAGCATTGACGGCCTGAGCCCGTCGATCGCCATCGAGCAGAAGACTACCAGCCGCAGTCCCCGTTCCACAGTCGGAACGATCACCGAAATCTACGACTACCTGCGCCTCCTGTATTCGTCGATCGGCGTTCCCCACTGCCCGCAGTGCGGACGCCAGATTTCAAGACAGTCGGCTGACCAGATCGTGCAGCAGGTGATGGAGCTGAAGCCCGAGGACCGCGTGATGGTGCTGGCGCCTATCGTGCGCGGCCGCAAAGGCGAGTTCAAGAAGGAACTCGACAAGCTGGCCCAGCAGGGCTACACCCGCGCCCGCATCGATGGCGAGTTGCGCAACATTGCCGACGACGAGATCAAGCTGGACAAGCGCAAGAACCACACCATCGAGCTGGTGGTCGATCGTCTGCTGGTGAAGCCGGATATCGAGCGGCGTCTGGCCGCATCCATTGAGCTGGCAATGAAGCTGGCCAACGGGCTGGTGCAGATCGCAGTGGTGGGCGGCGAAGAGCGGCTGTATTCGTCGAAGCTGGCGTGTCCGGAGTGCGGCATCAACGTTCCCGTGCTGGAGCCGCGGTCGTTCTCGTTCAACAGCCTCTATGGCGCTTGTCCGGAGTGCAACGGGCTGGGCAGCAAGTATGATTTCGATCCCGCAAAGGTCATTACCGACTGGACGAAGCCGCTGCTGGACGGCGCCCTCGGTCCGGGTTCGGCATCTCAGAATTTGATTCGCATTCTGCAGCTGGCGGCGGAAGCTTACGGATTTAGCTTGTCCACCCCCTTCGAGCAATTGCCGCGCAAGACGCAGAACCTGATTCTCTACGGTCCCGAGCAGGGAGAGAAAAAACGTGGTGGCTTTCTGGGCGTGTTTGCCTATCTGCGGCAGGCGATGGAGGACAGCTCGTCGGAGGGTTATCGCGACTGGCTGCTGGATCACATGTCGGCGACAACTTGTCCCGCCTGCGGCGGCAAGCGGCTGCGTCCCGAAAGCCTGGCGGTCAAAGTCAACGGTATGTCCATTGCCGATTTCACCGCGCTACCGGTATCGCGTGCGGTCGAAGCCGCGGCGCAGATCAAGCTGAACCAGCGTGAGGAACGCATCGCAGGCCGAATCCTCAAGGAGATTGCCGAGCGGCTGGGCTTTCTCAACGCCGTCGGGCTGGGCTACATTTCGCTGAGTCGTTCGGCGGCGACGTTGAGCGGCGGCGAAGGTCAGCGCATTCGCCTGGCAACGCAGATTGGCTCGAAGCTGCGTGGGGTGCTCTACGTACTGGATGAGCCGTCAATCGGATTGCATCATCGCGATAACGATCGCCTGCTGCACGCCCTGGAGTCACTGCGCGATCTGGGTAATACCGTGCTGGTGGTGGAACACGATGAGGACACGATTCGCCGCGCCGACTACGTGATCGATCTCGGCCCCGGCGCTGGGCGTCACGGCGGCGAGGTGGTGGCCAGTGGAACGCCCGACCAGATTGAAGCTGCGCCGCGTTCGCTGACCGGGCAATACATCTCCGGACAGAAGCAGATCTCCTATCGCCACGCGCGGCGGCAGCCGAACGGCAAGGCCATCACGATACTGGGAGCGCGCGAGAACAACCTCAAGAACCTCGATGTGAGCTTCCCCTTGGGAGTGATGACGGTGGTGACCGGCGTCTCGGGTTCGGGCAAATCGACGCTGGTGAACGACATTCTTTATCGGGCGCTGGCCAAGGCGCTGTACCGCTCGCGGGAAGAGCCGGGCGCGCACAAGTCGATCAACGGCACGGAGAATATCGACAAGGTCATTCGCATCGATCAATCGCCCATCGGGCGCACACCCCGATCGAATCCCGCGACCTACACCGGCGTCTTCACCCAGATTCGCGATCTCTACGCCATGCTGCCGGAGTCGCGCGAGCGCGGCTACAAGGCGGGGCGATTCTCCTTCAATGTCGCCGGCGGGCGCTGCGAAGCCTGCCAGGGTGAAGGACAGCGCCGCATCGAGATGAACTTTTTGCCCGACGTTTACGTTCTATGTGAAGTGTGCGGCGGCAAGCGCTACAATCACGAAACTCTGGCGGTAAAGTACAAGGGCTACTCCATCGCCGACCTGCTGGAGACGCCGGTGGCCGACGCGTTGCCGATCCTGGAGAACATTCCGCAGATCAAGCAGAAGCTGCAGACGCTGGTCGATGTCGGCTTGGGTTACATTCATCTGGGGCAGTCGGCGGTAACGCTGTCGGGCGGCGAGGCGCAGCGCATCAAACTGGCGCGCGAACTGAGCAAGCGCCAGACCGGCAAGACGCTGTATCTGCTGGACGAGCCGACCACCGGTTTGCATTTCGACGATGTCAGCAAGTTGCTGGAGGTGCTGCATCGGCTGACCGATCTGGGGAACAGCATCGTTATCATCGAGCACAACATGGACGTGATCCGCAATGCCGACTGGATCCTCGACCTGGGACCAGAGGGCGGCGAGGAGGGCGGACGCATGGTGGCGCAGGGCACACCGGAGCAGGTGGCGCGGGTAAAGAAGTCCTATACCGGACAAACTTTAGCCAAACTGCTTCCTCGCACGTCCAACGGCAGGAGCAATGGAGAAGCCGTGGCCATGGCTCAAGCCGAAAATGGCCGATGAGGCTGGTTGGACCACAGCCAGCCAAGGATTTGTCATCACGAGCGCAGCGAGGAATCTGCTTTTCTGCCGTCGGTAAGAGAGCAGATTCCTCACGGCCTGAAGGCCGTTCGTAATGACAACTCAACATTGGGGGCCGAGAAACGAGGCTGTGAATCGGACGGAAAAGCGAGCCAGCTGCATTCCCCGAAGGCTGAGCCAATCGGAAGATTTCCGCATCCATAGACGTAGACGTACTAGAGAAGAGCGATGTCATTGCCGCCAACTCCGATGCCTGATCCCGAAAGCCTGACTGAGCCGGCGCCGGCTCTGGTCGAGACTGTCTCCGCCGGCCCCATTGAGCCCATCCTGCTGCCGCCGCCGCCCCCACGCTTTCCAGCCTGGTCGGGTTGGGATGTGTTGGCGGTGCTGGTCTTCACTACGGTCGCAATCGTCGCGTTCATCACCATCGCAGCCTTCGTGGCACATAGCCTTCCCGCATTCCGGAACGTGCCCTTCACGGATTTGAAGCCGTATGTGCCGGTGGTCATCGCCGCCCAGGCCGCAGCCTATCCGTTGATCTTGCTCTTCATTTTCCTGCTGGTGCGAAGCCGTTCCCACGAATCATTCAGCAAGGGAATCGAGTGGAACTGGCCAGGGAGCTTTGCTCCAGGATATTTGCTAGCCGGCGGCATACTGGCGTTGGCAATCGAGAGCCTGTCCCGCTATTTGCCTATCCCGAAGTCGCTGCCGATGGATAACTACTTTACCGATGCCACGAGCGCCTACATGATGGCCGCTTTTGGGCTGACGCTGGCGCCTTTGCTGGAGGAATTGTTCTTTCGCGGGTTGTTATATCCCCTGCTGCGCCGATGGTTCGGGCTGGTCGTTGCGGTGGTGCTAACGGCGGCAGCCTTCGCCAGCATTCATGGCGCGCAATTGGGTTATGCCTGGGCGCCAGTCTTCAGCATCTTCGTGGTTGGCGTGGTGTTCACCGTGGTTCGCGTGCGCATGAAGTCGGTGGCCGCTTCGTTCCTCATGCATTGCGGGTACAATTTCGCGCTGTTTGGATTGCTGTGGTTTGCCAGCGATCACTACCGCCATCTGGAGAAGGTGGCCGGCTGAAAATGGTATCGTGAAATCATGGCAAGCTCACGGGAACAACTGCTGGCGCTGCTGGCGGAAAAGTCGTTTCGTCTGGGCCAGTTCAAGCTCTCCAGCGGCGGTACCAGCGACTACTATATCGATTGCCGGCTGACCACGCTCGACGCTCACGGCGCGCTGCTGACCGGGCAGACTGTACTGCACGAAATTCACAACCGCGGATGGAGGGCTGATGCCATCGGCGGACTGACCATGGGTGCCGACCCTATCGTGGTGGCGACCTCGGTGATCAGCGCACAGCAGGGCAAGCCGGTCCACGGATTTCTGGTGCGCAAAGCCGAGAAGGCGCACGGCACCGGGCAGCGCATCGAGGGCTTTCGCCGGAAACCGGCGCGGGTGGTGATTGTCGACGACGTCTGTACCACAGGCGCTTCGACGGTCCAGGCGATTGAGGCGGCGCGGGAGTATGGTTTTGAGATCGCCGGCGTATTGTGTCTGGTGGAGCGGGAAGAAGCGGGCGGCCGCGCGAATGTCGAGAAGGCTGCGGCTCCGGCACCGTTTGTTGCGCTGTTCACGGCGAATGATGTTCGTACGGAACATGTGAAAGCTGGCCCGCCACCGATGTTTGCCGTCAGCGCCAAATGCGATTTCTGTGACCGTCCGGCGGTGACCAATGTCCCGGGCAACCGTTGCGAGGCGCACCGGTCGTGACTCAATTGCGGTTTGAAGGGGCGCAGCTTTAGCTGCGCCATCGCTGCGCATTCATTTGTTGTTAGGCGTTCTTCACTGACTTTTAGTCAGTGAAGAACGCCGAGATCAGAGAGGACCTAAACGGCGCACCTGAAGGTGCGCCCCTTCGATACATGATCAAAACCGTGGAATGGACCGACGCGGGTGTGCGCTTCATCGATCAGACGAAGCTGCCGACCGAAGAAACCTACGTCACCTGCAAAACCTACGAGGAAGTTGCCGACGCTATCCGCAGCATGATTGTGCGCGGCGCGCCGGCTATCGGCGTAACCGCGGCCATGGGTGTCGCGCTCGGGATTCGCGACTCGCGGGCAACCAATCTCGATGACCTGAGATGCGATCTGGGCCGTATCTCCGACGTGCTAGCCTCGACCCGTCCCACCGCGGTCAACCTGTTCTGGGGCATCCGGCGGATGCGTGACAAGTTCGAAGCGCTTAGTGCAAGGCCGATTCCTGAGATCAAGCAGGAAATGGTCGCGGAAGCGCAACGCATGTTAGTCGAGGACATCGCCGCCAACCAGGCGATGGGGAAACACGGCGCGGTACTGCTTCCTGCCAGCGGTGGAATCCTGACGCATTGCAATGCCGGCGCCTTGGCGACCTGCGGCTATGGCACCGCGCTGGGTGTGATTCGCGCTGCCGTTGATTCCGGCAAGAAGCTCCAGGTGTTCGCGGATGAGACCCGGCCGTTTCTGCAGGGCTCACGTCTGACAGCGTGGGAGTTAATGAAAGACAATATCCCTACCACCGTGATCTCCGACAATATGGCAGGTGCCATAATGCGGCAGGGGAAAATCGATGCCGTCATTGTGGGAGCCGATCGCATCGCCGCCAACGGTGATGTGGCCAACAAGATTGGAACCTACAGTGTTGCGGTTCTTGCTAAGGAGCACGGCATTCCGTTTTATGTGGCGGCGCCTTTTTCCACCGTGGACCTGGAAACACCGGATGGCAGTGGCATACCGATCGAGCAGCGGTCGGCGCGCGAAGTGACGCACATGGGAGAAAGGCAAGTCACTCCCGATGGCGTGGGCATCGAGAATCCGGCGTTCGATGTGACGCCAAGTAAGTATGTGACGGCGATCATCACCGAGCGCGGAGTTGCTCGCGAGCCTTATGGCGAATCGTTGCGCGAGTTGGCGTAGGCTAGCGTTGAGGTCTAGAACGTCCCGTTCGCGATCGCAGAAAATGCGGCGCTTGCGGATTGGATAGGTGGCAGTGAGCCCGGCGACAAGGCGATGATGGAGAAGGGTTAGCCGCGGGGTCCAGGGCGAAAGAGACTGTGTCGCGAGTGGTGTCGCCACTCCGCGGCTCTGCGTTTCTCCCGCGGGCTCACGAGGCTGTTGCGAAACCGTGCCGTCGCTACGCGACTCGGAGATTTCTTCCCAGTTCACCCAGCACTCCGCCTTCGGCTCCGTGCTGGGCTAGATTATGCCGTGCCTTCGGCACTCGATTTTGCGCGGTTTGTTCCACCGATGCCAGCGCGGACCGAATTTCGTAACAGCCTCTCACGCCCGCGGCTAAAGCAGTTTCTGGGTTGCTGTAACCGCCTTGAAAGGGCGCGGCTTCAGCCGCGCCGATCGGCGCCACACGAGCTCGGCCTTTGGGCCCTGGGGGAGGCCCCTCAGCGGCTAAAGCCGATGTCTTGCACCGAGCTTTTCGGCACGCCTTAAAGGCGTGCCCCTTCAAGGCGGATACAGCCACTGTGAAATTGCTCTAAAGCCCACTTTCGAGGGTAACATTCAGCACGGCTGAAGCCGTGCCCTTCCACCGTTCCCGATCCCCACGTCGTGGTATGTCCACGTTCCTACTTGATATCCTTCACCAGCAGCAGCGAGCCGTACTCGTGTCCACTGCTATCCACGGCGCGGGCGATCACGGCATTGAAGGCGTCGCGCACCTCCGGATATTTGGCCACGATAGCCTTGATGACCGCCATGTTGTCCTTGAATGCCACCGCAGAGTCGCCGGCGTCCGGATTTACATAGCGGACGCGCAAATCCAAGTTGTTGTCTACCGGGACGGCTGCCAGTTCGGTCACCTTGAAGACCTTGCCGTTGGCCGAGAGGCTTAACGGGGCGGAGTCGCTGGGCAGGTCAGCGGGCCGGACGCTCTGCATTTCGTCGGCGATCTTGTCCAGCTGCGGGGTGCTCATGAAGTTTACCGGCGCGCTCAAGTCCCACGCTGTCAGATAATAAAACCAGGCATCGTGGGACTGCCCTTTGGCTTTGAACTCGCGCGCCTTGCTCAAATACCAGTCAGCGTCGTGGCCGGCAGCCGAATCCAGCCGCGGATAATAGCCCGCCAGCTTCCAGGCGCCAGCCATATTCTGCAGGATCAGGGTCAAGGTAATCGGATCCTTGCCATTGACCTTCTGGATAACAATCGCGTATTTGCCGGGTGGCAAGTTCGGAATGTAGAAGGCCAGACGGTCGGCTGAGTTGTAGATGCCGCAAAAGAACTCCGCTCGCGCCAGGGTGGTTTTGGCGTCCGAAGCGTCGAGCAGGTAGGTACCGGTAATGGTCGCCTGCCCTTCCGCAAAATAAGGTTTATTGGTGACGACGGCCTGCTCGATGCTGCCGAAGTCGCCAGTGATGGCGGGTATGGCATTGGCTTTAAGGCTCGCCACATCGCCGCTTTTCGACATGTCAAAATACTGCTTGGCCGCCGTCTCCAGAGCAGACTTAATGGCTGGGTTCAAATCGGTTCCCGAGGAGCAAGTCTGCCCCAACAGGCCAGGAGTAATAACCAGGGCCACCACCAGGAAAGATGCCAGGCGGTACCCTCGGATCGAATCTGCGAAGTGGGCCATTGGATTGATCACCTTGCCGCTGGCGAGGAGCGGCGATCTACGGTAAGGCAGGTTGCAGAACGGGTTCAAGCGGACTCCTGTTGTTGCGATGCCAGTTTTCCGCTTATCACATGTTCGACAACTTTGCGGCTAGACAAACCCTGGCACTTCCATTCGAGCAACTGCTACACTCCAACTGGGTTTAGAATAGCCGAGTAGCGCGGCGCCATAACCATCCAGGTCAAGGGCCGTCCAACAGATTATGTTACGCCTGGGAAAAGATTTCGGATGGACGTTGGTCCTGGCGGCAGGGCTGTTGATTCCCGCGCGGGAATTGCCGGCACAAACCGCAGCGGTTCCAGGCTCAGTCCCGGCGAGAGTACCCCAGACGACAGCTCCGCAAAGCCCTTCTCCTGCAAACAGTGCGGTTGTCCGTCCGTCGACCAGCACACCATCCCAGGCTCGCACCCGTCACAAGAAAGCGAAGGCTGATCCAGTAGCCGAGGTCCCGCCGACGCCGCCACCGCCCCTGACGCTGGAGCAAACCCCCCCGACGCCGCCGCGAATCACCTATCAGGGTGGACTGCTCAGTATCGATGCTCACAACTCCACCTTGGCGCAAGTGCTGCGGGCGGTGCAATTGCAGACTGGAGCGTCCATTGATATGCCGTCCAGCGCGGGGAGTGACCGAGTGGTCACCCAACTTGGTCCGGGCCAGCCCAAGGATGTGCTGAACAGCCTGCTGAACGGATCGAAGTTCGATTACATCATTCTGGGAGTGACCGGAGAGCCAGGAGCCATCCAAAAGGTGATTCTCACGGCACGCCAGAACTCAGGCGCCAGCAATGTGAGCGTGGCGCAGAACAATAGCCCGCCGCAGAACCAGGAAGTGGACGAAGAGCCGCCGGCGGATGAAGGCGTTCCGATCAACAACGAAGCCGAGGAACAACCGGAGCAACCCCAGCCGCCGCGGCCGGGCGGATTTCATCGTCCCATGATGATGGGTCCGGGAGGCCAGGCCAATCAACCCCCCGGGCTGAATCCGGAAGTGAATAATGGCGGTGAGCAGCCCAACGGGGCGAAGACTCCGGAACAACTCATGCAAGAGTTGCAGCAGATGCAGCAACAACAGCAGCAGTATCAGCAGCAGCTGAATCCAGCCAATCAGAACCAGCCACAATAGAAGTGGCTATGCCTGCAGCGCGAGTATCCGCTCCCGAAAGCCAGGGGAAGACCCTGGCCGCGCCGGTGGTATAGTCAGGGGTCGCTGGTAAGCATCGCGCTCCGGAGCACCTCATGAAATGCCTGCCTGCTCTACTGCTGGTTGGTGCGTCATTCTCCTTCGCTCAGTCTAAGCCCCAGTCGTCGGCTCCGCCCAAGATCACGTACATCCGCTGCGGCACGATGTACGACGGTAAGAGCGATGCAGCGCGCAAGAATGTCACGCTTCGCATCGTGGACGACAAGATTGATCGGCTGGGAGAAACTTTGCAACCGGAGAGTGACGCCACGGTCATCGATCTCAGCCGCGAGGTTTGCCTGCCCGGCCTGATCGACGCGCACACTCACGTGCTGTTACAGGGCGATGTGACCACGGAAGATTACAACGTACAGATCCTGCAATATTCCACGCCGTATCGCACGATTTTGGGCACGGTGGCCGCGCAAAAGGCTCTGGGCTACGGCTTCACTACCATTCGCGATCTGGAAACGGAAGGCGCCGGCTACGCCGATGTCGACATCAAAAAGGCCATCAACAACGGCATCATTCCCGGACCGCGCATGCAGGTGGCCGGCCGTGCCATGGATGTGACCGGCGCCTATCCCGTGCTGGGCTATTCGTGGGAGCTGAAGTGGCCTCACGGAGTGCAGGAAGTTGACGGCGTGGAAGGCGGACGCAAGGCGGTGCGCGAGCAGATCTCCAACGGCGTCGACTGGGTGAAGGTCTACTCCGACCGCAGCTATCGGGTGCGGCCTGACGGCGTGCTCGATGATATTCCAACTTTCACGCTGGAAGAGTTGCAGGCCATCGTCGACGAAGCGCATCGCGAGCGGCACAAAGTCGCCTCGCACGCCAGCGCGCTGAACGGCGTGCATAACTCGGTGGAGGCAGGAGTCGATTCGGTGGAGCACGGTTTCTACATCGCCGACCCCGATCTGAAGATGATGGTGGCGAAAGGCATTTACTACGTGCCGACGCTGCTGGTGGGCGAGTACGTTGCCGAAGGGCGGTCCACCGAAGGCTCGCGCGTGTGGCTCGACATGATCAATATTCATGCGGCGACGTTCAAGCGGGCGTTGGCAGCAGGCGTGAAGATAGCCTTCGGCACTGATGCCGGCGGTTTTCCTTGGACGGTAAATCCGGCCAGAGAATTTCCTCTGATGGTCAAGTACGGGATGACGCCGGCGCAGGCACTGCATTCGGCCAACATGAGTGCGGCGGAACTGCTGGGCATGCAGGATAAGATTGGTTCGCTCGAGCCGGGAAAGTTTGCCGACATTGTGGCCGTCCCGGGCGATCCCATGGCCGACATCAAGCAACTGGAGAATGTGAACTTCGTGATGAAGGGTGGCAGCGTGTTTAAGGCAATGGGTGGCGAGCAGTGAATCGGGAACAGCCTGACCTGTATGATGGAGCTAATATTATGATCTGATGAACAGGCGGCTCGGGAGGGCGACCAATGGCCGACGAAGGCGAAGTTCGGTTGAGCGAAAAGTCAGCAATCGATCGGATCGCCGTATTTTCAAGGGCGCGCGAGTTTGAGAAGGCCCATACTTTATTGACCCGCCTGCAATTGCCTTTCGTTGTGCTTTCACCCGACCCCGGCTACTCGCGCGTCGGCGCCCCTGCCCTGATCTGCGACTCCAATGGAACCTCGGCGATCCTCAGTGACCGCAACATCAGTTGTGCAGGCTGGGCCGATAACTTCGAATTGCCCACCGTCATACCGCAGCACGATCCAGAGACTTTCAACGAGAATGTTTTCGGCGAAGCGGCGATCATGTTCTTCGGCCCGTGCATGGCCGACGAAACTCGGGTCCGGCTGACGGTTCATCTCGGCGACAATCTCGCGCCCGTGCTTCCGTATCTCAACCGCACGATGCCGCAGGCATGTTTCAACGCCGATCCCTGCTCGCTTACGTTCATGGAAGGCGCGCGCATGGTCACCTTGTATCCCCAACGCATTGCGATCGGCAAAGCGGATGGTCTGGTGGATGGATGGCGGACGCTGGAAAAGATTCGGGTGCTGGTCAATCGGACCTGGGCGCAAAGGGAATCCATGGTTCCGTTGTATGAGCGTCGCTTCAAGCCCCCCGCGCTGGAGATCTACAAGCGTCTCCCTAGAACTAATTGCAAAGAGTGTGGCGAGCAGACGTGCATGGCTTTCGCCGTCAGCCTATGGCAAGGGCGGGCTGTGCCGTCCCAGTGCCGTCCCGCATTCACCGACGAATACACGGCCTTGCGGGCGGCCTTGCTGGAGATTTGTCAGGGGCTCGGGGTTGATATCAGCGCAGCGGTCAGCGGATAGCGCATTCGGCCGGATCCAAGTGCTGCGGGCATTGGCATTTTCAGAAACTGCGCTGGTTGCTGACTGCTAGCCGTTACCCGCCGTCGATACAATAGCTCTTCCGAACGCCATGCCTTCCGCCGATCCGCACATCGAATACTCTGGCCGCCTGGAATTGGCGCGCGGCGATCTTTCACGTCTGGATCGCCGTCATCGCACGCTCGGCTATGCCAAGCTGATTGTGGGATTGGCCACGTTGATCGTCGCGGTGTGGTTGCTCAAATACCATCCTCACTTCATCGCACTCTTTCTAGTTCCTGCCGCCGTCTATCTGGTGTTAGCGATTCTTCATGAGCGAGTGATTCGGGCTCGTCAAAAGCATTCCCGCATCATCGCATTTTACGAGCGTGGGCTGGCGCGCCTGGATGGTAGCTGGCCGGGTACCGGCAACACCGGTGAGCAATACCTGCAGCCCGATCATCCCTATGCTCGCGACCTTGATCTGTTTGGCAGCGGTTCGCTGTTCGAGCTTTTGTGTACCGCCTCCACGCCGTCGGGCGCGCAGACGTTGGCCAACTGGCTGCTGGCCCCCGCTTCTCCCGAGGAGGTGTTGGGCCGCCAGGCAGCAGTTGCAGAGTTGCGCAACTGTCTGGATTTCCGCCAGGACCTGGCGATCGCCGGCCAAGGCATCCGCTCCATTCGCCCTGATGCTCTGGCCGCCTGGGGAACCGGCGAGCCCGCGATCCAACCGGGCATCATGCGTATCGCCGCGCCCGTGCTGGCGGTGCTTTGGCTGGCGGGCATGCTGGCCTGGGGCGTCTGGGGACTGGGAGATATCGCGCTGTTCATCAGCTTCGTCAATCTTGGCGTCAGCTATCTTTCCCGGGCGCGCGCCGAGCGGGCGGCTGCACTCTTCTTTGCCCAGGACCAACCTGATGCCGCCTCCACCGACGAAGCCGCCGACGATCTCAAGCTGCTGGCGGCCGTGCTGGAGCAAGTCGAGCGGCAAACTTTCACCTCGCCCAGGCTGCGGGAGTTGCAAGCCGCGTTCCTCACCGAAGGGGTGGTGCCTTCGCGTGCCATCGCGCGGCTGAGCCGTCTGATGGAATATCTCGACTCCGGCCACAACTGGATTCTCCGCGTGCTCGACCCTTTCATCTTCTGGAACATGCAATTTGCGTTTGCGATCGAAGCCTGGCGCCGGCAATTCGGCCCGGCGATTGGGCGATGGCTGACCGCGCTGGGCGAAATTGAGGCGCTATCGTCGCTGGCGGGCTATGCCTACGAAAATCCTGGCGATGTCTTCCCGGAATTCGACGATCACGCGCCGGTCTTCCACGCCAAAGGCTTTACACATCCGCTACTGCCGCGCGCTCATGCGGTGCGAAACGATCTCACGCTCAATCAGGAATTGCAGCTCCTCATCATCAGCGGCCCCAACATGGCGGGCAAGAGCACGTTTGTTCGCGCCGTGGGGGTTAACGCTGTGCTGGCGCAGTGCGGCGCTCCGGTGCGCGCACAGAAGCTGATGATGACGCCGCTGGCAGTGAGCGCCTCCATCTGCGTACTCGATTCGCTGCAAGGCGGCGTCTCGCGCTTCTATGCGGAGATCACCCGCTTGAAGCAGATCGCGGACCTGGCCAAGGGGCCTGCGCCGGTGTTGTTTCTGCTGGATGAGTTGTTCTCAGGCACAAACTCCCATGATCGCCGCATCGGCACGGAATCGATGGTGCGCAACCTGGTGGGTCGCGGTGCTATCGGCATGGTTACCACGCATGATCTGGCACTGACCCAGATTGCCGAGTCGCTGGCACCCCGCGCCGCCAACTTTCACTTCGAAGATCACCTGGAAAACGGTGAACTGCATTTTGACTATCGGCTGTGTCCGGGCATCGTCCAGACGAGCAATGCGCTGCAACTGATGCGCTCGATTGGGTTGGAAGTGTAGCTCGGGGCTAGGGACTGGGATCAGGGGCTAGGGGTTAGTGACTAGTGGCTAGTGGCCAGGGCAACTGCGGCCCAGGAGACATCGTTCAACCCGGATGCAAAATGAATCCGAATGCCTGCTAACGCTATCTGTTGGACCAACCCCTAACCCCTAGCCCCTGACCCCTGACTCCTGACCCCTACTTCAACGACTTTAGATACGCGACCACCGCTTCGGCGTCGGCGCGGTTCATCTTGTACTCCGGCATGGGAGGCCGCGCCGGTTGCCCATTCGGAGCCAGACCGGTCGTGAAGAACTGGATCGCCTTTTCCTGATCCCAGCCGACGAGGCCGGCGATGTTGGGCGAGGTGTCGGCCCACACCGGCATGGGAGCCAGCGGCCCGAACTCCAACTTCTTGCCTTGCAGCCACTGGGTCATGATGCACTGGCCGTGATCGTTGAACGGCGTGTGGCAGTCGCCGCACTGGCCGATCGCCTTTACCAGATACTCGCCACGCGCGATTTGCGCCTTCGAACCATTCGATGCCGCAATGCCTTGACCGGCGATCGCCAGACACAAGCCGCCGACCGCGGCGATCAGTATCATCCTGTTTGTCATTCGCCCCTCCGTTGATTGCCCAGCCAAAGTGCGAGTGATTCTCCCGTAACCCGCGCTGGCGTGTCAATCAAAGATCGTTGATCCGCGTTTGCTCCGCAATAATTTTCCACACCCTACAATATCCGCATCCCCTGATTCGTCTACAGCAGTAGATGAACGACGCAGCGAGCCTGGAGCGAATGGCACTCGAACAGGACCAGCGGATGTCCGAGGTGGTCAGGCAGGAGCAATCCCGGCTGCGCAATTTCATCCGCCGGCGGGTGCCCGACCCGCGCGATGCCGAAGATATTCTGCAGGACGTGTTCTACGAACTGGTGGAAGCCACTCGCCTGCTGATGCCCATCGACCACGTTACCGGCTGGCTGTTTCGGGTGGCACGCAATCGCATCACCGACCTGTTTCGCAAGAAGAGGCCGGAAGCATTCGGCGACTCCAATGTGGTGGATGAGGACGGAGAGTTGCTGCGTCTGGAAGACCTGCTGCCTTCGCCCGACGCCGGACCCGAGGCGGCTTATGCGCGCAGTGTGATGCTCGATGAGCTGGAGTCTGCGCTCGCGGAGTTGGCGGAAGAGCAGCGCGAAGTGTTTATCGCGCACGAGCTGGAAGGTCGCAGCTTCAAGGAACTCGCGGCGGAAACCGGAGTAGGCGTGAATACCTTGCTGTCACGCAAGCGCTATGCGGTGCTGCATCTGCGGCAAAGGCTACAGGCTATCTACGACGAATTTATGGAAACGTGAGGAATCAGAACATGGTAACCAAATGGGTCAGCAGAGTTTTAAAGATCATACTGGGGATTTTTATTCTCATCGTGGTCATCGGCGCCGTTGGCGAGGGGGTATTGCAGCTATGGAATTGGCTGCTGCCACCGCTGTTCGGATGGCGCATGATCACCTTCTGGCAAGCGGTGGGAATTCTGGTGCTGTGCCGGCTGCTGTTCGGCGGCTTTGGAGGACGCTCATGGCACCGTTCCAATTGGCGGCGGCGCATGGGTGAGCGCTGGGAGAACATGACTCCCGAGGAGCGCGAGAAGTTTCGCCAGGGCATGCGGGGAAGCTGCGGACATTTCGGAGCAGGAACGCCAGCCGCGGAGTCAAAGCCGTGAGCGACAGATGGAACTTGCGGGAGTCTGGGCCGCGGACACCCATCAGGCTTTCGGAAGGACCGCTGTCGCCAGCGCCTTGGCGCGATCCAGAGCGGTGGCTTCGTTCGCAATGCCGCTAATGATAATCGTCAAAATCAGGTTCTTGCCCTTACGTACGGTAAGGTTGCCCGACGGGCGGCCCATCATGGAGGCAGTTCCCCACACCGCGGTGTCGCCCACGCCCAGGACTGGCTGGACATTCGTAAATCGGGCTGCCCTTAGACTGTCTGCCATGGCGTTCTCATTTCCGCTGATGTCGGTGTCACTGTAGTGAGTGCTCAGGGTTACCGTCTTGGCAGTGAGGGAGGGGCCCTGCGCGGAACGGAAGCTGCAAGCGCTACCTTCTGGCCGGGGCTCGTGCCTGGGCGGCGCCACCGGCTCACCCAGCGCAGCTTCGGCGTCGGCGGAGGTGATCAGGCTACAGGCGTCCTTAGCAGCCGCGCGGGCAGGAGTAGAAGTCAAGGCGACGAAACTGGTGAACAGGCAGGATACGAGGGCTAGTGTAAGCGTGGAACGCATCTTCATGAAGTGAGTAACATATTACAGCCCTCGGGCCGGCAATCCCCAGTCGTTGTTCGAAGTCAGCGACAAATTGGAACGACGTTGTCACGGCAACATAACCGAGCATGATCTCTTTTTCGACGATATATCTTAGGTGGCTGGAGATTGTACTCGTGATACATGTCAGAGCGCTTGAGATAAGGAATAGCCTTCGTGTCATCTGTGC
Source organism: Candidatus Korobacteraceae bacterium (assembly GCA_049695855.1). Taxonomy (GTDB): domain Bacteria; phylum Acidobacteriota; class Terriglobia; order Terriglobales; family Acidobacteriaceae; genus Bog-257. Next base: position 56,190 of record JBAVSY010000055.1, on the reverse strand, counting down.
AAACTACCCGACACCGAGAGGCGATCACCAACGCAACGATGTGTTCGTCATTAAATGCTGCACAAGGCACTTTCGTCTTTAGCGCTCCCGCAATGGCATCTACCGTAGCCGCATCAATCATAACAAGCTTATGTTTCTTCTCTAGTTCCGTGAGCATTCCGAATATTTTTGCCACGCTCATCAGTTCCCGGTTATATTTAGTACCGCCATAAATCATGCACCCATTTCGTTTGAAGAGCCACTGCCAAACAGGCACAAAGTCAGCATGTCTCTGATTTGCACTATCGAATACATTGGCGAGACAGCATGTATCTATGATTAGGCACATCCTATATACCGAGTAGATTCATTTGCTCTTTTACAAAAAACTCCCGGTAGCTGTCAGGTTGGGCAGCGGGCAAGTCGCCCGAATCTCCAATCAGAAGTGGTGTAACCACGTTTTGCTTGTCTTTGCGCTCAAAGAACAAAATCTGACTATCTGGCTTACGCGATTTTGACATCTTCCTATAATTCAGGCGGAAACGATCAATCATGAAGTCGCTATGCGTCTCAATGAGGAAAGACTTGTGATCCGAGGCGGCCATCTCGAATAAGACGTCTCCAAGCGCGGCTTGTGCGCGAGGATGAAGATGAACCTCGGGCTGCTGGATCGCAAACCAAGTCCCGTGCGGGCGGACTACAACTTCAACCAATACTGGAAGGGACTGGGATACTCCATATCCAACGTTGATGAGATTTAAGGCCTTCCCATCAATCACAATATCTACCTCAAACGGCGTTTCCGATCCCCCACCAAAGTCTTTTATTTCCACACCCTCAAAAAGGTCGCTCTCTTTGCCGACTCGCTTCAGAAAAGCACGAAAGCGTACAGCTGCTTTCTTGGATCGGAGCATTCTGCGTATCACATGGGGTGTGTGGGCGCCTTCAGAAGAAAACTGCAGCGGTAAAGCGTCATAGCTTCTCTGTGGTTTCATGCGAATTGGAGCTATCCATACCATTCCGTGGGCAAATGCGATATTAGAAGAGTCATCGATAGCGTCAATAATTATTTCTGTGTCTCCGAGTTTGCTGGTTTTCTTAGATGGTCTTTCGGCCTCAGGAATGAAGGAGAGTGCCATAAAAAGTGGAAGCCTTCTGGGAAAGGATGGCGGCAATTCAAGCTTGTCGTAGCCATAACCACTTCCCGAAGAGTGCTCACTGACCCAGCGAGGAATCAGTTCATCAATAACGGAGCTGACTGACACGGGTGATCGGGATGTGCCTTTCTTGAAAGACACTCCGCCCCTGGAAAAAATCAGCGAAATCTTTGAGGTTCCCCTAAGGTATGTGTATCTGGAAACGCGTGGCATTCCCGCATCCTCAACGTAAGTCAAAAGCCACGCCACTGTCTTTCTGTCGTTTTTCTTTTTGCCGGATTCTTCCCATGCCAATCCGATACGAAAATATTTCTTGTCAGCAGCATGGGCGCTTACAATGTCGGAAAAGCGACCGAAACTTACGTAATCATGAACAAAGCTCTCCCCGAAGAGAAAGGATGGGTCAGAAAGGAGCTTCAGTAACGACAACACTGACGTCTTGCCTGTACTGTTTTGGCCAACAAGGAAATTGACATCAGTGACGGGAATCCATGTGTTGCTAAAGCCGCGAAAGTTGTCGAGAAATAGGTATTTCATGGGCGCAGCTAGGAGCTTCTACGGGCCTTAGAGGTTAGGTTAATCCGCTTCCGGTTATTGGCGCGAGGGGATGGCCAATATTTTTTCCAGTCTTGGCCCTGAAACATATATCTTTCCAGTTTTTGCTTTGGAATGTCCAACGTGTGTGCCATAGCCTCCAAGAAGCGGTCGAAGCCCTCGATCGTGCTCGGATTTGGTGTTTTCACCTTTTTTCTCCAATTGTCTTCTGGTGCTTGCCGGGCTCTGCACCGCCGAACCGTGCGATTGGCGGGACACTCTCCTTCGTCACCGTGAACCCGAAACCATACCCCATCTGGCCATCGCCGCGCAACGACATACCTCACACAGTTGTTGAGACCAGTGGAATTACAGGACAATTTCTAGAACACGTAGTCAGCTGGCGAAAGGCAAGAAGGAACCCCCTTCCCCTGATTGAACACCGGTTCTACCCAACGAAAGAGGGTGCGTTCTCCGCACCCTCTTCAACACCGATAGCTGCTCGACGTTTTACTTCTGGCTGTCCTGGAAGCGCTTGTTGACTTCGGCCCAGTTCACCACGTTCCACCATTCCTTCAGGTAGTCGCCGCGGCGGTTCTGGTATTTCAGGTAGTACGCGTGCTCCCACACATCGTTGCCCATGATGGGGTAGAAGCCCTGGCTCATGGGATTGTCCTGATTGGCCGAGCTGATGACTTGCAGCTTGCCCGCCTGGTCACGCACCAGCCAGCTCCAGCCGCTGCCAAACTGTTTCAGGCCGGCGTCGTTGAATTTCTCCTTGAAGGCGTTGAAGTCGCCAAAGGTGCTCTTGATAGCGTCGGCGATGGCGCCCGTTGGGTCGCCGCCGGCGTTGGGAGCCATGATCTTCCAGAACATGGAATGGTTCACGTGGCCGCCGCCATTGTTGCGCACCGCATTGCGGATGGCGTCGGGCACGTTCTCCAGACCTTTCAGCAGCTCTTCGGCGCTCATTTTCTGCAGCGCGGGAGCTTTTTCCAAGGCCGCGTTCAGGTTGGTCACGTAGGCTTGATGATGCTTGTCGTGATGCAGGTGCATGGTTTGGGTATCGATGTAAGGTTCAAGAGCAGAGTAATCGTAGGGCAGCGCAGGAACTTCATGTGCCATTCTGTTTCTTCCTCCAGTTGGCGTCGATGCAAGGGAACGACGAGTGGTTTCAAAAGCGCGGGCGAGATCCAACATATCAGCCGCCCACACATTATAGAGGGTGAAGACAGTTCCAAGTTTCGAGTTTTGCGTTCAGGGCGGTGCTGAACCTGGTTTGTATCAGGGCACGAGTTTACTCGTGCCGAACGGAACGCAGAAAAGATCAGGGCCTTTAGCCCCGGCATGATTTTCCTCAGCGGCTAAAGCCGGCATGTTATTGCGACTTTACGGCACGGCTGGAAGCCGTGCCCTGATACAAAGCAATTTATGAAAGGCGTATTCCTTGGCCGACCGAAACTCTGCTAGCGCGTGCGGTTTTCGTTCTCATCCAGCAAAGCATTGGTCTGTTTATTCACAACGTCCCAGAGTTCTTCCTCTGAGAGTTGCTTAGACAGCAGCCCTTCGGCGAGCAGCGTGTCAAGTTCTTCCGGCGTTCCAGCAAAACCCGGCACGGTACGCTGTTCGACGGCGGTCAAAGCGGCTTCTACAACTTCTTCGACCGAATTATAGGCCCCGCCGCGGATAACGGCCTGAACCCGGCGCTCCTGCTCTGGCGTCAGACGAATCGTCGATCCGTTGCTCATCTTCATTGCCTTCAGAGTACAAAAATCTGACCGGGATAACAAGAACCGCAAGGAAGGTGTCGGCCCGGCGGAACTATAGCCTTGGCTTCTCGGCACTTCTCTCCCTGCTACAATTCAGGCGAAATCGGGTCAAACGGAGTGGGACGAGACTACGCCATAACGGGCCGATTCATCGAACTACTGGCCTCTCGCGGTCGTATAACTCTTTAGCAGTGAGTGGGATTTGGGCCAGGAGTCACGCCCTTGGGGAGCGCTGATTGGACGACAACCAAGCCGTCAATGCCCTTGTCCGTCGCTGTGTGTCTGGCGACGCCGCGGCATGGCAGGAGATTGTCCAGCAGTTTCACCGAAGGATTTATAACATCTGCTACCGCTTTTCGGGATCGCCGGAGGATGCAGCAGACCTGAGCCAGGAAGTGTTCATCAAGATGTATCGCACGCTCGGCACGTTTGACACCTCGCGCGCTTCGTTCATGACCTGGGTCACGACGGTCACGCGCAATCTGCTGGTCGACCACTTCCGTAAAGGAAAGTACGACCGGATCACCGATTCGCTGGATGCGACGCCCGGCAACCAGGAGGACGGGTTGACCCTGGCCGATCAACTGGAGGACGGGGCTGCCAGTCCCGAGGCCCGGATGCGCAGTCAGGAGACCCAGAAGCTGGTCCATGAGGCTCTGAAGCGGCTTTCGCCCGAGCTGCGGGAAGCGGTGATTTTGCGCGATTTGCAGGATTTGGACTACAAGGATATTGCCAAAGTCCTCAATGTACCCGAGGGAACTGTGAAAAGTCGCATAAATCGGGGACGAACGGAACTGGCAAGGCTCTTGCAACGTAACTATAGGCAGGTAGGATGATGGCAGGCGAGAACCAGTCCGGAATGCAACCGGGGTCCCCAGATCGCGCCGCATCTGCGCGAGCCGGGGGGGTGCAGTGCGTCGAGGTCGAGGCTCTTTTGGCCGAAGCCCTGGACGGTATGCTGCACGGCTCCACGCTGGCGGCCTTCGAGGCGCACCAGCAGACCTGCCCCGCCTGCCGCACCATGGTGGAAGAGGCCGGGGCCGGCATGCACTGGCTGAAGGGGCTGGACGAGGCTGAGCCGCCCCGCAATCTGGTGCACAACATCCTGGCGCAGACGATTGGAGCGCTGCCCTCCGAGCACCTGGTTCCGGTTCCCCGCGGCGAAGGCTGGTTCGAGAAGTTGAAGGGACGTCTGGCGCCGGTGTTCGGCCCGGTGGTTACGCCGCGTTTCGCCATGTCGTTCGGTATGGCGTTCTTTTCGATTACGTTGCTGCTGGGCATTGCCGGCTTTCACTTGAGCGATCTGCGCAACCTTGACCTAAGCTCCAAGGGCATCACCAAGACTTACTATGCCACCCAGGCGCGGGTGGTCCGTTATTACGAGAACATCCGCCTGGTGTATGAGATTGAGTCGCGAGTGCGCGATCTGCGGCGGGTGGGAACTCCCGAAAACAAGGACAACAACCAGCAGCCAGAGGCGCCGGCAGCCAATCCGAAGAATCCCAATCCCAACAAGAGCGACAACCGGCAGCTGCAGCAGAATCGCAGTAATCCCAGCACTAGCCGTGACCATGGCCCGCCCATGCTGGCCACGTTTCCGGCAGTGATGTTGGTAGCAACCCATCAGGCCCGGCTGAACAGGAGAACCGCATGAACTGCGCCAATCATGTCGATGTTCCCGCCACCGCATTCTGCCGCACGTGTGGTAAGCCACTGTGCAGCAGCTGCGCGCGAGACGTCCGTGGCGTTATTTACTGCGAGGAATGTTTAGCCTCGCATTTAAGCGGCGTCATGCCGCCACCCGGCTCTACCGCCGTGCCTCCGGGTGCAGAACCTCCCACAGGCCTGCCTCGTCCTGGCGTGGCCGCCATCCTGGGATTCATTCCCGGGGTCGGCGCCATGTACAACGGAGAGTTTGCCAAAGGCTTTGTTCACGTGCTGATTTTCGCCACTCTGATCTGGATGACCGATCACATCAACGGCATCTTCGGCTTGGCCATCGCCGCGTTCGTCTGCTACATGCCCATCGAGGCTTATCAGACTGCGCGAGCGCGCGAAATGGGATTACCGGCCCCGGATCCGTTCGGTTTCAATCAACTGTTTGGAACGGCATTCGGAACTCCCAAGCCCACTCCCGGCTCCCCGGCCAATCCCAACGCTGCGGCAAATTATGCCGCCACTTCCGCCGGCAATGTAGTGCCGGGCGAAGCTCCGCCACTTGGACCGCCGCCGGGTGAGCCGGTAATGGATGCGCCGCACTCTCGCGTGCCGGTGGGTGCGGTGATCCTGATCGGGCTGGGCGTGCTGTTCCTGCTCGACGAGTTGGGAGCGTTGCACTTTGATTGGATCTGGCGTTTCTGGCCGCTCATTCTGATTGCCATCGGGGTTCGTGTACTGATGCAGCGTCAGGGGAGAGGCTGGTGAGGAGAACATCATGAGATACCGTTATAACCGTAATTGCTCCTGCGCCCGCTGCCGGGCTCATGGTCTCATGGGACCCGCTGTCCTCATCACCATCGGCGTCCTGTTTCTGCTGGACCAGATGGGCCACGCCCATTGGATGGAATTCGGATTTAGCTGGCCGGCGCTATTGATCGTGATCGGATTGATCAAGCTGCTGGAACACAGCGCCTCCACCAACGGTCACATCCCGCGTGAATACAACGCCACTCTGCCCCAGAATCCGGGGCAACCCATCCCTCCGGGAGCTTCTGGATATCCTGGATATCCCGGATACCCCGGATATCCCGTGCAGCCGCAGGGTCCGGTGGTGACGCCGCCTCCGGGGTCGCCTGCGGGCTATATCGCACCCGGTTCGGCGATCGTCAAATCTGACGATCGGGAGGAGCACCATGGCTAGCCCGAATCTGTATCCTCCACCGCCTCCGGCTGCGCCACCGCCGCCGCCGATGTATCGCCAGCATCGCTCGATCGCAGGGCCGCTGATTCTGATCGTGATCGGGCTGATCTTCTTTCTGCGGAACTTCGGCTTCCGCTTTCCTTTCTGGCACTGGTTCGGTCATTGGTGGCCGGTGCTGCTGATCCTGTGGGGCGTGATCGCCTTGGTCGAGCACGTGTCTGCCGGCCGCATGGGATATCGCACGCGTCATCTCGGCGCCGGCGGGATCGTTCTGCTGGTGCTGCTGGTGGCCTTAGGGGTAACCGCGCATTACAGCTCCGATGTCGATTGGAGCGGAGTGCGTGACCAGATCCAGATGGACGACGATTTGGGCGGCATCTTTGGCACCGCCTTCACCTTCGAAGACACGCTGCAGCAGTCGTTTCCGGCGCACGGCAACCTGCGAGTGGTGTGCGATCGCGGCACCCTGAACATTTCGCCATCCGACGACAACACCCTCCGCGTCGTTGTCCACAAGAAGTTGTATGCCCAGAATCAGAAGGACGCGGATCAATATAACGATCAGACCAAGCCGCAAATCACGGTGACCGGCAACTCGGTGCTGGTGAACGCCAACACCAACGGCGCCGGGGAACACGGGGTTGAGTCGGACCTGGATATCTTTGTGCCTGCCGATGCCATGCTCGACGTGGCCGGCAAGCGTGGCGATGTGACCGTCACCGAACGCAAGGCCGACGTCAAGATTGCCCTACAGCACGGCGACATCGAGCTCAGCGACATTGCCGGTGCCGCGAAGGTGAGCCTGGAAAAAGGTTCGCTCCGCGCCGCCAAGATTGCCGGCGATCTCGATGTCGATGGCCGTCTGGACAACGTCACTATCGATGAAGTTGCCGGCGCCGTACATCTGAATGGCGATTTCTACGAAGACATCCGCCTCAGCAAAATTGCCAAGACTGTTACTTTCAAGACTTCGCGCTCCGACATGGAGATTGCCTCCGTGCCCGGCGATATCGAGATTGCCAGCGACGAGGTGCGGGGCAGCGATCTGACCGGCCCCAGCCGCGTGGTTACCAGCTCCAAGAATATTCATCTGGAGGACATTTCCGGTGACCTACAGGTGGAGTCGAACAACGGCAATGTGGAAGTCACCACTGCCGGCAAGCCCGGCAAGATGACGGTCAGTACGCAACACGGAGACGTGGCTTTGACGCTGGCCAGCAAGCCTCCGGCGGATAGAGTGAACGTAACCAGCACCCACGGCGACATCACGCTGACGTTGCCCTCCAACGCCGGCTTTCAGATCACGGCTGGCACTCGCAAAGGTGACATCACCTCGGAATTCGATGCCGTGAAGGTCGATGAGAGTAACGGGATTTCGCATGCTACGGGCACCGTCGGCAATGGCGTCAGCAAGCTACAGGTCAACACCGATACTGGGGACATCAAGATCGGCAAAGGGTGAAGGCAGGGGCTGTGGGGGTCAGGGGTTAGTGGATAGTCGTTAGTGACTAGTAGCTAGAGACTAGTAGCCAGAGACAAGTGATTGGCTACTTCTCACCAGCGTGTTGTGACTAGCTGCTTCTATGATTTGTCATCCCGAGCGCAGCCGAGGGATCTGCGGTTCGTTTGCGGTGGCAGGTCCATGGCTTAGGCGACAATATTCGAAACTATTCACTACCCACTCTCATTACAATTCCCTCCACGAGCGCCACCACTTCATCGATACTCTTGTGCGTCGTATCGAGGATCACCGCATCGGGCGCGGGGACCAGCGGCGACACCGCTCGCGAGCGGTCGCGCTCGTCACGCGCTGCGATTTCGGCATGAACGCGCTGCGCTTCCTCGGCTGAGCGCGATCCGTTTTGCAGAGTCCGGCGCTCGGCTCGCACGCCGGCGTCGGCGTCGAGAAAAACTTTCACGTCGGCATGGGGAAACACAGCGGTGCCGATATCGCGTCCCTCCATCACCACGCCGCCCTTGGCCCCGAGCGCGCGCTGTCGTGCAACTAACACCTGCCGCACCTGGGGATGTACCGACACTCGCGACGCCGCTGCGGTCACGTCAGCCTCGCGAATTCGTTGCGAGACATCGCGTCCGTCCAATATCACGCGATTGCCTTCGCCGCGCGGCTCCAGTTGTATGTGGGAATCTTCTGCCAACCGTCGTAGCGCTTCCGCATCGTCCAGCGGAACCTGCTGCTCCATCGCCTTGAGTGCGACCGCCCGATACATGGCGCCGCTCTCCAGGTTGATGTAGCCCAGCTTCTTCGCCAGGCGGGCGGCGATGGTGCTCTTGCCCGATCCCGCCGGCCCGTCGATGGCGATCACCAACTTGCGCGGCAGGTTCATTTCTTGCGTGGGTCCTGCGGGGAGCGATCGGGCCTGCTGGCCGGCTTGGATTTCAGCGGACGCCTCTGGACCAGAGGCAGGCCGGGTCGTGGGGGAAACGCTTCGAACTTTGGCCTGGATTTCGGCTCGCGCACCACCAGCGGCGGCTGCGCCTGCAGCGACGTGACTTGCAGCATCACGCGTCCGCCCACATGCACAAAACTCAGCTCGCGCGCGGCCTGCAACGCGTTGATGGCTTCCCGCACCCGCGCCCTGCCGATCAGGTTGGAGAAGAATTGCTCCACTTCTTCCTGCTGCGCCGCCAGCACGCAGTCAAGATATTTCGAAACTAAGGCGGTCAGCGCCTCGGCCACGGAAACGTGCATACCTTCTCGTACCGCGTCCGGTGACCAGCGGAAAAGCACATCCCAGAAGACGCCCTCATCCTGCTTGTAATCGACTCGGGTGATGCGCAGCTTGGCCCACAATTCGTCCAGCGCGCGATCCAGCGCCGCCTCGGAAATATCGCCACCCAGCAACTCGCGCAGGCGGTGCTTGGAAATGGGACCTTCCTGCTGAAGGATAAGAAACGCGTCCACGGCCAGCGGAGAATAACCCGACCGTGCGCCCGCTTTCGGCGCCTGGCGCGGGTTGCGATCGCCCACCAGTCCATAGAAGTAAGGAAACGCCGATGCCGACACGATGAAGTTGTTATCCGGAAATACGTTCGCCTCGTACGCCGCCTTCTCGCGCAGCAGTCGGACCATCAATTCTTTCGCTTCACGAGCACCGGGATGGGCAAACGCCATCTGCGCGGTGGGCAATTTCTCGTCGCTACCTGCGCAGGCACCCACGAACGTCGGCAGCAACACCGCCGGCCGCTGCGGATAGAGCAGGCAAAAGCCCACTGAGTCGATGAATTCGCGCGCCTCGTCGAGCGTGCGGACCGGCCGCCCGTTCAAGCGCCACTTCTCCCGGCGCAGCTCCTGGAGTTGCTGTTCAAACATAAGAAAAGCAGCCGTTGGCAATTAGCAGTTGGCAGTTAGTTTGGCTCTTAGCGATTAGCTCTTAGCCTTTAGCAATCTAGCTTCCGATTTCGCAGACCGACGTGTGTCTGCATCGATTCCTAAGCAGGTCACGCAAGTCTTGCAACTGGCTAAATGCTAAGTGCTAAGTGCCAAGTGCTAGATCCTTTTGAACGCCCGCTGGATATCCTTAACAGAATACCGCAGAACCACCGGACGGCCATGGGGACAGCTCATGGGGCAATCGGTCTGGGCCAACTCGCTAAGCAGCCACTCCATTTTGTTCTGCTCCAGCGGCATGTTGACCTTGATAGCGGCGTGGCAGGCGATGCTGGCCGCGATGTTGGTGCGGATCCGGTCGAGGTTCAGCGACTGCTCCTCGCGCTCGAATTGCTCCAGAATTTCGTGCAGCAAGTGCTCGACATCGCCCGGCGTTACTCCGGCTGCCGTCGTCTTCACTGCGATCGTTCGCGATCCGAAGGGTTCCACCTCGAAGCCATTACGATTCAACTCGTCGGAGATTTCCGCAAAGACCGCCATCTGGCCTGGAGTCAGCTCCACGATGAGTGGCATCAGTAATTGCTGTTTCTCCGGCGATTCTGCCAAGCGTTGCTTGCAAATCTTCTCGAACAAAATGCGCTCGTGCGCCACATGCTGATCGATGATCCACAGTCCCTGCGAATTAATCGCCAGGATGAACGATTCGCGAATCTGTCCCACTGGCTTGAGGCTGGCCAGCGACTCCAGCCCGACCGGCGCGTCTTCGTCGGCAAGTTCCGGGGAGCAACCGTTGCCTCCGGGAGCCAGCGTTGCTGACGCCACCGGGCCTCCGAAGGTCTGTGGCCCAAATCGCGCTACTGGAATCGCCGCATTTCCCTCGACAGCGAATCCACTGCCTTCGAATTGCAGTGACGCGGTGAAGGGGGGAATCTCTCTCGCGCGCAACGCGAAGGCCGCATCGGCTTCGGTCACTTGCAAATCGCTGCCTCCGAAATCCCATGCCCCCGGCGTCAGCGAAGGCGAGGCCTTTGGATTGGAATGAATCTCGGTCATGAACGCCGGCACTGGCCGCGACTTCATCAGCACCGCGCGCACCGAGTCGCGAATGAAGTCGTGCAGGGTCGACGACTGCCGGAATCGTACCTCGGTTTTCGAAGGGTGCACATTGACATCCACTTCGGTGAACGGCATGTCGAGGAAAAGCAGGACAACCGGAAACACCGTCGGCGGAATGATGTTGCGATAGGCCTCGGTTAGCGCGTGTTGCACCACACGATCGCGAATCAGCCGTCCATTCACGAAGATGAAGATGGAATTGCGGTTGAGCTTCTGAATCTCGGGCCGCGAAACAAAGCCGTGCAGCTTGATCTCGCCTTTCACCGGCTCGTCTTGCGGTTCTTCCGGCTCGCTGCGGCGCCAGGGTGGAGGCTGTGGCAGGCCGATGCGCTCCAGCGGCAGGAGTGCACTGAGCGGAATCAGCTGCTCGAGCGTCTCCTTGCCGAAGACCTGGTAGATGCGTTCCGAGTGTCCGGCAACGGGCGGTGCGACCAGCATGGCATTGGTGGCCGAGTGCAGCTCCCAATGCATCTCGGGATGGGCCAAAGCGTAGTGCGTCACCAGTGAAGCAATGTGTGACAGTTCCGTCGATTCGGCCTTCAGAAACTTTCGTCGCGCCGGAATGTTGAAGAACAAATCGCGAATCGTGATGCAGGTTCCCAGCGGCAGCCCGGCCTCTTCCACCGTCAGCAACTTGCCGCCGGCGATCTCGATTACTGTGCCCGCAGCTTCTTCGGCGGCGCGAGTTTCCAATCGCACACGGCTCACCGACGCGATCGACGGTATAGCTTCCCCGCGAAAGCCCAGGGTCGCGATATTCAGCAGGTCATCGGTGTTGCGGATCTTGGATGTCGCGTGACGTTCGAAAGCCAACATGGCATCGTCGCGCACCATGCCGCAGCCGTCGTCGGTCACTTGGATCAGCTTCTTACCGCCGGCTTCGATGTTGACTCGAATGCGCTGCGCACCGGCGTCCAGCGAATTCTCCAACAGTTCCTTGACTACCGACGCGGGACGCTCCACCACTTCGCCGGCGGCGATCTTGTTGGCGACGTTTTCGGAGAGAACGTGGATGCGGCCCATGCAGTACTACGTTACATGACGGAGAGAAGAAGGGGCTAGGGATTAGGGGCTAGGGGTTAGGTTAAGGGTCAGAGTGCGACTCGGGTAAACGCTTCCAGTCGCGGCTCAGCCCTGAGAGCAGCAGGTCCCTCCGCTCGGACTGAAGTCCTCGGTCGGGATGACAATATTGGGAGGAGGTGTTACCAACCCCTGATCCCTAATCCCTAGTCCCTGCCTTACTGCCGTACCCCTGATCCCTAAGGAAGCTCTGATCAAGTGAAAGCGAAGTTCCCCAGCGGCTAAAGCCACATTGATTTTCGGGTACTTAACGGACGGCCTAAAAGGCCGTCCCCTTCAAAACAGGACTTAATCAGAGTTTCCCTAACCCCTAGTCCCTGCCCTTGCCTTATTGTCTTGGCGCGTAATATCCCTTCCGGGCGCGCACGTGGTACTTCTTGTTGTCGGCGAGGATTTCGATTTTGCGATACTTGCCGTCGGCGACAAAGTCGGCTGGCTTATACGAGATGGCGTATTGGCTGCGCAGTTCATCCGAAATTTCCGAGAAAGCATTGGACACGTCTTCAATCTTGAAAGGGAAAAACGCCTTGCCGCCGGTCTCTTCCGCGAAGTGTTCCAGAACCTTGTCGCCGCGCAGCTTGATTCCGCTTGTGTTGGTAGAGATGGCGTAGATGATGACCTCGGCGCGCTGGGCCATTTCGACCGCTTCTTCCCGCGACACCCGGCTCTGGTTATCCTCGCCATCGCTCAGCAGAATGATGGCGCGCCGAGTGGCGATCTGACCTTTGTCCACTTGCATCAGCTTGTCGCGGCAGGCGAAATAAATCGCGTCATACATGGCGGTGCCGCCGCCGGCGCGCAACATACGTACGCCCTTGGAGAGAGCCTCGGCATCGTCGCTGAAATCCTGCGTCACCTCGGGCGTGGTATCGAAGCCGATGACGAATGCCTTGTCGAAGCGCGGCCGGATAATCTGGTTCAAGAACTCGATTGCCGCCTCCTGCTCGAACTTGAAGCGATCGCGTACTGAGTTGCTGGCGTCGATCAGCAGACCCACGCGCAGCGGCAGGTTGGTTTGCCGGTTGAACGATTGAATGCTCAGCGCGGGCTTGCTGTCGTCGTACACTCGAAAGTCGTTCTGCGTCAGGTCCTTGACGAAGTGGTCGCGTTTGTCGGTCACGGTGAAGACGACATTCACTTCGTCGACGCGCTTGCGGATGACCGTGAGGGTGTCGTCAACCCCACCGCCCGGCGCTTCAGTCGCTTGCGCCGAGCCGACTCCGTACTCCGGTTGCCCGGAATTGTTGTTGGTTTGTGCTTTGCCTGACTGCGATGGCGTGTTGCTCCCGTTCGGCGAAGCCGTACTATTCGCGCTCTGGGGAGCGGGACTCTGCGGCGATGTGCTGCTCTGGCCCGTTGCTGTTGACGCAGCAGGCGCAGGAGGAGGCGGAGGAGGTGGTGGAGGATACTTCGTGGCCGAGGGTGCGGTAGGAAGTTGCTGTTGTGGCGAGTCTTGGGCGACGAGCCCCCACGGCAACGCCGCCGCCAAAACCAGGATCAACCAGTAATTCATCTGAATCTTCATTATAGCTGCTGTCGAGCATCGCCACTTGAAACCAGTTGCTGTGAGTTTGCAATTTATGTGATAGTGGCGGGAAAAGGCGGTAAGTGGCGGCAAGAGGCGGTATTTAGCGGGTGAAAGTGGGTTTTCCGCTCCCGCAGGCGCGCCCTAGAATTTGCACGCTCCGTGATAGTGAACGCTCGTTCGAACCCGCTAAGCGCTTGAGCCTTCTAAAACCGGACACCAGCCAAAACCAGCGAAAATCAGAGCCATGCCATCGCTCCGAGATTGTACCACTAAGTAAACAACTCAACCCCCGGCTTTGGTCACCACGGAGCACTTCATCTGGCTAAAACTGCAGCGGTTGACCGCGCTGCAAACATGCTGGATGAGAACCGGATAGCCTATCGACTCCACCAGAACGTCGGCAGTCACGCCGATACACTCCCACTTAAGCACTGGCGGCTTCACATGCGTTATCGCCGGAGAGTTTGCCTCCTGCTTTTGAGCCGGAACGTTGCCGGCTGTTGCAGGACCCTGGGTGGAGATCGGCGACGTGGTCTGCGCCGAAGCTAATGAGCCGGATAACGCCACCACCAGCACAATGGTTGCGCACCGGTTCCATGCACGCCTCTGCGAGTCTGCGCGTGGTCTCATAGTCAAAAAACCCCCTAAGTATCGCGGCGAAATCCCGCTGAAGCCGTGCCAGTAATTCCTGCTGTCCAGCCTCGTCAACTGGCATTCGAGATCGATCTCCTCAATACCCCACCACCCGGCAGTAGCCGATCGCAACCGGCGTCCAGGTGGCGGCAGAGCCGACCGAACTTGAGGTGACGGTCTTCACAACATAGGAACTGGACGGCGAAAGCAGGTCCTTGACCGAGTAGCTTGCGAAGGACGCGCTAACGCCATCGTTGACGTTCTGGATGGTGTCCGATAGCGCGCTCGGATAGCTGGCGCATGACCCGGAGCTATTATTGCCGCCCGTGCAAAGCTGAAAGGTCCAGTTGTTCGCCCCGGAGTCCACCGTCTGCAGCGACTGACCATACTGGATCTTGTGAAGCACGCAGTTCTTGCGCGGAATCCACGCAACTACTGTGTTGGCACCAGTGCGGGGAGGATAGTTGTTAAGGCCCCAAAAGTAAGTATCGTTCGCTCCCGGTGTCTCTTGAGCGGGATTAAACGTGAACACCAGGTCGCCGGCATCGACCGAGGTCCGATGGCCGCCGGTGAGATAGACCTTGTCGACGTTGGCGAGCAAACCATAGCCGGCCGTGCTCGGATGGGTCAGATCGCAGGGCGAGCCCGAGGCCATCAGGCCAAGGGTGCAGTCGCGATCATAATTCCACATGTTCTCGTAGTGGCCGAGATACCCGACGCACTGCGCCTGGGTGGTGATTCCGTTCGCAGGGAAACAGCCCGAGCCGTTGCTCAGGCCACGCGCCAGGTCCTGTTGCGCGTGAGCATAAGCGCCCATCGTATAGGTGAGGCCGGTTGTGCCGTTGTCTGGCTCGCTGGCGATCCACTCATCTGCGTTCGGATACTGCGTCTGCAGGAAGCTGATCAATGTCGAAGTGTTGCCGACGAGAGTCGCCGGCGTGACGTTCGCCACCAGGTCGTTGGCCCCATCCATGAAGACGTTCGAGACCACCGCCGTGTGCAAGAAGGTTTGAAACTGCGCCAGTTCAGCCGCAAACATCGTCGAATTGTTGGTGATGAACTGAGCCCAAGACCCGGAAGTAGAACCCGTGGCGCCATTCTTGTTGACCACCATCCCGCCGCCGATATCGTTTATGCAGTAGGCTCCAAGGATGCACGTCTGTGCCGTCCCTGAACTCGATCCCTGACACGCGTCGCCACTCGATCCCGATCCGGCAACCGTGATCTTGAAATTCACGTAATGCGTGCCATTACCAATCGCGCTGCCCTTGATCGTCGCCCAATCGAGCACCTTTAGTGAGAGAGTGCCCGCGGTGCTGACCGTCGTCGCTTCGCCGGCGGAGTCGAAGGTATATTCGAAGCTGCCGCCGTTAGGTTGCTGGACATACCAGAGCTGCATCTGATCGACGTTCTCGCAGGTGATACGCTTTGCCGCCGGCGTGCTTGTATCGTTGGAGATTGTCGTCATCAGGTCGGGGCCGTTGGCGGTGTAGTTCCCAGTGCAGCCGCTTCCACCGGCACCGTGCACACAATCGGTCCAGGTGCCGGCCGGAGCTCCCGAGCCGGTGTCAGCGGTCAGCTGGCAATCGGCAGGCCACACCGCGCCGTAGGTGTAGTTTGCCGAGCACCAGCCAGGGCCTCCGTCGAACCAGTCTGTCTGCAGGTAGTTTCGTAAGACGCTGGTGAGTCCGTCCCCGCGCGTCATGGAATCGCCAAAGTAATTGACGATGCCGATGATGTTGGCGCCGGACTCGATATTCGCCTGCGTGCCGCGCAGATAGCTCCCGAAGTAGCCGCCGAAGGAGTCTCTCTCCTCTGAGCTGGAGGGAAACTGCGTGGTGTTTTGCAGGTTCAGTGTCGGCGAGAGGTTTCCCCCTCGGGCCATCGTAATTGTTGTGTTTACCGTCAGAGTCGGGGCGCTCCCTCCGGTGAAGGTCGGAGCGATGGTGAAATAGTCATAGACGGTGGCCGGCGTGGGCTCAAAAATCGAGTTGGACGTGCTGGTAGAGGTGGTCAACAGGTCGCATGTTCCACCCAACTTGCAGCCCTTAATCGGAATTGACGCCGTGGCCGGGGTGCCAGAGACCAGCAACTCAAACGAGCCGGTGATACCCCCAAGACTGTTCGTCACCGTGATAGTTTGGCCGCTTCCAGCCGTCTGAGAATTTTTGCAGGAGCCGGCAGCCGGTATGCCGGAAAGGTTTCCTACAAACAAGCCTCCAGCAATGCAATCCGAAGGCTTCGCCATCTTCTGTCCATGGCATATCAGGCACATGAACAACAGAACGACGACCCACAGTGCCTTGATGATTTTCACTCTATATCCTCCCCTCCTCTTGGTTTTCATGGTTACTTCGATTCCACCGTCCAGTTGCTCCCGTCGCAGTAGCACTTGACATGCAGGCTGCCTCCCGCGGCACAGTTGTCGCCCCAGGTGTTGGTGTTGGAGTTTATGACCGCCCCCGACAAACCCTCGGTGGCCGGAGAACAGGACGGCAAAGCAGAGAAGCCAGCGGGGGAGAGCACCCAAGGGCACCCACCGACGCAACTCAGCGTCGTGACGTTCAAGAGCCCAACCGTAAGTTCAGAGAGCGATGGCCCCAGTGGCAGCGCGGCAATGTCGGGAGTGTAGGTATCGAAGTTGCAAGTGCCGCTGCTGCACCAGGCATTGTTGGCTGCCGGCTGCACACATCCATAGCCACTGTACGGAGCCGCGCCGCCCAGGATAATGTTGCCGTTGTCGTCGCGCAGCGTGACCACGTAGCACAAATTCGCCGGCGCGCTCAGCGAAGTGTCGGCCACCTGCATCGGCCCCAGCACTGTACCGCGCAGTGTGGTCAGGATCACGCCATTCTCTACATCGCGGCAGATGGGCTGCCCGCTTGCCTGCCCGGTCGAGCCGACGTGGAAGCCTTTTCCTGGAACGCCGGTGGGAGCGAAACACAGCGTCCAGACAATCCCGGCCGGCTGGTTTCCAGCGTCAACGTTCGAGCCCGTCACCGTGGTGAACTGCGCCACGGCCGGCACTGCAAAAGTCGCTGATAAAAGCAGAGCAAAAAGCAACTTGCGGATGAGGTGTGAGGCGCGGAACATACCCTGCGATTCTCTGCGCGCGCGCGAGGCTGGGCGGGAAACGTGTCAGAAGTGTGGCGACTTGCCACAGACTTTGTAGCGGGCTGGGTCATCGGCTGGAGCTGGGGCGCGCAGCCGGTCGAGATAAGCGATCAGCGACGCACGCGACACGCGCCAGGGCGCCTGCTGGGCGAGCTGGTAAGCCTCGAAGCGGCCTTCCTCGATCAGGCGGACCAGCGAGTCCGTCTTGGCGAAGCCCAGCACCTGCAAAGCTTGCTGGGCCGTCATGGTGTCCCGCAGGGGAAAGGGCAGCAGGTCCTCATCGCGATGGCGCAAGTAGGCGGCTGATAGCTGCGGGCGCCGATCGGCAATCTTGTGCTCCTCGCGCAGGCGATCGCAGAAGTCGACCACGCTCTTATAGCGCACGCGCTTCCAGCTGATCTTGCCGTGGTCCAGCCACTCGATGTGCTCGCTCTTGGCCAGGCGCATCAGCGTGCGGTAGCTCACGCCCAGAATGCGGCATGCCCGCCGCGCGTCGATGTACTCGCGCTCGGCGAACGGCAGCACGATCTGCTCGGATTGGTTGGTTGCTGCGTTCATCAATTCATTCCGTACTCGACGGTGAAGTGTTGCGAAAACTCGTCTGTGCCTCCAACGATGAGGCTCGTCGTTACCAACCAAAACTCTCGCGGGCGCGTCTCCATGGTGATGAGGATGCCGTGGAAAGGGTCGCTTACCGAAGCGTTCTCCCCATCAGCGGACAAATAACGGCGTAGGTTACTCATGCGGGCCGCGCCTCCTCCCAGAGCCCCTTCTTCTGCAGAATTCGTTTCAGCGCCCAGCGCACCCGGTTGGCTTCGGCCACGGTGCGGATCTGCGGGCGAGCTCGGCGGCCGAGCGGCGAACGCGGCGATCGCAGCCACGCATCGAAGGTGTCGCGGCTCCAGCCCAGCCGGTGGTAGTAGCCCTCGATCTGTTCCAGGTCATAAGCTTCAGCCAGCTTGGGCGCATTGCGAAACTGCTCGCCATCGTAGCGGCCATCTTTGCCGTGACGCTCCGCGCGCTCCCGGTCCATCGGCTGCCGCGGCCGGCGCTTCCGCGCGGGAATGTCTTTCTGCAGTCGCGCAATCGCCGTGGCCGCTTCTTCGCCGGTGAGATCGCTGAACGATGCCACCTGGTGGCCGATGAGAAACGACACCCACATCAACCGCTCCTCGCGCGAGCGCACGCGCGGATCGCCGGCCGCGGCTGCAAACTGCGAGTACAGCGTCTGCAGGCGCTTAAGCTGCTCGGCCGAGATGGGTGTGGTTTCAGGCATTACACCGCTACAAATTCTTGGAGCTTGTACTCGTTTCCGCTGCTGGCGAAAACTTCCGTCAGATAAGTGGCCTGCCGCTGAGCATCGTGATGATGCGCAGAAGAAAAGCCCGTTGACTTCCAGCTGGAGTGTCCAGCTTCCCTGACCAGGACAACATAGTTCTTCATGGTTCCCCCTTTCTGCCGCACTTCGGGCATCGCTTACCCTGGAGTTGTGCCCGCTGATGAGAGCGGCGTTCGTTGTAGTCTTCGTTCTTGCACTTCTTGCTGTGAAACCGCTTGCGGTCGTCGTCTACGATGGCCCCACATCCCGGCCGCTGGCACTGTCTAGCCATGCGCTCCCCTCAGCCACTGGCCCTCAGCCTGGTGTCGGCGGCGATCCTCCCGGTCCTTCTCTTCAACTGTCTGCACCCGCGAGCAGTAGCGGCAGTCGAAGTGTGATGGCGACGGGGCATCGCGCGGGATCACGAACTCATGCCCGCATTCCAGATGCGCGATACGGTCGACGACAGCGTAGGCTTCATGGTTGAACCAGCCGTCAGGCATGTGCGACTCGCCTCGCGTCACTGCCACCACGCGCATCTTCATTGGTGGTCTCCGCAGCGGGTCGGCCGAGCCAGATCAGGGTTTGCGGCACTCTTGCAGCGTTCGGTTCGCGTCTGACGCCCCGAGACAAAAATCGGCTTGCTGTATTCGCACTGCTTAGCGCCGCACCAGCAGCCGCCAGTCTTCCCGAAGTTGTGTTTATGGTCGTCGAACATCTCAGCCCTCCAAAGTCTGCTGCGCGTCTTCCCATTGGTTGCGGCATGACTGGGAGCAGAATAGCTGTCCCGGAATGATGTCAATTGCCGGCGCAGGCCACAGATTCAGACAGCAGCCGCAGAAGCTGCAGTCGCGCCCACTGACAACTGGTAACTGACAACTTGCTGTTCCCATCAGCTCACCTCCGCCTGCGGCTCGAACAGCCGGCCCTGCGGACCTTCGTCTCCGTACACGCGCCGCATGCTGCTGTAGTTCTTCAGCCGATAGTCCAATTGCTTCCCGACGTGCTGGCCCGGACTGTGATCGATGCGGCCCTTCAGATAGGGCGCCGGACTCGCCACGAACAAAACCCGCTCGTAGGGCTTCAGGTCGAGATCCGTGATCTGCCGGCCCACCACGATCCACTGATGGTCCGCCACCAACAATCCGCGCTTGTCGCGAATGTCGATGAAGAGCGCTGTCTTCACGTTGTGATACCCCAGGCGAAGGAGAGCAAATAATGGCAGTCTTTGAATCCCAGAAAAAATCGGCGCGGAATCTGGTGCTCAGCCCCAAGAGCCAGCTGACCCCCAACGATGTCTTCGCCGACGCCAGCCTTACGCGCCGCCAGCGCTTCGACGGCTCTTCCGTGTTGGAACTGAAGCAGACGCGCCGCAGCGATAAAGACATGTCGGGCAAGGGCACCGAGTTTGCCACCGATGGCCAGGTGACCAGCTTCGACTCGACCTTCTCGTTCAAGGCTGAGATGGATGACTACCTGGCAGGCTGGGCGCTTGCATTCTGCATGGGAGGGGACACGGTCACCGGATCGGGCGCGCCGTACACGCACGCCATCGCCTTCGATGAGACCACCACTGAAGCGAAGATGACCAACGTCTACCTGGAAGACACCAACGACGTGAAGACGAAGTATCCCGACATGGCCATCAGCGATGTGACCCTGAGCTACGCCTCGCGCGGCGCCGTGGGCATGGAAGTGATGATGGCCGGCACCGGCCGCTGGACTGACGGCGCGATGGAGACCCTGCCGTCTCTTGGGGCCTACACCTACCTGATGAACAGCGACACGGTGTTCTCGCTGGGACCGTCAGGCGGCGACCTGGTCGATATGACGGGACGCTTCATGTCGGCAACGCTGAAGATCTCCACTGGCGTGATCAATCACACCGCGCCAGGCGGTGGACTGTATGGCATCTTCATGCGCACCGGGCTACGCAAGTTCTCGCTGCAAGCCACGATCGCAGCCCCGGATACTGACGATGTGCGCACGCTGTTCGTCAACGACACGCTGTCGGCCATCTCGATCATCACCACTTCGGGCTTGCTGCCTTCGGTGCTTGACGTCGAGATCCCGCAATTCAAGATGAAGTCCACCCAACTGGGCGTGGACGGCAACATGGTGATCTGGAAGGTCGAGCTGGACGAGACCACGGCTTACAAAGTTGTGGGCGGATCTCCGGTCGACGCGCTGAGTGTCAGCGTCCAGAACTCGGTGGCCACCGCGTACATGGTGGGCGTGTAAAAAGCAGTTGTCAGTCGTCAGTCGTCAGTGAAGGAGGGCGAACGTGGATCTCGACAACATCTTCAGCCATCACGCGCCGAAGGGCGACCAGGTCGATCGATATCAGGAGCTGCGCCTGGCGGGGAAGCAGTTTGCGAAGATGATCGAGAGACACACGCCGCCCGGCGCTGACCAGGCCGCGGCGATCCGCAAGGTGCGTGAAGCGGTGATGACGGCGAATGCCGCGATCGCGCTGGACGGCAAGCTGTAGCTTCTTCGAGTGCGGGACGATCAACTACTCGTCCCGCTTCGAGCTGGGCCATCAACTTCGGCCCTCTCAAGCAGTGCGGAGTTCCTCACTCCGGTTGTAAACAAAAAAACAAATCTGGAGGAACCCCATGCAAGCACTCGAACTCGCCGGTGACCGGCGCATTGCAATCAAAGATCGCGGCAGACTGTTCCGCTTCACCCTCGCGCCGATCGGCCGCGAGATGTGGCTGAAGTACTTCGACAGCATCGTCTCGACTTCAGAGAATCGCGGCCGCGAACAGCACAACACCTTCGACACCACTTCGCCGCTGCTGGCGATGGTGGGCGAAGCCATCACCGATGCCAGCGGCTACAAGCTGCCCGAGGGCGCCGCGAAGTTGGCCGACGTGGCTGACTGGAAAGCGAAGCTGCCGTTCTCGCACCGCGCGGCCGTGGGATCGGTGCTGACCAACGTGGGCGCCATGGCGGACGACGGCGGCGAAGAAGGCGTCATCGGGCTGGACACGGTAAGCCTGGAAGCGCTGTGGAGCTGCGACGACAACGGCGTGATGTTCCTGCATCGGCCGCTGGTGCACCGCTTCACCACGCCGTCGTTTGAGCACGAGCGCCGCTACATGCGCGACCAGAGCCGCAGCAAAGTGATTGGCGGCTCGCGCACCGGCAAGACGGTGTGGACCGGCGTGCAGCGCACGCTGGTCGAGATCTACGACGAGCTGGTGGTCAGCGTGAGCGGTTACGCCCTGAACAGCTCGCCGCTCGGCCCAGGGCAGATTACGCAGTACATGGACACGTACCACAAGGTGGTAGCTGCCCAGCAATTGTTCCGCGCGCCGGCGCAAGTCGAGCCCGCAGAAGAGAGCGAGGCAGTGGCCTAAATGAATTGTTTTCGCTGGTGGCGCAGATGGCGGGGCGGTCGCTGGATGCGCTCGCCCGGCTACCTGTGGGGCTGGCGCTGGATTCGGCTCAAACCCGAGGACTTTCTTTGGGACGACTACACCGAGGACTGGGGCGGCAGCGTCGGCTACCTCAATTGATTAGCAAATCATATATTCCGGACTCATATACCGCAGAGGAGAAAGCGATGCCACACGATGTAAAGGGAAAGCTGGTGAAGGTGGGCGACAAGGTGAACGTGCCTTGCGTGGTGGAAAGCGTTCAGCCGGGGAAGGACTACTGCAACGTCACAGTGCGCACTGCGCTGTCGATGCCGCCAGACGGGACTTCGACCTCGATCACGCTGAACACGAAGCAAGTGAAAAAGACGACAGCGAAGTCTGAACTGACAACTGACAACTGGCGACTGGCGACTGGCAACTGACTTATGGCATTCGACCTGGCACGGGACGAGGTAGGGCTGAAGCAGGCCCTCCTCGATCTGTTTGAAGAGAGCCTGGCCTGGTCGCGACTGCAGTCATCGCTGGAGAAGGGCGACGAACGGAGCAGGGAATCGAAACTGCGATCGCTGCCCGAGCGCAAGCTGAGTCCGGGCTTCTACCGGCTGGGCGAGTACTTGCTCTGGCTGGAGCGTCGCATACAAGCTGCAGGGCCGCTGCTTCGGCTGTGCGGCGGCGAGAGCATTGCGGGCTTCGAGGCCGAAGGGTTGTGCGTGCTGTCGCAGGCGCGCAACGAATTCGAGCGCAAGCATCCGCCATGCGGCCGCTGCGGCGAGCTGCAGGACGGACGCTTTGTGCTGATGTGCTGGAGTTGCGGGCTGGAGTTTAAACGCTGATGGCTGCGGGAGACAATTCGACGGTACAGATTCAGATCATGGTCACGGACGGTGGGTCCGCGGCCACGATCCAGAATGTCGAGACCAAGCTCAACACCTTGAGCGTTGGGGCAGTCGCGAGCACGCAAAAGCTGGCGGCGATGAAAGGATCGCTCGCCGAGATCGGCGCCGCCGGCACAACCTCAGCCGCCGCGATGAACGAGTTTCGCACCACGGGCACCCAGGCCGCATCCGACGTGGCGCAGAGCTTCGAGCCGGTGAAAGGCAACATCCGCGAGGTTGGCGGGCTCGGCCGCGAGCTGGGCTTGAATCTCGGCTACTCGCTGAAGCATGCGGTTGCCGACAATGAAGTGCTGATGGGAGCACTGCGCTCGCTCGGCGGCTTGTTCATTGCGATCGGCGCGATCGACATCGGAGTGCAGTTGGCGAAGGGCATGGGGGAGTTGTATGAGCACTGGCTCAACGTCAACCAGGCGGCCGATCTGTACTTCGAGAGTGTAAAGAAAACC
This sequence comes from Candidatus Korobacteraceae bacterium, assembly GCA_049695855.1. Classification (GTDB taxonomy): domain Bacteria; phylum Acidobacteriota; class Terriglobia; order Terriglobales; family Acidobacteriaceae; genus Bog-257. The sequence goes on along the minus strand of JBAVSY010000055.1, from coordinate 33,022 downwards.
CAGGAAGAGGATGTGGTCAATGTGCGCTCTCTGGAGGACGCACAAACGCGGCTGCGCGATCTGAATACCGAGATGGTGAGCCTGGGCTCGCTCTCGAAGGACCTGATGCAATCCGGATTGAGCCAGCTGCTGACCAGTCCATCGACTGCACTCGCCTCCATCTTGTCTGGTCATGCGATCGCAGGGCAGTCGGTGAAGGCTGGCCAGCAGGGCGACGAAGTCACGCAGAAGCAGGTCGAGATGGAGCACCAGCTGCGCGACGCGAAGATTGAAGCTGCGCACGCTGGCGACTCAGCGCTGATGGGCGAGAGCAAGATCACCGCCGAGCTGCAGAAGCAGCTGGCTCTGCACGCGGAGCAGCAGCGCTTCACCCACCAGGAAGATCAGATGCACGGCAACCGGGCCGCTCCCGATTCCGGCCGGCAGCTCCAAACCCAGCAAGACGCGGCCGCTCGCGCCGCGGCGCATGCGCAGGAGATCACAGCCGCTCGCCAGGAGAACGAGCAGATCATCCAGATGCAGAACCAGGCGGTGGACGCCGGGATCAAAGGCGAAGCCCTTTATGAAGAGCAGCGCCAGCAGGCCATCGATGCGGTGAAGCGGAAGTTTGAGGAAGGCGAGATCTCCAAGCGCGCCATGATGGCTGAGACCGAAGCCATCGACATGAAGTTCCACAACGAAAAGATGGTGCGCCTGCAGCAGGAGCAATACGAGACGCTGAAGATCCAGCAGGAAGCTTCCCAGGCTGGGTTGACTGGTATCGCCAAGATCCAGGCTGACAGCCAGAACAAGGTCGCAGATCTCACGCAGAACCCCGCCAATGCAGGGCTCAGCAACGATGCCTTGCAGCAGCGCCGCGCGGCCTACGAGCAGGAAGCCGATCAGCAGATCCTGGTGGAGCGGCAGAAATTCCAGCAGGAGATGAACCAGATTGGCCTGCGCAGCGACCAACAGCAGGCAGCCGGCTACGCCAAGATCGAGGCGGAAGCCCAGGCATCGCTGCAGCGCATCGCCCAAGCCTTCAAAGAAACCTATGGGCAGATCAACATCCTCGATCCCGCCAACATCGCGACGTTTGTTGCGGGCCTGCAGCAGGAGCAGGCGGCGATCACCAACGTGTTGCAGAACGCGCAGCGCCAGCGGGTGGAGCTGACCCAGAAGAACGATGAGCAAATTGCGCAAATCGAAACGCAAGCGGCGCGCCTGTCTCTGCCGCCGTGGGAAGCAGCGCAGCAGCAGATCATCGAGGAGTATGACCAGCGCGTTCAGAAGGCCCGCGACGAACTGAACCAGCAACTCCAGTACGAGAAGCTGACAGCCGACGACCTGCAAAGCATCTGGTCGCAGTACTACCGCACGATCGCGGCCGACGCGCAACTGGCGAACGCGCAAATGCAGAAGCAGGCGGAGCAGACGCGCGACCAGGTTGCCGGCCAGTTGCAGCAAATGTTCGACAACCCCGCAAAGTACCTGGAGAACCGTGCCAAGCAGTTGATGTTCGACATCCTGGCCAACTGGATGACGCAGCTGCTGCAGTTCAACAATGGCGCTAGCGACATCTTGAAGGTGCTCTTCGGGATGGGCGGCCAGATGGGCACTTCGTCGAATCCGCTGGATGCGATGAAACAGATGTTTACCGGGGGTCACGCCGGCGGTGCTGCAGGAGCGGCGAACCCGCTCAGCCAAGTTGGCTCCGCATTCAACACCGCAGGGAGCACGCTGACTACGGCCGGCAGCACGCTGACCACCGCCGGATCGACGCTGTCTTCGTCGGGCACCATGCTCACCAGCTCAGCAACGCAGTTGGAGACTGCGGCCTCCGCACTGACGATGGCAGCCAACTCGTTTGCTTCGGCAGGAGCGACGGGCGGCGGCGGCGCGGGCGCGATCGGTCAGTTGACTAACGGGCTGTTCGGCGGAGTGGGGTCGACTGGCGCTGCTGGTACCTCTGATCTGGGAGCGCAGATCGCACAATTGCCGAATAGTGCGAACGATCTTTCAGGGGCTGAGGCTCTGGGTGACCAGGCAACCGGCGCGGTTGCGATGGGAAGCACCAGCACCGCTCTGGCTGGCAGCACGTCGGCCACTTCGAACATCCTGCAGTCCCAGGCCAGTGCGATGAGCGGCGCGTTCTCATCTACAGCGGGCGCGGCGGCTGGGGCTGGAGCGGCTGGCACGCTAGGGGAAGGCATGCAGCCCACCGACCTTCCGCCGGTCAGTTCCAGTGGCGTCCTGGGCACCGTACCTGACGATGCCACGGGCACCGGAGCAACGGCCACACAAGACGGCAGCAGTTCGCTGGGCACAGCGCTTGGTGTCGCCGGCATCGGGATCTCGACCGGCATGGCCTTGGCCTCGGAGTGGAGCAGCGGCAACACCGGCGCTGCTGTGCTTACCGGAGCGATGGGCGGGGCCGGCATCGGCATGATGGTCGGCGGTCCGCTCGGCGCGGCGATCGGCGCGGGCGTGGGAGCCCTGGTTGGCTTCGTGGGCTCGCTGTTCAGTGATCATGGCCTGGGCAAAGCCAAGCAGTACAACGATGCGACGGTGCTGCCCGCACTGCAGAAAGAAGAGTGGAGCTTCGGCGCCGGACAAACCGGTTACGACCAGGCGAGCCAGGACCTGAACAATTTGCAGATCCAGGCGCAGTCGCAGTGCAAGAGCTTCGGGAGCGCCGCTGTTACCTACTACAACAGCACCATCGTTCCTGAGATTCAGGCCATGCAGGCGCAGATCGATCGCGAGAACAAAGCCGGCCGCAGCAACGTGAAGATGAGTGCGGCACAGTTCGATTCGGGCGGCGTCGTCACCAGCTTCGGCGATTTGGCCACCGGCCCGTTCTCTGGCCTGGTGCACTTGCGGCTGGGTGAGCGGGTGATGAACCCGATGGCCTCGATGCTGCACGGCTCGACGCTGGATGCGATGAACGCCGGCTCCAGCGCGCTGGAGATGATGCGGCGCTCGTCTCCGCTGACTGGCGGTGGATCGTCCTCTGGCGGCGGAGGCGGCGCGATCCACATCCACGCGCTCGATTCGAAGTCGGTGGACTACTGGCTGCGCAACGGTGGAGCACAGAAGATTCAGGCAGCGCAAAACGCCAACGTCGGCCGCTATGCCGGAAAGGCTTTGGGATAGGCGATGCCCGCCAGTGACATCCTCAACACGTCGCCGACCGATCCGCTAAACCCGGACTATGGATGGCAGAAGAAGCGGCCCACGACGCAAACCGTGTTGAAGGCGAACGCCGGCGCAGCCTACTTTCGCGAGATCACCGACATTGGTCACCAGTTCGCGCTGAACTGGGGCACAACCAACGACAGCCAGAAGTCATGGACTGACATCGCGCGCCTGAAGCGCTACTTCGAGCAGTACCGCGACGGCTACTTCACCCTGGTGGACTACGAAGGCAATGGCCGTCAATACGTGGGCCGCTTCACCACGCCGGTGGAACCCATCCCGGTGGGCCACAATCGCTGGGCCGCGCAGAACGTCGTCTTCGAAGAAGTGCCGGGCGCGACCATGCTGGAGTATCCCAGCGACTGGACCAACGAATCGATCTGGCGCTACACGTTGAACGACTTCGGCGAAGTGCAGCCGGCGCTCGACGATCCCACCAACTGGTCGCTGAGCATGAACGCCCTCGACGCCGGCGGCTGGGAGCTGCCCAGCGGCGTGACCAACGCCTGGTGTCAGATTGCCTACGTTGGCTGGGGCTGCCAGGTGTGGGCGCCGCAGGAGCCGGATCGCGGCATCGCCGCCATCTATCTCGACGGCGTTTCGCAGGGCACGGTCGATCAATATGCGGCCAGCCCGACGCAGTCAGCCAGCCTGATGCAAATTCAAGATGTCCCGCTGGGCATCCACGTCTTGCGCGTGGTGGTAACTGGAACCAAGAACAGCTCATCGAGCGGCTACACCATCGCGTTCGATTCGCTAAAGATCATGCGGTAAAGGAGTAGAAGAAATGTCGATTCTTTGGTGCGGTGGAGAGGACCTGGACTTTCAGCAGAGCACGTTGCCGGGAGTGACAACCAACACCCAGTACTATCGAACGGGCTATGCGCGTTGCGCCTTGGCGGTGCCCGAAAGCGGCAACGCTGCCAAGTCAAACCAGTTCTCCGGTGGGGCAGTCACTTCGGCTTGGGTGAGCTGGCGCTGGGCTAACGGCGGACTCAATACCTCGCAGAGGATCGGCGGAGTAGGCCAGTTCAGCTCGCAGAAGAGCCTGGTGCTGGGCAGCGGGACGAGCGTTAACAATAAGCTCACCCTTTACAAGTACGATGGCACAACCTTGACGGCGCTGGCAGCCGAGTCGGGAACGTCGCTGCTGACCTACACCATCCAGCGAATCGACCTGCAGATTACGAGCTATGGAGCGACAGCGACGGTCAACGTCTACATCGATGGCGTGCTGGTCATCACCTTCACCGGCGATGTGACGGTGAGCGGCATGACTGGCTTCGACTGCACCGTGTTCGGGACCTACAACAATTTTGGCGGGATTGCTGCGTTCTCCGAGGTCATCGTGGCCGACGAAGACTGTCGCCTGTTCAGCCTGGTGACGATGGCGCCCAACGCCGCCGGCGACACGGATCAGTGGACCGGCGCGTACACAGACTGCAACCCGATCACCATCAACGATGCCAACGCGGTCTACACCAACACCACCGGAGAAGTAGAAGAGTTCAACCTGATCGATCTGCCTGCCGGTACCTTCACCATCAAGGCAGTGAAGATCTCGGCGCGCGCCTCCATCTCGGCGGGCGCAACGGCCACCAAGCTGGAGCTGGGCTACAAAACCAACAGCACGCTGAGCGTGGGCACGGCGCAGTCGCTCACCACCGCGTGGGCCTGCTATGAGCGCATCGACCAGCAGAACCCGGTGACCTCGAACGACTGGCAGCAGAGCGAGATGAACCCGCTGCAGGTAGCCATGGAGTCTTCGAGCTAAACCCATGGCAACGGGCGCGGGCGTAAACGTTTCGAAGGGCAACACCTACTCGGTGGTCACACACGCCGCGGGTGTTTGCCTTTCGAAGTCGGGCACATATAGCGTCCTGGCCGCACCCCTCGGGCTCGCCCTAAACAAGACGGTTGTCTATTCCGTCCTATCCACCGAGAACAAGACGCTGGTCTCGAAGGCCCTGGCCTACTCGGTGCTGGTCGAAGATGACCTGCAGTTCGTCTCCAAAGTCACTGCCTATTCCGTTCTGGTCCAGGGCGATCTGCAATTTGTTTCCAAGCTGACCACCTACGCCGTGGTCGTTCCCAACTCGCTGCTGGTTTCGAAGACCAACATCTATGCGGTGGTCACAGACACCCTGCGCGTCTCGAAGGTAGACGCTCACAGCGTTCTCAGCGCCCCTGGTGGGCAGAACGTATCGAAGCTTGGCGGCTCTGCCGTCACTGCTCCCCCTGATGGCGAGCGCGCTTCCAAGGTCGACGCCGCAGCAGTGACTGCGCCGCCGGCCGGACTCGATGCCTCGAAGGTCATCGCCACGCTGGTGACGTCGACGCCCGATGGCTGCGATGTCTCCAAGATCAACGTTTACGCGGTGTCCGTCACCAACCTGGAAGAGAGCCTGCCGCAATCGATGGCGCGGCATGGCGCAGTCGCGCCGATCATGCTGCTCGACGTGCTGACGCTCGATGGCACGGCTTATCACTGGGCGTCCGCTCCTATTCCATCAGCCGCGGCGCTGAGCATCCCGGTCTTGCTGACTGGCAACCCGCCTGCGTGGAACGCGTTCTTGCGAGTGCAGTACTGGAATGATGCCTATCTGCCCTGGCTGCTCACCAGCGGCCCGTTTCACCTGTCGCGCTCGATGCAGTCGGACATCGGCAACTTCACCGTCCAAAATGTTAGCGGCAACACCATGCAGCGGAGCATGGCGGAGATCGTCACGGCCGACGCCTTCGAGGGCGCCGTGTTCGCTTATCGCGAGTGGAACCTGGACGCGGCCCGGGCCGAGTTCGAGTTTCACGGGCAGCTGAGCGTTGTGGCCATCACGGAAACGATCGTGGAGTTTGCAGCCGAGCAGCTCTTCAACCCCAGCTCTTATCAGGGGCTGATTCTCTCCAGCGAGCAGTGCCCGTGGCGCTATGGCTCGGCAGCTTGCGGAGACACCACGAACAATCCCTGCGAGAACAGTTGGCTCACCTGCCGGCAGCCTTCACGGTTTGGGGGCATCGTGGAGTCCCTGATCAACGTGCAGCCGCCAGCCTTCGCTAACCCCAGCACGCGAAATGTCGTGCGGAACAGGCAGATATAGCGATGCCACTGCCACTCACAAGCATTGCTGGAGCAATGGCGCGCTACGGTGCGGTTGCGCCGGTCATGCTGCTCGACGTGCTGGACCAGCAGGGCAATTCCTACCACTGGTCCTCGATGCCCATCGCTTCTGCTGCGGCTATGGGCATCGTTCCGGTGTTCACCGGCAACACTCCGGCGTGGAACTCGCATCTTGGCATCAGCTCGTGGGACGACACCTATCTACCGTGGCTGATGACTTCCGGACCTTTTCATCTTTCCCGCTCGATGCAGGCCGACGTTGGCAACTTCACCCTGCAGAACGTGAGTGGAAGCTCGCTCGAACGCAACATGTCGAAGCTCATCACCGGCTCCGCGTTCGAGGGCGCGATCTTCGCTTATCGCGAGTGGAACCTCGATGCCAACGTGGCCGAGTTTGAATTCCATGGACACCTGAGCATCGTGGCCGTCACCGAGACCATCGCTGAATTCGCGGCCGAACAGCTGCTGAACCCCAGTGACTATCAAGGGCTTCTGATCTCCAGCGAAACGTGCCCCTGGCGCTATGCCTCGGCCGCTTGTGGAGACACGACGAGCAACCCCTGCCAGAATAGCTGGCTCACCTGCCGGCAGCCTTCGCGGTTTGGGGGAATCGTGCAGGCGCTGATCAATATTCAACCGCCGGGAACGGCCAACACCAGCACGCGAGACGTTGTGCGCAACAGGCAGGTATAGAGATGGCAATCAGCGTAGCGAACGCACAACAGGGAATCGCGCTTCCGATCGCTTACGGCCGGGTGCGCGCGACCGGCGCGCAGATCATCAACCAGACTGACGTGCTGCTGCAGTGGCAGGCTGGCACAGCCTACAGCGTGGGCGATGCCGTCACCGATGGAACCTATCAACAAACCTGCGTGACCGGCGGCTTCTCGGGAAGCAGCACGCCGAGCTGGAGCCCAACGCTCGGCGACTTCACCAGCGATGGCGGGGTTACCTGGGTGAACGCCGGAAGCAGCAACGGCGATGGCACGCAATATGGGTTCTGGATCTTGGGCGAAGGCGAGTGGGACGGCTTTGAGACCATCTGGAATCAGACTGCGCCGCTGTTTGCCATTGGCTACTACTACGACATTTCCAGCGGCGCGTACACTGCCTGGGGTCCTAACCCACCGGAGATTCACTTCCACTCGGGCACCGATGGACCGCTGGGTTCGTCGCTGCCCTCGCCCAGCTCGAACGGTCCTGACCAGGGCTGCGACAATTGGATTGGCGAGCTGCCTTCAGGCGCGGCCATCCTGCCGCAGTGCTACTCGCGCATGGCTTATTACGCGCTGAAGTGGCTGCCTGAATCATGGACGTACCTCGATGCCCAGGTGAACCAGGTGGGGCAAACGCTCTCGCCGATCGGCGACTGGCGCGCACTCCGCTGCCGCATCTTCGACGCCACGGGCACACAGGTCGGTTATGAGTGGACGACGAATCCAGCGTGGCACTGGGTTGACGCCTGGATACGCTGCGCCTTCATGCCGCGCTCGGAGTACACGCTCTCGATGAGCAGCGGACCGCCGTACACGACGACGCCTGAAACGCTGCCTTCTGACGTGCTGGACAAGTTTGACTGGGGCAGTGTCTATCAGTTCTCGCAGGACTGCGACTATGTGCTGGCGAACGGCAGGAAGCGGTTTGAGGGCAATTACGCTTTCGCTCAGCAAACCACGCTGGCTGCCATCCTGGAACAGATTCTGTTGAACAGCAGAGGCTACCAGCAGGAGTACGCCGGCAGGCTCTTCCTTAATATGGATAAGCCGCGCGCGTCGGTGTTTCTGCTGACCTCAGCGCACCAGGTGCCGCTGACCTTCACGGTCGACGATCGCGAGGTGCACCAGAACGCCAACGATTACACCTCAGAGTTCCTCGACTTGCTGGTGCCCGCCATCGGTGAGATCGCGAGCATCGACTTCGTTTATCCTGGACCGCCGCCCTACACCGATGGACAGGCTACGATCGTGACCGTCGCTCCCAACCCGGTCTCTTCCTGGGATGTGATCGAGATTGGTGGCAACAGCAACCCCGAGCTCAACTGCTTCTGGCTGATGAACAACATCCTCGATCCTTATACGTTCACGGCCCAGCCGATGTCGTCGCCGATGACGAGCTCGCAGACTGGAACCGGGGGATACTTCGGCTATCCGCAGTCAAGGTTCTCAAAGCGCACTCCCGAGCTGTGGCATGAGACTCATGCGGTCGCGCGCGGACAGATCGGTCCCAACAATCCTTCGGTGCAGCGCAGTAAACGAGTGCCGCTCACTCTGGACTTTGCCAGCACCACCTGGGATCAGCAGAACCGGCTCACGATGTATGAGCTCTACCGCAGCTGCGGGCTCGATCCGGCAAATGCGTTTCTGCAGTCGCTGTTTGGCTGGTTAGCGGGATCGCCGTGGGACCCTCCCGTGACGATCACCGTGACGGTGTGGTCAGAGGCGGTCGACGATAGCTGGAATGTACTGAAGAGCGTCATGCGAGGGCAGCGGATCACCATCGATCCTTCGGTCAGCGTCGAGTGGGCCGGCGACTATGAGGTGATGGAAACGACCTACAATCCATTCCAGGGCGATGCCAGTCAGTTCTCCACCGAGGGCGGTGGCGACCCGTCGACGGTGATTGGAAGCAGTGTCCTGGCGACGCCTGCGGACCAGAATGCTGGTACGATCGTGCTGGTGTTGCGGACCTACAATGAGAACGTCTTCTTCGACACCTCTCAGACGCCCAGCTATGTCGATCTGCCAGGTCCAATTCTGGGCGATCCAGAGTCATGAGGGTGTTACTAAGTGGTACACAAAACGGCCTTTACTGTCACGGAGCGTGCAAATTTACTGTCACCGAGCGTGCAAAGCCACAGTTGCGCTGAGTTTCGGCAGGCAGCCAGCAACGATGAACCCGGATTGGACTGGAATACTGTGCTGGTGATTATAGCTTTTCGATGGCTTCGGCTACGCAGTCGCACAACGCTCGCCGTCGCGTAACCAGGGCGGAGAAATGTCCGGCTGGAATCCAGCGCAAGGTGCTACCCGGCCAGTGCCGGTGCAGACGCTCGGTCTCACTGCGCAGGACGTAGCCATCACGGGTGCAACCGCCGATGACTGCGGCGTCGGTGCGGACCGGGGAGCCATAGCGAGTGATATCGGCGGCATCGTAGAAGCGTTGCAGTCGCTCTTGCGCGGCCGCGCGTTGCGCCGGTCCTCCGCCCAGGCCGTCGAAGTCGACGCTCCACGCCATCAGTCCGCGGGTGTAGATGATACCGGCCGAGGCGCCCGCGGCTAGCGCGGCACAAGCCACCGGAAACGGCGAAACCGCAGCCGTGATGGCCGCCATATGTCCACCCATACTGTATCCGGCAACCGCCAGTTTTTCGTACTGCCCGAGTAAGTGAGTCAGCAGCGCCCGCGCCTCCAGCACCATGCCCAGCGCCATTAGCGCATGGTCGCTGACCGTGATAGCGGATAGTCCGCCCGCAGTGCGACGCCTGCCATAGAAAGGATTCTCCACCAGATAGAGATCCAGTCCGCGCGCGTTGAGACCACCAAAGACGCGCTCGCGCACCCAATAGCCTTCATCATGAGAGCCAGCCAGAATTACGCAAGCATTCCGGTTTCCTTCGCGAGACCAGGCGCGAATGTGAACGGTGTTACTTTCACCGGGGAGTGAAGCGAGAGGCGAAGCGAACGTCCCGTCGCGCCATGCGATCCGTCCGTCCTGCCTGGCGGCACGCCAGTTGATCGAAATGCGGCAGGGCGGATCTGTGTGGGAGACTGTGCCCCAGAGGCTGGCCAGAAAGTTTTCATCTCCCCAACCGCGGGAGAACATCTTCGAGCGTCGCGATGCCAGGGCAACGCACAGGTCCAGGGGATGGGTGCGAGCAACCACACCTTTGGCCCGGAATGCTCGCTGCCAGCGGGCGGTGCTCGGTTGCATTTGGCTGGGCTGTTCCATCGAAAAAGTTGAGCAAGATAATACCCCGAAAACGGTCGAGAGTTTGGCAGATTTTGCCTGCCTACTGATGCCTGGTCCTCCGTCTCTGCTTAGAGTGGAGGATTGTCATTCGGGGATGCCGGCCTAATCAAATCGAGCTTAACCAGAGTCTCCGGGGATGGCTGTCCGGCAGCGGACGGAAGTTTCGCGACCGGACAAGTTCCCCTCAAACTGCGGCGAAAGCCTTTCCCCTTTATCGGCAAGGGCTTATCGAAGACCTGCCTTTGGTGGAACGATTGTTTGTGACCTAACGTATAGCTTGAATGTGCAGGAAATCGGCCTGCGTTCAGCGAAGCCAGCCATCCACCAAGCGGGGAAGTACGAAAGTCTTCGTTGACAATACGAATGTTTTCGTATATCGTTCGGAATCATGTCACGTCCAACCATGCAGAAACCCACCGCCTCCGAACTGGAAATCCTGCGGGTGCTGTGGGAGCGCGGTCCCTCCACGGTGCGCGAAGTTTACGAATTACTGAACCAGCAAAAACCGATGGGGTACACGACAGTACTGAAGCTGCTGCAGATTATGGCGGCCAAAGGAAGCGTAAAACGCAACGAAGAGCAGCGGGCGCACGTGTATGAAGCGGTCCAGCCTGCCGACAAGACCAAGCGGCAGTTCGCCGGCGACGTTCTGCAGCGTGTGTTCGCAGGGTCGGCAAGCGATTTAATGATGCATGCCCTGGCGGGCCAGCGAACCTCGCGCAAAGAACTCGACGAGTTGCGGCGGGTGCTGGAGGAGTACGAAAGGAAACTGCGATGACCGATTTTTCAGCCTGGTTCTCTCCCGCCGTAATGCGGCTGATGGCGTGGGCGCTGTTGCATTTTCTATGGCAAGGCTTGGTGCTCGCCGCGATATTTGCCGGCCTGATGGCGATCGCTCGCAGTGCAGCCACTCGCTATGCGCTGGCGGTTTCGATCCTGGTCTTGATGGTCGCGGCCCCGGTGGTCACATTTCTGCTGCTTCGGCAATCAACCTCGATCAGTCACGCCATCGTGGTTTCGTCGTTGCCTCTGACCGCGGCGTCGGTAGCGGTTAAGCCCCTGCAATCCGGTTCAGCGACGGCCACCTCAACCGTAAGCATTTCCACTGACACCTTCCTCTGGCTGGTAAGGATCTGGATCGCAGGGGTGATCTTCTTCAGCCTGCGCACCGCCGGCGGCATGCTGGTGATCGAGCGGCTGCAGCGCCGCAAGGCCGCCCCGGTCGCACATCGTCTCTTGCAGACCTGCCTCGAGTTGCAGCGCAGAGTGGGTATCAAGCGGGCCATACGATTCTGTCAGTGCAACGGGCTTGACGTGCCCGCGGTCGTCGGCTGGTTTCGTCCCATCGTTCTACTTCCTATGACCGTGCTGGCCGGTTTGTCGCAGGCGCAACTGGAGGCGGTCATCGCACATGAGTTGGCGCATATCCGGCGTTGGGACTACTTCGTAAATCTCTTCCAGATCGCGGCCGAAACGTTGCTGTTTTACCATCCCGCGGTCTGGTGGGTCAGCCGGCGAATTCGTCTGGAGCGTGAAAACTGCTGTGACGACATGGCGGTTGGGCTGTGCGGCAACGTCGTGGACTACGCTCGCGCGCTGACGTACATGGAAGGCGGCAGAACTGCTCCATCGCTGGTAATGGCAGCCAGCGGCAGCCCGCTCGCAACTCGCGTGATGCGTCTGCTGGGTACGAGAAAGTCCGCAGGCAACGTTCTCAGCAGAGGATTGGCGATCGGCGTGGTTTGTCTGGCAGGAGGAATTCTTATCAGCCAGGCGTTTGTTCGAGTTGCGCATGCTGACCTGAGATCAGGTCCGGCGCCCTTACCGGTGGCCCAGGTTAGCGCCTTACCAAAAGTCGCGGTCTCTGCTTCAGGCAAGGCCTCTATCGATCTAGCGATTCGACCTGTCGTGCGTCTGGCGCAGCTTGCAGCCCCAGCCTCCCCGGCTATGGCCCTCGCAACGCCGCCAACCCCACCCACTCCGCCGACGCAAGCCACTACGACCGACCAACCCGCAAACCAAGGTTCCTATATCGATAGCCTTAAGGCGGTGGGCCTCGACAATATCTCGGTCGACGACCTGGTAGCGATGAAGATCCAGGGCGTCACGGCCGATTACGTTCGCCAACTTCATGACCTGGGACTGAAGCCCGGCGCCGATGACCTGATTGCCATGCGGATTCAGGGCGTCACTCCGGAATACATTCGCGATCTGCGCGCTGGCGGCATCACCGCCAACGCTGACGACCTGGTAGCCATGAAGATCCAGGGCGTCACTCCTGAATATCTGCGCGCGTTACACGATCTCGGTCTGAAGCCCAATGCTGATGACCTGGTGGCGATGCGTATTCAGCGAGTCACTCCCGACTACATCCGCGACATTCGCGCCTTGGGTTTGAATCCGTCGGCCGATGATCTGGTAGCCATGCAGATCCAGGGGGTCACGCCCGCCTATATCAAGGCACTCTCTGCGGCGGGAATATCGAAGCTGACCACCGACGACTATATTGCCGCTAAGGTACAAGGCATCACGCCCGAGTTTGTCGACAAAGCGCGCCAGCACGGATTTCATAATCTGGATCTCGACCAATTGCTCGCGCTGAAACGTGCAGGAGTGTTGTAACTCGTCACCACGGGTGGATCACATGAAATCGATGAAGACGAAGATCTGCCTTGCGTTACTAACGTTCTGTTTTGGCACTTCCGTTGCCTTCTGTGCTGCTCCCACATCGACTCGAAGCGGCGACTGGATTGTCAAACGCTCGGAGGTTGCGGGCAAGGTCGACTTCTCGCTGATCGAATCTCATCACGGAGGACGCTCGAGCAACGAATCGGAGTGGCCCGTGAGCGCGTTTCAAGGGCTGGACACCACCAAGCCCGGACGCCAGGATGTGCGCTTCACCATCGTGCGCGATGCGGGCAAGTTCGAGTGTGAAGGATTTCTGAATAACGGCGAGGGCGCTGGACTGTTCCACTTCTACGCCGACACGAAGTTTCCAGCGGAGATGCGAGCTCTGGGCTTCAGTGGGGTGGATGAAGAGAAACAGTTCAGCATGGCCGTGCAGGATGTGAGCCTGGCATTCGCCAGGGAAATGCAGAATGAACATCTTCAGGGACTCGACACCGATAAGCTGATCGCCTTCAAAATCTTCGGCGTCAATGCGGCTTTCATTCACGATTTAAGCGCGGCCGGCATCAAAGTGTCCGACAGCGATAAGCTGGTAGCCTTTCGAATTCACGGCGTCACTCCGGAGATGGTCCGCTTCCTGCGCCAAGCCGGATACTCGCCCGATGCAGACACGCTGATTGCCATGAGAATTCATGGTGCGACTCCGGAGTGGATGGAGCAATTGAAAAAGGATGGCTACGATCATGTTTCTCTCGACAATTTGATCGCCTTTCGCATCCATGGAGTATCACCCGAGTTCATTGAGAAGCTTAAAGGTCTGGGCTACTCTCATCCCGACCCGGATCAGCTGATCGCCATGAGGATTCACGGCGTGACCCCGGAGTTCATTGCGGACCTGCGCTCCCGCGGTATGCAGAACCTCACTATCGACCAATTGGTCACCATGAAGATTCACGGCATCGATTGAGAAACTCCCAGTTGCAAAGTTTTCACGGTACTTCAGGGCTGATGTGCGGTCTGGCTGTTCGCATGTGAGGTGAATTTGCGAAGCACGAATTCCTGGAAGACGCCGCCGACCGCACGGCCGGCGATTCCAACCAGCGCGTTCTGGAGCACCAATCCGCCGCTACGATCGCTCTCAGGATAATACAAAGAAGTAAGACCGCTGGTGGCGAAACTGCCGATGATACCGGAATAGTTGGGCTGCCAGAGACCATTGTCGCCCTTGCGAATGATCGCATGGCTGAGAGCGTGCACCAGCCGCGAGCCAGTTGTGCCGGTACCTTGATAAAAGTAACGAGGATCCTGTTTCAGCAGAGACGCCAGAACAGCGTCATCGATAAAAGCTCCGGTAACTAACGAGGCGTAACCCACCGAGAAGCGTTTTCCATAGCCTCCGGCCTCTTGTCCAAGCCCACCGTAATCATTGGTAGCCTGTCGAATCCCTGCTAAGGTGCCCACCCCCAGCAAGGTGATGGGATCTGAAATCGATCGCCAGGCAAGCTGAAACTTCTGCTTGGCGTTCAGCGGAGCTGCATCGGGAACATAGCTGACGTAGAAATTAGGAACGATGCCGAGCACCCGCTGCTTCTCCTGCTGTTTAATCTGAATCTGCGCCACCTGCTCAACCGTCAGCCCGACTTGCACCGTCGTCGTCGCCGGCGCAATCTTCAGGACCATCTCCGGCACCAGAAATGCCTGCCCCGATTGCAACAATCCAGTAAAGGTTTGGGTTTCGAAGCCGGGAGCTGTGATGGTGAGTTGAAACGAACCCGGGGCGAGATTGCCAAACGTAAATTGCCCGTTGTCACCGGAGGATACTTCCTGAGGTTGCGGCTGATCCGGGCGCGTCAGCTGTACCTGGGCTCCCACGGCAACCGCGCCACCTTGCTCAAGCACGGTACCCAAAATGCTGCCCCTGGGCTGAGAGCCAGTCTGTCCCGAGGACACGTCCGGCGCTTGAGAAGTTTGCTGCGTCGGGGTGGCACCTGGTTGATGCACGCCGGATGGCCGCTGGGCGTTAGCCATGGCGACCAACAACAACGTACACGACAGCACCGAAGCTGGGAGGGCCCTCACTCTGCCTATGAGATCCATTTCACGCTCAGACCTTCTCTCGGCGTATCCCGCCTTTGAACTCTATGGTGAGGCAGACATGCACGATTGAGTGAGATGCCAGTTTAACTAGGATTGTTCGCAGCGTGTGGGAGAAGTTAGAAGTATGACTAACAAGTAATTCAGGTTACAAAAAAGTAATTTAATTTAGTTTGCTCGCGGTGAGTTTGGCCAGAGTCACGACAACTACGGTTCCTCAAACCTGGCCTTATGGAGCGTTCTTCGCTGGCCTGCCTTCCGGACGCATTATCGAGTTCCAGGGCAAGCTGGTGTTCCAGGCGCTTCAAATCTTCTCCTGCAGGATGACCCGACTTTGCGCAGTCCTTTTTTGGTTTCTGATCTCATGCTTGAGCACAATTCAGAACTGAAGGACGGTTCACCGATACAGGGTCTGCTCTAAAATGTCAATCAACGAACAAAATTGAGACCCTGACCTTGGCGACCGTTCTTCTAGCCCGGCAACTGCTGACGCCGCTCGAGTGCGTCGATGACGCCGCGCTGGTGATGGAAGACGGCATCATTTCGGCGCTCGGCCCGCGGGAAAATATCTCACTGCCCGCGAATGCTCGAACCGTGGATTTTGGTGATTCGATCCTTACTCCTGGAATGATCGACATCCACGTTCATGGCGGCGCCGGACATGACGTGATGGAAGCTTCCAGCGACAGTTTGGCGGCCATTGAGCACTTGATGTTTCGTCACGGTGTGACCAGCTATTGTCCGACCACCGTTACCGCGCCCATGGATGAAACCCTGAAGGCACTGGCGGAGATGGCCAAAGCCATGGCAGACCTTGAGCAACCCGGGGCCGCAAATCCAGAACGCGCGCGCTCGCTGGGTATCCATCTGGAGGGTCCGTTTCTGAGCCATGCCCGTCGCGGGGTGCATCCTTCCATGCACCTGCAGCCAGCCTCAGCGGAGATCTTCAACCAGATGTGGGAGGCGGCCGGTGGACGGGTGCGCCTGCTCACCATCGCTCCCGAGCTGGAAGGCGCGCTGAACCTCATTGCAGACGTTGCCCAACGCGGGGTGTGCGTCAGCATTGGTCATTCCAACGCTACCCTCGCGCAAGCCAATGCCGGCATCGAGGCTGGGGCGCGTCATGCAACCCACACTTTTAACGCCATGCGCCGGCTCGATCATCGTGATCCCGGGCTGCTGGGCGCAATTCTCACCGACCCCCGCATCACAGCCGACATTGTTGCCGACGGAGTCCACGTCGAACCGGTTGTGGTCGATCTCTTCATGCGGGCGAAAGGCGTTGACGGCGCCGTGCTGATCACCGATGGCATCAGCGCCACCGGCATGCCGGATGGGAAGTACCACCTGGGTTCGTTCGAAGTTGAGGTACGCGATGGCCGCTGTGAGTCGCATGGAAAGCTTGCCGGAAGTGTGCTGACCCTGGATCGCGCGGTGCGCAACGTTATGGCCTTTGCCCAAATGAGCTTCCAGAACAGTATTCGCATGGCGACGCTGAATCCGGCGCGCGTCCTGGGCATGGAACAGCGCAAAGGCTGGCTGCGAGCGGGAGCTGACGCCGACATCGTGGTCTTCTCTCCTGCCGGAGAAGTGCGGCAAACCATCGTAGGCGGCTTGCTTAATTAATCAATCAATTCAAGTCAGAGAATTGGCCGCTTGATCCGCGGCTGCCTGGCATTCATCCGTCACCTCTTCACGTGACCCCAGTCACTGCCCTTGCGGCCATCCTGAGCGAAGGTCAAAGAGGAGAGGTAGATGTTCCTCCCAGCCTTCCTGGATGGCCGCAGTGGGGCCACGCGCCGCGGTGTGCAGCGTGTCGCGCACCGGCACACCTTATTTCCCCTCTTACTATTGCCGCTGCTCGGGTTTGCCGAATCCAGCCAGGCTGAGGCAGCTACCACGCACGGCAACGTTGGATTCTGGGGCGGAATCCTGCTCGGGCTGGGGCTGGCCGTGGTGGTGGGCGGCTGGGCGCGGATCCGGGTCAAAGCCGCGGAGCGCCAAGCGACGAAATGGAAGGAACTGGCCGATCATCGCGAATACGAACGCAACCTTGCGCAACAGGAACTGGCCCGGCGGCTGGGCGAAGAGCAGGAACTGGCCAAAGAGAAAATGCAGTTCGAATCGCAGCTCACGGAGTACGAAAAATACGCTTCACTGGCCCAGCTGGCTCTGGGCGCGGCGCACGAGATCAACAATCCGTTGCTGGGTATTCTGTCGCATCTCGAACTGGAGTGGAGAGACGCTACCGACGAACGCCGGGAAGAAATCGAACAGTGCATTGAAGGAGCCAAGCGCATTTCTTCGGCGGTGCGCGGCTTGCTCGACTATGCCCGGCCCGGCCCGCTGACGCTCAGCAAAGTCAATGTGCAGCGGCTTACCAGCGAGACCTTGAAGTTCCTTGAGCATCAGCCGATGTTCCGGCAAATCGAATTGCAGAACTGCGTCCCGGCCGACCTGCCCAACCTCAGCGCCGATGCCAACCAGTTATCGCAGATCCTGATGAACCTGCTGCTCAACGCCGCCCAGGCAACCGCGCCGGAGGGAAAGATCACCATTCTGGCCGACAAGGTGAAGTTTGCCGAGGTCATCGAGTTGCGGGTGCGGGACACCGGCTGCGGAATCCCGGCCGACATCCTGCCCCATGTTTTCGAGCCCTTCTTCACCACCAAGCGCGGCAAGGGCACGGGCCTGGGCCTGAGCATCACCCAAAGTTATGTGCGCAGCCACGGTGGCGACATTTACGTCGAGAGCATTCCCGGCGCCGGCACCACGGTACGGGTTACGCTGCCCATTCGACAGGCCGGCCAAGTAGTGCAGCACAGCGAGGAGGTCATCGCCTAGCTATGGCGCATTCCATTCTGATTGTCGATGATGAAGCTCTTACCCTCCGCACCATCGGACGAGCGCTGGAGACTGAAGGTTACGAAGTGCTGCTCGCCTCCAGTGGCGAGGAGGCGCTCAAGGCGGTGGCGGAAGACAAGCCCGACCTGGCGCTGCTCGATGTGGTTTTGCCCGGGATCAACGGAATCGAAGTTTTGCGGCAGGCAAAAAAAATCTCACCGGCCATGATCGTGGTGATGATGAGTGCCTACCATATGGTCGATCGCGCGGTCGAAGCTATGAAGCTGGGCGCTTACGACTACCTGATCAAGCCTTTTCATATCGCCGACATGGTCAATACCATCCAGCGGGCTACCGAGATGCTGGCTTTGCGCGTTCGGGTACACGACACCGTCGAATCCGCTAAGGGCCGTTACGATTTTGGTCGGCTCGTTACCCAAAGTCCCGTCATGCGCGACGTGCTGGAGATGGCGCGCCGGGCCGCGGATAGCGATCACACCACCATTCTGATCCAGGGCGAGAGTGGAACTGGTAAAGAGGTATTGGCAAAATCCATTCACTACAACAGCTCACGAGCCCAGGCGCCGCTGATTGCACTCAACTGCGCGGCCCTGCCCGACACGCTGCTGGAGAGTGAACTGTTCGGTTACGAGCCAGGAGCGTTCACCGACGCGCGCCGCCGCAAGGAAGGATTGATCGAAAAAGCCACCGGAGGCACGCTGTTTCTCGACGAGATCGGCAACACGTCGTTCAGTCTGCAAGCCAAACTGCTGCGTGTCCTGGAGGAAGGAATCTTTCTGCGCCTAGGCGGCACTAAGCCTATCCAGGTGGACGTGCGCATCATCACGGCGACCAACAAGGTGCTGAAGGAAGCGGTCACCAAAGGCGAGTTTCGCGAAGATCTTTACTATCGCTTGAATGTGCTGCCTCTGTTCATCCCGCCGTTACGCGAGCGTCGCGAAGACATCCTGCCTCTGGCGCTCGACATCGTGCAATTCTTCAACAAGGAACTGAAGAAAAACTTCGTCGGCTTTACCCCGGCTGCCGCCGAGTTGCTACAGCGCTATCCCTGGCCGGGAAACATCCGGGAACTGCGCAACGTCATCGAGCGCACCATGATCCTGTCGAAGGAGAGCGAGATCGACGAAGAAGCTTTGCCCGAAGAGGTTCGCGACTACCACGAAGAGCCGGTACATGAGGAGATGTCGTCGTCGTTCGACCTTTCGCCCACCGGCAATCAATTTGTCAGCTTGCGAGAATTGGAAGACCGCTACATCCACGAAGTCTTGAACGCCACCGGCCAGAACAAAACTCATGCCGCCCGTCTCCTGGGAATCCATCCCACATCGCTGCTACGCCGTCTGAAGAAAACTCCCCAGCTGGTGTAATTGTAGTAAGGCATACTAACGCTTTACAACAGTATCGCGTTGCGTTAGTATAGGGCAGCGATGATAGTCAGCTTTCGAGACGCCGAGACAGAAAGCTTATGGCGTTCGGGAAAGAGTCGTCGCCTGCCTCCTGGTCTGCGCCGTCGGGCGTTTAAGAAACTGGCCATCTTGAATGCGGCGGTTGCGCTGGATAACTTGCGCGTGCCGCCTGGGAATTGCCTCGAGCCGCTTCGTGGCCGCCGGACGGGACAGCATTCCATTTGGATTAACGATCAATACCGAGTCTGTTTCATCTGGCGCGACGGCAACGCTCTTGAGGTTGAGATCGTGGATTATCATTAGGAAAAGTGGTGAAGTGTATGTCGAACGCTCGAAATAAAGCTTTTGCCGTCCACGCTGGAGAGATTCTCAAGACCGAGTTCATGGAGCCAATGGGCATTAGTGCATATCACCTGGCGAAATCCTTGAACTTCCCTGGCATCTATCAGGTGGTGCGGGGAGAACGGTCCATCAGCGCTGACACGGCTATTCGACTGGGAAAGTATTTCGGTCTGCCCGCCCAGTTCTGGCTCAACCTGCAAAATGATTACGACCTGAGGCTGGCGGAAGGCGGCGGCGCCGGAAAAGGTATTCGACCCCGGAAGATTCATTCTGCCCCCTTACTCACCGGAACTCGCTGACCAACCACGCTCCGCGACAGCCTTCGCACTACTGCAAAATGCGGCGTAACCCCCGCAAAATGCAGTAGTTGACAGTCCTCATTCGGTACTCCTCCGCCTAACCCCTTTAGACCTGCAGCCCCTTTCGGGAAGCGGTTTGCACGCCGCGTGCACGTGTCAAAGCGGAGCACGCTGCCATGACGAACTGCCCAAACTCGACCAGCCCAACATCAGGCGGGCGCATCAGGCGGCACTCGTCGCATCGTCTTCCACTCCGCGCCACCGTCCTAACGTCAGACCTCGAGCGGAGCGAGTAAGGAGGCCTTATGTCGATTCTATTTGTCCTGCTTACGTTTCTTCTGATTCTTACCGTCATGTACTTCCGCCGTCCGCAGGATGCGGTGAACGGGCTGCAAGTCGCACCGGTCAAGAACGTCCCGTCGCCCGTCATGCTGAAGAAAGTGGGCTTCGAAGTTCCCGAGGGATATTGCTTCCATCCCGGACACACCTGGGTCATCGACGAAGGCCGGCAGAACGCGCGCGTTGGTATCGATGCTTTCGCCGGAAACTTGTTTGGCAAGATTGATTCCATCGAGCTGTCTGACCTGAATCGCTGGGTGCGGCAGGGACAAAAGCTGTGCACCGTCACGCGCGAAGGGCAAAGCATCGATCTGCTGTCGCCCGTCGAAGGTGTGCTGATCTCGGTCAACCATGAAGTTCTGAAGAATCCCAACCTGGTCATCGACGACCCTTACAAGAATGGCTGGCTGTGCGTGGTCAAAGCTCCGGAAATGACGACCAACGTCAAGAACCTTTTGCAGGGACCGATCGTGCTGCCTTGGATGCAGAACAGCCTGGCCCGGATCGGGGCAATGGTCCAGCAACTTACTCCCGCCTTGGCCCAAGACGGTGGCCTGCCGGTCAAAGGTCTGCTCTTCCAGGTGGACGCCAGCGCCCGCGAGCAACTGGTGAAGGAATTCTTCCTGACGTAGCGGATTGGAAAAGATACGGAGACCGTCATGGCACAAGAAAAAGCATTACTGATCGACATCAAGCGCTGCATCGGTTGCCTGAGCTGCGAAACGGCGTGCAAACAGCTCCACGGCTTCGGTACTGAACCTGAGCCAACTCTTTCGGACACGGCTTTTACCGTGGTGGAGGCACGCGGCGACAAGTTCGTTCGCAAGCTCTGTATGCACTGCGAAGATCCGGCCTGCGCGTCGGCGTGTCCGGTGGGCGCGATTGGCAAGACCCCGCTCGGCCCGGTGGTTTACAACGCCGACAAATGTATCGGTTGCCGCTACTGCATGCTGGCCTGCCCCTATCAGGTACCACGCTATCAGTGGACTAAGCTGGCGCCGTTTGTGAAGAAGTGCGACCTGTGCACTGATCGCCTTAAAATCGGTAAATCCACTGCGTGCGCCGAAGCCTGCCCGGTACAAGCTACCGTCTTCGGCAATCGCGACGAACTGATCAACGAGGCTTGGAACCGGATTCGCGGCGACAAGTCGTATGTCCCGCACATTTGGGGAGTCGAAGAACTCGGTGGCGGGAGCGTGCTGTTCGTCTCCGATGTTCCCTTCGAGAAGCTGGGATTCAAGCCCTCTCCTAGCGGCAATCAGCCAATGCCCACCCTTACCTCCAGCGCCCTGGGCGACTCGCCCAAAGTCGTCATCATGGGCGGCACCATTCTCTCCGCGTTGTACTGGGTGACGCAGCGCCGGCGTGAAGTCGCCTTGGCCGAAGCTGAAGAGAAAGCCACCATCAACAAGATCAAAGGGGAAAGGAGCTAGCCATGATTGCGCGAATCAAATCAGAAATTACATTATGGCGCGTCATTGTAGCCATCATCTTTGTTACCGGCATTTATGCGACGTATCTAAGATTTTTCGAGGGCTTCCGGGCTAGCACCAATTTGAGCGATCAGATGCCATGGGGCTTGTGGGTGGGTCTGGGCACTCTTTGCGGGATCGGATTGTCGGCAGCGGGCTTCGGCATCAGCGCCGCTGTCTATTTGCTGGGCATGGAACGCTATCGTCCTATCCTGCGTGCTGCAATTCTGATTTCGTTCCTGGGCTACATGACCGTCTGCGTCGGCTATCTCTACGAGATCGGCTTGCCTTGGCGCTTCTGGCATCCCATCGTGATGTGGAATCACAAGTCGGTACTGTTCGACGTGTGCGTCTGCATCATGACTTACACCACGGTGCTTACCTTTGAGTTCGCGCCGGCGGTGATCGAAAAGCTGCCGTGGGAGCGCTTCCGCCAGACCGTACTGTATTACCACCATAAAATTCTGATCGGGGTTGTGCTGGCGGGCGTGCTGCTTTCGTCGATGCATCAATCCTACTTGGGTGGGCTATACCTGATCGCTCGCGGCAAGGTTCATCCCCTCTGGTACTCGCAGTACATGCATGCCATGTTTTACCTATCCGCTATTCCCGCAGGACTGGCGCTCACGGTGATGGCCATCTACCTCTGCATGCGTTCCCTTAACGTACGGATTGACTTCAGCATACTCAGCGACTGCGGCCGCATGATCCAGCTTCTGCTCATCGTTTACGCGTTCTTTAAAGTGCTGGACCTGATCTCCAACCAAGCTTTCGGCTATGCCTTCCAACGCACCAATGAAGCCGGATATTTCTGGCTCGAAGCGTTGCTCTTCCTGATCATCCCGATTACGTTGTTGAGTTTTGAGAGCGTGCGCTCGAATCCCGAGAAGCTGTATTGGTCTTGCGCAATCGTCGTGGCAGGATTCATGGTCGACCGCCTGAACGTGTCGATCAATGCTCTGCAAACCGCGATGGGAACCCACTACGTGCCGAAGTGGAGTGAACTGGCCTCGAGTGTACTGGTGATTGCAGCGGGTGTGATCGCCTTCCGCTACGCGGTCATCTACCTCGACATTCTTCCCAAAGCGCCGCCGCCCAAACCAGCGAACCGTTGGATAGCCAACGGCGGGCTGGCAGCGCAAGCGTAAGCGACGTTCTTCCTTGCCCTAAGGGCCTTGTGAGACTATGTCGCAGCCAGAAGAAAATTTTCTGGTGAAACAAACAGCTGGAATAATCGGCCGGACTAGCCGCAACGCGGCGGGATGAAGTTAGGCGGGGGCGTCAGCCCCCGAGAAAGTGGGAAATAGTCGTGAGCCGCAGAGCGGCGACACCACTCGCGACACAGTCTCTTGTGCCAAAACAAGGCCCGGAGGTTTGCGATGACCACCATCAATCCTCGAGAACTGGGTCTCGGAACTCCAGACGCTTTCGACGATCTGGCACGCAACCCTTCCCTCGCGTTGGAAGAAGCGGCCGCCGCGCTGGACCTGGAATCCTGGATCGTAGAGCGGCTTCGTCATCCGGTTGAGGAATCGACCTCCTACCTGCAACTGGTCCGTGATTCCGGCGACGCCGTCTGCGTGCCTCTCCTTCAAGTCCGGCACTGCGCATGGTTTGCCTCGACCATTGGCAGCTTGACGCTGCGGCCCGATCTTCAGCTCCAGACCTGCCAAGCTATCGCCATGGATCGCACCTGGCAGGCGGCGTTGCTCGGCCTGCCCTTCGACGGAGCATCCCACGGCTTGGTCTGCGATGCCAATGAACTGAGCGAGAGGGAATTGACCCGGTTGTTCAGCTCGGCAGCTCAGCGTTTGGGATTTCAGCCGGGAAGGCAAGCCGTCATTTTTTCTGGAAGGGGCTGCCGGCGCGAGGCCTTGATGAAAGTATTTGCCGAAACTCGTGGCACCGGCGACCTGATCGTGGCCGGCAAACCGGATAGCTTCGGTGGCTTGAATCTCGACCGGTTCCAGGCCGAAGGCATCGCAGCCATTATTTCGGCAGAGCTGCGGCGGCTGGGCAAAGCAATAGCAACGGCGAAGGTAGCGATCGAAGGCTTCGGTTCCCTGGGACAAGCGGTCAGCGAACGCCTGGCGAGCGAAGAGCTCATGATCGTCGGCCTCAGCGACAACTCCGGAGGCCTGTATCGCGCCGGCGGCCTCATACTCGCTGACATTCGCCTCCGGTATGATCGCGAGCCCATCCTGTTCGGATACTCTGAAGCGGAAGCCATCAGCCGGGCTGCTCTGCTGCAAGTGAAGTCGGATGTCCTGGTTCTTACCACGGGCTCAAACCAAATTCACCGCAACAACTGTGGCGCGATTTCTGCACCGCTGGTCGTCGAAGCCAGTTGGAACAGCGTGACCGATGCTGCCAAGCGTACTCTGGCTGCCAGAAACATTCAGGTCATTCCCTGGTCGGTGGCGACTGGTGGTGCCCTGCTGGGAGCCTATTTCGAAAGTCGCGAGGCGCAGATCAGCACCAGCCTGGAAGGCTTGCTCGCAAGCACCCGGATTACTGTCGAGCAAACCTTGGCTGCGGTTGTGCGTTACTCGCGTGATAATAAAGCATCAGTAAATCTGGCGGCCCGGCAATTGGCTGTGGAACGTGTGGCCGGATGTGCACGTATTTGTAGAGCTTGAGGGCTGGCGTTCGCTACCGCATCCGAGAAAACCTGAACCACTGTGGCGGCCTTTCCCAGCCCATGTAAAAGTTTCCTTCCCTGCGATTCGACCGATTCCGTAACCCCTCTGTTTTCTATTTCCCGGACTTTGGCCAGAACCTTGCACTTTACGATCAAGTGCACGGCGCCGCTAGCGGCAATGCACCAACTCGATTAGCGACAGAGGGGTTTATGACAACTGCGATTAATCCGGGGGTGTACATGCAATCACGCCGCAAAGCGATTCTCTGCTTATGTCACGACAGAGATACGCTTCAGGTTCGCCGAATGCTGCTGGAGCACTTTGGCTACGAGGTATTTTCGACCAGCTCGGTGGAAGACGCTAAGACTGCCGCAAAAAACTCCTGTCCCGACATGTTGCTTATGGACAACAGCCATCCGGGCATTGATGTTGAGCAAGTTGCCCGGCAGGTCAAGACGATTTGTCCCTCCATGCTGGCGGTGGTGTTATCTCCTTATTTCGGACTCCGTCCCACGTGGCACGGCTACGTAGACCGCTTCGTCACTAACGACGACGGTCCCGATGCTCTGATTGCCCAGATCGAAGAACTTTTCGAACGAGGTACGAACGGCGAGCCGGCAAGGCCGGCCATCATGTAACCGATTCACCCGGATATCGTTTTCTGCATGTCTCGCAAAGCGTGAGATCGAATGTGCACGAAACTCGGTCCGCGCTTATATCGGTGGAACAAACCGCGCGAAATCGAGTGCCGAAGGCACGGCATAATCTAGCCCAGCACGGAACCGGAGGCGGAGTGCTGGGTGAAGTGGAAAAAATTCTCCGAGTCGCGTAGCGACGGCAGGGTTTCGTAACAGCCTCGTAAGCCCCGTACAAGTGGGAAATAATCGCGAGCCGCAGAGCGGCGACACCACTCGCGACACAGTCGCTTGTCGGCCAAATCACTGCCGTATCGATCTATGAGATAGGTTCTAGCTTTCCCGCTGTGCTCGAACTGTGACCGTCTGTCTGAGAGACTCAACACGCACAATCAGAACATTAGGCTGGCAGCAAGTCTGGCAGTCTTCCACGTACCGCTGTGAAGTGCCAGCGGATTCGTCGACCTCGATAACGTTCCACTCGCCGCAGTAGCTGCACTGAAATCCGCCGGACACAGCGAAATCCTAGCGCGAAACTCTGCCCCAGGTTTCCCGAATCTGACCCCAAATGAGGAATCCTCCTGATTCGGTTTGGCCCGTAGACCCCGCTCATTTTCGCTTTTCAGTCGTATCTCGATCAATCTGTGGCCCTTGCTCCTCTTTTTGTCACTACCGCCAAGTTGGTAGCACGCTTGCATTTACGGATGGCGCCGCCGCGGATGGTTATGACTCACGGCTGGCTGGTGACAAAATGAACCCTGTAACAATCAAACCGCCGCGTTGTCGTGATTCGGAGGCGGGAACCCCGCCCGTGATTTTGTTGGTAGAAGACGAACCGATTGTGCGTGAGGTTACGCTTCAGGTATTACAGCGAGCCGGCTATCACGTGCTTCAGTCGAGCGGTCCCGAGGAGGCTCTGCGAGTGGCTGCCGAACATCAAGGCCAAATCGGACTGTTGCTCACCGACGTGATCATGCCCGGAATGAATGGGGCTGACCTGGCTAACCGTCTGCAGAACATGCAGCCTGGTTTGATCACCGTTTTCATGTCGGGATATGCGGAGCATGACGTTGTCCGGAATATGAGACGGCAGTCGGTCATGCACATCGAAAAACCATTTACTGTCGACATTTTGCTGTCGCGGATAGCGGAAGCGCTGGGAACCGAGGTAAGAAGTTTGCCCACGGCACGGCTACCCAGTCTTTCCGTCTAGAAGCCAAGCCATCTCATGAATCGTCATGGGATGTACCAGGGCATGGCTTCACGGACTGCTGAAAAAGCCTGGTCCGATGTGTTTTGAAGGGGCGGAGCTTTACAGGCTGCGGAAAAACTCCCGCGGTCGCAATGAACCGGTAGAGCGAACCTTCAGGTTCGCGTCTACAGCGGTTTCACAGTTAGTGTGGTCCTTCGGGTGCCTTGAAAGGGCACGGCTTCAGCCGTGCCGTACGCGGCATTCACGCTGTCGGGCTTTAGCCCCTGAGGAAACTCGGTCTACACCTTCTCTGAAAATGCTCTAAGTTCTTTGTTTCAGATGTCCGTAGCCGGCTTCAGCCGGCGACAGATTGCTCATTTCGACTTTTTCCGCAGCCTGTTAAACTGCGGCGTAAAAAGTCCTATATTTTTGTCATCCTGCGGGACAGCCTGCGTTTTCAAGTCTGCCAAGCCCTCCGACCATGGCATCCATTAACGCCGAGTCGTACCTCAGTGAGAGACCACTGGTTTTCAATCTATCTACGCGTAACCCGTCCGTCAGTGCCCGCAGGGTTCGGGGAAGAATCCGCTCCCGTTCCTCAAACCACGCCTTCATCCAAGGCAAGAGCGCCAAGTGCATCTCGTGCCGCTTGCGGCGTCGGGTGGTATCCGCTTGGGCGCGACGGCGTAGTTCCTTGACAGGCGCTTCCAGCCAGAGAACGTAGTCCACAAACCCGACCTGTCTTTTCTCGAACGCCCTTCGATAAAGTTCCGACTCGATGTCAAACAAGGTCTTGGTTAAAGCTCCCGACTTCCAAAGCGCCCAGGCGTAATAAAGATGGAAGGGATCTCCATCGCAAACCGCGATGCCGTGTTCTTGTTCGATCGCCAGCGCCAGTTGCCAATTTTGTATGGCATAGTTGACCCAGAAGCGGGCAACTTCCGCGGGATCGGCATAGAGATCGGGAGCGACGATGTCCGCCGGCGCCTCAGCGACGCAAGCGCCGGGAAAGTGTGATCGGCACCACGTCGTCTTTCCGGCAGCGCTTGGTCCCTCGATCGCCACGATCATGGCCGGATTTTCCTTGCATTATTGCGTCGGCGGGACGTATTCCTTGGGCTTCTCCGCGCCTTCGCCAAAGAAATACGCTTCCATTTGCTGCACGATGAATTCCTGGTGATCCTTCTTCCAGGGTTGCAGGCGGTATTCGTTGAGCAACATTTTCATGTGCTCTTGCCATTGCTCCCAGGCCAGCTTGGAAACGTTGTTATAGATTTTCTGTCCCAATTCACCGTCGAAGGGCGGTTCGTCCAGACCTTCCATTTCGCGGCCCATCTTTATGCACTTCACCATGTGTGCCATTAAGAGCTCCTGACGCCAAAGGCGGAATGAATGCCAACTGTCGATTCTAGCGGAAACGGCTCTTGGCGTTCAGGCCTTAGCTCTTAGCAAACCAGTCCCCAGCAGACGGTCCGGCCGTTGAGGACGATATCAGCTGGATAGCTTGCTAAAAGCTAAGAGCTAAGAGCTAAGAGCTAAGAGCTAAGAGCTAAGAGCTAAGAGCTAAGAGCCAGAAGCTAACGGCGGTTTTATTCCCCCAGCCACGCGCCATACGGTCGCAGCCGCTCGATATGATCGCAGATGATTTTGCAGGCGCCGGTGATCGGCACCGCCAGGATCAGCCCCATTGCGCCCCATAGCCATCCCCAGAACAGCAGAGCCAGCGTTACGGCCAGAGGATTCAGCTGCAGGCGCTTGCCTAGAATCTTGGGATAGAGCACGTTCATGGCGACCAGGTGCAACCCCATCACCAGGCAGATCACCAGCAGGAACACGCCGGTCGTGAGGTGTCCCAGATCGGCGATGAGAGGAGGAATTACCGCAAGAATGACACCGAGGTAGGGGACCAGGCTGAGGAATCCGCTCATGACACCCAGGAAATAGAAGTAGGGTAGGCCCATCAATCCAAACAACGCGATGCTACAGGCGCTGAGAAATACACCAATGATGAAGTTTCCTACAATGAACGACCGGATCATGCGGGCGATCAGTCCTAGCATCACATAAGCCGTGTTGCGATGCTCCATGCTGAACAGCATGACGGAGGAGGATCGCACATGGTCCTGCCAGCTGAGCATGAAAAAAACCAGGAACGGAATGAAGGTGATGGCCAGCATCAGTTCCGAGACCGAACTTGCATTCTTGCTCACGAAGTCTGTCCAGCTGCTTGACTCCTTCACGGTAACGGTGTTCCGGTCCTGCTTGGAAGGAGGCAATACCGTATCGGTGGTTTGCTGGATTTGTTCGGCCTGCTCGCGCAGCTTCGCACCCAGGCCCTGAATTCTCGCCTTGTATTTAGGGACCTCGTGCATGAATTCCAGGGCCCGGCTGTAGGAAAGATAGCTGGCTGCCCCCAGCGCAATGACCAGCATCAACACCGCCAGCAGAGCGCCCACGGCGCGAGGTATATTGAACCTGGTCAGCAGGTCGACAATCGGCGCCAGAACAAACGAAAGCAAGATGGATAGCAGAATCACAACCAGCAGCAGCTTGGCCACATAGACCAGCGTCAGCACTGCCGCGGCGGCCAGGATCAGCAGGGCAGTCGCCTGCAAGTGATGAATGCGCCGCCGTTCCCGCTCTGCCAAGGTCGAGCGGTTGATGGTGACCTCGGGAACTGAGGCTGGGCCGCCGGCTGCATTGTCGGCTATGTCCGGATCTTCGGCGCGCTCATGCGTCGGTTTCGGATTGTCCAGCAACCTGTCTGGCATTTTGCTTATGGTACTCGCAACCATAAGATTCCGAACATGATAGTTTTGCTGTATCCAAAATGGAAAATGTCTCCTCGACAGCCTCCCTCCCGGCGCAACGGCATCGCATTCTGGCCTTGGATTTCGGCTCCCGCACCATCGGCCTGGCAATCAGTGACGAACTGGGTGTGACTGCGCAGGGCTTGGCGACATACCGGCGCACCAATAAGCGCAACGATTTCGACTATCTGCGGCGCACGATCAAGCAGTATGCCATTGGGGAACTGGTAATGGGCCTTCCGCTTCGCATGAGCGGAGCCGAGGGCATCCAATCCGAAAAAGTGCATGCCTTTGCCCAAGAGCTGCGCCGCAAATTCAAGCTGCCAGTCCACCTGTTCGACGAGCGGCTTACCTCCGTCGAGGCCAATCGCCTGTTGCGAGAGACCGACATGAGCATTCGCCGCCGCGCCGAAGTGGTCGACCAGCTTGCCGCCGTGCTTATCCTGCAATCGTTTCTGGAGTTCCGGAAATCGCAGAGCTAGTGAGCTGCGGACTCACCAATCCCCGTGGCTTTGTTATTGAAAGGGCACAGCTTTAAGCTGTGCCGAAGACGGAAAGAAATAACCGGGCTTCAGCCCCTGAGGGCCGAGAGGCGGACGGCTCTTTACTTAACCCCTGACTTAGGGCGACGCAATCGGAGAAAATCAAATGCTCGAATCAACCAAGAAGCTCCTGCTGCAACTGCTTGCCGCTTTTGAGCAGGCCCAGTTCGAGAGCTACACGCTACAGGCCGTAATTCAAGGAGCGAGGAATCCCGCACTGAGTTCTGCTGCGCGGGAGTCGATGGCCGACGCGAAAACTCGCTCATTGCTGCGTCAACAATTTCAGCCACTCTATGATCGAATTGGAGACGAAGAGGCCCTGTCCAAGGAGATTGAGAAATTCTTACAAACTCTTCCAAAAACGCAGCCGTCGCAGGCGAACTAGAAAAGGTTATTTGAGTCTCCATGCCTTATGTCCTTGACAATCCATACCACGAAGCCCACCGTTGCGCCATGAAAGCCTTTGCGGTTGTCTTTGTACTGCTGGCGCTGGGCTCCGTCGCGGTAGGTGCTGATCCTGCAGGTTACACACTAAACGCCCATGTGAAAGCAGTTGGCCAGCGCAAGGTGAGCGATGGAGAAACTCCCATCACAAATACTTCAACCGGCCAGATCGTGACCATGATGCCGGATTACCGGCGGATCGCGTACATGACTGTCTTAATCGATGCCCGGCAATACACCGTAGAAGGGAAACACCCACTCGCGATCGGTGACTACAAGGTTCGATTCATCGAAAAACATCACCGGCGGTGCATAGAGTTCCTAGTGGGGAACGCCAGCGCCAGCTACCTTGTCACCGAAGAGGCCGAGGCTCCGTAGCCCTTTCCGGTCCGCCCATTCGCGCCCGGAGGATAGGGCTCGGTAGAAGATCGGGGCCAGCGCCCATTTCACGAATCTGCTCTTACGCGCAAGACCTGCGATTCGCTCCCCAAATTTTTGATAGATCGCCATAAGTGAGGACGGGTAGTTTGTGTTGGGCACTTTTCATTTTGCCAACAACCGCCCGACGTCCCTCAGCGGCTAAAGCCGACTGATGGTTCGAGCTTTCCGGCACGGCTTAAGCCGTGCCCTTTCAAAACCACCTTGGCCTTCGGTGGTTTTCCCGCTGGACTGGCCGAGCAGCGCCAGACCCTCTACTTCATCTAAACTGCTATCTTCGTGAGAATTTTATTCACCCTCGTGATTCTGGCCGTCCTCGTGTCGGCTTTGTGGTTTGCCTGGGCAGCGTTGCTGCCGGTGCAGCCGGCCCAGACGTTTGTGTTGCTTCGGCCGGGTTGGAGTACCCGCCACATTGCCCGTGAACTTCAACATCAGGGCGTCATCCGCAGCGCTGATGCCTTTCTCTTGCTGCACTACGTCAAGGGCATGAGCACCCTCAAAGCCGGTGAATACAAGTTCGACCAGCCGGCCAGCGCCTTGCAGGTGCGCGATCGCCTGATTCGGGGAGATGTCTATGCCCGCACCGTAATCGTGCCCGAAGGCTACAACATCTACGACATTGCCGCTGCGGTTGAGCAGGCCGGACTCGGTCCCGCCGCCGACTTCGTTACCGCGGCGCAAAGCGACCTGTTCCTGCTTCGCGATATTGATCCCAATGCAAAATCGTTGGAAGGGTATCTCTTCCCGGATACCTACGAGTTCACCCGGATCGACAGCGCTCACGACATCGCGGCCGCCATGGTGCGGCGTTTCCGCCGGGAGGCGCAGAAGATTGGACTGCTGGGCAATTCCGACATGCACCGCATCGTGACCATGGCCTCTATCGTGGAAAAGGAAACCGCGGATCCCAATGAGCGCCCCAGGGTGGCCAGCGTCTATTACAACCGGCTGGCAAAGAACATGGTTCTGGCTGCCGATCCCAGCGTTATCTACGCCGCTTTGCTGGCCGGGCGCTATCGCGGAACTATTTACGAGTCCGATTTGCAGTTCGATTCGCCCTACAACACATATAAGTATCCAGGCTTGCCTCCGGGTCCTATCGCCAATCCCGGAGTGGCTTCTTTGCAAGCTGCCATGCATCCCGCACAAACCGATTTCCTCTTTTTCGTCAGCGACAATAAGGGTCACCACCGGTTCGCTCGCGATCCCGAGGAGCATGCGCGAAATGTGGCGGCTTATCGAAAAGCGGTGGCGGCCAGTCAGTAGGGAGCCGTGCTGGCCCGAGTCGAACAGTCAGCTTTGTGCATCTCCCGTATACTACGGGATTAGCCTGAAACCATGATTGGATCCAGAGTACTTGTCGCCGTTTCCCTTGCCACCTTGCTTCTGGGCGAAACCGGGTGCCTATTCCGCACCCGCACAGTGGAGATGCGCACCAGCACCGCCAAGCTGCAGACCGCTAGCAAGCAGGAGCTCCTGGATCGTATCAATACGGAGGCCTCCAAGATCAAGACCTTAAACGCCACCGTTGATATCGCAACCTCCGTGGGCGGAGAGAAAAAAGGCAAGGTCACGGACTACGAAGAAATTCGCGGTTACATCCTGGTGCGCAAGCCGGACATGCTGCGCATGATCGGACTGTTTCCCATTGTGCGAAACAAGGCATTCGACATGGTAAGCGAAGGAAACGAGTTTAAGCTGTCGATACCGGCGAAGAACAAGTTTTACGTGGGGCACAACGACGTGGTTCGGGCCACCGGCAATCCCCTGGAGAATCTGCGGCCTCAGGTCATCTACAATGCGCTGCTGCTACCGGAGATCGATCCCAAGAATGACATCGCGGTTCTGGAAGACAGTACTGAGGTGATCTACGATCCCAAGAACAAAAAAGAGCTGCAGCAGCCCGACTACGTTATCGACGTCATCGAGCGTGCCGGCAATGACTGGTACCTGTCACGCAGGATCGTCTTCGAGCGCGTCAACCTGGTCCCGCACCATCAGATTATCTATGACCGGCAGGGAAACATTTCGACCGATGCGACCTATCAGGTCTATCAGGATTACAACGGAGTCAGGTTTCCCGGCGTAATTCAGATCGACCGTCCGCAGGAGGAATACTCCATCAGGCTAACGGTGGTGAAGCTGATAATCAACGAACCTCTTCACGACGACCAGTTTGCTTTGCAGCAGCCTCCCGGCACTGAGTTGGTCAATCTTGACCAGTCCCCGCCCAGCATATCTTCGAAGGCGACTCCTGGCCCGGCTGGCTCCAATAATCCCCCTCCAAAGAAGTAAGCTCCAGCCTGCGGGAGCAGACGGAGCTTCGTGTTTTTCTCGTAGACGATCACGCCCCAAAATCGATTAAGCGCGCGCCCCGTTCCAGACCCTCATTCGGCCCAAGCGAGGCAATAGCTAAGGAGACTCTGATTAAGTCTTGGTTTGAAGGGGACGGCCTTTCAGGACTGTTTCGCAACCGAGAAGAAAATTTTCCGGTGGAACAAACAGCTGGAATAACCAGCCAGACTAGCCGCAACGCGGCGAGATGAAGTTAGGCGGGGGCGTAAGCCCCCGAGAAAGTGGGAAATAGTCGTGAGCCGCAGAGCGGCGACACCA
>JBAVSY010000054.1:0-24890 GCA_049695855.1 Candidatus Korobacteraceae bacterium | reverse complement strand
TCGTTCAAGACATTGGCCATGCCCTCGGAGGCTACAAGCCTCTGCGGGCGTCAATGTCCCGGACGTTATTCTCGTTGGCCGGTTTTCAGGTGATTACCATTGGCCGGTTTTGGGTGATCGCTGAGGTTATCCGAAAGGACTTCCACGTGATCACCGTAAGTAGGAGAGAGCAGCTGATCCGCAGTCCCGGTTCTTTACAGGTCGCACTGGTCGAATTTTCCGAACCGAAACGCAACGCCTTTGCCAAAGTGGTTTTGGTAGGTTTCTAGAGCTTGTTCAGACGAGTTAACGACCGTAATCTCTTTCCCTGAACACGTCGTTTGAAACTCGCTCCTGGAGCGGGTGTCATAGCACGGCAGTGAATACCCGACAAAAACGACTCGCGACGCATTGGCTATCAAAGCGCGCGCTTCCGCCCAGAGGCGATCAGTTGCTTTGGAGTTCTCGTGGAGAAGACCCGGGAAGGCAACGTACTTGAAATCACTGTCCGTGTATCCGAGGAGCGGGTCCCGAAAAGGGTCATCAGGACGGTAAGAGATGGATCGTTCTTCGTCGATTTGCGCGAATCCGTTGCCGCTTTTCCATTTCTCCTTCGGTAACTGTGGATGATTCGTCCAATTGATCGAACCGTGGGGTTTGACCACCGGAATTCCACGGTCGGTCGAATAACTCCACTTGACGTCGGCTGTGTAGAGCGCTAGCTCGCACACCAGGTCCCAGTTGAGTGACACAATTCCGACGCTCTCACTGGCCATTCGGGCGAAGCGCAAATACGCCTCTGGAAGATCGGGCATCATCTGATGCTTTTTCCAGAGCAGGCACAAAGAGGCATTCAGCAACGCATCGTGGGCATGCGCCGCGGATTCGTCTGCTGTCTTTCGAAGGTCGAGCAGTGCTTCCTCAATGCCGCGCTGATGGTCGTGATCCGCAAGTGCAGGAAGATTTTGGATACGAGGATCGGCGAACACCTCATCGCGCAGCTCGTTCATCAGCGGAATGCCGGCAAGACAAGAAAAGCCCGCTCCCAAGACGAAGACAGTCTGATTACTCATGAGATTGTGAAAACCTTGGGTTGAATTGGACAGCAGCGCGGGACTTTCTCTGCGATGCGACGTGCAAGTCTACCGCAGTAACAGGTCCCCCGCGACCCGTGTTTTTATTCGGAGTATTAACGGATTCGACACCTTCGCGCCCAAAGGAACTACGGCAAATACGTTATAAACCTGAGGTTCCTGTCCTAAAGGGGTATTCAGGTTGACAACACTGCTCAATTTCCACATACTGTTGAAATTCCCCACCGCAGTGCCCGTTAGTCCAGAGCCCTTGGTGACGAATGAACGTGCAAGCCCTGTTACTTGAGCGGTCCATAGGGGGTTTGAGGTGTTTCCGAACGTCGAAGTACGCCACCTGCACGCAGTCATCGTTTTGGCTGAAGAACTGAATTTCACGCGCGCGGCCCAGAGGTTGCATATCTGCCAACCTGCCCTGACCAAGCAGATAGCCGTACTCGAAAATGAGCTTGGCTTTCAGCTTTTTTTTCGCGATCGCAAGAGGATCACGGATCTCACTGAGCCTGGTCGCGTGTTCGTGGAAGAAGCACGATCGGCTGTGCTCCATGCTGAGCGGGCGGTGCACCTGGCTCGCTCCATCAATCATGGCTCGGAGACAGTCCTAACAATTGGCCATTCACCATTTGCAGATCGATCATGGATTTCAACGCTGCTGGCGATCCGGCTGCCTCTCTATCCCAATTTGCATCCCCGCCTCAAGAGCCGCTTCGCAATGGATTTGGCACGCGGAGTAATCTCCGGCGAGCTGGACTTGGCAATTGTGACTGCGCCACCGAACGACCCCAGAATTACGGCGGCGGTGTTCGCTCGCATTCCACTTTATGTTGCCTTACCGGAAAGCCACAGCGCGGCTCGCAAAGAAGCAGTAATCAAGAACAGAACCAAAGACGCTGTAGATTATCTCGTGCAGGCGTTGGAACGCGGAGGCGTCTGGCTGGAGCTTACGCCGGACCAATACGCAAAACTGCGCCAAAGCGAGCCCTGACCTGTATTGATTTCCTAGCGGAACATTCGGAGATCGAACTCAAACGGCTCTGGCTCGCCAATTTTGAGTTTCCGGAAAAGTGCGTGATCTGGGTTGATGAGAACGTTCCACTCACCTCGGATGGCGGCTGAGGGTACATACAGCGAAAGAGTTTGTCCGGTCCGAATCCAGGCATCGCCGAACTTGCGAAGCGACTCATCCCTCATGATGTGCCAGTGATGGGGAAGGGATCGTACCTCCAGCCGCTCCGTTTCAATCTCATCTGGAAGTTCACATTCGATTGAGACCAAGTCGTCAGGCTGCAGGTTAGGCTCAAGGTGGACAAAGGTTTCGATCGCAGCGAGAGCAAGAGACGTGGAAGTGTAGACCATTTTCACGCCTGGGCTATTCCAACGGCCGCCATACAATCGGGCGCCGTCCCCGGAGAAAGCCTCTGCAGCATGCACCTGGCGGCACATTCTCCAGAGGCGCATTAGCTGTACACACCGTAGGCGATGCGCCCAAGTATGTTCTCCACTTCCTTTGCACCCAAATCCGTATCCAAATGGTCGAGCGGGACATCGCCTCCAAGAGCACGATTCGGAGTTCGAAGCCATTTCGAGGCTTTGTCGGCATTGCCGATCATCTCAACGGCAGTGGCGTACACACGAGCCAGGCGAACCGTCCGGTCCGATTCCGCAGCGGTCAACCGCGAATGCTGGCTTAGACGACGGGTCAGTGTGCGCTGTGGAATTCCGAGCTTCTCGGACAGAGCGGCATTCTTGAGATCGAGCTTTTCTCCCAACGCAGTAAGGGAACCAGCCGGCAGACCGAGGCGGATCAACTCTGCAAGCTCAGCGAAGCTCTTGATCGAACGGCCCAACACCCTCTTGCCGCCTAACGCCTCTGCGATCGCCACTGAAGTCATGTTAGCCTCTTGGCTATTTAGAATACGCCACTTGGCGTGCCTGCACAAATCGGTCCCGATACGGGGTCACTTATTCCTGCCAGGAATGAAGTCGATCCAAATTGTCATTGGACAAGAGAAGCCGCGAGGACTCAAGGTGGTTAACACTGATCCTCGCGCACCGAAGGGCGTTTCACACCGTCCGGCTGGATGCGCTACGAAGGTGTTTGCGGAGTTCTGTTGTGTCTTCTTTTCCCAGAAAGCCCGTCGAATCCTCCCGAGAATTCGGTACCCCTGCACTTGATGGTGCGGAGTTAGCCAGCGAAAAACATTACTCCGTCCCTGAACTCGCAAAGCTCTGGGGCTTGAGTGAACGTACCATCCGGCGCATGTTTGAGAACGAGCCAGGCGTTCTGTGCTGGGGAAGCTCCGAATCTCGGTTCAAACGCGGGTACAAGACCTTGCGCGTTCCCGAAACCGTGATGTTGCGTGTGCACCGGCAGCTGCGAATAGCGGGCTAGCGTCCGACGTCAAGACATAGCACTAAAGAGACTAAGTTTCCCCATTTATCACACACCATAGTGACAGCAATCACTACATTCCTTAGCGCCAGCTGATAGTCATAAGGTGATCCAAATCTCCGGCAGTGGAGCCGGCTCGCTCGAGCTCGTGGGCGCGTACTACCTTACTTCTAAGACCACGCTTCGCGCTCTTTGAGCAGATGGAGCCAAAAGAACAGCTTTTCCTACAAGCGCCTGTCGGATGGGTTGTTCCGCTACCTTCTATGCGCTGCTGTTATTGGCCTACGCTGTTTATTTCGTCGCTGGTATTGCTGACTTGTCCACTGCAAGGTCAAACGTCCGCACAACCGAGTAATTCCGGCGAGCCTGCGTCCTCAATAACTCAACCGCAAGCGCTACCACCGCAAAACCGTCCCGGCTTGCTCGACGGACCCGGTGGTCCGCTGGAATCTCTTCGCCAGCGTGGCATCGACCTGACCGTCACCTACACCGAGTTCGGACAGGGTCTGGTGGAAGGTGATGGCAATCACAGCTGGCAGCTCGGCGGCAAAATGCTGGGAAAATTGGTTCTCGACGGAGCCAAGTTCCACCTCTGGAC
Source organism: Candidatus Korobacteraceae bacterium (assembly GCA_049695855.1). Classification (GTDB taxonomy): domain Bacteria; phylum Acidobacteriota; class Terriglobia; order Terriglobales; family Acidobacteriaceae; genus Bog-257. The sequence continues at coordinate 20,830 of JBAVSY010000054.1, read as the reverse complement.
AGGCTTCTCAATCAACTTGACCGGCGAGTTGAACGACGGAGCCAACGTAAACGGCATGGGTGGTTCTGTCCTCATCCAGAACACGGCGCTGGCGTTCCCCCAGGATGTGGGGACAGGCGGCGATCTGTCGCTCAATGTTACTCAGAGATTTGGCGAAAGAGTATCTCTCAGCATTGGCAAGTTCGACATGATCAATGCTCCTTCGCGCACGCCCATTCTTGGCGGAGGAGGCCTTGACACCTTCTGGAATATCGCTTTCGCAGCGCCGCCCAGCGGAGTGTTGCCGCCCTATATGACAGGCGGGAATCTCAGCATCAACACCAAGCCCGGAACGTTCACATTCATGCTTTACGACCCAACCAATGCTCAGCAGAAGGCCGGGCTCAACGGGTGGGGCACACAAGGAATTACGGGCAGGATATCGGCGCGCTTTCCAGCAAAGATTCGCGGCCTGCAGGGTTTTCATACTCTTACTTTCGCGGCGTCCAGTCAGACAGGTTTTGATCTTGAAGACATTCCGCAGCTAGTTCTCCCACCTGAGTCACAAAAAATATTAAGTGCAAAAACTGGGTATTACTTCGGAAGCTATGCAGTTCAGCAATACCTATATCAGGACAAGAGCCGGCCTGGAAATGGGTGGGGCCTGTTTGCCCAAGCCTCGATCTCCGACTCTAATCCAAACCCCTTGGCCGGAAATCTCCTCCTCGGTCTAGGAGGAATTGGATTCTTGCCGAAGCGGCCGTTCGATCGCGCTGGTATCGGCTACTTCCATTACTTCTTCAGCGACGCCCTCAAGCGCGGTCTCGAAAACACAATCAATTTCAAGCTACGCGATGAGCGAGGCATGGAGGCTTTCTACAACTTCGCCGTGGTGCGATGGTTTCGCATCGCGGCTGATCTTCAGGTGATTGAGCCGGGTAATCGAAGTTTCAGTACTGAAGTTTATGCAGGAGTCAGCGGGCAAGTGAGGTTTTGAGAGGACGCAGAGCATATTGCCGGATCGTGAGTGAACGAAAGAGGACGATCGTGATGCGCACCGAATCCGCGAGAGTAGTAAGGGGTAGTCCGTCACTGTGGTTAGTGGCGATAGCTTTGTTTGGTCTGGCTTGTTCAGTAAGTCTGGCCCATTCGCAGGACCACACTGCTCAGCCGGCGTCATCGCAGGCGACGACCACGGCGGCGGAGTCCGACGAAGCTCTGCTCAAAGCCGTTCAAAATCCCGTAGCGGACCTAATCAGCGTTCCCATCCAGTACAACGTCAATCCCGGATTTGCGCCATACGGGCGCGTCCAGAATGTAATCAGCCTTCAGCCCGTTATTCCTCTGAACCTCGGCGAGAACTGGATGCTTATCACCCGCATCATCCAGCCTATCGTTTGGCAGCCATATCCCGACCAGAAGAGCGGCGGTGTTTTTGGCCTGGGAGACATGAATCCAAGCTTTTTCCTAGCTCCCAAGAACCCCGGCGCGGTGATCTGGGGGGCCGGTCCGGCAGTCGTGATTCCTACGGCAACCAGCCAGATACTCGGACAGGGAAAGCTAAGTCTCGGCCCTTCGGCTGTGGTGCTCGCGCAACCAGGTCCATGGACGGTTGGCGGGCTGGTCAGCAATGTGTGGTCGGTCGCCGGATCGGGTGGACGCCTTCCCGTTAATCGCATGGCGTTGCAGTATTTCCTGGTCTACAACCTGGCGCACGATTGGTACCTGAACTCGTCGCCCACGATAACCGCCGACTGGCGCGCCACTGCCGGCAATGTGTGGACTGTGCCATTTGGGTTGGGAGTTGGAAGGCTCGTAAACATCGGCAACGCGCCGGTGGATTTCTCGGGAACATTCTACGGGAACGCCATCACGCCAGCGAGCATGCCGACTTGGTCGATGAGTTTCCAAGTCACATTGCTGTTTCCTAAAGGCAATAAGTAGCAGTAAGTATCAGGCCAAGTGATCGCGTTGGGGCGATGACGCGGGGACACGAGGGACGCAGGCGCTGGAGGAAGACATGGCATGGCTATATTTGGTGGCCGCTGGGCTGCTGGAGATCGGTTGGCCGGTCGGCATTAAGCTGGCAGAAAACCCTGATCGGCGGATTGCCGGCATCGTGACCGCCGTATTGTTCATGGCGGGAAGCGGCACGTGCCTGTGGGTCGCCCAGAAGCAGATTCCCATGGGAACCGCCTATGCCGTCTGGACTGGCATCGGCGCAGTGGGCACGTTGCTGGTTGGAATTTGGTTTTATGGCGAACCGGCAAATGTGATGCGCCTTGGTTCAGCCTTTCTCATTGTGGCGGGCATTGTTGGTTTGAAATTGGCCCACGGATAAATGCAACAAAGTACAGTTACGTTTTCTTGACCTAAAAGATTGGAAGGTACTCATATGAAATCAGCTCGCAACCTCGCTACTTGCGTAGCGTTATTCGCGGCCATCGTTGGCATGGCTGCCGTCTCGGCTCCCGCGGTTGATAAGGCCGACTACGTGTTCAAGAACGGCGCGATCTACACCATCGATAGCAAGAATCCCACGGCACAGGCGATCGCCGTCACCGGCAAGCATATTACTTATGTGGGAACGAATTCTGGCCTGCAGCCGTTCATCGGCGACAAGACGCAGGTCATCGATCTCAAAGGGCAGATGCTGCTGCCGGGGTTTGTCGATTCGCATATTCACCCGATGCTGGCGATGTTCGCAGGGGGCGCCGATTTGCAGTACGACTCCATCGAGGAGGTGCTGGCATCCGTAAGGAAATGGGCTGACGCCAATCCCGATGCTCCAGTGATTCGCGGCTATGGCTGGCGCTATACACTTTTCCCCACCACTGGCCCGACTAAAGATGCTCTGGACAAAGCATTCCCCGACCGTCCTGTGCTTCTGGTTGCCATCGATGTGCACAGCGCCTGGATCAACAGCAAGGCGATGGAGCTTGCGGGCGTGAACGCCAAGACGCCGGATCCGGTACCCGGCTTCAGCTACTTCCAGAAGGACCCCAAAACCGGCGAACCTACTGGTTGGGTGGTTGAGACTCCAGCGGAACAAGCTGTACTGGCCAAGCTGACGCCTCCTACGCCCGAGGCCCAGATTGCTGAGGCGGCAGCTTTGTTGCCAAAGCTTTCGGCGGCAGGCATCACGGCCGTGTTTGAAGCCGGTATCGCAACCATGCCCGCCGAGACGGGATACGACGGCTATCAGCAATTAGAGAAAGAAAACAAGCTGCCGGTGAGGGTGGTAGGCACCTACTACTGGAACAATCCCGAGGAAAAGGATCCGGTCGAACCCGTGCTGAAACTCCGGGACAAGTACAAGTCAGAACTGGTGCAGGTTAAGACCTTAAAAATCATGATGGATGGCGGCGAGGCCCAGCACACCGCAGTTCTTCTCAAACCTTATTACGACCGCCCCGGTTTCAATGCGCAATATCAGCTCAGTCCCGAGCTTGTAGAGGCCGCTGTCCTTAAGGCACAGCAGAACGGGGTGGACACCCACTGTCACTGTTACGGGGATGCCGCCATTCGCACTTACCTGGACATCGTGGCCAAAGCCGAGAAGCAATATCCCAATAGCCCTTCGCGGCACACCATCGCGCATTCGCTGCTGATCACCGACCAGGACTTACCTCGCTACAAGGAACTCAATGTCACGATGCAGACTTCGCCGCAGTGGATCACGCCTGACCCGTATAGCGAAAAAGTCACACAGATTCTCGGGAACAAGGTGGTCAACAGCGAATGGGCGCGCATGAACTCGGTATCGAAGTCGGGAGGCCGTCTGGCGTTCGGGTCCGACTGGCCGGCGGCAGGCTACTTCTCCAGCTATCGTCCGCTGGATGCGATACAGGTAGCTTTGACACGCGCCATTCTGCCGCAATACGAGAAGATTCAATTCACGCCCATCATGCCGCCGGCGATCGAGCGCATCACACTGGACCAGGCGCTCAAGGCATACACGCTCGACTCGGCATACGTATTGGACCTTGAGAAGCAGATTGGATCGCTCGAAGTTGGAAAGCTGGCCGACATCGTGGTTCTGGAAAAGGACCTGTACAAGATTCCTCCCAGCGACATCAGCACGACGAAGGTGAAGATGACTATGATGAACGGGAAGGTGACCTACCGAGCAGAGTAGTCGCGCGCTTCAGGCGTTTCTTAATCATCGGGAAAGAGAAATATGAAATGGAAGAGGTGTGCGTCCATCCTGGTGATACTAGCCGGCGCGAATGAGCAAACTAGAGCGTGAACAGTTCAGCCCGAAGGTTCAATCAGTCATGAGGTAACCCGACCCTAACTTTCGTAACCCGACCGCAACTTCAAAGCTGCGCTCGCATTTACACCTGAGCTGCAGCGCGGCCCCCTGGGCTATTCGCCTTGCGTACTCTGAGCAGAAATGGCTTTCGCGGGGAAGACCCTCTACGCGGTGGTGTCGCATTTTCTACTGTTTCGTCCCAAGCCATCCGAGCGTAGGTTTCGAGTTGCTGCTGGCGTTCCTTCACGAACGGAGCGTAGTGCTTTTCCGTCACTTTGACGCTGCTGTGGCCGAGCAACAGGGATACACGGTCAATCGGGACGCCCTTGTTGAGCAGCTCAACAGCAAATGTGTCGCGGAACATGTGCGCGTGGCAGCGTTTCAGAGTGCCGTCCGGTTTACGGATATTGGCGACAGCAAAAAGTCGAGTCAATGAGCGGCGCCAGCCCTTGCATGCGGTTTGAGGATCTCCGTTTCCTGACCAGAAAAAGTATCGCGCGTTATCGCTGGGAAGTGCTCGAAGCATTGCAGCGATATCCGGGGGAAGCGGAACCTGAACCGGCACGCCGGTTTTGGCGCGATAGAGGAAGAGCTTGCCGTCGTCGCTCAGGCGCTCGCGCTCTAGCGTAACTGCATCCTGAATGGCGAGTCCCGACCAACGCATCAGCAACACGAGGGCGCGAAGCCGGTCAGCCCGGTAATGAAAGTCGCGACCTCCACGCCAGTCTCCGTATGCGTATGTCGCGTCAATGATCCGTTGAAACTCGGGTTTGGGAAACCAGCCCGTCGGAAGTGAGCCGACGGTTGAGCGTTTCACTCTCGCCGCGGGATTCTCAGTCAACCAACTGTTTTGAATGCAGAACGCAAAGAAGCCGGCCAGGCGGGACAGCTTGCGGTTTGCAGTCAAACCGTTATTTCCCCAGGTCGCGCGGAAGTTGACGAGTTCTGGGGCAGTGAGATCGCGCAGCCGAGTGAGACCCCGGTGCTTCGCCCAGGGAAGCAGTTGCTTTTCGAAAAGCGTCTTCGATTGCTTGGTCGTTTCCTTCGAGAGATTGCGACCCTTCTCGTCGGCAACATAAGCGTCGATTGCATCCTCGATGGTCGTGATGACTGGCTGCGCGGCCTTCATCGGATCAGCCGCTTCCTGAATTGAGCGGGCTGTCAGCTCAGCTTTTTCCCAGCTGCGCGTCTTTGCAGACTGGCGCAGACGTTGGTTGTCCACATATCCATCGATCCATTTGGGGCAGCGGCAACGGCGGTATTTCGGGTCGTCGCGGTGGTCGCAATCGGGCGTGTGGCGAGCATAAACAAACAGCACTGAGCCTCCCTGGGACGTGAACAAAACGCAGGCTCATTGTACCGTCATGGGTACAATTTAGGTACATTCTCAAGTTGTTGTCTGTAAGCTATTGATTTTAAAGGTGTTAATTTGGTGGAGCTAGTCGGGATCGAACCGACGACCTCATCGTTGCGAACGATGCGCTCTCCCAGCTGAGCTATAGCCCCACATTCGGAGGGAATAACAGACGCAAGCGCATTCCACGCCGTGCATTTTCATTATACAAACAACTCGACGCCGCGAAAACGGCATTGGCTTTCGATTATCAGGACCGCAGCTCATCCAAGGCCGATGCCAGGCGGTCGAAGGCGACGCGCGTCATCTCAGGATCGCCACCAATCCCCACGCGAAAGTTTTGTGGCATGTCGAAGTAACTCCCAGGAGCGATGCTGGTCCCGTACTTTACGCGCAACAGCCGATCAAGATTCTCTACGCTCCCGTTCTTTAGCCTCGGAAAGGCCACGGTGCCGAACTTTGGCTGGAAATACTCGATGTCATCGCGAGATTTAAGGAAAGCATCGAGCGTCGGTCGGTTGGCTTCCAGCAGTTTCTGTGCGCGAGCGGCCACGTGATGGAGATTGTCGAGCGCGATCACGCTCAGCAGATCCGCCGGAAAGGCCGCATGCACGCCGTAGAGATCGTTGATGTTCCACATGCGCTGGGTCAATTCCGGATTCGCCAGCACCCATCCGCAACGCAAGCCACTTAAACCGTAGGCCTTGGTCAAGCTGCTGGTTACCAGGAAGTGTTCGCCCAGGTGGATTGCCGGACGCGGCCGCTGATCATACAAAGCTTCCAGATAAACCTCGTCGACCAGCACACGGGCGCCACGCTTTTTCGCCAAGTCACCGACGGTGCGCAGGGTCGCGTCGTCAATGTAAGCGCCGCTGGGATTATGCAGGTTGGTAAGCACGATCAACTTCGTCCGCGGAGTTATCTGCCGCTCGACCTCTTCTGCCTGGACGCGAAAACCATCTTCCATCCGGCGCTGGAAATAGCGCACGCTTACCCCGAGATATTGCAGGGTCGTGACCAATAACTCGTAGGTCGGATGTTCCACCAGAGCTTCCTCGCCCGGTTCCAGTGTGGCCGCAATCGCCAGATGATTGGCCATCGACGTTCCGGCCGCCGTCACCACGCAGTCCGGCGTGACGCCATTGATGCGTGCTAGCCGCTCCTTCAAGGGCGCATAGCCATAAAGAGTCGGACCGTTGATCTCCAAGTCCTCCAGCTTCACCGGCAGCTCGGCCAGGGGATAACTCATAACGCCGCTAGCTGCCAGGTTGTACTTTGCTTCCGACCGCAGCTTGGCGAACTGCATGTATGGCGAACCAATGTGAGTGCGAGATGGCATCACGCTTTTCGGTCCTCTACTTTCTGCTTCTTCGCCCAGAAGGCGTACACCGGAAATCCCAGCAGCAAAATCGACATACCGAGCAAGCTGTTCTTAGGATACTTATAGATGGTATTGATCACGACCAGCCATGAGGCCAGCACGAAAACTGCGGTCGTAAAAGGGTGACCGGGAGCGCGATATCCTGGCATTGAGTTGTCTACCGCATTCGCTTCCCTGCTGCGAAAGACAAACAAGGCTGCGCCTGTCAGACCGAAGAACAGGAAATCCATTGATACTACGTAATTCAGGATCTGCTCGTAGCGGCCGGAAAGTGCCACCACAACCGTCCAGACACTCTGCACGATAATGGCTACAACTGGAACGTGGGTGTGTTCGGTCACCTTGGCCACGCTGCGAAAAAAGAGTCCATCGCGGGCCATGGCGAAATAGACGCGCGGCGCGGTCAACACCGACTGGCTCAGAAAGCCCAAGGTCGAGACCGCTATGCCCAGGGCGATCAGCCGTGCCCCGGCATCGCCCATAGCGACCCGCATCACTGCGGTGGCTGGAGCTCTGGTGTTGGCCAGCCCGTAGGGTCCCAGCGTCCGCACGCAGACAAAGTTCACGCCAACGTAAAGCACGATCACTCCTGCCACGCCCATCACCAGCGCGCGCGAGAGGTTCTTCGCCGGGTCCTTCACCTCTTCGGCAATAAAATTGGACGTCTGCCAGCCGCCGAAGGCAAACAGCACGGGAACCATCGCTGCTCCAATTGCGGTCAGCAGGTCAAACGATGGCGGCCGGTCGAGTACCGGATGCAAGAGCGGATGGGGTGAGCGCACCAGGAACAGTCCCGCGGCGATCAGTCCCGCGATGGCAGCGATCTTCAACACCATCAGCACGCTCTGCACCCGGCTGCCCAGCTTCACTCCCAGACAATTGATAATGGTTAGCAGCGCGATGGTGAGCACGACGATGACGCGTTCTGGCACCATCCAGCCGGTAAGCTCCAGCAGATAACGCGCGAAAGTCACGGTGACGGCAGCCATACCTCCGGTCTGAATCACCAGCAGCAGCACCCATCCATAAAGAAAGCCCACGACCGGATGAAACGCTTCGCGCAGGTAGGCGTACTGGCCTCCCACTTGCGGCCGGCGCGCTGCCAATTCCGCATAGACGAAGGCGCCCAGCATGGCCACAACGCCGCCCGCAATCCATACTCCCAGGATGAGCAACGGCGTGTGCAGTTGCTGCGCGACAACGTACGGGTTGATGAAGATGCCGGCGCCGACAATACCGCCCATCACGAGCATGGTGGCGTCAAACAGTCCGACTTGCCGGAGCAGTCCTGACGCAGTGTTTGGCCGATGCGGGTTGGAGGGCGGGTTGGTCAACGGGCGGAAGAGCAACTAATCGAGGGTTCGACTGTAGCACGGCCGCGAATGTCATTGCTAAGGGATGTCTGATTAAGTCAAGGCGAAGTCCCTCAGCGGCTAAAGCCGAGATGATTTTGCGCCACCTACGGACGGCCTGAAAGGCCGTCCCCTTCAAATATTAGACTTAATCAGGCTTTCCCTAAATCTCGGGCTTAAATGTTGCTGCCCTTTGCAGGCGATCGCGCACCGCCTCCCACTCCGGCGCATCGTGAGGAGTTTCCACTGCAATCCAGTCATAGTGCTGAGCGTCGAGCTGGTGCAGTACGCGATAGAGCTGGGCCGCATATTCCGCGGCATTGCTTGGCATGCACACAACTTCGCGCACTGGCCTCCGCGGCCGATCATGGAGCTGCAGATACGCTCCCTGGCCTGACTCTGGAACAGTGCCGTCTTGAGTCAGCAGCAGCTTCGTCCGCGGGCTGTAGTGCCGCGGATGCATGCCCGGCGAGGGATGTGCCTCGGTCGAGGCCCCTGTCTGTGAAGCAACCGGTCCGATGAACTGCTCCATCTGGCGGCGCGAAACTCCGCCTGGCCGCAGTAATAGCGGCGCGCCGCCAGTCAACGATAGCACCGTGGACTCGATGCCCACGGGGCAGGGTCCGCCATCGAGAATGTAATCCACTCGATCACCCAGGCTTTGCCGAACATGGTCAGCCGTGGTGGGGGAAAGTTGGGTGAAACGGTTGGCGCTGGGCGCAGCCACCGGCACCTGCGCTGCCGCGATTAGCGCCAGCGCGAGGGGATGGGCTGGCATACGCACGCCGACCGTATCTAAACCTGCCGTTACCAGGCCGGGGACGGCGAGCTGCTTCTTAAGTACCAGCGTCAGCGGACCAGGCCAGAATTTCTGCGCCAGCGATTCCGCCTGCTTCGGCCATTCTGACACTACCTGTCGCGCCATCTCCATGCTGCTGACATGCACAATGATGGGACTGGTGTGTGGCCGGCCCTTGGCGGTGAAGATCCGGGCCACGGCCTCCGCATCCATTGCATTGGCGCCCAATCCGTAAACCGTTTCCGTCGGAAATGCCACCAGCTTGCCGGCGCGCAACAACGAGGCGGCGTGTTGAATTTCGTCTGGCGAAACTGTGTGCTGACTTTCCATTGACGCTAAGGAGTTCTGGCGTGTGAGGGATCGGCGGAGTTTGCGGTATCCACGTCGACGTGCACGCCCGAACGCGACGAGATGCCGGGAGGATAGCAATTGCCATCCTGGGCGTAGGTCTGGCGGCAAGCCGCGGTCATCTCCGGCCGTCGCGGCGATTGAGCGAACTGCCACACATCGGCGAACGGCACGCCGCTGTCAGCTGGCGCCGGTGGTGGCTGGGGAAAAACGCACCCCGGGGAAGGGGCGCATTCGTCGTTGCTGACAAAGAAATGGATCGCACGCTTGCCCGCATTGTCATGAATATCGTTGGCAGTCACGACGGAAACCGTACTCGATTCATGAAACGCAATTCCAGAGCAATAGATGCCTGCGCCATAACCGCCGCGGGTAACCCCATCGACCCAGGCGTGAATGTAGGCGCGTTGTTCGGGCAGCATTCGGCCGCCTTGCTCCTGATCGAGAAAGAGAATTGCCCCCGGAGGAAAACCCTCTTGTTGCGCCGACCGCAGGGCCCTGGTGGCGTCGTTGGCGCCCACCCGCGCCGCATTCCCCGAAGCTTTCAGCTGGGCATACTCCCGGCCATCGAATAGCAACAGGAACCCATAGCCCATCGCATCCAGTTGCTTCCGTTTACCTAGCCACGTGTTTCGATTCGCACCAGGAGGATTGTTCAGCCAGTATCCGGTGAACGCAAAGGTCTTGCGCAGCGTCATCATGATGGCATCGCCAGGATAGTCATTGCGGTCCACGCCGAGATAGGCCACGCGTGGCGCTTGTGCGGGCAGCACCATTACAGTGGCTAAAACGAACAACACCGACGCAAGAGCGGCCGGGAAACTAGGCATCCTAAACTTCACATTACCAATATCGCACGTTCCAGTTCAGTTTCCGGAGTCAGTCGGAGGCGATCGGCAACACTCTCCGCGTTGTCTCAATGGCGAGCGCGCAGAATGTTAAGCTACCAACGGATGGCTGACGGCTGAGAGCTGACAGCTTTTTTTCCCATGATTCTCGACGCGCTGCACAAAATCGCCGACCATCGCTCCTCTCTCACCCGCGAGGAAGCCCGCGAGGTCATGTCGCAAATCTTGCGCGGCGAGGCTACCCAAGCGCAGATTGGGGCTTTACTGGTCGCGCTGCACATGAAGGGCGAGACCGTGGAGGAAATCGTCGGCTTCGCTGAGGCCATCCGGGACGAAGCTACTCCTTTGAAAGACGAGGACGGCGAGGCGCTCGATCTCAGTGGTACCGGACGCGATGCGCTGGTGGATACCTGCGGCACTGGCGGCGACACCAGCGGCACGTTCAACATTTCGACCGCAACCGCTCTGGTCATTGCCGGGGCCGGAGTGCGAGTGGCTAAACATGGCAACCGCAGCATCAGTTCCAAATGCGGTTCGGCTGACGTCATGGAGGCACTTGGGGTCAACATCAGCTTGCCGCCGGAGCGTATCGCTGCCTGCCTGCGTACAACCGGCATTGCCTTCCTGTTTGCTCCGGCGCTGCATTCGGCGATGAAATATGTCCAGCCCGCGCGCCGTGAGCTGCGGCTGCGTACGGTCTTCAACCTGCTGGGTCCGCTGACTAATCCGGCGCGATCCTCGGCGCAGGTGGTAGGCGTCTATTCTGCCGATCTGGTGGAGAAACTGGCCGAAGCTTTGAGCGAACTGGGACTGCGCCGTGCTCTGGTGGTCCACGGACGCGATGGATTGGACGAGATTACCATCACCGGCCCCAGCAAAGTTGCCGAAGTGCGCAACGGTCAGGTACACGTTTACGAGGTTGCGCCGGAGGATTTTGGTTTACGCCGTGCGCCGCTGGAAGAAATCGCCGGCGGTGATGCCCAGCAAAATGCGTCGGCGATTCGCGCCATCCTTGAGGGCGAGCGATCCAGCCGTCGGGATGTCGTAGTGCTCAATGCTGCCGCAGCTCTGGTCGCCGCCGGCCACGCCGATCACATCAACGACGCCGTGCCCCTGGCCGCTTATGCCATCGACAGCGGCCACGCTCGCCAACGGTTGCAGTTGCTGGTGGAGTTTACCAGGCTGTGGGCAGTGGCTGGTGGATAGTATCCATTTGCGAGGACTGCAAGAGTTGTTCGCGTCCCCTCGAACTCAGCGATGGTGCGGGCCGTCGCGAGTGTCGGACCATGAACACCGACGGCTGACGGCTGACAGCTCTACTGTTGCTGATTCTGCTGTTGGGGGAAGTTGCCACCGCCCGGCGATTGCGGTGTATTTGGCTGTTGGCCGAACCCATTTTGCTGTTGGCCAAAGCCGTTTTGTTGCTGACCAAACCCGTTCTGCTGCTGACCGAAAGCGCCTTGTTGTCCATTCATCTGGCTGGCGGGAGTTCCTATCTGGGCTCCGCCGATCGTCGTGGGCTGGTAGGGTCCTCGTAGCAACACGTTGGCCTGGTCCATGATCGGGTTGTAGATAAACTGCCACTCGTTGTAAGTCTTCTTCTTGTTGTAAATGCGAATCGTGGGATCTTTACTCAGACTGGCTACTCCGACAATCGCACCACCACCAAACGTCTGACCACCGCCAGTCGTGTTCTGCGCAAACGGTGAATTGCTCCCAGGATTGTTTGAACCAGGTTGGTTGCCGCCAACGGCGCCATTTTGTCCGAAGGCCGAATTGCCCTGCTGCCCGCCGCCGGTTGCTCCCTGATCGCTATTAGCCGAGGTTGCCTGGGTGCCAGGATTTTGGTTGTTTGGCCCCGTGCCGGGAGCATAAACGACATTGGGATCCTGGTTTCCCTGCGAAGACGACGCCGAAACGCCGCTGCTGAAAGAGTTGCCCTGCTGCGACTGCTGTTGCAGCGAACTGGAGAAAGCGCTGCTCGATCCAGACGCATTGGTAGTCAGGCCGCCGCCCGGATTCAATCCGTTCTGTGAAGCCAGCGCCGCAGCCGGGGTACCGGGCGCCGCGGTGTTCAGCAGGGTTGCAATGTCGCCGTAATTCAGCAGCTTCCACTTGCCATCTTTGGTAAGGGGATCTTTGTAGCGCTTGCGCAGGAAGCGAATCTGGTTGGTACTATCCAGCTGTTCCAGGGTCGAGGGATAACTGCCAAATTTCTTGTAATACTTTTTGATGGCACGCGCATATTCCGTGCCGCGATGGATCATCTCTTCTTCGCGGTCGCGCTTGATCTGTTGCACCACCCGAGGAGCAGTGATGGTGGCAGCAATGATCATCATCGCCATCATCAGCAGGATGGCCAGCAGCAAGTAGCCGCCGTCGCGCTGGCGGCGGGCTGATGTGGCTGGGCGCTCGCCGGTAAGGGGTGCGCGCTGATGGCTACGATCCTGCTGCATACTGCAATTCGTTTCCCACTACTATTTTAAAGCACTTTCCACACTGCCAAGCTCTGGCCGGGTCGGGAAGATAATATCGCGTCATCCCGCAGTCAGCGGAAGCGTCTGGGTATTGTTGGTCAGCACATCCTGCACTTCCACCGAACTGGCTCCGATGTGCATGATCTTGTAGCGCCGGTCCACAATGTCGCCTTCCTTGGCCAGAAAAATGTCATCGCCTTTCAGCAGGAAGATACGTTTGTTCCCATTCTTGGGGCCCACAAAACCGTAAAACTTCAAATCGATGGGAGGTGGTGGAGGCGGCGGAGGCGGCCCTTGCGGCGTCACGTCAGGAGTCGCAGGCTTCGGGATATCGGCGACGGGCGGTTGCGAGTGGAAGATATCCCGTCCCGTGCCGTTGTAAGTCACGTCCTCACTGGCCTTTAATAAGTCGAAGCGCAAGGTCGGATCCAGAGAACGAGCCAGCAGAGGATACGGCCCCTTGTGAGCTGTCTGTGCGCTCCCGTGTTTGGCCGGAGACGCCGCTGAAGAGGACGTACTGGTAGCCGGAGTTGGAGTCTCCTCGTCTCCGCCGGTGAACGCATGTACCCCCAGGATCACGGCGCCCAGCAGCAGTACGCCCGCGATGATGGTCTTCTTCTTATCTTCGGTGCCCAGCTTCACGACGTAACCGCTCCTGAGCGGAGGTAGGTTTCCAACTTAAGTTGCAGACGAACGTTGCCCTGTTGCTCACCCAGGGCGACTCCGTCGATCAGGAAAAACATCGGGTCCCGCTCCACCGCGTTGATGAACTTAACCTCTTGCAAGTAGTCGCCGGAGAGCGCGATCTCGATATTCAGCTTGTGCAGGCCTTCGATGGGGGCATCCTTTTCGTCGTATTTTACCCCCGAGTAATGAACTCCGGTATCGGCCGAGATCTTGCCCAGTTCGTCCGAAATTGCCGAGTACTTGGCCGGCAGGCGATGATCATAAAATCCGTTAATGTCTTTCGACGCCTGCTTCAGTTTTTGATCCATACCGCGCGTCGGCAGAACTTCCTGCTGTTTGGCCGCCAGCTGATCGCGCAATTGGTAGTATTGGCGGTGCAGCGCCTGTCGCGAGCGTCCTGCCGGAGACAGGAGATATCCCACGCACGCCAGATCGAGCACCACCAGCGCAATCACCACCGGCATCAGTTTCTTGCGGCTCTCGCGAATACTGGCCATCAGTGTTCCTTCTCCCGGCTGGGTCGAATGGGATGATTCTGCGCCGCATTGATCCCGGCTGGAGTTGCGGCGTTCGGTACCGTCTTCCGACCACTCGCCGGCATGCCCGCGCTCTTATCCGCAGCGGCAGGGCTCGCGGGCTGGACAGCCTTCTCGGCGGCTTTCTCGTCGCTATCCACGGCCTCGTCCTCTTGTGCTCCGGGAACGTAGATCGCGGTAATGTCGAACTGGATGTTGCCTGTTCCGGCGGCTTGCGCACTGGTATTCGCCACCACGGTTTCAGCCACCACTTGCGGCTGCCGGAAGTGGTTGGATTTCTCCAGGTGCCGCACCAGTTCCACGGCACGCTCGCGGGAGTCGGTCGCCACCATCATGTGCAGCATCAGATCGTTGGTCTTGGTGTATTCGGGCTTCATGGAAACGACGTGCAGTTCCGGCGGCACGATCCTTTCCATCTCGGTAAAGATGCGAGTCCAGGACAGCGCTTTACGGGCAAACAGTTCGTTGAGAAAGTTTGATTGATCGGCCACGACCCGGTTCGCCGGCTTATTGAGGATGGCGCGCGCCTGCGATTCTTCGCGGTCAAGCCCGTCGATTTGCTGTTGCACCTCAGCCAATTTCCGCAGGATGGTCCGCGAATGCACTCGCTGATAAATGATGTAGCCCAGGAGCACCACCGCTGCCAGGCTCAAAGCAGCGATCACCGCCGTCATTCGTTGCCGGTACTGCCGGGCAACTTCGTAGGGCTGGCTGGCGAGATTGATGTTGAGACGCATCAGGAAACCAGCGCCCCCGTAACTCCAGCCAGGGCCGAGCGCGGCACATTACCGGCGGCCGCTCCACCCGACATCGAACTGGAAACCAGCTCTTCCACGCGAATGCTGGAACTGGCCTTCAGCGCCTCTTGCAGATCCTGCACCGAGTGCACTCCGGCTACCAGCACGCGATCCACGCCTACGGTGTAGCGATCCTCGAAGTACACCAGCGAGGTATTTACATCGTCGACCAGCGATTCGCCGGTAACCGCGGTGCCTCCGTTTTCCAGAGCGCGATATAGCAGCAACTGATTCTGATCGACGATGGCGAAGGTTGTAGTCCCGTGCTCCACCTTGATCACCATGGTCGGACGCGAGGCGTCGACTACACCCAGCGCAGACAACATCGAGGGCAGCACCGAGCCGGGATTGTAGCCGGCATCGCGAACCAGGGACTCATACTCTTCCAGCACGTTGCGGGGCGTGACCGCAGCCACCACCCGCATGGGATTCGCCGTCCCTTGCCGATCGAACGACACCGCCGCTTGATCGACATCGAACGGCAGCGATTTCTTCAACCGGAAGCGGACTACCGCATCGGCGTCCTGCGGCTTTTCCGGAAGCGTTTCCATATCCAGCAGCATGACCCGCGTGGTGGCATCGGGAATGACCAGGCAAATGTCGCGCACCCGACCCGCCACTGCCATCAGCGAATCCCGCAGGGCTGCCACTAATGCTTCACGCGCGTTGACGTTGGCCTGCTGCAGCCCCGGAGTAAGCGCCCCCTGCGGCAGCGCCGTGGTTACCGCCGCTTCCAGAGTCTTGGCTGCATCGCCGGCACGAGCGGTTACCACCCGATCGACGCTGACTTCGCAGGCAACTCTGGGACGCGAAATGTGGGTTTCTGCCATAAGATCCGCACTTGGCATTTGGCACTTAGCCGTTGGCGCAAAACAAAGGCTGTATGCGAAGTCGCGTCAAACGCCAGGCCCACGGCTGGCGCTATTGGAAGCCGACTCCTAACCTCCGGCATTCGCCAAGTGCCAAATGCTAATTGCCAACTGCTGCCTTACCTTGTCGTCTCGATGAACGTTACCTTGTTGATCTCTTTCAGCGTGGTCAAGCCACGTTTCACTCTATCAAGGGCCGACTCGCGAAGGAAATGCATTCCCTCTTCCTTGGCTGTGCGCCGGATCTCGCTGCTCGGCTTCTTGGCCAGAATCATCTCGCGCACGTTGTCGGTCAACTCCAGCAGTTCGTGGATTGCGGTTCTTCCCCGGAATCCGGTGCCCGAGCATTCAATGCAGCCTTCGCCTTCATAGAACGGAATGGTCGCCCACTCTTTGGGATCCATACCGCTGGCCTCTAGCTCTTCGGCCGAGTAGAACACTTCCTTCTTGCAGAATTCGCAGATTAGTCGCACCAACCGCTGCGCCAGAATGCAGTTCAAGGCCGAAACGAAGTTATAGGCCTCGACCCCCATGTTGAGGAAGCGTCCCAGAACGTCGACCACGTTGTTGGCGTGCACAGTGGTGAACACCAGGTGTCCGGTAAGCGCCGAGTTGATGGCAATTTGCGCCGTCTCGGTGTCGCGGATCTCGCCCACCATGATCTTGTCGGGATCGTGACGCAGAATGGAGCGCAGCCCGCGGGCAAAGGTGAGACCTTTCTTTTCGTTGACCGGAATCTGGGTGATGCCGCGGATCTGGTACTCGACCGGGTCCTCAATGGTGATCAGCTTATCTTCGTCGGTCTTGATCTCGTTCAGCGCGGCGTACAGCGTGGTCGTCTTGCCGGAGCCGGTTGGCCCGGTCACCAGCACCATGCCGTAGGGCTCTTTAATATAGCGGCGAAATTTGCGTAGGTCTTCCTCGCCGAAGCCGACGACATCCAGCGTCAGCTTATGAAATTTCTCACTCATCGACTCTTTGTCGAGTACGCGGAGTACCG
Source organism: Candidatus Korobacteraceae bacterium (assembly GCA_049695855.1). Lineage (GTDB taxonomy): Bacteria > Acidobacteriota > Terriglobia > Terriglobales > Acidobacteriaceae > Bog-257. Next base: position 4,148 of record JBAVSY010000054.1, on the reverse strand, counting down.
CGTCTTCGCCGTGGATGGACGGCATAATCGAGACGCGGAAGTCGATGGAACGCCCGTTGTAGCGCACCCGGAAACGGCCGTCCTGGGGAACGCGCCGCTCCGAGATGTCCAGTTCGCTCATGACCTTGATACGGGAAATGATGGTGGAATGATGTTCCTTGGCGATGGGCTGCATCGCCTGTTGCAGAACGCCGTCGATACGGTACTTGATGACCACGGAATCATCGCGAGTCTCGATATGAATATCGCTGGCTCGCCGCTGCAAGGCGGTAAAGATGGTGGTATCGACCAGACGGATGATGGGGCTCTGATCGGTTTCGCCGGTCAGCTTCTCGATCGAGATGGTCTCGTCGCTATTCTCATCCTCAGTGATGACGTCGAGGGCAAAGTTCTCGCCCGCCTCTTCCAGCACGCGTTGCGACTGCTCCGTCTTTTTCAGGACGTCGGCAATCTGGGTAAGCGTGGCTACCTTGGTCACAATGCGCCGGCCCAGCAGCAGGCTGATCTCGTCGATCATCATCAGCTGGCTGGGATCGGCGATCGCCACGATCAGACGGCCGTCGTCCTTCTCTTCCAAAGGCACGAAGTTGTAGCGGAACATGTAGTCCACTTTGATCTTGCGAAACAATTCGTGCTGGATGTGGAAGTTCTTCAGGTCCACGAACTCGCAGCGATAGCGCTGCGCCAGATCTTTGCCGTGCTCGACTTCATCGTTGGTGGCAATGCCGCCTACGAAGATTGCTTTTACTTCTGCCATAGGTACTGCCTTCTAGTAATTAGCACTTGGCACTTGGCATTTAGCCAAGGCTAACCCGTACCTCAAACAAACTTCGAGTCTCGGGAACATGCTCATTGCGACTCGTGTTCTTTGAATACCAAGTGCCAAATGCTAATTGCAAATGCTGCCTTAGTGAATCCCTCCAACTCCCATACTAAAGATCGGAAGATACAGGGAAATTAAGACGAATGCCACGACTACGCCCATCACGATCAGGATGACCGGCTCAATCAGTGCCATCGCCGTAGCCAGCGCGTTCTGCACATCCTCTTCGTAGAATTCGGCGATCGAGTTCAGCATCGCCGGCAAGGCGCCCGTTGATTCGCCGACTTCGATCATTTCCACCGACATCTCGGGAAAGACCTTGGTTTCTTCCAGGCTACGGGCTAACGTTTGTCCTTCGCGTACGCCGACCACCGCGCTATCGATGCCGTGCGCCATCAGACGGCTTTGCATGGATTCTCCAGCGGTCTCCAGTGACGGTACCAGCGACAGTCCGCCGGACAAAAGCGTCGAGAGCATGCGGGAAAACACGGCTACCTGATATTTCAACCAGATGTCGCCGAGCAGTGGGATTTTCAGCTTGAAACGGTCCATTTGCGTGGAACCGGTCTCGCTTTTCATCCAGCGCCAGAGAAAGAATCCCGCCGCAACCACCACGATAACGGCGTACAGGAAATAGTGTTTGGCGTTGACGCCGATTGCCAACATCGCCGAAGTCATCGGAGGCAGGTCCGACCCGAGCGTGTGGTAGAGAGTTGCGAACTGGGGAACCACGAAGGTGATCAGAAACGTCATCATCACCGCCAGCACCACGACCAGCAGCGCGGGATAAACCAGCGACGAGACCAGCTTCTTGCGGAAACTCACGGACAGACGCTGGAACGCAATATAACGTCCCATGACTTCCTCGAGGTTGCCGCTCTTCTCACCGGCGAGCAGCGTGGTGGTGTAAACCTTGGGGAAAACCTTTTGCGCCTCAAACGCTTCCGACAGCAACTCGCCGCCCCGCACACGCTCGTGCACGTTCTGCAAAACCGAGCGGAAGAACGCATTGCGCTGGCGCTTGATCAGCAGCTCCAACGACTGAATAATGGGCAGTCCAGCGTGAATGAGAGTCACAAACTGCTGGTTGAAAATGACGAACTGGTCTTGCTTGATTTTGCGCCGCTGGGGCAGTCGCAGGTCGGCCGACAAGAACCCCTTCGATTTCACCGAATAGACGAAGAAGCCCTGCTGCGCGAAGCGATCGCGGATTTCGGCCTCCGAGGCGCCCTGCTCCAGTTGCTCGAGCACATGCCCTCGCTCGTCGGCCATCTTGATCATGTATTCGGCCATAGTTGAGAAGTCCCCAAAGGGGAGGGATTAACCGTAGTCTAACATCGGCGGGAAGCGGTATCCGCTATTCGCCGTTCGCTCTTCGCCATTCGCGTTGGACTCTAGGCAATTGCAGACGATTTGCGTCCACCCTCGATTCACACTACTTCTGGTGTTTCGCTCGCAAGACCCGTATTTGCCGTTAAGCATTCTGGCGAAAAGCGAAGAGCGAACAGCGAAGAGCGTCTTTGTTAACGCTAATTCATGAATTCGGTTCCCGCCACTACCTCCACGCCCGGCGGAGGGATAAAGTGAAATTGCTGGTCTGCTAGTTCGACGTTCTCCTTCTGCTGAAGAAAGCGGAATTCCGTGGTCGAACCATCAAGTTCCTCGATCACGATACGCACGATCAAACCGTCGGGAGTCACTTCCAGCAGGGTTTGCTCTACGCGATCACGCATTCCTTTGGGGACGCCTCGGAGCACGATGTCACCGGAGTTGACGGGCGGTTGATCGGGTGCCAGGGACAATCCTTCCAGTTCCTTTTCCAGCTTGGTCTTGCCCAACAGGTACCGCAGAGGAGAGCGCAGATCATCCAGTTGTTTGACCGGCGTACGGCGCGCCTGATGCTCGCCGGGAACATAGAACCACGCCGTTTGTCCGTCGCTGAGAAACAGCTTGGGGCGGGGCTGATCGTAATCCCACCGCATGCGTCCCGGCTTCTTCAGAAGTAGCGTACCGCTCTCGGTGCGAGACATGCCGACGCCGGTGTAGGTCTCCGTGAATCGGGCCTCCAGCGAATGCATGTGATCGTAGCGTTGATCGACCTTGGCGGCGAGAGCATGAACATCAGTTTGAGCGGAAAGGAAACAGGAGAGTAGGAGAAGAAGGGCCGGAATCGCCGGCCACTTCACAAAAGGTGGAGTTCCCATGAGTGTAGGACGCTTAGTGCCCGGGGCCACGCCTACTGGAGTTCCCGACTGCTGGCGTCAGCCGGGCCAGAGGAGTTGCTCCGAATCGAGCCAGTCTCGTCAGAAAAGAATCTCTGTTGTCCCGTCGTTCCCACCTGGTCCGGGACGGCCGAAATGGTATAGGAGCGAATGGCTCCATTGACCTTTTCGCCGGGAGTATAGGTGAAGCTGTAACCGCTCTTGCGGCCGCTCACTAGCGCGTCATCGAGCATGTGCTCGCCTCCGCCCTGCGCTGTGCCACCCAAGGTAGCCAAGTCGGCGGTGAAACCCAAGTCCGGATGACTGCTGGCATAGATCATCTCGGCTTCATTAATACCTCGGATGCTGGCAATCGCCGAGGCTTCGTGAGCGGGGATGGTGGACTTGGTAAGTTTCGGAATGGTGAATGCCGCAATGATAAGAATGATGGTGACAACAATCAACAGTTCGATGAGGGTAAATCCCCGGTCTCGATTACGTCTGCGCATCTGTAACCTCTCTCGTCAGACTGACGCGTGCTCCGTTCCGCCGGCTCAGCATCTTGCGCCGGATACCTACGTTCTCAGATTCGGCTCGGATGCCCACCAGGGCCGCTCGCGCTTTCGTCGGGGCCACAGCGGAGCCGTAACGGCCCGCGGCGTGAGCTGTAGGACAATTCAGATTATTGTGCACGCCCCGGCGGATGTCAAAGCACTTCCCTCAGATTGGACGCGCGGAACAGGCAAATGTCAGGGAAGCCGCGGTTCGCTATTCGACTCTTCGCCTTTCGCTCTTCGCCAGAACCTGATACGAGCTTCGCCGGTTCGACTCCTTAATACATGCCTCAGCCCGAGATCTCACCTGCTGATCGAGGGGTCAGGCATGGCCTGATTAGGTGTAGGCGAAGTCCCTCAGCGGCTAAAGCCGACATGATTTTGTGCCACTTACGGACGGCCTGAAGAGACTGTGTCGCGAGTGGTGTCGCCGCTCTGCGGCTCACGACTATTTCCCACTTTTCCGGGGGCTTACGCCCCCGGCTAACTTCATCCCGCCGCGTTGCGGCTAGACTGACCGGTTTATTGCGGGTGTTCGTTCCACCAGAAAACTTTCTTCCCGGTTGCGAC
>JBAVSY010000053.1:0-4671 GCA_049695855.1 Candidatus Korobacteraceae bacterium | reverse complement strand
CACAGTTAGTGTGGTCCTTCCGGCACCTTGAAAGGGCACGGCTTCAGCCGTGCCGTACGCAGCATTCATGCTGTCGGGCTTTAGCCCCTGAGGAAACTCGGTCTACACCTTCTCTGAAAATGCTCTAATGCGGCGGAGAACTCGACCCTGTCTCGACTGCGATGCGGTTCGTGTTGGCTAGGTTAGAGATAGCGACTTATCTCAATAAGATTCTTGTGAGGATCTCGAAAATAGACCGACAACATCTCCCCCTCAGCTCCATTCCTCTTTACCGGTCCCTCTTCAACAGCCACACTCTCTGAGCAGAGATGCTCAAGCACCTCTCCATCGGTTCGGCCGTAATTAAGACACAAATCTCCCGAGCCCGACGTGGGAACGTGCGCCCTCGGTTCGAAGGTGTGGTCTACTTCGTATACATTCAGCTTGCAAGACCCAAAGCTCATCGAAGTTGGCTTCCCTGGCGTGTCCTTCCGTTGAAAACGCAGAACTCGCTCGTAGAACGAACAGGCATCTCCCAGTGAACGGGCGGTGAGAACCAGATGGTCTCTATGGGAGATCATGCTCACTCCTTTAGAACTGCAGGGTTGGCTCGGTCGCGATGCTCACAAGCCGTGAAGGTTTGTTAGCGCAAAGACATTTCCGGCGAATAGCCCGAAAAAGTAACTCTTTCGGTCGCATGCGCCAGGATATCGTCCTTTGGCAATCGGCTGAAACACTGGCGATAATCCTTCGTGAACTGCGATGGGCTCTGATAACCAACGCGATAGCTCGCCTCACCGATACCGAGCGAATCCACCAGCAGCAACTTCCGGGCTTCGTGAAGGCGTATTCGGCGCTGGTATTGAATCGGCGTCATTCCTGTCATCGCCTTGAAATGCTGATGAAACGACGATGGACTCATGCCAACGTGACGGGCGAGGTCGTCAACCATGAACCCCTTCGTGAACTGCTTCTGCAGCCAGGTGAGCGCCCGGGCGATGCGATTGGATGGGCTGTCCTGCCTGGAGATCTCCAGCAACCGCGAACCGGACGGTCCTGCCAGCAACCGATACAGAATCTCCTGCCGGATCAGCGGCGTCAGCGCAGCTGCGTGTTGTGGCGTGTCCAGTAATCGCAAAAGACGAATCACCGCTCCCCATAAGTCCGGGTCCGCGTGAAACACGTCGACGGCGGACTGAGGGCTCGAAGTCGGCAGCTTATCGCATCGACCGATCACCTGTTTCAACTCTTCGAAGTCAATCTCCACTGCAAGCGCCAAAAGCGGGCTCCTTCCGGTTGCGCTCAGGATTTTGGAGGTCGACGGCATATCTATTGACGAGAGCAGAAACTGTCCTGCGCCGTACTCGAGGTGCGTGGTGCCGAAATCGAGGGTCTTTACCCCTTGAATCACCAGGGCCATGCAGCGCATCGATTGCACCGTCACCAGTGGTCGGCTCACCCAACCGAACCTCATCAGGTGCAGGCCAGGAAGAGCGTTCCTGGTAAGTCGATCCTCCTCGGCGTGCCGCAGAAGGATCGACAGGGCTTCTTTTCGAAGTGAGGAGATAGCTGCCATCTCCTCCATCGTATCGAGTTCACTCGGCATTGCAATCGGTTTCAAGATTCTTGTAGGCCTCAAGCTGCTCCAGCCGCGCATCGAGCGCCGCCTTAATGTACCCGTAGACATCCGTTCCCAGCGCCAGCCGGGGCGGCGCAGCCTTCGCTTCAAACGTGTCTACGATTGCCTTCGCCATCTTTACCGGATCGCCCGGCGCCACGTAGCCTCTCTTCGCCATCTGCCGCAGCATACCCACAGGCCCATCCTGATAAGCCTCAAGCTCCGGGCTAAGAATGCCCGCGCCACCGAAGTTAGTACGGATAGCTCCAGGCTCTGCCAACGTCGTCCCGATGCCGAAGCCGGCCACTTCCTGCGATAGGCTCTCGAAGAAGCCTTCGATGCCCCACTTGGTCGCACAGTAGAGCGACAGTCCTGGGAAGGAGGATTGTCCTGCACCGCTGGAGATCTGGATGATGCGGCCTCCGCCAAGCGGACGCATGTGCGCCACGGCCGCGCGCGCAAGCTGAATCGAGCCGAGAAGGTTCGTGTCGACGATATGCCGCATCGCGTCGAGTTCTAGCTCTTCGGCCGCACCCAGCAGGCTGTAGCCCGCGTTGCTAACCACTGCGTGGATTCGGCCGAGGGCCTTCACGGCTGCGTCGAAGACCTTTGGGATATTGGCTAAATCCGACACATCCAACTCTGCCACCCAAAGTTGGCTGGGGAACCGCTTCTCAAGCTCCGCCGCATCGGTACGCCTGCGGACCGTGCCGGCCACCCTGCCGCCCCGGTCGAGGATGGCTTCGGCAATGCTGCGGCCAAGGCCGCGGTTGATTCCCGTAACAAACCAGGTTGAGGACTTGACGGGCACGAAAGGAATAGCTTGCGAATGTATAGCACTCATGGAGTCAATCTAGCGGCGGGAATGATTTAGGCGTGACTCAAATCGTGCAGGAGATTAGCGAAATCCTACGAAAAGCAATCAGTCCCTATAAGTCGGCCAGCATCCGGCAACCGCATTGGCATCGCCACTTGGAGGTAAAACGCCCATCTCGGGCAGGGGACGATCGTCCCGCATTTTGGGTTTCGTTCCGGTCTCTGTAAGCGGCCTGCGCTAAAACAATCACACGCTTCTGCAACTCCTTGTGCAACCCTCACTGTCCCTGAACTATAGCAATCCAAGACGGCCGTGCTCAATACGTTGGCCTCTGTGCATTTTCGTAGGAGTTACAAACACGCCATAGATAAGTTCATTGCCTGGTATTGGTCTGCGCAAGTGCGACGAAGATCATGGGGTGCGAGATGGTCAATGCGGATTCTCTTGGCCTATCGCTTTACCGCGTACCAAACGACATCAGTTGTCACTCCAGTGTCCAGCTCCGGGACCGTGCTCATGGTTTTAGCTTGCGTGAGTTGGCCAAGTTGCACCGTATATCGCGCACATTCGTCACTCGGAAGTTACGGCAATCTGGTATAGGAGGTGAAGCTTGAGTGATGCCATCGTCCTGGGAACAGCCACAGCGGTTTCCGCTCTGGTCATCCTTTATATAGTCTGGAGCAACCGACACGATCGCCAGGAGTCGGACCGCAAACGCGATCAACAGAACCTGCTGTTCCAGATCCAACAGGAACTAGACCAACACCAGACCGCCATACTCAACCGCTGCCTGAACTCCACCGCAAGCTTGACGACCACTACCGCATCCTGAAATACCTGAAGCATCGCCTCTCCTAGCGGTGTCACAAAGGGGCTGTGCAGGCCCCTTCCTATGTTGTTGAACCCACTCAGACGAAATCGGCTGATTCTACTGTCCCTAAACGTATGGCTTTCGGAACCCGCAACACGAGAGAGATCCACGTGTGAGAAGCGCGATGACATAGGAGGTGGGAACTCGACCCGCAGGGTGACTATGGTTCAGCATCGCAGACTCCTGATCCCCGGGCTAGTTCGGGTTGAAGTCAGGATTAGACATCGAGACCTAAGCAGTCTGAACCATGGCGATTCTGGCGGACCTGTCTTCGGATGGTGGCCGAATGGCGCATACGCCGGCGACCCCTCAGGAACCTATCTTGTTGCCGTGGTCAGTTCTCAAGGAGGTTGGGCGCGCTCATTTCCGATCCGTCCAGGAGCGCGGGTAACGGATTGGCCGGTGGCAGCGATCACGTCGCGGCCGTGAGCGAGCGCCCTCCTGCATTTGCAAAGAGGATCCCGCCTTTGCCCCGTTTCTCCACCCATGTGCCTGAATCCAGCTTCGCTTCTCCCCAGCATGCGCTCTCCTTGCCGGTTTTCATGAGTGGTCAATCCTGACCAGACGCGCCCTATCCTTTCGAGAGATACTCATCTTGGACCTTTAATTCACCAGGTACCAGTTTCGGCCAGCTAACAGTTGTGAACTTGTGAGCATGCAAGCCTGCTCAAACCACCCGCGACAGCGCTCGTGACAAAAACGTGCTCTACAGATTGCCCGGAGCGTAAACAGAAACAGTTTCCATTGGAAACACAGAAAGGTAAAAGAACATGCCTTTAGTACAAGTTGTCCTGGTTCTTATTGTCGTTGGGGTGCTTCTCTGGTTAGTAGATCGGTTCATCCCCATGGCGAGTTCCATTAAGTCAATTATGAATGCCGTGGTGGTGATAGCCGTTGTGCTATGGCTGCTGAACATCTTTGGGCTGCTTCACACACTCTCCGGCATTCACATCGGCAAGCCGTAACGGCGACGCCCCGGAGCTAAGCGAGAAGAATTTGCGATGGCGGGGCACCGAAAGCCGGCGTCTGGTTGTTGGGGGCGGCCAGCGTTTGCGACCACACTCGATTGACGGTGTCCGAGGCTGCGGGCATAGCGATCGCGGCCAAGCGACCACCAGCGCAACTACATGGCGTGCGTTGGTGGCGGCTTTACTTGTGCTCGGGCGCTGTTAGCGGCGGCTCCAGTTAGCGCCAATCAATTCCGGCAAAACGGCATCGTCACCGTGAGCAATGGAATAGCGTTGAGCTAAGAATGTACTTATTGTCCGCACATTGCCGTGTATGTAAGGGAGATCAGTTCCGGTCTACGCCTCCCGAGACTTGGCTCGAAAGAGTCGTTCTGCCGCGCCTCTTTATCTGCTCAGGGCAATGCATTGTCTGTCACAA
>JBAVSY010000052.1:0-31357 GCA_049695855.1 Candidatus Korobacteraceae bacterium | reverse complement strand
TGCCGGCAAACCAACTTGTACTTCCACCGATTGGCGTTCGGAGTTCGGACCGGTGTTCAGCTTCTAGCGCCTCGCTGGTCTAGCATGTTCCTAAGGGGGTGGCCGCGCCAGCGCGCCGCCCTTTTTTTGTGCGCCGAAGCAGGTTCAACGGTTTGCAGGTGAAAGTCCTCTTCACATCCTAATGAGGAGAAGTGATAGCGAAGCGCAAGACGCAACTAAGGAAGCTCTGATCAATTAAAAGCGAGGTGCCGCAGCGGCTAAAGCCGCATGATTTTCGGGTGCTTGACGGACGGCCTGAAAGAGACTGTGTCGCCGCTCTGCGGCTCACGACGATCGCCCGCTTTTCTGGGGCTTACGAGGCTGTTACGAAACCGTGCCGTCGCTACGCGACTCGGAGATTTTTTTCCACTTCACCCAGCACTCCGCCTCCGGCTCCGTGCTGGGCTAGATTATGCCGTGCCTTCGGCACTTGATTTCGCGCGGTTTGTTCCACCGATATAGGCACGGACCGAGTTTCGTAACAGCCTCTTACGCCCCCGCCTAACTTCATCCCGCCGCGTTGCGGCTAGACTGACTGGTTATTGCGGGTGTTTGTTCCACCAGAAACCTTTCTTTCCGCTTGCGACACGGTCTCTGAAAGGCCGTCCCCTGCAAAACAAGACTTAAGCAGAGTTTCCCTCAGTGACGTTGGATATTAGGACCTGCAGGAGGTCTTCTTCAAGCCCGGATTGATTGCGGGTTGGCTACAAATTTTAAAGGGATCGGCGCTCGGCCGCGGCATCTACATGGTTAGGTGGGTTATGGGGATCAGGATGCTCAAAACTATTGCTGCTCTGATATTGCTGTCGGCTGCGGTGACGGTCGCTCAAGATATTCCCGGCGGAACTGTTCTCCCGGTGATGTTGAACTCGACACTGGATGCCGGCAAGGACAAGCCTGGTCGACAAATCACAGGCAAGATCATGCAGGACTTGCCACTGCCTGATGGCGCGAGCATTCCCAAGGGCTCGCGGGTCGTCGGCCATATCGTCAGCGCTACTCCTGCCGCAGCAGGATCGCCCTCGCACATTGCCATCCAGTTCGATCAGGTGGTCGTGAAAGGCCGAATCATTCCCATCGCTGCGCATTTGCGGGCGCTAGCGTCGATGTATGAAGTCTTCGAAGCGAAGATGCCCACCAATTCCTGGGACGACTATGGCACCTCGACCAGCGATTGGAATACGGTGCAGGTCGGCGGCGCGGGCGTGTATCGCGGCAACGGGCAGGTAGTCTCCGGCGATCAAGTGGTAGGCCGGGCCACCGATTATGGCGCGGTCACGGCAAAGCTGATCGCTGCTCCGGCACGAGGCTGCCACGGCGGCGGCGAAGTCGAAGCACGCGAGCAGTCGCTCTGGGTGTTCTCGCCGTGGGCATGTGGAGTATACGGGTTCAACGATTTGAAGATTGCTCATGCCGGCCGGACCCAGCCGGTCGGCCAGATCGAACTGGAATCGAGCCGCAATGTCCACGTACAGGGCGGCAGCGGATGGCTGCTGCGGGTGGAATCCGCGAGAGACAAAGCACCGCACGAAAACTGAGCCGCAAATCCTTCGCTGCGCTGGTGATGACAAACAAGAAGCAGATCCCTCGCTGCGCTCGTGATGACAAACCAGGAAGAGGTCCCTCGCCGGGCAAACTGTGCTCCTTCAAAAGATGCCGACTTTCGGCAGCCAGTGAAGCAGCCTCGTGATGACAAGCAAGGAGCAGATTCCTCGCTGCGCTGTGATGACAATCAAGAAGGGTGACTTGTGCCTTTCGTCACAACCCGTTGTGACCTGCTTCCGCGCCAGCCCTAATCCCTTGCTTTAGATTCGGACTAGACGCAGCACCGCGGGAAAAATCTTATCCATCACTCGCCCTGCGCCTGGCTTGCCGGCCTTGCCCGACAGGCGAAGGGAAGAACAATGGCTGCAACCCTGGTCGCCCCGGCGGAGATTTCCTCCGAGGAAATTCAATTAGCCCTGAACGGTTTCATTCCCCCGGAACGAGTGCTGATCCGGCCCATCGAATTGATCGCCTCGGCCTCCGACGCCAGCTTCTACCGGCTGATTCCCAAGGCGGTGGTGCAGACGCAGAATCTGGAGGAGATCCGGGCGCTGTTCACCTTCAGCCAGCAGACGCGAATTCCCATGACCTTCCGGGCCGCTGGAACCAGCCTTTCCGGACAATCGATTTCCGATGGCCTGCTGGTGGAAGTCGCGCGCAATTGGCGCGAGGTGAAAGTCGAAGAGAACGGAAAAAAGATTCGGGTACAGCCGGGAGTAATCGGCGCCAACGCTAACCGGGCGCTTATTCCTTATCGCGCCAAGATCGGACCGGACCCGGCTTCCATCGCTACCTGCACGTTAGGCGGCATCCTGTCGAACAATTCCAGCGGAATGTGTTGCGGCGTCGAGCAGAACGCTTATCACACCCTGCACTCCATGAAGTTCATGCTGCCGTCGGGGACGATCATCGATACTTCGCTGCCCGATGCCGATGATGAGTTTCATGCTCGCGAGCCCGTACTGGCACGCGGCGTTCTGGAATTGAAGGCGAAGCTGGAACGGGATCCGGCGTTGCGCGAGCGGGTCCGCAACAAGTATCAGCGGAAGAACACGACTGGATACTCGCTGAACGCCTTCCTTGACTTCGACCGCGCCGTCGACATCTTCCAGCATGTCATGATCGGCTCCGAGGGCACGCTGGCTTTCATTGCCGAGGCGGTGCTGAATACCGTTCCCGATTTGCCCGTGAAGTACACCGGATTGCTGTTGTTTCCCGATCTGTATGCGGCGGCCGATTCGATTGTGCCGTTACGGCAGGCGGGAGCGAAGGCGCTGGAAATTATGGATCGCGCTTCGCTGCGATCCGTCGAAGGCAAGACCGGAGTTCCGTCCTCCATTCGTTCGCTGCCGGAAGCAGCGGCAGGATTGCTGGTGGAGTTCCAGTCGGCGGATGAGGGCGAGCGCACGGAGCTGGAGAAGCTGGCTGCCGAATCTGTCGGCGGCTTGAAGCTGTGCGAGCCAGCGCGGTTTACCCATGTCGCAGCCGAACAGGCGCTCCTATGGCAGATCCGGGCCGGCATGTTTCCGTCGGTAGGTTCGGTCCGCAAAACCGGCACTACCGTGATCATCGAAGACGTTGCGTTTCCGATCGAAGCGCTGGCGGATGCTGCTCACGGGCTGACCGAGCTTTTCCGTCGCCACTCCTATGACAATGCCATCATCTTCGGTCACGCCAAGGACGGGAACCTGCACTTCGTCATCACCCAAAGCTTTAACAATCAGACAGTAATCGATCAGTACGCGCACTTTATTGACGACGTAGTTGCGTTGGTGGTGGAACGCTACGACGGCGCGCTGAAGGCTGAACACGGTACCGGGCGCAACATGGCGCCGTTTGTCCAGACCGAGTGGGGACGCGAAGGATACGAGATTATGCGGCGGCTGAAAGAGCTGGCCGATCCGGACAATCTGCTGAACCCCGGCGTCATCATTAATCCTGATCGCAACGCGCATCTGGCCAACCTGAAGCAGCTGCCGTCGGTGGAACCGGAAATCGACAAGTGTATCGAGTGCGGTTATTGCGAGCCTAAGTGTGCCAGCCGCGAATTGACGCTGACTCCCCGTCAGCGCATTGTTGTGCGGCGGGAGATGGCGCGGCTGCACGAAGCCAGGAATGGATCTGACCCGGAGGCCTTCCCCTCAACGCTGACTGTCGGCGATAAGCAGGCAGCGAAAGATCTGTATCAGGCTCTGGATCGGGAGTTCCCCTACATGGCGCTCGATACCTGCGCGACCGATGGCCTGTGCGCCACCGCTTGCCCGGTCAACATTGACACCGGACAGCTGGTCAAGCGTTTCCGCAACATTCGGGCTTCGGCTAGCGCGCACGAATGGGCGGTCCGGATCGCCAGGAATTTCCGCCTGACGGAGCGCTTGTTGCGTACCGCGCTGCGCCTGGGACACACCACCGAGAAGCTGATCGGCGTAGAACGCATGCAGTCGCTGACCCGGGCCATGAAGCGCTTTGCCGGCGACAGTTTGAGTGAATGGATGCCCGATACGCCTTTGGCGGCCGGACCGGTGCCGAAGACCAGAAGGATACGGGCGGAGGCAGTTTATTTTCCCGCCTGCATCTCGCGGGTGATGGGACGGCTGCCGGGAGAGCCGGAAGATCGCTCAGTGATGGAAGTGATGGTCGACCTGGCCAGCCGGGCCGGCATTCCGGTGTACATACCGCATGACGTAGCTGGAACCTGCTGCGGCACACCGTTTTCGTCGAAGGGATTTACTCGCGCTCATGCCATCACGATCAATGCGGCGGTCGAGAAGTTCTGGCGCTGGTCCGAGCAGGGAAAACTGCCCATCGTGATCGACACCAGTCCCTGTACCTACGGATTCAAGACCGCCCGCTCCTATCTGACGGAAGACAACCAGGAGCGTTTCGACCGTATGCAGTTCGTGGATGCCATCGAGTTCGTGCATGACACGCTGATGCCGAAGCTGCAGATCAAGAGCAAGTCGCACTCCGTGGCGCTGCATCCCGTGTGCTCGGTGACCAAGATGGGCATCACCGCCAAGCTGGAAGGGATTGCGCGTGCCTGTAGCGAAGAAGTTACGATTCCCGCCAATGCCGGCTGTTGCGGGTTCGCCGGCGATCGCGGATTTCTGTTTCCCGAGCTCACCCGCTCGGCAACGCAATACGAAGCGGCGGAAGTGAAGTCGCAGCATCCCGAGGAGTGCTATTCCAGCAGCCGCACCTGCGAGATCGGCATGACTCGCGCTACCGGGCAGATCTACCGCTCGTATATGTATTTGCTGGAGAAGGTTACGCGATAGGGTTGCGCATCAGCGACCGGCCCTTTGGATTCAAGCCGACGTTACAGGCCTCTTGCCGCGAGAACCGGGATGAAGGCGGATGGCGGGCGTGCCAGGGATCGGTTCAACCAAGACCCAACAGCTGGCTCAACTTGGTAACGTGCAGCAGTTCCCTGACCTGGGGCGCGAAGTTGATGAACTCCAGACTGCAATAAGCGGCCGAGCCGGCTGAAACTTTCAGTCCAACCAGTGTGCCCAGACCTGAACTGTCGACAAAGCTCACATCGGTGAGGTCGAGCACCAGGCGACGGCACTTGGGAATCATCGGCTTGACTAACTGTTTCAATTCGCCCGCCGTATCGCTGACGATCCTGCCGTGGCACTTGATGATCGTTTGATCGCCCGACAGTTCGACCTCGTAGCTGAAGGGAAGTGATGAGGAAGTTGCCACAATTTGCCTCCGCACGCTGCGAATGGGCGCTATCGTATCATAAGTTTATCGATCCGTAGTTCAGCGGATTGCTGGCGGGTGGCCCACGTCTCCGAGTTAAACCCACTTCTTTTTCTTGATTATCAACAATCTGCGGGTGCCCCGGGTCTCGCGTTTTTCGAGACCCGGGTGAGCGGGCATGCCAGCACTGTAGACGTGACCCTTGTCGCGACGCTGTGATTGAGAGCACACTGTCCAGATGATCGATGACTGAATCCCGTGTCTCGAACAGCGCGAGACCCGGGCCACCCACCGTCTACGGCGTTCGCTGATTCCAACGACGTGCCAGCCGGCGTTCGCTGGTCCGAAGAAGGGAAGCTCGCCATGGAAAGCACACGATGAAAACCGTGGGAATCATTGGCGGCATCGGGCCTGAGTCAACGATTGAATATTATCGAGGCATCCTTGCCAGCTATCGCCGCCGTCGGCCGGATGGCAGCTCGCCTTCCATAATCCTCAACAGCGTTTCCGTGCAGAAACTCCTGGCTCTGATGGACAAGGACGACTTGCCCGGAGTGATCGATTACCTGGTTCCCGAGATCAACAGGCTGGCGGCTGCGGGCGCCGATTTTGGATTGATCGCCGCCAACACGCCGCATATCGTGTTCGACGAAATACAACAGCAGTCGCCGATTCCCCTGCTGAGCATCGTGGAAGCTACTTGCGCTGAGGCGAAGGCCCGCGGAATCCAGAGAGCTGGATTGTTGGGGACGCGCTTCACCATGCAGGCCGATTTCTATCCAGCCGTATTCTCGCGGGAGGGAATTGCCCTGGTTGTGCCTGCTACGGACCAGCAAGCCTACATTCACGACAAGTACGTGAACGAGCTGTTGAAGGACATTTTCCTGCCCTCGACTCGAGAGCGGCTCTGGGAAATCATTCAAACAATGAAAGAGCGACAGCAAATCGAGGCGGTGGTTCTTGCCGGGACTGAATTGCCCCTGATCCTGCATCAGGACGAAGCAGCCGGCCTACCACTTCTGGATACGACTCAGATCCATGTAGAAGCCACGGTTGCCCGCTTGTTGTCGTGAGTGCATGGCGAACTTCATCGTCCGGAACTGACCATGGCGCGAGCAGTTCACCGAACAGTTACCGGTCGGCAGTGCTGCTCTACTATTCCCAATAAAGTCCGGAATTGAACCAACCATCAGGATTGCGGGGGGATTTCCGTTCCATCCGTCTAACGAAGAGAGAAAATAGAAGGTTTGGCAAGGAGAGGTTGATTCATGCATGGGAATGAGTTGAAAGTCGTGGCCCTCAACGGTAGCGCTCGCAAAGGCGGAAACACTGCCATCTTACTGCGGTATGTTCTGGGGGAGCTGGAAAAGGAAGGGATCAAGACCGAACTGGTAGAGCTGAGCGGGGCCAAGATCCACGGCTGCCTGGCCTGCCGCAAGTGTTCGGCGAAGAAGAACCACCGCTGCGCGCAAGCTGACGATATGGGAAACGTCTATATCGAGAAGATGGAGCAGGCCGACGCTATCCTGCTGGGTTCGCCTACCTATGTTGCCGACATTTCTCCGGAGATCAAGGCATTGATTGACCGCGCGTGTCTGGTTTCGAAGGCGAACGATGGCATCTTTCGCCACAAAGTTGGAGCAGCCGTGGTAGCGGTGCGCCGCGCCGGAGCGATTCACGCTTTTGACGCGTTGAACCATTTCTTCCTGATCAATGAAATGGTGGTGCCGGGATCGTCGTATTGGAACATCGGCGTGGGTCTGGAGCCAGGGGATGTGGAAAAGGATGAAGAAGCCATTCGGACGATGAAAGTTCTGGGACAAAATATGGCTTGGCTGTTGAAGAAGCTGAACAACTAGGTGGACCGATTGCTCCGCTTGGAGGTCCAACCAGGGCTAAGGAGACTGGGTCGCGAGTGGTGTCGCCGCTTTTCGGCTCACGACTATTCCCCACTTTCCCGGGGGCTTACGCCCCCGGCTAACTTCATCCCGCCGCGTTGCGGCTAGTCTGACTGGTTATTCCGGCTGTTTGTTCCACCAGAAAACTTTTTCCCGGTTGCGACACGGTCTTCTAACGCCCCTTCCTAAGTCAGGTCCTTGCAGACGCCTTAAAAGGCTGTCCCCTTCCCGTAGTAAGGTCGTCGCCTAAAACGAAACGGACGCGTTTTTGCCCGCCTGGCGATCAACCTCTGCTATCCCGCAATGTGGGAGTCGATTCCGGCTCAGGCTAAATTTGATCCAAAATTCGTTTGACTTGGCCGGAGTTTGGACGCAGAATATGGCCTCTATCCGGTAGGGCCCCCGTTTCACAAGAAAGAATCAGGTTGTCAGGGAACCGCGCGCTTCGTTTGCTGAGAGGAGGTTGCAATGACAAAAACATTGCGCCGCGTGCTGTGGGTTCTTGCCCTGTTCGCTTTTGGCTGGTTGCCGACGATCGCGACAGCCGGGCCCATCACTTATACGGAGACGTTTACGGCTTCCGGTACGGTGAATGGAAGTCCATTTGACGGTACCGTAATGTTCTCCCTAACCAGCGACACCACTCTGGTGTTTGGAAACTGCGATGGCATCTCGGGCGTCTTTTGCACGCCCAACACCATGGCGACCGTATCCATACAAGGATTCGGTGCGGGCACGTTCACCGACCTATTCAACGTCTTTGTCAACCAGAACATTGGCGTGGCGGGTTTCACCGATGACTCACTTGAGGACATTGTGGACCTGGCAAATCCTGCGTTCACCACCTATGACCTGAAAAGTCCCATTGGCCCGCTCAACACCACCTACTTCTTCACCGATAACGGAGTCATGCTGGGTTCAAGTCTGGGGACCGTTGTCTTCGACTCATTCAGCGGCACTCCAACGTTTCAAGCTTCGGAAGGACAGGGAAGCACGCCGGAACCCGGCAGTTTCGTCCTGTTCGGATCGGGCTTGTTTGGGCTCTCCCTGGTGATTCGCCGCAAACTGCGCCTATAGTCTTTCCGTAAGCACGACGGCGGAGGCCTATCGGGCAGCCGCCGTTTTTTGTTGCGAGCCATTTCGTAAATCGGATCAGGTTGGGACTTGTATAAAGGCCTGGCTTCAGCCGGGCCATAAAAGCAATAACTCAATCAGGCTTTAGCCCCGGTCGGGTTTCTGCAGGGGCTGAAGCCCGGGCGCTTGCTCGTCTTTTCGGCACGACTGAAAGTCGTGCCCTGATACAAACCCGAAATCATCTCCGATGTTGTCGCGGACAGCGTTGGGCGCTCGCTTGTTACAATTTTTGTGTCATGTGGAAATATCTGGCGACATTTGCTGTCTTTTTGTTATTGGCAATCTACGTAGCCCGCCAAGATAAACGCGCCGCCACCCAAGACGCACACCTCGGTAACGGCGCAGTCTCCGCCAAAACGGACGAAAAGCATCTCCAGAAAGACGTAAGCGATACCGCAGGGTACGGACCCAGTTGGTATGGCTTCTTCAGATGGCCAAACGGGACGACAACATGGGCCATCATTTTGACCCTTCTGGCGATTGCAGAACAAACTAGACAAACCGCTAGGGCAGCCAAGGCGACAGAAGATAGCGTTGAGTCCGGCAAACTCACGGCCAAGCAGCAATTGCGGGCCTACGTTTCTGCGAGAAGTACCAGATTGTTTATTCATGACGACGGGGGTGTGGAAATTGCTATGGAACTGCACAACTCCGGGCAAACTCCGGCTTACGCACTGGAGGGCGCGTCCTGTTGCAGATTTGGGAGATATCCCCTGAGCAATCCGGGCGACCCTCCACCGGAAGTCAGGAAGTCGCGCAGTGTTATTGGCGCTGGAGGAGTTTTCTTTGTTCTTCCAGACATTAAGCCAAGCGGGGCCAGAAGCGGAAAAGAACTGGTTGACTTACTTTCCTCCGGTCTTGTTTGCTGTATCAACGGAACCTACACCTACCGAGACGTATTTGGAGACACCCACTACATCCGATTCCAGCTGATCGTCGGAGGCCCAGTAGGACTGCGAAGGGATACCGATAAGGACGGAAGGGAGTTCTTCGTTTTGGGCAACGACTCCGAGGGAAATGTGGCCGACTAAGCAGATCGGCCGAATCCGAGTAAGGACATTACCGAACGAGCGACCCCTGCTTTGCGGTTCTTTCGCCCCCATGTTATCCTTGACGACGTAACAACATACGATAAAAGAGTAGGAGCGCAGCTGATTCAGTGTTAGCCCGAGAGAAAAAAGCCGCTTTGATTGAACAGAACCGGAGAGACGATCACGATACCGGCTCCCCGGAAGTTCAGATTGCCATCCTGAGCACGCGGATTGGCGAGTTGACCGAGCATTTCAAGACGCATAAGAAGGACCATGCCTCCCGGCGCGGTCTGCTTATGATGGTGAGCCGGCGTCGCGGCCTGCTCGATTACCTGAGAAAGTCAGATACCGAACGCTACAAAGCCGTCATTCAGAAACATGGCATCCGCAAGTAATCTGTTTGCCAGCCACTGAACAACCTCGCTGCGGGCGTATTTGTGCATCGACCTTTTCCTGACAGGCTTGCATGCGGCGCCTATTGGGAGAACCGGAACTGTGATTCCGGGAATGAAAGACATCCGGACGCGGGGTGCGTCCACAACATTCGTCCAGCTTCTCTCGGCTGACGCGTATTTCACTCCATCTCCCATATCGTCGTCGCTGGGCACGCGGGTCTTTGGCTCGTGTTCACGCTGAGATCCAGGATTGCGGCGATGTCAGGGCTCTATTGGTTGCGTTCGGAATGGAAGGAACTGAGAAATGACTGACGAAATGAGCGCCTCTTTACACGGCGTCAACAAACAAGAAGTGACGGTCGAGCTGGCCGGTGGCAAGTCGATTCACTTTGAAACCGGAAAGCTGGCCAAGCAGGCGCATGGCTCCTGCATTGTGCGCATTGGCGACAATGTGGTTCTGGCGACCGCCTGCGCCAACGCCGATCCCCGCGAGGGCATCGACTTTTTCCCCCTGACCGTCGACTATCGCGAATATACCTATGCTGCGGGACGCATCCCGGGCGGGTTCATCAAGCGCGAAGGGCGGCCCAGCGAGCGCGAAATTCTGACCAGCCGCCAAATCGATCGGCCCATCCGGCCGCTGTTTCCCGAAGGCTTCCGCTGCGAGACCCAGGTCATCGCCATGGTGCTGTCGGCAGACACGACCAACGATCCGGATGTGGCCGGCATTAACGGCGCATCGGTCGCGCTGAGTGTTTCCGATATCCCGTTCCACGGCCCGATCGGCGCGGTTCGCGTCGGGCAGGTCGACGGCAATTTCGTTATCAATCCCACCTATGACGAGCAGCGCGCCGGCAACCTGAACTTGATGGTTGTGGGTACGGCCGACGGCATCGTCATGATCGAGTCGGGCGCGAAGGAAGTTTCGGAAGAGACGGTTGTTCAAGCCATCGAGTTCGGCCATCAGGAGATCAAGAAGATTTGCGCCGCCATCAGCGACCTGGCGCAGAAGGTAGGCAAGCCCAAGCGCAAGGTTGAGCCGGTCGTAACGGATGAAGCCTATCTGGGCGAGCTGCGTTCGAAGTTCGGCGAGCGCCTGGCCGATGCGGCCAACACCGAGAAGCATCCCAAGAACGAAAGCTATGCGCTGATCAAGCAGCTGAAGGACGAAATCAAGTCTGCGATTCCGGAAGACGACGAAGCCGGCCGCAAGAAGGCCAGCAAGTATTTCGATCTGCTGCGCGAGGAGATTTTCCGCCAGCAGGTGATCAAGGATAAGCGCCGTCCCGATGGCCGCAGGTTCGACCAGATCCGCGATATCTGGATTGAGGTTGGCGTGCTGCCGCGCACTCACGGCTCGGCGATCTTCACTCGCGGTGAAACCCAGGCGCTGGTTACCACGACCTTGGGCACGGGCGACGATATGCAGCGGCTGGAGGCCTTCGAAGGCGAAGCCAAGAAGCGCTTCATGCTGCATTACAACTTCCCGCCGTTCTCGGTGGGCGAAGTCGCGTTCCTGCGGGGAGCGGGCCGTCGAGAGATTGGCCACGGCGCGCTGGCTGAGCGCGCTATTTCCGCAGTGCTTCCCAGCGATACGGATTGGCCGTATGCGATGCGCGTCGTCTCCGACATTCTGGAGTCGAACGGATCGTCGTCGATGGCTACGGTTTGTGGAGCCTCGCTGAGCCTTATGGATGCGGGCGTTCCGCTGAAAGCTTCGGTTGCCGGCGTGGCTATGGGGTTGGTGAAGGAAGGCGACGACTACGCCGTGCTCACCGACATCGCCGGAGCGGAAGATCATTACGGCGACATGGACTTCAAAGTCGCCGGCACGCGCGAAGGCATTACTGCGTTGCAGATGGACATCAAGGTGATGGGCATCACCTCGCAGATCATGCGGGAAGCGCTGGAGCAGGCGCGTGGGGGCAGGCTCTACATTCTCGACAAGATGAACCTGGTGATTGGTAGCTCGCGTACCACGCTGAGCGACTTTGCGCCGCGGTTCTACACCTTGCAGATTCCCACCGACAAGATTCGCGATTTGATTGGCCCGGGCGGCAAGGTGATTCGCGGAATCATTGAAGCGACCGGCGTCAAGATCGATGTGGAAGACAGCGGCAAAGTCAATGTGTCGTCGAGCGATCAGACGGCGGCTGCCAAGGCGCTGCAGATGATTGGCGACATTACGGCGACCGCCGAAGTGGGCAAGACGTATCTCGGCAAGGTGACGCGGCTGGCGGACTTTGGCGCGTTCGTCGAGATCATTCCCGGCACCGATGGATTGCTGCACATCAGCGAAGTGGCCGAGCATCGCATCAACGATGTTCGCGATGAGCTGAAGGAAGGTGATCAAGTTCTGGTGAAGGTGCTGGCGGTTGACGGCAATCGTATTAAGCTTTCGCGTAAAGCCGTGCTGAAGGAGCAGCGCGCCAAGATGGGTGGCGGCGAAGCTCCTCCCGAAGGCTCCGACGGTGGCGAAGGTGGTGCGGTGACCTTCGAAGGCGGACACGAACGGGCGGACGAGCCCAGCGGCGAGCAGAACTTCAATCGCGATGGCGAACGGCGTGAGCACGCCGGCAGTCATTCCGGAGGCTGCGGCGGCCCAGGCGGTGGTCGTGGCGGACGGCCGGGTGGTGGTCGCGGTGGACGGCCCGGCGGCGGGCGCGGCGGACCGAGACGGTAGGGAAAACCAGGGGCTAGGGATCAGGGGCTAGGAATCAGCGAGTTAGGGCAGGGCTCCTTCGACTCAGGCGGCGAAGCGCCGCCTCCGCTCAGGATGACAAAAAGAAAAAGTTGAAAAGTGGGCGCCGACTAATCCACGCCCTGCTGACTACTTGCTTCTGACTACTAAACCCTAGCCCCTGACCCCTAGCCCCTGACCCCTAGCCCCTGACCCCTAGCCCCTGATTTCTGATGTTCACCTTCTTCATTGGCAAGGGCGGCGTGGGCAAGACGACGGTCTCGTCGGCCTATGCGCTGCACCGGGTCGCAAAGCAGCCAAAACGGCGCATCCTTTTGATGTCTACCGATCCAGCGCACTCGCTGGCCGACGTGCTGCAGGTCAAACTCTCCGACATCCCAAAACGTCTGCGCACGCCCGGACAGCTTTGGGCGCGGCAAATCGATGCTGAAAAACAGATTCATCGATTCCTGCGGAGTGAGCGCGAGGAAATTCTTGCGCTGCTGGAAAGGGGGGGCCTGTTCACTCGCGACGAGCTGGAGCCGTTGCTCGATACCAGCCTGCCCGGCATGGCCGAGGTTGCGGCGCTGCTGGCGATTCACCAACTGCTCGGCAGCAAGTACGACGAAGTGGTGGTGGACACCGCGCCCATGGGGCACGCGATTCGACTCTTCCAGATGCCACAGCATTTCACCCGATTTCTCGACGTGCTGGAGACGGCCGCGTCGCGGGACGCCGTGCTGGCCAGGACGTTCGGCGGCCGGGTGCGTCGCGAGCCAGCGCTGGATCGTTGGGCGCGAATGGTCGACGGGGTGGAGCAGGCGTTGTCATCCGGCGGATCGAAGCTGGTGATGGTAACGACGCCGGAGCCGTTCTCGTTGAATGAAGCGGCGCGATCAGCTGCCTGCTTTCAAGGCAGTGATGCCGGGGAGCGAATCGACGAGATCGTTCTCAATCGGGTTGTCGAAGCCGCGACGGATTGCTCGCAATGCCGGTACCGAATCGTCCAGAGCCGCGCCGCACACAAATTCTTGCGGACACATTTTCCCCCGGCGATGGTTCTGGCGGCGGAAGATCCCGGCTGCCCGATTCTGGGGATCGACGCACTGCGGCAGTTCGGTAGACATATCTTCGCAGGCAGAAAGTTTTCGCGGTCGATCATCACCAAGCCGCCGAAGGCTGTCAGCTTCAAACTGGAAGCTGCAACGTGGCCGGATCTGGTCACGCCGCTGACCCTGACCCTGGGAAAAGGGGGAGTAGGGAAGACCACGGTTTCGGCGGGACTCGCTTATCATCACCGCAAGTTGAGGAAGAGCGATGGTGTGGTGGTGGGCTCGATTGATCCTGCGCCTTCGCTGGCCGATGTTTTCGCGACGAAGCTTGGCAACAAGTTGCAGCCGGTGCTGCGAGACCGCCAACTGCAAGCCGTGGAAGTGGATGCCATGGCTGATTTTCAGCGCTGGACCAGCGAGTTGCGCGCGCGGCTCAACGACGCCATGACCGGCGAGCAGAGCGGCATCCATCTGGATGTCAGCCTGGACCGCAAATTTCTGCTGGCGCTGCTCGACGTGGTGCCGCCGGGCGTGGACGAGATTTTCGCGATCTTTCGCATTCTCGACTTGTTGCCGACCGGCGACCGGGTGGTGATCGATATGGCGCCGACCGGGCATGCCTTGGAAGTGCTGCGAACTCCGGCGCGGCTGCTGGCGTGGACGCGGGTTTTGTTGAAAACGCTGGCCGCACACCGTACACTACCCATCGCTCGTGACGCGGCGGTCGAGGTTGCGACGCTGTCGCAAAATGTGCGGCAGCTGGCGTCAATTTTGCGCGATAAGAAGCGATGCCGGCTGGTAGTGGTCACGCTGCCCGAGCCGTTGCCGGATTACGAGACGCGACGGCTGATGATGGAGCTGAGAGAATTGAAGGTGCCGTTGGGAGCTGTATTTGTGAATCGGGTGTTGACCGATGGCGGTGGGTGCTCGCGATGCAAGTTAGCGGCGGAGTGGCAGGCGGCATCGCTGGCAAGCTTGCGGCGGCAATTGCGCGGTAGTGAGATTTTCATTGTGCCGGAATTCGAAGCGCCGATAGCCGGAGTCAGAGGCCTGCAACAGTTGACGCGGAAAGTATTTCGCCTTGCGTAGGAGAGGCGAAACCCTCGCCGGCTAAAGCCGGCTCGGGATGATAAGAATAGAGCAGGTAACGGCGCAGCTAAAGCTGCGCCCCTTCAAAAATAAGGCGGTGGCGGCGGAGTTAAGGCTGCGCCCCTTCGAAAATAAGGCGATGGCGGCGGAGTTAAAGCTGCGCCCCTTCAAGAACAAGCGCCGTAGGCGCGGAATAACTTAGCCCAGCACGCAGCCGCAGGCGGAGTGCTGGGGAGAGTTGGAAACAAATCCGAGTCCCCCGGTGACGACACCAGCTCTCTTGAAAGGCTGTGTCGCCGCTGCGCGGCTCTCAGCTTCTTTTTCGTGCTTGACCGCGGGTTGACGCCCGCGGCAAACACAAATGACGCCGCTGCGCGGCTGGTTTCGATAGCCGGAAGAAACTTGAGGGCGTTGCATAGTGCAGTGAAGAAGTCCAGCTATCGCAGCTGAACAGTTTGCTGAAAAACTCGAAAAGCAAATCCCTCGCCGGCTAAAGCCGGCTCGGGATGACAAAAATAAAGGGGCTTTTTTACGGCGTAGCTAAAGCTAGGCCCCTTCAAAAAATCAGACAGGTGGCGGCGCAGCTAAAGCTGCGCCCCTGCAAAATCACCTTGGGCGGAGTTTTTCAGCAAACTGTAAAGCCAGGCTATTATGGAAAGCTTAAAGGCGGGCCTAAGAGCCCGCACTACCCGAGCGTCGAAGAAGGGCAAGGCACTGGACGGTGCGCCAAAGAAGGCAGGCCATCCAGATGCCGGGCGGGCGCTCTATCTCTACGCGATTTCGCGGATGCCTAAGGTGGCCGCCGGGCCTGTCGCCGCCGAAGGCATCGACGGAAAGTCGAACCTGGAGGCGTTGCGCTGCGAAGAGTATGTCTGCTGGATCAGCCGCGTATCCAAAGACGAGTTTGCCGATCACTTGGCCGAAAACATGCAGGACCTGGAATGGCTGGCTTCGGCCAGCCTGCGGCATCAGCGAGCGGTGGCGGAAATCTCGCAGCAATCGGCCAGCCTGCCGGCGCGGTTTGGCACCGTATTTCTGACCGAGGATTCGCTGCGGCAGCACGTGAAAGGGCGCAGCACGATTTTGCGCCAGGCATTGGAGCGAGTCGCCGACGCCGACGAGTGGGGGATCAAGCTGTTCGAGATCGCCAAACCGAAGCCGCCGGCGACAGTACAGGCGGCGAGCGGTTCGGAATATCTTAAGAAAAAGGCCGAGATGCTACAGCCGCGCACGAACAAAAAGCTGGACGAAGCTGGGCAAACGTTCGTGGCCGCTGTGACCAGGCTGGCGGTTGCGGCCAGTCCGGGGGGGAAGGCCAGTGCGGGTCAGCCGGGACTCATGTGGCACGGATCGTTTCTGGTTCGCAGGAAAGACCGAAAGAAGCTGGATGCCTTGCTGAAGAAGTTCGCGATGCAGTGGCACGACCATCGCCGCATTGATTGCAGCGGTCCCTGGCCTCCGTACTCGTTTGTGGAGGAGCATGTCAGCTGAGCTGGATTCCGCATCGGGGCTGACGCTGGGGGGCGACAGCGAAACTTCGCTGCTGGAGATTCTCGACCACGTGCTGAACTCTGGCGTGGTGATTCACGGCAGCCTGGTCATCTCGCTGGCCGGAGTCGATCTGGTGTACCTCGGGCTGAACGTGGTGCTGACTTCGGTGGAGACCGCGCTGCGCAATATGAAGGGTGCACCGGAGTTGCCGCAGCGGCGCGCGTCCCGGAGTTCGTGAGCCCGAATGCCCTGTCTGCTCTATTGCGTTACCCAGCCAAATCAAACCGTGAACGTCGCGACTGGAGTTTGCGATACCGTAGTCCAGTCGCGCGAGATGCTGGGCGTGCGCCTGTACTGGAGCGCGATCGACAATCCCGAAACCGTGATGGGAGACGCCGAATTGCTGAAAAAGGCGGCCCTGCAATTTCATCAGGTGCTGCGCAAGATTTTGCTGGTGACGACGCCCATCCCATTTCGCTTTCCCACATTCCTGGAGAGCGAGGAGGTTCTGGAGCAGCATCTGGCGGCCGAGCAGTCGTTGTACCTCGTCGCGTTGGAAAGAACCGCGGATGCCGTGCAGTACGAGGTGGTAGGCACGTGGGCCGCCGAGGAGCAGGCTGACCTGGCGACTCCGGTGAGCGGGCGGGAATATTTGAAGCGGCGGCAGGAAGCTGCGGGCCGGATTGCCGCGGTCGAGAACAAGCTGAAGAGCGTAACGGCAGGTTCGGTGCGGGAGTGGCGCGGACGGCAGGAACGCAAGACGCATCGCTGGTTCGCGCTAGTACCGCGCAGCGACCGGGAACGATTCATCGCAGCATTGCGGAGTGCCGGCTCGTCCGAAGGAATCAAGTTGCGACTGAGCGGGCCGTGGCCTCCCAGCGAATTCGTGGCTCCGCGAGGGGAAAATGGATAAGCCCAAGCCGGTAACTCCGCTGGAAGTGGACGCCGCCGTGTCGGAGTTGCGACGCCAGCTGCAAGGCATGACCCAGCAGACGATGGAGCGGATTGAATGTTCGCCCGAGACCATCGAACAGGGCCTGGCAAAACTGGTGCTGGGGCTTATCGAACTATTGCGGCAGCTTCTGGAGCGGCAGGCGATTCGTCGCATGGAAGGCGGCACCCTGACCGACGCTCAGGTCGAGGAAATGGGATTGGCGCTGATGAAGCTGGAGGAAAAGATCAAGGAACTGGCCCAGCAGTTCAACTTGCAACCCGAAGACCTGAACTTGAGCCTGGGTCCCTTGGGCAACCTCCTGGAATAGATCGGCGTCTGTTGGGTAACAAACGGGCAGTTACCGACTCGGTCCATTCCGTACGATACAGTGACCGGGCTGAGATAGATTCCGAGGATCTAGTTTGCAGGCAAGGGGCGACAATGTCGGATGATGTATTTCTACCAGCCGATCCCATTCCAGAGTCGGGCGTATATCAGGTGTTGCATTATCGCCATCGGCTCTATCACGAGGTCACCATTTTGCGCGGCGAAAGCTTTCCTCTGTGTTCGGAGTGCGGAAGCAATGTGCGTTTTCGACTGGTGAGGGCGGCGCCGTGCATCGAATTGGATCGCAACTTTCAGGGCAGGTGGGGATTGGGGGCGGATTAAGGGTGTTGTTCGCACATGGACGGGGAAGCCGGATAGAAAGTGGGCTTGTTGGCCCGGCTAAACAGGCCTGATACAAACCTGTGCGCGACGATTATGAGATAAGCAGATAGCCTCTAGTTTGTCGAAGGCGGGGAACAGCAGGTCCCTCCGCTCGCTTCGCTTCGGTCGGGATGACAAGACAGCAGGTCCCTCCGCTCCGCTTCGCTTCGGTCGGGATGACAAGATAGCAGATCGCTCCGCGTCGGTCGGGATGACAAGATAAAATGCGAGCGTTCAGGCCAAGAGGAAATACCTCGACGGTCGGAACCTGCTATTGAGAATCAAGAAAGAAGTGAGAATCAAGCAAGAAGCAAAAATTCCCCGGCTCCGAGCCTTTTGGCTCGCGGCCAGGCAACCCGGCTGCATCTAATTTGTCGAGAGTGTGCAATTTTGAGGGACGCACGCTGCCGCTTCGCCGCAGGTCACTGGGGAAAATTGACAGTAGGTTGCGTGTCCGCTAGGATACGCCCTTGTGCCGAAGCGCTGTGGGGAGCTACGGCAGATCCGCATTCTCTCATCTAGAAGATCACAGCATGGAACGTGTACCTACCGTCTCAGGCACGGCAAATCTGCTCGACATCCTTGACCGGGTGTTGGACAAGGGATTGGTCATTGCTGGCGATGTGCGGATCTCGCTGGCCAACGTAGAACTGTTGACCATCCGCATCCGGCTGCTGGTCTGCTCGGTGGACAAGGCGGAACAGATCGGATTGAACTGGTGGAAGTTTGATCCGAACCTTACCCATCCGGCGGGGATCAGCGGTGGCACTCGCACTCAATTGCCGCGTCCGGGACCGGGAACGGAGCTGCGATCAGCACCAGTGATTCCGGCGAAGCGGGTAGCAGCTAAGAAGGCTGCGAAGAAGAAGAAAGCGTAGGAGTTTCCAGTGTTTCAAGAATAGCTCGATGGGCGGCCGCTTGCTTTGCCTCAAGGCTAAATAGTTTGCTGGAAGTCGGGAAAGCAGATCCCTCACCGGCTGAAGCCGGTTCGGGATGACAAAAATGAAGGGGCTAACTACCGCGCGGGCTGAAGCCGCGCCCCTTCCCAGAATTATTTTGAAACACGTCTCAGGGAGAAGATCGGCAGGAGGATTTGCATGGCAGTTGAACGAGTTTCCGGCGGTTCCAGCCTGATTGATGTACTGGATCGGGTCTTGGACAAGGGCATCGTGATCGACGCCTGGGTTCGCATTTCACTGGTAGGCATCGATTTGATCACGGTGGAAGCGCGGGTGGTGGTGGCTTCCATCGACACCTACCTCAAGTATGCCGATGCGGTGGGATTAACCGGGCTGGTTTCACGTCCGCAGCTGGCAGCAGGAGAAGAGGAAATCACGACTGTCGAAACCACGCGGCGACCAGTGCGCACCCGTCGTGCAGCCGGGCGTGGTCAGGCACGTTAACGTCCTGGAGTAGTTTTGATGGCTTCCCCTCAGATGCGCATGCGTTCCGAGATGCCTGAATCTGCCGGAAAGCGTCGGCGGTCGGCGCTTCGCCTGCTTGGCGCCGAGCGCAGCGAAGAAATCTTTCCCGTCCTGGTGGAAGAGATTGTCGCTCTGGGACATCCTCGAGCTCTCATCGCCCGAGTTGACTTCGAGACCTCGGAAATCCTGCCCATTGCCTCGCTGAACTTCTCGAAAACTCTGCTACAGAAATTCCGGACTACGCTCTACGCGGTGGAAAATCCGCTGGTACGCGTGCTCCACGGCCAGGAGGCGGAACTGGTGCCGGGGCGGAACAAGCGCGATCCCGATTACTATTACCACCCGCTGATTTTCCGCACCAAGGCTGCCTGTTGGGAAGCCGAACGCGCCCGGCACGGTCATTGCGTCGCGGTGGAAAACTTCCATGGGCGTCTGCGGCTGCAGTTGCAGGACCAGGCTTGCGGCATCTGCGATATGCACGCTTATGCCGGAATGGTAGTGACCGAAGTGCGCCGCTCGGCCAGCAGCGCCGAGATCGCCGAGCTGGGCGCTCTGATCGATCTGGCCAATCGTTACCTGTCGCGACTGTTCAAGGCGGAGCATTATTACCACCGTATGATCGACATGGAAACTGTCATCGCGCAGATGCAGACGGTGATGGAGAGCATGACCGATCCGGTGATTCTCACCGATTCGCAGCATCGGGTGATCACCCAGAACAAGGCGGCCGAACGCTTCTTCAAGGTTCCGGAAGATGTGAGCGAAGGCCGGGTGCGGGCGGTGGAGCTGAACAATCTCCTGTTCTCGGCGGCGTTGTCTTCGATGGCGGTGTCAGGCGACGAGTCCTCGCGCGACCTGACGCTGGTGGACGCCATCGAAGGCGACGAAGTTTTGTTCGAAGCGGTGTCGGCGCCCAGCTTCAGCACGGACGAGCGGCGTACCGGCATGGTCACGGTGTTGCGGGATGTGACCGATCTGCGCCGGGCCGACCAGGAACTGCGGTCCAACTACGACAAACTGCGGCAGGCGGAAGAGGTGGTGCGGCAGGACCGCGACCGGCTGAACCTGATCATCGAAAACGTCGGCGATCCCATCGTAGTGTGCGATCGGGATGCGAAAGTGGTGTTGCTCGATCCGCTGGCGCACGACCTGCTGGGCTCCCAGAAGAACCGCAGCGTTATACACATGCGCAATCAGACCAAGCTGGACGCCTATATCACGAAGTTTACCTATTCGTTTACCGATCGGGAGAGTTCGCTGATCCGGCTCACCCATCCCATCACGCAGCAGGAGGTGGAATACGATGCGCGCTCAGGAAAGATTTATGACGAACGCGGCCTGGTGGCCTACACGGTCACCGTGCTGCGCGATTTGACCGCGGTGCGCCGGCTGGAGCAGTTGAAGATGGAGCGGCGCATGCTGGAGATGGAAAAGTTCGCGGTCGCCGGACGGCTGGCCGGCACCATCGCCCATGAGGTGAACAATCCGCTGGAGGCCATCAAGAACTGCATCTTCATGTTGAACGGCCAGATGAAGCCGGAAGCGGCCCCGGTTTACGAGATCCTGAAAGCGGAAACCGAACGCGTGGCCCGTATCGTTCGCCAGATGCTGGGTCTGTATCGCAATACCGAGCAGGTGGGCAATGTTGATGTGAACAGCGTGGTGGAAGACACGCTGCTGCTGTTTGCCCGGCAGTTGGAGCGCGCCGGGGTGCGGGTCGCTAAGGAATTGGAGCCCGTTCCTCCGGCTTTGGGATCGGCGGATCAGATCCGGCAGGTGCTGTCGAACCTGGTGGTGAATGCCAAAGACAGCATGAGCGAGGGCGGCGTGTTGCGGGTGCGAACCCACGTGTTTCACCAGGGCGTCAGGGAGATGATTCGAATCGTGGTGGCCGACACCGGCAGCGGCATCTCGGAAACGATACTGGGTAACATGTTCGAGCCGTTCGTTACGACCAAGGGCGAGCGGGGAACGGGACTGGGCTTGTGGATCGTGAAAGGCATTGTGGAGAACCACGGGGGAAAACTGCGGGTCCGCAGCCGGGTAGGCAAAGGAACTGTGTTCAGCATCGAACTTCCAGCGGTGCGGTGAGAATTCTGGATGAACCGTAAGGCTCACATTCTGGTGGTGGACGACGAGCCCAACGTGCTGGTGACCTACCGGCTCATCCTGCAACAGCAAGGCTACGACGTTACCGCTGCGCTGTCGTCGGAGGAGGCGCGCCGGGCGCTGGCGAAAGAAGACATCGATCTTCTGCTCTGCGATTTGTCGCTGGAGAAGCAGGAAAACGGCTTTGACGTGATCGAGTTCGGGCGCCAGAAGAAACCGGATCTGCCCACGGTGCTGTTGACCGGCTATGCCACTCCGGAAGCCAACGAACGGGCGGAAATACTCGGTATACCGATGTTGTTCAAGCCCATCGATATCGCAGAGCTGCTGCAAACCATTTCGAAAATGCTGAGGGACGAATATGAGCAACGGAAGGCGACCGGCTAAGACCCCGCCGGTAGCGGTGAAGACGGCCAAAGTCGTGAAGAAGAAAGTCGCGAAGCCGCGGCCCATTGCAGTGCTGCCGATGCCGGCGACTGGGCCCGATCGGCAGACCCTGCTGGACGACGACTTTACCCGCGGACCGGTTGCGGTCCCCGATGTGCGCCAGGAAGGCCGCTATGTGTACGGGATTATTCCGTCTCAGGGAAGTGTGGCGTTTGGCAAGATGGGCATCGGCGGCAGCGGCGAGTTGGTGTATGCGGTGACCCACGGCGATATCGCAGCTGTAGTCAGCCGCACCGCAGTCTTCATCTTCGATCCTACGCGCGAGAATGCGCTGGCCCACGAACACGTGATCGAGACGGTGATGAAGACGCACACCATCATCCCCATGAGCTTCGGCACCGTGTTTCGCACCGATGACGATATTCGCGAAGTCCTGCGCAGCATTTATCCCTCGGTGAAAGACGTTCTGCAACAGATGGCGGGCAAGGTGGAGTTTGGACTGAAGGTTACCTGGGACAGGGAGCACATCATCGAACAGTTGCAGCGCGAGCACGACGAGATCCACCGTTTTCATCTGGAGATCACGCGCAAGCATCTGCAGTCGACTTACTTCGCCCGCATGCAGCTGGGCCGCATGATCGACAAGGCGCTGTCGGAACGCTCGGCCGAATATGTGCGCGAGATTTACGAAGCCTTGCGGGCGATCTGCGTGGCCTCGCGCGACAACAAGCCCATCGGCGACAAGATGATCATGAACGCCGCGTTTCTGCTGGAACGCGAACGCGAAACCGAGTTCGATGCCGCGGTAAACCGCATAGCCAGGAAGTTCGGCGACCGGCTGAACTTCAAGTACACCGGCCCTTGGCCGCCGTATAACTTTGTGAACATCCGGCTGAAACTGGAGCCCAGCAGCAGTAGCTGAGGTGGAGGCGCCGGGCTTTAGTCCGGCGAAATCGCAGGCCATCAGAAACGGCTTCAGCCGAGGTTGGCCGGGGCTGAAGAGACTGGGTCGCAATCGGAAAGAAAGCTTTCTGGTGGGACGAACACCTAGAATAGCCAAGCTATTTCATAAGTCATTTGGAGTGTATCAGGGCACGACCTTTAGTCGTGCCGAACGACATGCTGTCAAGGTCCCGGCTTTAGCCGCTGCAAAAAAGTTTCTCAAGGGCTAAAGCCCAAGTTACACCGGACACTTTTGCGGCACGTCTAAAGACGTGCCCTGACACAGACCTATCAGCGGGAAGTATGAGATGGCTTGACGGCCTCACTGGCGGACTTTTATGTTGCTGATCGACGATCTGTTGCTGTCACCCATCTCGGGTTTCAAGTTCATTCTGCGGACGCTGGCTCGCGCGGCCGAAGAGGAATATACCGACGACGCGCCCATCAAAGATCGCCTGCTGGAATTGCAGACCGAGTTGGAAGAAGGTGCAATCAGCGAGGAAGAATACGTTGAGCAGGAGCGCGAAGTCTTGCTCCGGTTGCGGGAGATACAGAATCGCCGCATGCAGATGGCGGGGGTCACTCCCGAAGAAGCCGAACGCCTGGGCCGCCCGATGATCGAGATCGCGGTCGAGCTTCCGAAGAAGGCCGAGCGCAAGTAGGAAAGTTGGCCAACCGTTCGACTCCCGCAGGCGATGACGGTCACGCGCTCGAAAGGTGTCGCTGAGCGCAGGCGGCGCTTCGCCGCCGGAGTCGAAGGACCAGTTTTCCGCCTGTCATCCTGAGCGCAGGGCAGTGCTTCGCCGCCGGAGTCGAAGGACCTGTTTTCCGCCTGTCATCCTGAGCGCGGGTGGCGCTTCGCCGCCGGAGTCGAAGGACCTGTTTTCCGCCTGTCATCCCGAGCGCAGGCGGCGCTTCGCCACCGGAGTCGAAGGACCTGTTTTCCGCCTGTCATCCTGAGCGCAGGTGGCGCTTCGCCGCGGGAGTCGAAGGACCTGTTTTCCGCCTGTCATCCTGAGCGCAGGCGGCGCTTCGCCACCGGAGTCGAAGGACCTCTATCCCCAGCTGGCTCCTTCGCGGGCGCTAGCGGTTCTTCGACTCCGCTCGACACCTTGGCGTTCTTTACTCCGCTCCGAATGACAATCTCAGCTGGGTTGGCCGACGTCGTCTATGCCGAAATCGTTCCAATTTGAAACTTCGCGTTTAAAGGCGATCTGAGGCCATCTCCAGATGCCTGACAGCCCTAGGTACCTCCACTGACCAGATCGCCGCTCAGGAGGGCTGTAACGAGCAGGAATTGGCACGTCTGTAGGCAGTCAGTATGGTCTAATGGTGTTAATCAATATTGCCATCTAAGTGCCAATTCGGGAAAATGTCGAGTTACGCTTGCTTTTCAGATTCTTAGCGACAAATGCGAGCCCAGCGCAATACCAGCTCTTACGGCGACGCGCTCCGACCGGATACGAGATTACCTTATCCTGCGCCACGAATAAATAAAGTGACAAACACTCCCTGGCAGTTGTAAAATCCCGCCCGGCATCTCGCGAGAGGACTCCGGCGTTTCTTCCTGCCCATTCCGATTCGCTCCCGAGCGCCTTGAAGTAAACCTCTCTTCCTCTCCCCCGTGCCTCATCGCGCACCTTCTTCCCGGGTCCACGAACGTTTAACACCGCTGCGAGGAGCACGAGCCAATGCCAAGCCAGGCGCAACCTCTCATCTCCTTCTTTCGCACCATCGTTCTGGCAGCCGTCACCGCGTTACTGATCACGTCGGTGGCGCCGGCCAACGCCGCCGACCCGGGACATCAGGCGGATTTGCCCATGGCCGACTCGCCCTGCTTCCACTCCCAGGCTTTCGAGCTGGTGTTGCCGGCCGCGTCCACTTCATACTCAAATGCGGCCGAAGCGTTATTCAACTTCGCCAGCTTCTGCGAGGTGGTGCGGTAATACAGCATGCCGCGGTAGCTGACCACGCCGCCGGCTCCCAGGCTGCCCATGCCGGTTCCGGTCCAGGTGATGCCCTCGCCCTCGTTTGTGATAATGAGTCCCATGCCCTCGCCATAGAGGGAGCCATCCGCCCGGATCACGGATGTGTAGGTTCCGGTTCCCGTCGTAGGGACACCCAGCATCTGCCCGCTGTCTTCGAAGCTCACTTCAACCGTGGGGGGATCTACTGCTAGCACGCGCCGCACAATTCTTTTGCCCTGGCTTTCGCCAAGAAGGTCTCCAAGCATCGTCGTCTCCATTCGCGCGGAAATTTGGATTCGGTTCCGCGGCATGGAAGTGTATCGAATTCCTGCGACATTACAAGAGTATTATTGGTCGGTGAATGGGGAGTATCTCGCAGTTGACAGGCCTCACCAGAACGGGGGCCGATGGCGATTACTTGCGCTATGGCGATATTACGACAGTTATCGTGTCACGCTGAACCTTCGGACCAGAGCGGTTTTTGCCTCAATGCTTCAAATTCAATTCTTTGAGTTTCCTCGCGGCCGTACCGAAGGGGCCGAGCTGGTAGACAGCTGCGCCCGCCGGCGAGAAGGTGAACGGATGAAATGGTTCGACGAGCATCTTGTCGAGGTATTCTCGCGGCGCGACCCCGGTGCTGACGTGCGGATTGAAATTCTCGCCGGACATCTTCGGCACAAATGTTGAAACGTATTGGATGAGGGCGGCGTCACTCGACGCATCGTCGTGTGGTGCGGTGAACGCGCCGATCGGTCCGGTTTCTACCGTAAACGGTTCTACCGCTGCAATGATATCGGCCTGGAGCTTTAAGATTGCCGCCGTCGACTTCGCGCAAATGCCCGCGACGCCGACAGCTCCAGCCGGGGCATAGTAATACTTGAACGCCTCCAACTTCATGCCGTTCACATTCGCGTCCGCGAGAACCTTGCCGGCGGCGGCGTAAACCTTATCGAGATCCGCGGTGCGAACGAAACGCTGAATCAGTGTGATGTGCGGACGGTGTGTCGCATCTAAGGCGAAGCCTTTTGGAAAGACTGCGAGCAAGCGAGCGTTGTTAGCCTCGGCCTGCTGAAGCATCGTGGCATCCGGCTCCAGCAGGATGTCAATGGCCGTGACCGCGGTGACTTCGGCGGGGCCTTTGTTCCAGGAGGCCAACCGGGCAGCTGTCAAGGCCACGGTGGTAAACAACAGGAGAACGGGCAGAATCTTCGTCACTCCGCTTTTCATAAATTCCTCTCCCTGATGAAGAGTAAGGCGGGAGCGACTTCGACCGAAGGGCTCCCGCCCCCCTTCCAGTCTTACTTCGACCCTCCGCTTTCCTGGAGCTGCTTCATGACCTCATCCATGTTGAAGGCGGCTGCTTTCTGCCGCGGTGGGTAGTCCTTAAGCGTCATCAGGAAATTGCCTACGTACGCCTGCGCCGGGACCAGCAAGTAGGCGTGATCCAGCAACCAGTCGTAGTAAGTGTTGGAAGTGATGTTCGCTCGCTCGTACGGGTCCGTTCGCAAGTTGAACATCAGCGGGATTCTCAAACTGGTGAAAGGGTTCGACCAGATCAGCATCGTTCCCTCGGCCCGCTGTTCCATGAAGACGAGTTTCCAGTTATCGTAGCGTAGGCCGGTCAATTGCTGATCGTCGTTGATGTACAAGAACGACACTCGTGGGCTCTCTGCGACTTGGCCCGTCAGGTAGGGGACGAGGTTGTCACCGTCCAAGTGGACCTTGTAGGTCATGTCTCCAACCTTGTAGCCCTTGAGCAGCTCCTCTTTTATTTGAGGGTCACCGGCCATGGCCAGAAAGGTCGGCAGCCAGTCGAGGTGAGCGACGATCTGATTGGACACACTGCCCGGCTTGATATGACCCGGCCAGCGAACCATCGCTGGAACCCTATAGGCGCCTTCCCAGTTCGAGTTCTTCTCGCTGCGGAACGGTGTCATCGCTGCATCCGGCCAGGAGTTCATGTGCGGGCCATTGTCGGTGCTGTACATGACGAAGGTGTTGTCTGCGGTGCCTAGGTCATCGAGTACTTTGAGGACCGTGCCGACATTCTTGTCGTGGTCGATCATGGCATCGTGATACGGGCTCTGCCAGCGGCCGGACTGCCCGACGCTCTCCGGTTTGACGTGGGTGCGGAAGTGCATGTGGGTAAAGTTGATCCAGACGAAAGCCGGCTTGCCGGCCTTGTTCTGCCGCTGAATGAATTCCACCGCGCGGGCAGCGACGTCGTCGTCGATCGTCTCCATTCGCTTCCTGGTCAGCGGGCCTGTGTCCTTGCAGACCTGCTTGCCGACCTTGCCGAAGCGAGGGTCCACCGTCGGATCATCAACAGTCGAGGCCTTGCAGTCCAGCACGCCGCGCGGGCCAAACTTGGCGCGGAAAGCCGGATCCTTCGGATAGTCGGCATCTTCCGGCTCTTCTTCGGCGTTGAGGTGGTACAAGTTACCGTAGAATTCGTCGAAGCCATGTACGGTGGGCAGGTATTCATTGCGGTCACCCAAATGGTTCTTGCCGAATTGGCCGGTCGCATAACCGCGTGCCTTAAGCAACTCCGCAATCGTCGGATCTTCCTTTTGCAGCCCTACGGCCGCTCCCGGCAAACCAACCTTGGTTAAGCCCGTGCGCAAACCCGACTGGCCGGTGATGAACGACGCTCGGCCGGCGGTGCAGCTTTGCTCCGCATAGTAATCGGTGAAAATCATGCCTTCCTTGGCGACACGATCAATGTTGGGCGTGCGAAAGCCCATCAGTCCCATCGAATAGGCGCTGACATCCGTCTGACCAATGTCATCGCCCCAGATGATGATGATGTTAGGTTGCTTGGCATAAGACGCCGGCTTAGCTTGTTGCCCGATGGCTGGACCTGCGGAAGCCAACAACCATAACGACACCAACCATGGGACTCGTTTCTTATTCATCATTAGCTCCTTCAATTGCATTATTTCTATGAAATTACTGATTACTTGGGCCCGACGAGCCGAGCCTCAGCGTGTCGTGCTGTTGTACACGCGACTCTGTGCTACGTCGGAAATGGACGGAAATTGGAGATCGAACTGGCGCGCCCACAAGAACGAGGTCATCCTAAGCTCAGCATGGACCCGTGGGCGTCGGCATGTCCCCTGGCTAGAGGACGTACATGTAGAGGCTGATACTAGTGTGCGCTCTTCGTGCCATGCTGGCAACTGGCTAAACTGCTAGCGACCATCGCAATTGCTTTGAGCCTCGGCCAGGATCAGGTCGGAGTCGCAGGTTACATAGTGTCAAACGGTTTGGAGGATAGGTGGCGAGAACAGGTCATAGCGCAACTAAACCCAACCGGATCACTTGTCTTATGGCGAGGTCACGTCAACTGGGAGGAGGAGTTTACTTCCGGATTGCCGGCCACTCGGGAGCTGGCCCGTCAAAATGAAACTGTGATCGGAGATTTCCGCCTCTACTTCTGCCCGCCGTAGAACTCGCGAAATACCACATTGAGCTCATTGAGGGCTCGGGCGCAGTCACCGGTAAAGCTGGAGCCGTGCATGATGGCCAGCGTTTTGGGCTTCAGGTCGGCGAGCTTTTTCAAGTTCTGCCCGGTGATGGGTGTGTAGGGCACATACTCCGCGAGAACGCCCGCCTGAAATTCCTTCAGCGTCTGCTGCGCGCGGCCCACGACATCGGCAGAGGTGATGGGTTCGACGTCGCCCAGCTGATGGAACAGGTCCGAACAGAGCAGGGTTCCCTGGGTTTCTTCGAAGAGGACGCCGGCGTCCCAGCCGTGGGGCAGATGGGGAGTCTGGCAGTAGCGGAAGCGGTACTTCCCGGTCGTCAAAGTCCCGCCGTCAGGAATGCCGCGTGCCTCCCGGCCAATGAAGTCGTTCACGTTCACCAGGGCGCCAACCTGGCTGCAGAGCACGTCGGCCTGGGGCGCGGCGGCCAACCATTCATTGATCGATCCGCACTCATCTGACTCAAAATGGCTGAAGCTGATGTGACGCAACTCGGAAAGGTTGATGAGCTGGGAGACGGCCTCGCGAATTTCCGCGTGCATTCCGCGCAGCCCGGTGTGGAACAGCAGCGGCTCATCGTCTTTCACCAGAAAATGGTTGAACTGAAAATTGCCCCATTGCGCAAAGATCGAGATGCGATAAACGTTCGGCGCGATTTCGGTAGTGATCGTTATGCTAGTCTCCTCAATCGGATTTTAAGGGCCGTTCTATTTTGACTTCCCGACCGGGTGCCCCAGGTCTCGCGTTTTTCGAGACCTGGGAAGGTTGGTCTACCATCCGCCCCAGGAGAAGGGGCCAGTCCAACGGAACGAATGGAATGCTCACCAACCGAAGCTCCCAGAGACGACAACTTTCCCGCAGTGACGCGTCGCGCTTACCCAGGTCTCGAAAGGCGCGAGACCTGGGCCACCCGCGTTTTTGCCGCCTAAGGTTGAAACCCGTCCGCCATCCATTTAGCGAAGAGCTCAATGCGAGATTGCGGCCAGGGACCTTCGCCTCTGGGCGGTGGGGGCGGCATGACCGCGCCGCCGATTCCCCGAATGCGATCGTAGATGGCGGCAGCGTGCTTTTTGACCTCATCGTAACTTGCCAGGTTGAACCCCTTGCTCATGCCTTCAATGTCCCGTTCCGTAAAGAGCGGGCGAATGTCCGTTTGATAGCTTGTCGGTGTTGTCATTGCGGCTCTCCCCCGATGTACAGGCGCCATCACATCATGAGCCTGAAGAGAAATCCATTGGACGAAGGTATCGCTCGATACCTTCGTATACCGAAAGAGCTGGGGCTAGGTTGCCGTAGGCGGAGTCGGCTCAGTCTGCTCGACAACGACCGGATGAATAATGAACAACCGACAACCCGGAACTAACTGCCGAAATCAGGGCATTGCAAAACCTGGCCCGACTGCGCCGTCGTAACCAGACAGCAAGGATCGTTCCCCGAGCCCTGGTTAACTCGCCGAGTCGAGGTGGAAGGACTCCAGGTAGGGCTCGACCGGATAACCCTTCGCTTTCCAGGCCGCCAGTCCGCCCTTCAGAAATTTGACTCGGTCGAAATGCAGAGCCCGGGCCCGGCGAATAATGATTCGAGCGGTTTTGTCGCCAGGGCAGGTACAGTAAGCGACCGCATCCTGCTCTCTTGGAATGAGCGAGGGATTCTCCATTATTTCTTTGGGGGGGATCCTCTTTGCGCCCGGGATGATCTCCGCATCGGCTAACAAATCGAGCGGCTGGCGAACATCCAGGAGAAGTATCTCTTGCTTTGCGGCCAACAAAGTGTGGAGCGCTTCCGGAGTGATGCTATGCTGCTCCAATGCCTGCTCGCCCCGGGTGCGTTTAATCCAAATTCCGATCGCCAGACACAGCACCGCGATCCCAATAGCAATCAGCGCAAGCGACACGTCTGCTCCTCCTCATGTTCTCTGAAAGCTGTTCTCTGAAAAGCAGATTCCACAGGCCAGGAGAAAGATTCTTCGAATGCCGTGGTGAACCGGTGACCGCGGTGCAAGAAGCGGTGGTCACCGCTACTATTTTAGTGATTACGGAGTGCGAATCGGGGCTGGCGGTACTACGATTTCAATCCGTCCGGTCGCCACGTCGTAGACCAGGCCGGAGATAAGCCACGCGTCCGGCAATGCTGGGATGGTGCGCAGCAAAGCCACGTCAATGGCAACGGCAGCGCGAGGATCGGTAACCGCTTTCGTCTTGAGATCAGTTTCCGGTACTTGAAAATACTGCGACAGCATGGCCGGCTCGTTTGCAAGGCGAGTGATGCCGCAGTCGGTGTGCTGAAGAATGATGAGGTGGAACTCTCCGCCGCCTCCAGGAACCTTGCCGGCAACTTCACCGATTCGCCCCAGTAACCCCAACTGCTCCAGCAAGCCCGGCGTGATTCGACCGCCGATGTTCCGTATCACAACCGCCTCGCCCGGTCTG
The DNA here is from genome assembly GCA_049695855.1 of Candidatus Korobacteraceae bacterium. GTDB lineage: Bacteria > Acidobacteriota > Terriglobia > Terriglobales > Acidobacteriaceae > Bog-257. The sequence goes on along the minus strand of JBAVSY010000052.1, from coordinate 910 downwards.
ATTCCCAGGACATGAGCGGGATCCACGCGCATATCCGCACAGCCGATGATGGTTGCCTTTACCTTCGGTAACGCGCTCGGAAGCGAAGGCATCAAGGTGTCCGCAGCAGACTGCTGAGCTGCGAATTCCTGGTTGCGTTCCAATAAGCTGTCGAGAGTATTCATGTCCGTTCTCCTGGAGAGAAGTTGCCCGATCTTCTGCGAATCGCTGGGCTGGGCCACCCGCCTCTATAGATTCTCCTGGATGAAGCGGGGACTAAGGTGAACGTCAAGTTGTACGAGTGGCGAATCGCCAACCGCCTGGAAGCTGTGGATCTCGCCAGCCTTGATGACAAAGATGTCGCCAGCGGTACCCTCGAAGGTCTTGCCGTTAACGGTCCACACTCCGCGGCCTTCACGGATGAACTGGATTTCATCATAGGGATGGCGGTGCGGACCGGGCCCCGAACCGGGCTTGCCGTGGAACAGGAAAACCGAAACACTGGTGTCGCCTTGCTGGGATCCGACAAACTCATACGAACTACCCACGAAAGGCAGCTCCTCTTGACGCACGTGATGCATCTTCGCTCTCCTGCCACGGTTGGATGACTGCGGTCGGGGTTTTGATCCTCAACCGCCTTTGAGTGTAATGGCGATATTACGTCAGTTAGGAGTAGAACGCTGGGCATAGAACCATTCCAGCAGAAATGCGATGCCGACACCGATGAGAACGAACGGCCAGACCCAACGTGTGTTGACGTGGATCATCCGCACTCCCGATAGTCACGCGGGAGAGTCATCGGCAACCCTGGCGCGGCGGCCTCCGTCTGCGCCCTGCCCCCACCGTCTTCGCGCTTTCGTCAACGAGGTGTGCTAGTGTCATCTTGGAGTTGGAAATGAAAAACTTTGTGCTGATAACGTGTCTACTATTT
>JBAVSY010000051.1:0-67302 GCA_049695855.1 Candidatus Korobacteraceae bacterium | reverse complement strand
CCTTAAGAGGCCGTTACGAAACTGTGCCGTCGCTACGCGACTCGGAGATTTTTCCCACTTCACCCAGCACTCCGCCTCCGGCTCCGTGCTGGGCTAGGTTATGCCGTGCCTCCGGCACTTGATTTCGTGCGGTCTATTCCCCCGATGCAAGCGCGGACCGAGTTTCGTAACAGCCTCTCACGCCCGCGGCTAAAACAAATATCGCCGCTGCGCGGCTGGCGGAAGATGATGTCGATGCGTTTGTCCCACCGCAAATTCCGTTTGCCGGTCGCGACATAGTCTCTTGAGCCCGGCCAACATCCCATCCCCTTCGTCGAACAACTTCCATTATCATTCCCTGATGCAGAGCTTCTTTGCCCGGCGCACTTGCTGGAATCTTGTCACCAATCGCTACACGGAAGGGCTCGACGCGCATCGCCGGGCGGGCAGGGAACTACTCGACCTCACTGCATCGAATCCAACGACTGTCGGATTGCAATATCGCGAGGAAGAATTATTGCGGGCCCTGGCTCGACCGGAGGCGCTACGCTACGACCCGCAACCGAAGGGGTTACTCGCGGCTCGCGAGGCGATTGCCGCTTATTACGCGGCGCGGGGAAATTCTGTCGCGCTCGACGACCTGATCCTGACCACCAGCACCAGTGAGGCGTATTCGTTCGTGTTCCGCCTGCTGTGCGATCCGGGAGACGCGGTGCTGGTGCCCACGCCGAGCTATCCGTTATTCGATTTTCTGGCTGACCTGCAAGACGTGAAACTGCTTCCTTATGAGCTGATCTACGACCACGGATGGCAGATGGATTTTCCGTCGCTGCAGGCGGCTGTCGATCGAGCTCAGGCGACGGGTGCAAAATGCAGGGCGGTGCTGATCGTGCATCCCAACAATCCCACCGGTTCGTATGTGAAGCGGCACGAGGCGGAGGAATTGAACCGTATTTGCGCAGCCAATGATTTGGCCGTCATCGCGGATGAAGTTTTTCTGGACTATGCCCTGACCGAGGAATTGCCGCTCACCTTCGCCTCCAATCGCCAACCGTTGACCTTCACCCTGAGCGGCTTGTCGAAGATTTCCGGCTTGCCACAGATGAAGGTTGCCTGGATCGCGGTGAGTGGTCCGGAGACATTGAAAGCGGAAGCGCTGGCGCGGCTGGAAGTTATTGCCGACACCTACCTTTCCATGAATGCGCCGGTGCAATCGGCGATTCCAACCCTGCTGGAGGAGAGAGGCGGCATTCAAGCCCAGTTGCTGCAACGCATCCGGGAAAACCTGAGGGAACTGGACGCACAAGTGGCCGGACAGAGGCTCGGCTGCCGGCTCCAGGTGGAGGGCGGCTGGTATGCCGTGCTGCGGGTTCCGGTCACCGCAGCGGACGAGGAACTCGCAATCGCTCTGCTGGGTGCGACGGGGGTCTTGGTGCAGCCCGGACATTTTTACGATTTTGCTATGGAAGGCCATCTGGTGGTCAGCCTGATCACGCCGCCGGACGTATTTCAGACGGGGGTCTCGCGGATTCTGAAACATATTGCGACCATCGGCGGCTGAGCCTCGTCCAGATGGGTAGGCTCATGGGAAGTGCAAATTCTGAGCCTCGGGTTTTATCCGATGAGGAATTCCTCCATTTCCCCATGCCCAATCGCAGCGACTGGACGGTATAATTAAGAGTCTGTGCTCAAGTACTCCATTGTCGTGCCGTTTCATAACGAAGAAGAGAACGTCACCGAACTGTACGATCGCGTGAAAGTGGTGATGGAAGCAGCCGGTGAGCCGTTCGAGCTGGTCTTCGTGGATGATGGCAGCCAGGACAATACATTCTGGTTGTTGCAGCAGATCGCGGCCGTGGACCGGCGGGTTGTAGTGGTAAAGCTGCGGCGGAATTTCGGACAGACATCGGCCCTAGCCGCCGGCTTCGATCACGCCGAAGGGGAATACGTCATCGCCATGGACGGCGACTTGCAGCACGATCCCCACGACATTCCCATGTTCCTGCAAAAGTTGCGGGAGGGGTACGACATTGTCAGCGGTTGGCGCAAGCAGCGCATCGACAATTTTGTGCTGCGGCGAATTCCGTCGAAAGTTGCCAATTGGTTGATGGCCAAGCTCAGCGGTGTTGAGCTGCACGATTTTGGCACAACCTTCAAAGCTTACCGGCGCGAGGTGGTGCAGGAAGTTCCGCTCTACGGTGAACTGCACCGCTTTATTCCGGCGCTGGCGTCGGCCTACGGCGCGACTATTTGCGAGATTCCCATCCGCAACGTGAATCGCGAGCGGGGCGAATCGCACTACGGTATCTCGCGAACCTTCCGCGTGTTCTTCGACCTGATCACCATTCGCTTCTTGCTGAAGTATATGTCGCGGCCCTTGCATTTCTTCGGTACCGTTGGCACATTGAGCGCCATGACCGGCTCCGTCATCGCAGCGTGGATGGTGGTGGAGAAGTTTGTCCGCGGCAAGAACGTGATGGACGAGCACGGACCGCTGCTGGTGTTTGCCGCTGTGCTGATCGTAGCGGGCGTGCAGTTGATCGCGCTCGGACTGCTGGGTGAGTTGCAGGTCCGGCACTTCCACGAGCCGTCCAAGCGAGCTCCGTATACCGTCGACCGCGTGCTCCGTTCCTCGCACAGCCAGGGTGCCCTGGCCGATTGAAGAAAGCGATTCGTGCCTAGTGGATCGTGGATAGAAACCACACGCAAGATTCACCCAAACAGCCACACCCTTCGAACCACCAATCCGTCGCTCATCCCACCCGCGGATACCTGTTCATCGCGGCTGCGACCTTCTTCTGGGGGCTGTCGGCCGCCATGGGCCGGGCGATGTTTACCGGTAGGTTCACAGGCGGAACGCATGTTTTAGCTCCGATCGATCCCCTGGTTCTGGCGCAAAGCCGCAGCACCATCGCGCTGCTGATCCTGGCGCCCATTCTCTTGGTGAAGAAGCGATCCTCACTGCGGGTGCGCGGCAGTCACCTGGCACAATTCTTTTTGCTGGGAATCTTGGGCCTGGCTGCCTCGAACTATTTTTACTATTTCGCGATAGAGAAGACGACGGTAGCGACGGCGATTGTGCTGCAATACGTTGCGCCGGTTTGGGTGCTGCTTTACATGCTCGCCCGTGGATTGCAGCGGGCCACGGCACTTCGGATCAGCGGAGTCGTGCTGGCCGTGATTGGCTGCGCCTTGGCGGTGGGAGAAGTGGGCGCCCGGCGCGGATTTCCCTGGCTGGCTTTGTCGGGAACACGCTTCAGTGCGATTGGGGTCATCGCAGCCGAGCTAGCGGCGATTTCGTTCGCCTTCTACAACGTCTACGGCCAACACTTGTTGCAGATCTACGAACGCTGGACGGTGCTGGTGTATTCGCTGCTGGGCGCCAGCGTGTTCTGGCAACTGCTGAACCCGCCGTGGAAGATCGTCGCTCAACATTACAGCGGCGGCCAGTGGCTGTTCATGCTGATCTTTTCGATTGCGTCGATGCTGATCCCGTTCTCGCTATATTTCGCGGGATTACAACACCTCGATCCCACGCGCGCCATTGTCACCGCCTGCCTCGAGCCGGTGTGGGCGATTCTGCTAACGGCTATTATTCTAGGAGAGTTGGTTTCGCCTATGCAAGTTGCGGGTATCGTAGTGGTGCTGGCAGCGACCATTCTGGTGCAGCGGCCCGACCGCAAAGCTCCCGCGGAACCTAGGATCGCGGTTGAGCCGATTGAGTGATTTCGACCAGGCGCTAACGAATCCCGAGCAGAACGGCGAGGTACTGACGCACTTTGCTCACCAGCCCCGCCTCAGCCTTGGAGTGGAAACTTGCCTTGCGACTGGCCCAATCCAGGCTCTTCAACTGGTCGACCAAGACAGCGCCATCTACGTCGCCGACGGTAACTGGAAGTGCAAACGGATAAGGTTTGCGCTTGCTTGTCAGTGGGCAAACAATTGCCAGACCACTGGCGCGGTTGTAACGCTGATCAGTGAGAACTAAGGCAGGCCTTCGTTTCGCCTGTTCGCGACCTGCTTGTGGGTCGAAATTCATCGTAACGATATCCCCAGCGTCGGGAACATAAGGCATCACCATTCAACGATTTCCTTCCCAATTTCCCCGCCGATGGGAACCTCCGAATAGCGGGTTTCGGCAGTGATCTGCGCCACTAGTTGGCCGAGCGTAGGCATTTTGCTGGCGCGGCGCAGTTCCAGACGGCCCTCGGCAGCCGCCTCAATCTCCAGCGAATCGCCTTCCCTCAACTTGGCTTCTTCAGCGACGGGTTTAGGAATGCGTATGGCAAGACTGTTTCCCCATTTGACCATCTGTGCCTTCATGCAATTATCCCTTCGATGATACAGAGTATAGCCCGATGTATCTACATTGTATCCGCTGGCGATACACTTTGCCACTCAAGTTCATCGGGCGGCTGTCGCGAACAAGCGGCCATACAGGTCTAAGAAGCAGGTGTCAGCGGATGGTCGCGGCAACTCTTACGACTTCGCCGAAGTGGCCGTGCGCTGATGCGATTCTGCCTCGGCGTAGAGGGCGTCGATTTCTTTCTTGTAGCGATCGGTCAGGTTGCGGCGGCGCAACTTCATGCTGGGAGTGAGAGTGCCGTCGGCGATGCTGAGTTCGTCCGGGACAACCAGCACGCGCTTCAGCTTCTCGAACTGCGCCAGATTCTGATTCATCTCATCGACAATGCCCTGATAGAGCGATTGCACTTGATGCGACTTCACCAATTCCTTGCGCGACGAAAACTTCACTCCATGATGGCGCGCCCATTCCTCCAGGTCGGGAAAGCTGGGGATGATGAGTACGGCAGGGAAGCGCCGACGGTCGCCGAGCAAGGCAGCCTCGCCGATAAACTGGTTTACCTTGAGCGAACTTTCGATAGGCTGAGGCGCAATGAATTTACCGCCCGAAGTCTTGATCAGATCCTTCTTGCGGTCGGTGATAGAAAGATAACCTTCTTCGTCGAGGCGCGCGATGTCGCCGGTCTTGAACCAGCCATCTTCAAAGACTGCAGCAGATTCCTCGGCCATCTTCCAGTAACCCTTGAAGATCGAGGGGCCGCGTACCAGCAGCTCGCCATCTTCAGCGATGCGCACTTCGACATTCGGTAGTGGCTTGCCGACCGTGCCTAGGCGATGGTTGATGGGGTTGTTGACCGCGATCACCGGAGAGGTCTCGGTGAGTCCGTAACCTTCGTGAATGCGGATGCCGATGTCGGCATACCAGGTAGCGATCTCGCGTCCCAGAGGCGCGCCTCCGGAGACGAAAATCCGGGCTCGGCCGCCGAGCCCTGCTCGCACCTTGGAAAAGACCAGAGTATTGGCCAGCTTCCACGACAGGGATTTTGGAGTTTCGCCACGCAGAATGGCTTCACGATTTGTCGCGCCCACCGACAAAGCCCACTTGATAAGAGCCTGCTTGACTCCGTGCGACGAGTACTGAACCTTGTTGTAAATCTTCTCGTAGACGCGGGGTACGGCGACGATGATGGTGGGATGAAGCTCGGCCATGGTGCGGGGCAGATCGTCAATGTTGGGGCAGTAGGCCAGAGGCACACCAATGTTGAACAGTGCGTAGTCCAAATGGCGGGCAGTCACGTGCGAGAGCGGCAGGAAGGAGATGCACAGGTCTTCCTTGTCCAACTCATACATGTCGAGCGAAACATTAAGATTCGCCGCCAGGTTGCCGTGGGTGAGCATTACGCCCTTGGGCGTGCCCGTTGTACCCGAGGTGTAAATCAGGGTAGCCAGATCGTCGGGTTCCACCAGCCGGGCAATAGCTTCCAGGTCGGGATCGTTCTCGAATGACGCGGCGTGTAGAAAGGACTGCATGGGTACGGCTTCGGTCAATTCCGGAGCGTCGTCCATGATGACGATGTACTTGATGCCGGTCTGCTGTCGAATGGCGGCGATCTTCTCATACTGCTGGCGGGTGGAAACGAAAGCGATACGCGCTTCGCAATTCTGCGCCACAAACTGACACTGCTCGCTGGTTTGCGTGGCATAGATAGGAACGTCGACGGCTCCCAACAGCAGGGTGGCGAAGTCGGCGATGGCCCACTCCGGCCGATTCTCGCTGAGGATGATGACCCGGTCGCCCTTTTTGACACCCCAAGCTTGCAGTTGACGCGCGGTGGCGTAGACCCAACTCCGCAGTTGAATGGGCGAGATGGTTTGCCACGTGTCGCCTTCACGCGTGAGCATAATGCGCTCGCTGTTGCGCTCCATCAGCGTGAAGAAAACGTCGTTAAGAGTTCGAAGATTATTTGCGCCCAATTGCGTGTCCCCTGATCAAACTTAGGTAACTCGCCCCTACGGTGTCTGTGTAGGAGCCGTGCCGCCGTTCCGCGGCTCAATTATTTTTCCCACTTCACCGCGGGCTCACGAGGCTGCTACGAAACCCTGCCGTCGCTACGCGACTCGGGGATTTTTTTCCACGTCACCCAGCACTCCGCCTCCGGCTCCGTGCTGGGCTAGATTATGCCGTGCCTTCGGCACTCGATTTCGCGCGGTTTGTTCCACCTATTCCAGCGCGAACCGAGTTTCGTAACAGCCTCTCACGCCCGCGGCTAAAACAATATCGCCGCTGCGCGGCTGATTCGATCCCCAATGAGATGGTTTGTGCCATCGCTTAGCGCGAATTGCAGCTACGACACAGACACCTACGGGACTCGGACTTATTCCTACGCTACCCAGCACTCCGCCTTTCGGCTACGTCCACCCCAACTGGTGCAAGACCGGCACGATTTGGGGACCCCGGCGTGCGGGGCTAAGTTGTTCGGCCCTCGGGCTGGGATTTTCGTGTCGTATACTCCACCCGGCAAATTCCGGTTTCTGCCGTAACCTTCTCAAACCCTAAGGATCTCCAAAGTGACGACCTCTATTGCTTATCGCTGCGCATGCCGTTCAGAAAAATGTCGACCACCCCATCGGCAACGTTGGCCAGTGGGTAGTCATGTTCGCTCAGCACCCAGGAGGTGACCATCTCGTCCAAGGCTCCAAAAAAACAATTGGCCGCATACTTGTCCGACATCTCCCGGCGAAAGGTTCCGTCGGCTTGGCCGTCGGTAATGGCTTCGCGTACCAGGCTGAGGTATTCAATCATGTGATGATGCGAGAACTCGGAGAGAAAGCGCGTGCTTTGCCGCAACTCCATTTGAAAGACGACAGCCAGATTGCGATTGGATCCGAGCGCGTCCAGATGAAGGAATGCCAGCCGCCGCAGACGTTCCGCCGGATTCGGCTGCTTCTTCAATTCCGTCCGCGCCAGACTCATGAAGGCATCGAAGGCGGTGTTGATGGCGGTCATCAGGATCTCTTCCTTGCTCTTAAAGTAGAGATAGACGGTGCCGTCGGCGACGTCGGCGCGGTCAGCGATATCAGCGATGCGCGAGGTGAAGAAGCCCTTTTCGGCAAAGACAGCGACAGCGGCATCCAGAATGCGCTGGTACTTGTCGGCGCTGCGGTTCACGCCGGGAGCGGCTCCCTCGGCGGGAGTCGAAGCAGATTGAGGGTCACGTTTGGTCACTGGGCCTGATCGTTAAGAACCTGAGAGTTGCATCCGCCCACAATTTCGTCCTGCCGCTGCTGAGATTGCCCGGCGATGCACACCGAATGAGTACTCATTCACTTTATCGCCTCGCGGGGGCCTTCCGCAATTGGGAACGTGCGAAACGTACTTGGTGCGTTCCAAAACGGAAAGCAAGAGTTTCACGGCGTTGAAAAAAGCATCCGCGGAGAGCGCCTGTGGCTGAAAACTTGCTATTGATGGGACAATGGCAGACACGCCTAATCGCTGAGTCCCGTCCAGAATTTCGAGAGGAGAGAACCGATGAGAACGTTTTTAGTGGGGCTGTTGCTTGCCGGATGCCTGTTGCCCGCCAGCTATGCCGCCGACAAAGCAAACCAGATGCCGCAGCCGAAGATTAAGGTGGGCGACATGGCTCCGGACTTCACGCTGGAAGATCAGAACGGCAAGCAGGTTTCGCTGCACGATTTCCGCGGCAAGAAGAATGTCGCGCTAGCCTTCTACATCTTCGCCTTCACCGGTGGTTGAGCCAAGCAAATGCAGGCGTTCCAGCAGAACTTGGCCAAGCTGGAAGCCACCGACACCCAGGTACTGGGTGTGAGCATGGATTCTCCCTTCTCGAATAAGGCGTGGGCGCAACAAATCGGAGTCACCTTCCCGTTGTTGAGCGATTGGGGCGGTGACATTACCAAAGAGTACGGACTGTACGACCCGGAATACAAAGCGGCGCGACGGGTCAATTACCTGATCGACAAGAATGGCAAAGTGATCGAGATGCAGTTGGACGATGACGCCATCGATCCGACCAAAGTCGTGGTCGCTTGCCAGGCAAAGAAGCTGGGGCGATAAACAGTTGGGGCCACTCTCTCGCCGGGGCGAGAGGCCGGGTCGGATCACGCTTGACAATGTAAATACATTTCGTAAATATAGATATGCGATTCACCTGGAGCCGTGAAAAGAACCGCGTGAACGCGAAGCGTCACGGAATAGCATTCCCGGACGCGGCGAGGATTTTCGATGGTCCTACGGTGGAGAAAGTCGATGATCGTTTCGACTACGGAGAGACGCGCATCTATGCGATTGGATTGGTAAATGGCGTTGAGATTACCGTCATCTACACGGATCGTAGTAGTGAAGAACGGCACTTAATATCAGCATGGAGATCGGAACCACATGAGCGTCGCGCCTATTGGCAAAAGCTCGAAGAGCAAGGTGTCTGAGCCAAGCACGAATTGGAGGCGTCTGCGCTCCATGACAGACGCGCAAATTCACGCTGGTGTGGTCGAAGATCCCGGTGTTCACCCAACCGACAAAGCCTTCTGGCGGAAGGCTCAGCTAATCATGCCGCGCTCTAAGAAGACCGTTACCATGCGACTTGATGCAGACCTTCTAGACTGGTTCCGGAGTAATCGTGGCTACCAGACACGCATTAACGCGATCCTACGCGCCTACATGGATGCCCAAGTACGCCACCGGTAAATGTGACTATTACCAGCTCAAAGCCGTTTGCCGACGATACTCCGGGTGAAGCTCCGGTCCGCGGATTCTTGCATCGTGCGGAAGCGGGCGCTGGATTTTTAGTGCTTACGCATGGCGCGGGTGGGGACTGCGATGGGCCGTTGCTGGTTGCATTGGCAGACAAGTTTGCAGCCGCAGGTATCAGCACACTGCGTTGCGATTTGCCGTTTCGCCAGCGGCGTCCGCACGGACCACCGTCGCCTTCCGACGCTAAGCATGATCAGGCTGGACTGCGGCGAGCTGTCGAGTTGATGAAGCAGCAATTTTCGGGACCAGCTTTTCTGGGCGGAGTGTCGTACGGCGGACGGCAGGCGAGCATGCTGGTTGCGGCGGAGCCGGCAGTGGTCGAAGGGCTGATGCTGCTGTCGTATCCGTTGCATCCCCCGGGACGTCCGGCGCAATTGCGGACTGCGCATTTCTCCAGCCTGCAGACTCCTGTTCTCTTCGTGAGCGGGACGCGTGATGCCTTTGGTTCAATCGAGGAACTGCAAGGTGCGATCAAGCTTATCCCCGCGCCCACGAAACTGGTTCCCATCGAAGGCGCAGGCCACGGCCTATTGCAGAAGTCCAATCGCGAAAAATTGCCGGCGCAGATAGTGCAGGAGTTTCGCGCTTTCTTCCATCAGTTGTCCGCCGTAGACCTATAACCGGGCGCCACAAGCGAGCTAGCCCTGGGGCCTGACAAAGCATTCAGACTGCTCAGATCTGCGCCAAGCCTCCATCCACAAACAATTCGATGCCGGTGATGTAGCTGCTATCGTCGGACGCGAGAAACGACGCGACCTTTGCGACTTCATCCGGACTGCCAAACCGTCCCATCGGTGTCATCGAGATGAGCGCTTGGCGGAAGGCATCGTTTTCCTGTTTATCCTTGCCCAGGCCGTCGAAGCCTGGCGTCTCGATCGGTCCCGGACTGATCGCATTGATGCGGATCCTGCGGTCTTTCAGCTCGACCGTCCAGGAGCGCACGAAGGAGCGCAACGCCGCTTTGGTTGCACCATAAACGCTGAACGACGGCTGGGCCTTCGAACCGGCGATCGAGGCGTTGAGCATGATGGATCCGCCTTCGCGAAACAGCGGAAGCGCCTTCTGCACAGTGAAGAGTACGCCCTTCACGTTGACCCCGAACGTCTTGTCGAAGTGCTCCTCTGTGATCGCGGTCAGGGGAGCGAACTCTCCCAGGCCGGCATTGGCAAACAGAATGTCGATGTGGCCTTTCTCCCCCTTGACGGTTTCGTACAGGCGATCAATGTCTTTGAGATTCGAGACGTCGCCCTGCACAGCAGTGACGTTCTTGCCAATTTGTTTTACGGCGGCATCCAGCTCAGCTTGACGCCGGCCGGTAATGAAGACGTATGCGCCATCGGCGACAAACCGCTTGGCCGTGGCCAACCCGATGCCGCTGTTCCCACCGGTTACGACGGCGACTTTCCCATCCAGCTTTCCCATAATTGTCTCTCCCGCGAAATGAGTACCATACCGCGAGTTACAGATGTAGGCGGACGGGGCAAGGTTTCAGGGCAGAGAAGTTGCTAGACGGCGTATCGCCGTACGGGTCGCGAGCGGCGTCAGCTGCCGCGATTTGCGAAGGATGGTCGAGAGGGCGATGTGCGTCTGGCCGGAATGAAACGCGTTGGCTACACGTCTTGATTTCGGTCAGCCCGCCTGCCAACTCTCCGGGACATTGACGTACGACCGATCCAAGGCCGCCAGGGAAGGACAGCCCAGGAGGCGAAGCGTGCGTTCCAGATCAGCGCGCAAGATTTCGATGGCTCTTCCGACACCCGCCTCGCCAGCGGCGGCAAGCCCATACGCGTACGCCCGGCCGCAGAGAACCGCGCTGGCGCCCAGGCAGATAGCTTTCACGATATCCGAGCCGCGACGAATGCCGCCGTCCATCCAGACTTCCACCTGCCCGTTTACGGCGGAGACGATCTCCGGCAAGACGCGCAAGGAGGCGGGAACGCAGTCGAGCTGGCGTCCTCCATGATTGGAAACGGAAATAGCGGCAGCCCCCTCGTCAATCGCGCGCCGGGCATCATCGCCGGTGAGCACACCTTTGACCACAATTGGGCCGCGCCACAGTTCGCGGATCCAACGCATATCCGCCCAGGTCACGACTGAGCTGGCCAGGGCCGCATGAACATCGATGAGTTGCATTGGGCCTTTACCCGGGATGATGACATTGGGCAGGGTTGGCAGGCCGCCATCCCGCAGAAAATTGAAGAGCCACGCTGGACGTCGCAACACCTGCGGAAGATGCGGTAACCGGTCAAGCAGGCTGCCACAGACGAGTTCCTGCATGCCGTTGCGATGGTCACGCTCGCGCATACCCGACACCGCGGTGTCGATGGTCACAACCAGGGCGGAAAATCCAGCTGTCTGCGCTCTATCAAGGGCAGCTTCGGCCGCCGCCCGGGAACCTAACAGGTAGAGCTGATAAAAGACAGGCGCCGCGGAGCCAGTCTTCACATCCTCGAGCCGATGTCCGGAAATAGTCGACAAAATATATGCGGTGCCGGCAAGTCCGGCTGCATGGGCTGCCGCTACTTCACCAGCAGGATGTAACACCCGGCTGTAACCAACCGGAGCCAGCAGAAAAGGAAGCGCAAGGTCGAGCCCGAGGACGCGGGTGCGAAGGTCACACCCGGGCACGGCAATCGCCTGGTGAGGGCGGAACGTGACATCTTGAAATGCGCGGCAATTTTCGCGCAGGGTGACTTCGCCTTCCGCGCCTCCGTCGATGTAGTCGAAGACGGCCCTGGGCACGCGCTGGCGCGCCAAAGGTCGAAGGTCTTCGACGCATACAACCCGGGGAGATGCGACTGCGCGGGATGATTTCATCTGCAATCCGAAGCGCAAAATCCAGTCCGTCAAGTCTTTCGAAATGGATGTGTCGTCGATAGTACCATCGACTGATCGCCGCCGAGCTCTCGCCGTATTGGCTGAGCATTTTTCTGGTGCTGCGGTTGCTCGACCGCCTGGTATTCCTGCGACTGGAGCACATCATTATGTCGTCTAGTTTTGTCTTCCGCGGAATTGGATGATGTGGCGGCGATCGCGTTTGGACGGCCGGCCTTCGGGGGCGGGAGCGAAGTTCATCGTGGCTTTACGCTCGGCTGCCAGCTTCAGGCGCAGTCCACGGCCCGACTCAGTTTCCTCATAAAGTGTCTGAGCAACCGAGGCCGGTCCGCGAACCTCGCTGAGCAGCAGAACCTTCACTTCAAAGTCTCCACTGTCGTTCTTGATATGCAAGAGATCGCCTACCTTGACATCGCGGGCCGCCTTGGCTGGCTGGTGATTGGATTGAATTCGGCCGAGCTCGCAGGCGCGCGCAGCCAATGCCCGCGACTTGAAGAATCGAGCAGCCCAGAGCCATTTGTCGATGCGCACAGAGGTCATAGCTTAATTTTTTCAGGTTCGAGTTAGGGAAGCTTTGAATAATCGCCAAACTTTCCCCCGGGGCTAAAGCCCCCGTCAATTTTGCGACGCTTGCGGCACGGCTGAAGCCGTGCCCTTTCAAAACCGGAACCTAACCAGAGATTCCCCGGCTAGTGTTCCACCCCAGCCATCAAAGCCAGGGTGGGAACTCGGCAGTGATTAGGGATTCAGAATCCCGACCAGGTAGTTTTGCGAGGCAATGCCGTTGGTAACCACTTGCAGGTTGTAGGCTCCCTGGGGAATGTTAGGAATGTCCACATGAGTATAGGTAGGCCCGACGTAGCCCACCGCCATGGTGCTATGGTCGTGCGTCCGGGCGTAATAGACGCTTCCGTTCGAAGTTGAGGTGAAGCGCATCAGCGGGTAGTTGGTGGCATCCTGAAAATCGTCACCATAGGCATTATCTTGCGACACGCCATTGAATTTGAATCCGCTGAATTTATAAGTGGTATTGGCATGCATGGTGAGATTGGTGATCAGCAAAGTCGGAGTCCAGCCCGTGTACTGACTGCCGGCGGAAGTAAATAGTTCGACATCGTTGCTAAAGTCGGTGAAGAGAATCTGGCCGGTGGGCAGCATCAGCATGTGTCCGTAGTAAGAAGAGTCGCTGGGAGCATTCGGAGGACCGGGGACTTGATTCAGCGGTGGGGCGCCAGTCCACTCGAAGAAAGCGGAGCCGGTCTGGAAAATTTCCCGGCTGGTCATCATTAATACGTTGCCGTTAACCTCCAGCGCTGCCGGACCGTCGGCGATACCGAGATCGTCGGGGAAATCGGGACCAGCAACCCAGGAGCTGGTGCTCACGGTATAGATCGCAGTGTGAGCGGCGGCGCAGCTATTGGCGCCAGTGGCATAGAGCGTGCCGTTGGCCATCAACACTTCTGGCCCCAGTTCGTGGGAACCGTTGCCTCCGCAAGCGGCGCCCGAATCCCACAGCTGAACCGGCGTGCTTCCCTGGACGGTCCACGTGCCCGTATTGGGGTTATAGGTTTCCCAATTCTTGCCGGTGGGATCGTTAATGCCGACATAGGCGTCGACATCCAGCACGGTGCCGCCGGGCAGCAAGGTCATACCTTCTTCGTCATAGAGGTCGAACTTGCCGGCACCAGTCTCAGTCCAAGCCAGAGTAGCTGCATTCAGCAAAGCTGCCTGCTTTTGGCTGTCGCAGCAACTACTCTGCATGAAGGTTCCGTTCGCCAGAATGACACTAGGACTATCGCCGATCGAAACCCATCCGCTGGGCGGAGCCACCGACGACCAGGTATTGGCGACCGGATCGTAGATCGCTCCTTTATCGGTCCAGGCATCGTTACCGTTGTTGTATTCTCCACCTTCGACGATATAGCGGCCATCGGGCAAGACTGCAGATCCGAAGTACAGCGGACCATAGCTTGATGGCATAGACGCTACCTGGGTCCAAGTACCGGTTGCGTAGTCGCCATTCGCGATGTTGGGAGTTAGCGTCCACCAGTTTTGCCAGGTGCCGGGATTACCGCTTTCATCATGGACTAAGACGCGGCCATCGGTGAGCAGAGCTACCGCTCCGGCCCCGATGTTAGGAACGTTTTGTACCGGTGTCCAGGTTTGGGCGCTGGCACTACTTACCCCAGTTAGAACCAGCATAGTCGTTAGAAAGAGTCGCGATACCCACATGTCTTCTCCTCTCGCAAGGCAGAATTCGATTCCTAGTGTCCCAGGCGCCGACACTATACACCCAATTGCAGGTCGCTCTTGCTCTTTTTGTGCTTGGATAATGTCCTAAAATAGCAATGCAGATTTAGGACACTTAGCGGGTCGCTTAATTGAAAGGAACCGGGAAATAGTGAAGGCTTGCGAGTTCCTTACTCGCTGTGGGTAATCTCCATCTCACTTAGCCGCAGGGCCAGACACTTCGCCGCGCCACCTGCTTTCAGAAATTCGCTCAACACTACCTCTACTACGCGAAAGCCCAGAGCCTGCAACTGCTCCCGCAACTCGTCGCTGATCTGGTTGAGCACGATGGTGCGTCCGACATTCACTGCATTGCAGGCAAAGCGCAACGCATCGGCTTCGCGCACGCGGACGCGCTTCTCTTCCGGATAGTGCTGCTCGATTTTGCCCAGAGACTCGGCGTCGAACGCTTCTGGAAAGTACATGACGTAGCCGCCAAACAAGCAGCAAAAACAGGTATCGAGATGATAGAAGCGAGGATCGATCAGGCGGAGGGAGATTACTTCGACCTTCCAGGTTTCGCTCAGGCGCTGATGGCTGGACTGCCGGGTGCGAATTCCGTGTCCCGCCCACAGGCGCGAACCATCCACTTCAAACAATGCGTCGCCCTCGCCTTCGAAGGGAGTCGAACGCGGCAAGGCACACACGCAGAAGCCCGAATCGTCGAACCACTTGCGAAAGTGCGGCTCTTCGCCCTGGCGTTCGGGATGGAGAAAGCTGCTGAGCGCCACCACGCCCCGATGTACCAGGCCGGCATTGGCGGTAAATACCATGTCGGGCGAACCTGCCTGCGGCGTCACCAACTCCACCCGCGCAACCTGAGTGAGGGCGCGATGCAGTTGTTCCCACTGCGCCATCGCCTGATCACGACACGAGCGGTGAACATTGCCCTCCATCCAGGGATTGATGACGTAGTTCACGTCATACAGCTCGGGAGGACACATCAGAAACGTAGGTTCGCTGATGACGCGCCGTTGCGCACCAGAAGGTAGGGAAGCATTACCGAGGCCCATGGGTAGCTCCGTTGGGCCACTAGTGTCCTCCGAGTGCGGGGGGTGCCGTCCAATCAATAATTTCTATGGAGGCGATAATTAACTGCGAATTATGACGAAGGGATGAATTTTTACGGGTCAATTTAGGACTGGGCTGGCTGCCCGATTTCCTCGAGTTCCTCGCCTTGGAAGCCTGTTTCAGAACGCATGTTGATGCACGACTGCTGGTCATTCTAATTGCTGGGCGGACTGGAGCAGTCCTTCCTGAACTTTTCGTTCCTGCGCGTAGACTTGCTCAAGATGAGCAAGGCCTGCCGACACAGCCTCGAATTTCTGTCGGAAAGGAGCATCGGCAAGGAAAAGCCGACGGCAGGCCGCATTACGCGCCTCGGTCTGGGCCCGCGTTAGATCGCCGGGGGGAACAACTCCCCGGCATCCCTGTTCAAAATCAGTAGCTTCGATCGCTATGGGCTGCACATTCGTCTGAAACGTCGATTGCAACGACTGCGCCGAGTTGTGCAACTGATCAGCAGTAATCGACGCCTGGCTTGCAGCTACGCAAAGTTGACCACGTGCTGCGGCCGTATTTTGATTTCCAGCCAATTGGCGCTCGCGACTAACGTATTCGGTCATCTTTGCTGTGATTGCGTGATAGCGCTGTTCGACTCCGGGAAACCTGCTGAGATGCACGTCTGCTTCGGAGTCAAATTTCTGCATTCTGCCTACAATCCGGTCAATTTCAGAGATGAAGTTCTGCTGGGTCTGCTCAGTTCTCTGACGAGCGAAGGCAGCGTCCTTCGCGGAGAGAATACGCTGCGACAGGGCGTTCAATGCATTCACTTGCCTCTGATAATCGCTGAGGTTAGACCGCGTTAGAATGATGGGGCTTGGTTGTCCACCGGTGAGCGTCAGTTTATTCCCGTCAAGCGTGCCCGATAGTGTGACCACTTGAAGCCCTAATTGACTGGCTGAAATCGTGACATTCCCAGCGTTAACAGCCCCTATGACCGACACAGTCTCTCGCTCAATTTTTCCGTCTTTCCCCAATACTAAGGTTTCCAGTTGACCTGTTAGGTGGTTGTCGGGAGTCCTGACGATTTGCAGCCAGTACACTCCGTCCGTGAATTTCGCGATGTATGTACCGGATATCTCTCGTTGGCAGCCGCTCATTAGCACCACGACCGCAATGACACAAAGGGGCAGATGTCTCAAATCTCGATCCTCTCGACTTCTCCCACGCTCATATCATCGTTGCGCCGATCATAGAGTCCGGTAGTTCTGGGATTGGATTTTCCGTACCCAGCCAACTGGAAACCGGGACCACGTGCGCTCGCAGGCTATTTACCCCAAGGTTGAAGCGAATCTGGCATGCGGTCGTATATCGTCTCTCGTCCAGCGTTTTGTATGTGACCTCCAAATTCAATCTGTGGTCGAGACACGGATTACCATCTGCGTCAGTACGCGGAAATGACTCACCCACGGTCCTCACGAATCCGAGCATGCTTTTATCGGTGATCGGGATGCCCGGTACTCGTCGGTGGTGTGTCGCATACACAGGGTTACTCTTCGCTGGCAAAAGAAATATTCTTTCTGTAGTCAGCAATTCTGTATACTCGGCTGTCTGGAGGCCCTCGATTTCCGCTACGTCAACATCGAAGGCCGGGCTTAAACCAATATTTTGAATCCGAAGGCAATCAGATTTATTTTCGTCACTGCCCTCGAGTTTCCAATCACCTTCGACAATGACGACCGGTCGAGGGCGTTGTAGCTTTACTTGCTCCCATGCAGCCCTGCGCTGGCTTTCAGCCGCTTTGGCAGCTTTGCTTGCGCTCCGCGCGGCGAAACAGGCTGCGATCGCGGCGACACAGGTAGCTAATGCGATTACAAGGTTAATTGTCTGCTCGACGAGCATGAAAGGGAGCGTAGCAAGGTTCGACACAAATTACTACAACGTAGCGTCCTTTATGTTTAGCATTCGTCTTCTGGAAGACCGTTTCACAAGACTTCCAGCGCGGGAGCCGGGTTACCCCATTCATTTGCCTTTTGCGAAATGAACGGGGGAGACTAATCGTCGTGCGGAGTGCCAGATACTGAAGCAAAAGAGGCTAGGGTGGAGCGCCGAGCGTTTTGAGTACTGAGGGCGCCATCTTCTCCGTCATCGTTCGTATACCTCGCTGCGCTCACAGATTCGCGGGTACTTCCACCCGCAATTTTGCGTCGTCGAGTTTCCCGCTGGCGATCAGGTCTGCTTTTACCTTTTCGAGCGGGATGCGCTTTTCATGCCGCCGCGATCGGGAAACCAGGACGTCCTCAATATCCTCCCAGAGCGCTTTATGCTTCTTGAGGTCGATTACTGCCGCTGTCTTACGGCCTTTCGCGTCCGTGATGAACTGAATGCCGGTCATGGCCATGTCTCCTGGGGCGTGTGGGACCGCTCCTCAATCCCTCGCCGTGTTTCTCACCCTAATTTCCGTGCTCGACGAAGTCAACCTCGAGCTGCCGGGTAAGGCCCTTGCAATTGCGAAAACTTCCACCGGTTACGAAAGTACAATCGGGCCACTAGTCCTTTCGTAATCTTGACGGATTTCGTTTCTGAGCTACGCTGATAGGTTGGGCTTAGTGTGCCCGATGCCCGGCGGAGAGAGAGAAGATCTGCTCCGGCCGTGGCTGAGATCTTTGAAAAACAGTTGAGTGTGTGTCATAAACCCACTTCGCGGGCCGAGGCTAAACGGTTTGCTGAAAAACTGGAAACCGCGGATCCCTCGGTGGCTGAAGCCGCCTCGGGAACACAAATTTAAAGGGCTTGCAACGGCGCAGCTGAAGCTGCGCCCCTTCAAAACCTGTTCCAAGGGCGTTTTTCAGCAAACTGTAAAGCGGTTTCCTGGGAGCCGCCACTCTCGCAGGCCTAAAGGCCCGCGCTTCCACCGGGGAAAATCTCAAGGGTAATTTTTGAAACAAGCTTTGTCAGATTTCATTGGCCGATTTTTCAAATAGACCGCGGGCCCGCTACCTCGCCGGGATGGCTTGACGGGGCTTCGAGAGCTGGGATCGAGCCTTAACTCCTTGCGACCCAGGATTTTGATCGATAAGTCATGTAGGTTCAATACTTTAAGTGGTACTTTGTGATTAAATCTCGTGTTCCAGCACTTTGCAAAAGGTGGGGGGGGGAGGGGGTAAGCCAGCTGTCGGATGTCAGTTGCCGGAAGGCAGCGGCTATCTGCGGGAGCCAGAGGTCGGCGGGAAAAAGGAGGCAGCGACCTACAGTTGTCAGGCCGCAGCTGCGGGCGATCGCGGAACCGAGAAGGGTCAGTTTGAATCAAACAAGTGCGATTCCCAGACCAGACCCGCGCTCGTGCGAAGATGGACTCTGGCTGACTGCGACTCCCGGAGCCCATGAAGACGTCAACCCTGCGCAGGATTTTCAAAGCATTTCATTACCGCGATTTCCGGCTGATGTGGGTCGGCGCCTGCACCTCGAGCATTGGCACCTGGATGCAGATTGTGGCGCAGGGCTGGCTCATCTATCGCCTGAGTCATTCGGCTTTCCTGCTCGCGATCGACCAGTTTCTCGGTGGCATTCCTATTTTTCTGTTCTCGCTGATCGGCGGCGTGGTGGCCGACCGCATCGAGCGCCGCAAAGTCCTGCTGGCTTCGCAATATGTGCAGATGGCGAGTGCGGCGATCCTCACGGTTCTGGTGGCCAACGGATTGACTCACGTTTGGCCCATCCTGTGTCTCTCGTTTATGTCGGGCCTGGCGCAGGCCTTTGGCGGCCCGGCCTACTCTGCGCTGATTCCCACGCTGGTCGATCGGGAGGACATGCCTAACGCTATTGCGCTGAACTCGATCCAGTTCAATCTGGCGGTCACGATTGGCCCCGCACTCGCCGGACAGGCTTTGGCAAAGTTGGGAGAGAAGTGGTGTTTCGGCTTGAATGCGCTTTCCTTCTTGGCGCCGGTCATTTCGCTGCTGATGATCCGGACGCGATTTCTGCCGGTCAGTACCGGCGACTCGATGTTCACCAGCCTGAAGGAAGGTATCAAGTTCGTCCGCAAGCAGGGGTCGATGGAGGCGCTGATCGTGCTGGCGTTTTGCATGACGGCGCTGGCCATGCCGATGCGAACCTATATTCCGGTATTCGTCAAAGACATTTTTCATCGCGGTCCGGAGACTTATGGCAATCTGCTTTCGCTGATGGGAATCGGATCGATTGCCGGCTCGCTGCTGGTTGCAGGCTTGGGCAATATTCACCACAAGGGACGGTTCGCCATCAGCATGCTGATCTGCCTGGGCGCCGCGATTGCAGCATTTTCACTGTCGAAATCGTTGCCGCTAAGCTACTGCATGCTGGTGATTGTAGGCGCTTCTATGATGTCGGTCTTTGCCACGGTGACCTCGCTGGTGCAGTTGATTATCACCAACGAAATGCGCGGACGCGTGATGAGCGTCTACAACTGCGCCTTTCGGGGAGGAATGCCGATGGGCAACCTGCTATCGGGCTGGATCGTGCCGATCTTTACCGCACCGGTGGTGCTGAGCGTGAATGGACTGCTGCTGATTGTGATGGCGCTGTACTTTCTGCTGGTGCAGCGGCGCGTGGCTGCGCTGTGATCGGCTTCGGTGTAAGATGTCGGCTTCGCTGGAAGGAGGAAGCCTTGCTCGATCGTCGCCGCTTTCTTACCGCTGGTGCTGGATTCGCCGCCGCCGCTCTTGTCTTCCGCAACGACCTTTTTGCTCAACTGCAGAATATTCCTTCCTCGCTGCCCAAGCCCTCGCAGTTCGTCAACGATGAGGAAGCTTATTGGACGGAGTTGCGCAAACAGTTCCTGATTCCCGAGGATGAGATCTACCTGAACAACGGTACGGTGGGATCGAGTCCGGCGCCGGTTCTGCGAGCCGTATTCGACGGCTACACTTCGACCGAGAAGCTGGACGAGACCGATCCCGAGGATTATCCGATCTGGGGATATGGGCCGTGGAACGAGTTTCGCGATCCCCTAGCGGAGTTTGTGGGCTGCACGCGCGACGAGATTGCGCTGTTGCGCAATGCCACCGAGGCCAACAGTTACATCGCGAATGGCATCGACATGAAGCCGGGCGACGAAGTGTTGATGACCGATCAGGAACATCCCGGAGGCGAGCAGCCGTGGCAATTGAAAGCCAAGCGCTACGGCATCGTGGTGAAGAAGGTCACGTTGCCTAAGCCGGTGAAGGACACGCCGCAGGTGCTCAACCTGTTCAGCGACGCGATCACGCCGCGAACGCGGGTGATGTTCTTCAGCCACATCACGACCGTGACCGGCGTAGTGCTGCCGGCAAAAGAACTAAGCGCCCTGGCGCGATCCAAAGGAATTGTGTCGGCCGTAGACGGAGCGCATGTGACCGGCATGATGCAGCTCAACCTGCACGGGATTGGTTGCGACTATGTACAGCTCGAGCCCGCACAAATGGCTGCAGGCGCCGAAGGGATCGGGCTATCTCTATGTGCGCAACGAAGCGATGGATTATCTGTGGAACACGATCGCGACCGAAGGTTGGGATGAGAAGCAGCTGCGCGCCGAACGCTTTCAGCGGATTGGATCGTCGAATGTTCCGTCGCTGTGCGGACTGCGCGCGGCGATTCAGATGGCGAACGAGATTGGTATGGAACGGATCGAGAAGCGGCATCGCGAGCTGTGCGACTACATGCTGGCAGAGATGACGAAGCGTGGCGCGGAATCGTGGACCTCGCCCGATGCGAAGCTGCGTTGTGCGATTGCGACGGTGAATGTTCCGCCGATTCAGCGCATGCAGCTGGAAGACTGGATGTGGAAGACGAAGAAGATCCGGATTCGCGGCGGCGATCCGTCGAAGCTGCGATTGTCGACGCCGTATTACTTGCGGAAGAAAGATATTGATCGATATCTGGAGGCGTTCGATGAGTACAAGCGGGAGAATAAGGTGGCGTGAAGACGTCTGCGTGGGATCGGGGAAGTGCTGTCCCTGTCGGCGGGAAAGCAGGTCCCTCCGCTCGGACTAAAGTCCTCGGTCGGGATGACACAATCAAGTCGGGCGGACACAATCAAGTCGGCGGACACAATCAAGCCGGCGGACACAATCAAGTCGGGCGGACACAATCAAGCCGGCGGACACAATCAAGTCGGCGGACACGATCAAGCCGGCGGACACAATCAAAATGTTGCGCCGCGCAGGGAAATTAAAAGTGCTCTTTCTGCTGACGCAGGCGTGCTCTCAGGGTGCTCTTAAAGATGCATCACTCAAGACCAGACGGAAGCTCAACTTATTTATTGCTCAGTGCCTCGACCCCAGGCAGTTTCTTGCCTTCCAGAAACTCCAGAGAAGCGCCTCCGCCGGTCGAGATGTGAGTGATCTGGTCGGCCACGCCCGCTGCCTTCACCGCCGCCACACTGTCGCCGCCGCCGATGATCGAAACTGCTGCGCCGTTATCGGCCACCGCATGAGCAATCTTCTTGGTGCCCTTGGCGAAGGCTTCGATTTCGAAGACGCCCATCGGCCCATTCCAGACGATGGTGCGCGCGGCGTCGATCTCGTCGGAAAACAGTTCGATCGTTGCCGGCCCAATGTCGAGGGCCATCATGTCGGGGGGAATCGGCTGGCCTACACCGATGTGTTGAATGCGCGCGCCCGAGTCAATTCGGTCGGCGACCACATGATCGACAGGCAGCAGGAATTTGACTCCGTGCGCTTTAGCGTCCTCCAGAATTTGCCTGGCCAGATCAACCTTGTCGGCTTCCAGCAGCGATTTGCCGATCTCTTGTCCCTGCGCTTTGAGGAAGGTATAAGCCATGCCACCGCCGACGATCAGTGCGTCCACCTTATTCATCAGGTGCCTGATGACGCCGATCTTGTCGCTGACCTTAGCGCCGCCCAGAATCGCGACAAACGGTTTTTGCGGATGCGACAGCGCCTTGCCCAGATACTCCAGTTCTTTCTCCATGAGCAGGCCGGCGGCACTCTTCTCCACGAAGTGGGTGATGCCTTCGGTGGAAGCGTGGGCGCGATGCGCCGAGCCGAACGCATCGTTCACGTAATAGTCGCAGAGTTTACCGAGCTTCTTGGCAAAGTTCGGATCGTTGGCTTCTTCCTCGGGATGGAAGCGCAGATTTTCCAGCAGCAACGACTGGCCGCGCTCCAGTTTTTCTGCCATTTCCTCGGCTTGCACGCCGATGCAATCGGGAGAGAAGCCGACGTTTTCTCCGCGACGCAGAACGTCATCGATGAGAACCCGCAGCCGCTCGGCGATCGGCTTGAGACTCATCTTGGGATTGGGCTTGCCTTTGGGACGCCCGAGATGGGAAGCCAGGATGAGGCGCGCGCCGTGACGCAACGCGTATTCAATGGTGGGTAATGTCTCACGGATGCGGGTGTCGTCCATAACGCGGCCGTCGTCGAGCGGGACATTAAAGTCGACCCGCATGAAAACGCGCTTATTGTTCAGCGGCAGATCACGAATCGATAACTTCGACATGGCGTGCACCAGTTGTCAGGGGTTAGGGATTAGGGGCTAGCTACGAACAAACTAATCCCTCGCTCCTAATCCCTAGTCCCTCTCACAGTCCCTTTTGGCCCAGATAATGAATCAGGTCGCGGACACGGCATGAGTATCCCCACTCGTTGTCATACCAGGAGATCACCTTCACGCAGTTGCCGGCCACCACGCGCGTCATGGGAGCGTCGACAATGGAGGAGCGATCATCCCCGCGATAGTCGATGGAGACCAACTCCGCCGTCTCATATCCCAGATAACCCTTGAGCGGACCTGCCTCCGACGCAGCTTTCAGAGCGGCATTGACCTCTTCGACCGTCGTCTTCTTTTCGACAAACACCACCAGGTCGACAACCGAGACATTGGGCGTCGGTACCCGCATGGCGAAGCCGTCGAGCTTGCCCTTCAGATCGGGAATCGCCAGATAGATTGCCTTAGCGGCTCCGGTGGAAGTGGGAATCATGGACAACGCCGCTGCCCGGGCGCGTCGCAGATCTTTGTGCGGGAAATCAAGGATGACCTGATCGTTGGTATAGGAGTGAATCGTGGTCATGGTTCCGCAAACGATCTTGAAATTATCGTTAATTACTTTCGCGATCGGCCCCAGGCAGTTGGTGGTACACGATGCGTTGGAAATGATATTGTGCTTGGCCGGATCGTACTTGTCTTCGTTTACGCCCATCACGATCGTGATGTCCTCGTTGGTGGCCGGAGCGGTGATGATCACCTTCTTTACCGGCCCGCGCAGGTGCTGTTTGGCCAACTCGCCCTTAGTGAACTTGCCGGTTGCCTCGATCACCACTTGGGCGCCGACGGATTCCCAATCGAGCTTGGAAGGGTCCTTCTCGGCGAAAACTTTAATGTTCTTTCCATCGACGGTGATGAAGTCCGCGCCGGCGGAAATTTTGTTCGGTAAGTTGCCGAGAATGGAGTCGTACTTCAGAAGATGGGCGAGTGTCTTGGGGTCGGTGAGATCGTTGACCGCGACGAAGTCCAGGTTGGAGTCCTTGAGCGCGGTGCGCAGAATGTTGCGGCCAATGCGCCCGAATCCGTTGATGCCTACTTTAATAGCCATAATGCCTCGTTAGAAAAGATTCCAGCTCGCTGTGCAGTAATTCGATACTACGCTGCACAACCACGAGCAGGATATTGAATGAAACAGAGAATCCTAGCATTCGCGCTGGGGCGAGGCAATGCCGCAAATCACAATCGCGAGCCACATCCTGCCACAAAAGGGGAATACATAAGATTGCTCCCGGCTAGGCAAGCGTGTTAAAAGTGCAACATGCGCAGATGGATGCGTGACCGCGGCAAACGCCGCAAACCGCCAGGCGAAAAACCGGGGCAAGACAATCCGGCTCCGTTGCAACCCAAGTTTCCCGACCCTGTTTCCGACGAAAGTGGGGTGGAGAGCCGACAGCCCGATTTTGAGGCTCAGCCCGAGGAGGCGGAGCTGCCGGACCTTCAGCCCATGGCCGAGAGCGGAGGCGGAGATGAGCCACCACAACAGCGGCGCGACCGTAATCGCCGTCGCGGACGTCGTGGCCGGGGCAGCCGGCAGCCGGCAGGGGAGCAGTCCCCGGCGCAACCACCGCCGCAAAATGTCGCGCGCCCGCCGGCGCTTCCGCATCCGGGCGGTCCCACTGGCGAAGCTGCCGAAGCCGAAGTGCTAAGCGACACGGCCGAGCCTGCCGCGCAGCATACCCAGCCTCCACAGTCCTCCAGGAAGCCAAAGGGTGCAGTTGTGCTCTCCATCGGACTTCCAGGTTCGGGTAAGAGCACCTGGTTCAAACGTCATAACATCCTGCCCTTGTCCAGCGATATGGTGCGCATTCTACTGTTCGACGACGTCACCGAACAGCGTTATCAAGACCTGGTGTTTTCCACCTTACGCACCATGCTGCGGGCGCGATTGCTGGCCCGGCGTCCCTGGAATTATTTGGACGCGACCAATCTTTCCGCCCACGAACGCCGCAGCTGGATCAAACTCGCCCACGACTTCGGCTACGAAGCGCATGCCGTCTTTTTCGACGTGCCCCCGGAAGTCTGTATGGAACGTAACCACCGTCGCGAACGCAATGTCCCCGAAGATGTCATGCAACGCATGGCCAATAAGCTGCGTCCGCCAAAATTCGAAGAAGGTTTCGCCAAGATCACCGTCGTGCGTCTCAAGAAAAAGGACGGAGAGGCTGTTCCCATCGAAGAACCGCGACAGGAGTTCGCTATCGAGCCCGATGAAGGGGAACCGCCCGAGATCGTCGACACCACTGAGTAACCGTGCCGCACGGTCGAGAATGATTTGCTCGCTACGACAGGTAGCCCTCGATGTCAGGACAGAAGTCGAAGGCCGCTGCATTTCGGATAACCGGACCGATATGTCGAAAAAGTGCGAGACCGCGGAGTGTCCCTTGAGTTGCTATAGCTGTTGAACATTTAGGTCCATCTTCATATTCCACTGCCGCGCCGGTGAGGTATAGTTACATTGCTGCTTGGCCCGGCAACGAACGGCGGATTCCGAGAACGGGTCAGCGAGAGGTGTTTTCCATGCGACTGCGGCGCATTTTTTGGGGATTATTGCTCCTGCCGTTGGCAGGAATCTTGAACGCGCAGATGATTGGAGCTTCACCCACCGGTCCTCTTCCTCCGAATGTTCCGGTCATTCCTACGACGATCAAAAACGCACCTTTTTCGGCGGTCGTGATCACCCAATATGATCGCGTGATGGGCAGCGGTAACCACATCCATCGGGAGACCCGCGGAAGAGTTTATCGCGATGATCAGGGACGGGTGCGCACCGAAACCGAGTTCGCGACGCCAGGGGGTGAGCAGCTTCTGCGGGTCACCATCATGGACCCGCTTCAGCATACTGTGATCCATCTTGATCCGAGGAATAAGGTGGCAACGGTCACCCACACCGGACAGACCGTGGCTAGCAATGAATCCGCCCTTCCACCTCGACATGGAATCTCGCTAGGGGTAACTCCGATAACCGAATCTGGCCAGCCCGCCGGTCCTCCTACCAGAATCCAGACCGACCATTCCGCCGCGAATGCGGGAGCGGCGGTGAAGACCGCTAACCTGGGCAGCAAATCCATCGAAGGCGTGGACACGGTCGGAACCAAGACAACTCGTACCATCGCGGCGGGAGCGATGGGAAATGAGCAGCCCATCGTTTCTGTTACGGATTCCTGGTACTCGCGCGATTTACAAATCGTAGTACTGAACGAGACGGACGACGGTCAGTCAGGTCATAATAGTATGAAGCTGATTGATATTGTGCGCGCGGAGCCTAATTCGCAGTTATTCCTGATCCCGCAGGATTACTCCGTGAAGGAGAGTAATACCGCGACGGCAAGCGCCAAGCCTTAAGGAGCAGGCGATAACCTGGATGTTTGATCTCGACTTTTCTCCACCCGAGGGTTTAGAAATCTCCCTCTGGCGCTCGCTACTGATCAACTTCGCTGATCGTTTCGCCCCCGAGCGTCTGCCGCCTCTGCACCTGACCGCCAAGCCGGTTGACGTCGGCATTTTGGAGGGCGATCTCCTCAATCTGCCCTGGTATCGCACGGTCTTCACCAATCTGGGTGACGTGATTTCGCCTGAGATCCTACCCCCGCTCGAGCTGGAGTCGCAGCCGCTAGATGTGGGCGAATTGTTGGGCGACGAACTGAGCCACGGTTGGTGGGACTCTCTGCTGCAAAATGTGCGCGACCGGCTCTCGCCCGAGAGACTGGCTCCGCTGCATTTGACTTCGCAGCCGGTGACCGCGTTTGGGGCGGAGTCGAGCCTGCAGATCCTGGATTGGTCCAGCTTGATTGCCGGGCCTAAGATCTTTTTGGCCGACGCCCCGCAACCGGCCACCGCCTTCGCGACTTATCAGGTAGCGGCGACGCCGGCCGCTGTTGAAGCACCGCCGGCCCATCCTGGACTTCTGGCAGCGCGTGTGCAATTGACCCGCGATATCATACGGACCCGTTTCCGCCGGAAAGTCTGGATTTCGCTCGCCGCCGCCGAGGCCGTTTTTCTCCTGGTGGCGCTTTTCAGGATGCAATAGCCGGAAATTCAGAAGAGATCCTGGCAGTTTTTGTTTCCCCGGTAATTCCCTGCGTTGTACGATAGAGCGCTCAACCGGGTTGGTTCCGGCAGGTGCAATGGGAAACAAATCGCACAACCATAGGGGTTGATATCCGTGACGATCAAGACCAGCACGCGAAAAGTGGATGACGTGATCATCGTCGACATCATCGGCGAGCTTCGGCTAGGCGAGGGAACCGACGTGGTTCGTAACCTGGTTCGCGGCTTGCTCGACACCAATTACAAGCATATCCTGCTCAACTTGCGCGACGTTCGCCATATCGACAGTGCCGGCGTGGGGGAACTGATGAGCTGCTACACCTCGGTTCGCAACCAGGGCGGTGCTCTCAAGCTAATGAATCTCAGCAAGAACGTTCATAACCTGTTACAGATCACCAAGCTGTACACCATTTTCGAAGTCGAGGATGACGAGCCCACGGCAGTAGCTTCTTTTCGTTAGGTTGTAAGCATTCCGCCCAGCTACAATGGATTGACAACCAATACATCTTTCTTGTGCCCTGAGGTTGTTGTAGTGTGCATTGCATCTCTAAGGTTTGCGAGGCGAAATGAAAGGTGATCCTAAAGTTATTGCGTTCCTCAACCAGGTCTTAAAAGCAGAATTGACGGCGGTGAATCAGTATTTCCTGCACGCGGAAATGTGTGAAAACTGGGGCTACGAGCGGCTGGGGAAGAAAGTCAAGAAAGAGTCGATCGAGGAAATGGTGCACGCCGAGAAATGTATCGAACGTATTCTCTTTCTCGACGGCACGCCCAATATGACGGATTACTTCAAGATCAATATCGGCGCCACCGTCGAGGAGCAGTTCAAAAACGACTTGCAGGTGGAATACGATGCTGTGAAGCGCTTGAACGACGGCATAAAACTCTGCGTGGCTCAAGGCGACAACGCCTCGCGTGATCTGGCCGAACGCATCCTCACCGACGAAGAGGAACACATCGACTGGCTCGAAGCTCAACTGCACGCCATCGGCGAGATGGGTATCGGCAACTACCTGGCGGAGCAGCTCAAGGAAGACAAGTAGCGAACGGATTTCTCAGCAGGGGCTGGGCAACCGTCTCGCCCCTCACTCGAGCGTCTGGCGTCTGAGCCCCGGGCGCACAATACGCTACAATGGACGAGCGCTGTTTTCCGGCGCTTCTGCAATACGCCTTTCCCGACGGAGAGATGGCCGAGTGGCTGAAGGCGCACGCTTGGAAAGCGTGTATACTCGAAAGGGTATCCAGGGTTCGAATCCCTGTCTCTCCGCCATATTTTCAATAACTTACATAGAAACACAGGCTATTAACGGATTTCTCACTGCATTGCCATCCCGGCGTGGAATGCAGTAATTTGGGCTGGCCGCAAGCGACCAGCCCTGCAGGTTGAAAGTTAGCACGGCAGCCGAAATCAGCGTGTTCGTTATTGACCGGTTCCGCTGAGCGTGATCAGTTGCGTTGCCGGATTGCGATTCAGTGAATTGTCCTTCCCTTCAGCGGTGCCCTGGATCAGACCCGTCTGGGTGGGATCGAAGCTGATGCTCAGGTTGCAGCTGGTGCCCGGCGCCAGCGAGAAGGTGCTGGTGCAATCCGGGGGCGTGCCGGAGCCTGCTACCTGCTCGAAGTTTCGCGGCATGCTAAACCCGCCTTCGAGGGCATTCAATTGCTGATTGCCCACATTCTCCGCCGTGATCGACAGCGGGTTGGAGGCTTGGTTTACCGGAGTCGCGGGAAAATTCAGCGCCGGCGCTTGCGAACGTTGGAGCTCCAGCACCTGGCTGTGGTTGGTATCCGCGATAAAGAGATCGCCGGCGCCATCCAGAGCGACGCCGCCTGGATAAGAGGTTGTGTCCAAGGTGACCGGAGAGCCACCGCCAGCCGGGATTTCCTCCACTCCATCGCTCACGGTGACAAACAGATTGTCCGCGGCGTCGACGGCTACCGCCAACGGATCAGCCAGCCCCGAAGCGACGGTGGTCTGGGCGCCGCCGTTGGTCGGGATCTTGACCAAGCGCGCGTTTCCGTTATCCGCAACAAAGAGGTTGCCGGAAGCATCCAGCGCCACTCCCCAGGGAGCGTTCAATCCCGATCCTAGAGACAGCTGGGCGCCACTGGCGGCCAAAATCTCCAGCACCTGATTGTGGCAGAGATCCGGGATGAAGACATTGCCCACGCCATCTACAGCAATACCGTATGGGCAAACCCCTGTGGCCACGGTGCTCGCGGAGCCGCTGGGAGTGATCTTCAGCACCTGGGTGCTGCCCATATCGGCAACGAATAGGTTACCCATGCCATCCACTGCCACGGCAGTCCCTTCCGACAGGCCAGAGTACAGAACATTCTGAGAGCCGTTTGAGTTCGCGAGCACCTCGACCAAATCGTGAGTATTCACGATGAATAGATCGCCGGCCGCGTCCATCGCCACGCCATTGGGCGACGCGAGGCTGGCTGCGGTCTGCGAACTGGCTGGGTCGAAGGCAATCTGCGATCCTTGCCCAACGCCATACAGCATGGTCGACGCCGCCAGACTGCCGTCGGGCCTCGTGATCTGGAGAACGCCGGTGCGGAGTCCGGAATACTTGGGCGCGAACTTTACGCTGACGGTGCAAGTCGAACCCGCCGTCAGCGACCCGGGACAGCTACTGTTGGCTACGGTGAAGTCGAGGCCTGTCTGGCTCGAACCCTGGTTCAGAGTTCTTATGTGGCCTAAGTTACCGCTCGCCGTCACGGCATAAGTCAGGGTTATGGTTTCACCGCAATTTGAGCTGCAAGTGTTAACGGAGCCGAAGTTCGCCGAGATGGTCGATCCCTTCAACACGTTCGTGTTACCGTTCAAGACGAAAAGATCGCCGGCTCCATCCACCGCAATGGCATTGGCGGCGATTCCGGACAGGATGGTGAACTGCTGATTCCCTTCATCCGGAACCTCTACCACGCGATTGTTTCCCGCGTCCGCGATGAAAAGGTTGTAATTTCCATCCACTGCCAGGCTGGTAGGACCGTTGACGCTGACTACAAAGGACCTCAGATTGGAACCGCTGGCCTCATACACCTGATTGCTGTTGGCACGCGTAAGGAAGACATTGCCCTGCTTATCCGCGGCGATTCCCGATGGAGACGGGAAGTTGCCAACCAGCACGCTAGGGGTTCCGTCGGCAGAAATTTCGTCTACCTGTCCAGCACCGACATCCGTGACGTAAATGTTGCCAAGACCATCCACCGCCACCTGCGTGGGGGTGACGAAGTTGCTGCTCAGTACCGTCTGATTTCCGGAAGGCGTGATTTCCACGAGGGCGAAGTCACTCGTGGCGTAAACGTTACCAACTCCATCTACCGCTATGCCGTTGGGGGAGAGGCGAGTGGCGATGACAGACTGCGTCCCGCTAGGGGTTATCTTCGTTATCCCCCCGTTGCTATTGGGTATGTAGATGTTTCCTGCTGCGTCCGTTGCCATTTGCGGAGCGTGGGAGAACCCACTGGCCACCACCGTGGTTGGAGGTTGGACAAGACTCAAGCTTGCCTGCGCGTGGAGTGCGGCCGGTAGCGACAACACCAGAGCTATAGCTAGCATGGGGCCCTTAAAAGATAGTGAAGCAATACGCTTCAAGGTTGATGTTAGTTGACGAGTTACCTGCGAGACGTGTTTTGCCTGGTTTTTCATGATCGCCTTACCATCCTCAATTTCTAGAATTACGAATGTAAGCAAGAGACTTGGGCCCGCGACGCACTTACTGGGGTCGATACAGCCGCTTCTACCGCTCCCATCCGCCAGAGCTACTATGCGAGCACACAGCAGAATGCACATCACGAGATAAGAGGCTTTTTAGCTACCTCGGTGGAGTGAGCGAGAAGATAACTAAAAATGGGAACTTCGTACTTACCACGGGAGGCTAAGCACCGCGGTACCACGATCGGGGAATGAGCTCTGGAGTTCGTGACCGGGGGATCTGAGAGAGTTACGGCCTGGAGGATACCGACGAACGAGGAATAATGACTTTGCGCCGTCCAAAGAGCACCGCGTCCAGCGAGACTGCGCCGGGCCCCAGGAGCGCAATGGCGACAGCAACCACAATCATGTTGAGGCCCAATGGATGACTCCAGAGTGAACCGACCGAACTCGAAGTCAAGGAAAGAAGTGTGACATTCGTGATCAGTGTAGCCGCGATTGCGGCAACTATCCGCGTCAAGAAGCCGATGATCAGAGAGGCGCCACCTACGAGCGCGAGCAGGCAATAAGCGAGACTACTGAGCCTTGGATCCTGCGCGTCGGAAAGACAAGGCATCGCCTGGGCGACGAGAGTAGCACCAATCGCAATTCGCAATAGCAGCAACCCGGCGCCGGGCGCTCTAGCCGGAAATCGGGAATACAACCTTGACACGTCCCCTCCTCAGAACCGACGGCGTCGACCGTCTCTGAGAAGGCTATTGCCTCCGGCAGCAAAAAGAATCCCTAAGCCTCGGAATCTTCTTGTAACACTTTTGCGGTATCCGCTTAGCGAATGCAAATCACAAATGAATGATGCCGCGTTTAAGGGCAATGGCAACTGCTTGCGTCCGATCGTGGGCTCCTAATTTCTCCATGATGTGTTTAATGTGGACCTTGACGGTCTCCTCGGAGATGAACAATCGATCGCCAATATCGCGGTTGCGATTGCCACCGGCAATCTGCTGCAGGACCTCAATCTCGCGGGCGGTGAGGTCTTCGTCGGCATAATGCTCGGCCAGATGGGCCGCGATCGCAGCTGGAATGCGCTTTCTTCCCGCGTGGACCGTGCGGACAGCTTCGACCAAGTCTTTGGGTGGCATGCTCTTCAGGATGTAGCCTTGCGCACCTGCGGCGAGCGCCCGCTGGATTTCCACGTCACCTTCGGAAGTCGTCAGCATGATGATGCGGGCATTTGGGAACTCACTGCGAATAGACATCATGGCGTCGATGCCGTTCTTATCTGGAAGTCTGACATCCATCAGGGTTATGTCGGGTCGAAGCTGGCGAAATCGCTCCAAGGCCTCCGCGCCACTGGAGGCTTCGCCCACGATGGACATGTCGGGTTGACTATTGATAAGCGTGGAGATTCCTTCCCGCAACAGCGGATGATCATCTACGGTCAGGACGCGAATACGCGTTTGCTCGCTCACTGGTTGCCTCACTCCCTGGGCGCTGAAATATCGTTCTTAGGCTTGGCGCCAAACCAACGGAACAGCCATCTCCCGAAAGGCTTGGATGTCGGGGATAGGAATGCCACCTTGCCCGGTACGTACAGTTGCACTTCCGTGCCAGCGCCGGGACGGCTCAAAACGTCCAGCTGGGCGCCGATCTTCTCCGCTCGCTCCCGCATATTCGAAAGGCCCCAGTGTCCTTCGCGACCGGTTTGAAGCAGCTTCGAGTCGATGCCGCACCCGTTGTCGCGTACGGTAATTCCCAGCCTGCGGATGCCGTACTCGATTTCAACTTCAATGCTGGTGGCGTTGGCGTGAAGGAATGAGTTGATGATTGCCTCACGGGCAATGCGACAAACTTCCTCGCGAATTACTGGGTGCAGCTGTCTGGGCTTGCCTTCCACAATAACCCGGAAGTCGACTGGCGATTGGGCAGGTAATTCCTCCTGGACGCGCGAAAGCACCTGATCGAGATCGCTCCCGCCGGCACCGGGGGAGCGCAGGCTGCGTATGGCATTTCGTCCTTCTTCGCTTACCTGCTTCATTAAATCCAGAACGCGCTGCACCAGCGGCTTTGCCGGCGAATCCGGCGGCAGACGGTCGTTGGCGACGTCCAGTTGCATGTAAGCGCTGACGAAACCTTGCAGCAGAGTGTCATGCAGGTCGCGAGCAATCCGTTCGCGTTCCGCAAGACGCTCTTCTAGCCTCGCCTGCATGCGTGCCGCGACCTGCTGAAGGCGAAGCCTGTAAAGCGCCCAGAGCAGAAACGCGAAGATGGCGCAACACAACAGTCGAAACCATATGGTTTGGTAGTAAGCCGGCAAAACAGTGAAGCCCATGGTCGCGCCAGTTTCATTCCACACTCCGTCGTTGTTGCTGGCGATAACGTGAAATCGGTAGGCGCCCGGAGCAAGATCAGTATAGAAAGCCTGCCGCCTGCCTTGTGGATCCTGCCAATCCGCGTCGTGGCCTTCCAGTTGGTAGCGGAAGCGCACCTTTTGCGGAACTGCCAGGCTGAGCGCGGTGTAGTCGATTTCAAGATCG
Organism: Candidatus Korobacteraceae bacterium; assembly: GCA_049695855.1. GTDB lineage: Bacteria > Acidobacteriota > Terriglobia > Terriglobales > Acidobacteriaceae > Bog-257. The sequence goes on along the minus strand of JBAVSY010000051.1, from coordinate 34,352 downwards.
CGGGTCAGAGGAGGAAGCCGTAGTTCTCCAGCGTTTTCGTAGACCTTATGGTCGGCGATGACCTGCTCGATATGCACCGGAGGAGGCACCGCATTGCGGTGGAGATGAGCTGGATCGATTTCCTGCACAACATTCTGGTTTGCGAACCATAGCTTGCCATCCATGGAGCGAGCAGCCGTCGGGCGAAAGTGCGTTACCCCCGTCTGAGCTCCGTCGAATGCATCCAGCACTCGAGTCTTAAGCTGGTAACCGGGTTGCCTTGACCAGGTTTCCAGTTCTGAGCGATCGACCGCGATGTACCCACAGGCCGCATCCAGCCACAAAGAACCGCGATCGTCCGCCACGATTGCGCTGATAGAGTTGCAGGGCAGACCGTTGCGGGAGTCGAGACTCTCCACCTTGCCTGCCTTCCAGCGAATTAAACCGTTTCCGGTTGCAGCCCATACCGAGTTGTCTGAATCGACAAACAGATTGTTAACTACACCAGAGATTGGAGGCTGAGCAGTCGGGAACGTTTCCAGCCTGCCTTGCCGGTATCGGGCCAGGCTGCCGTTTAGAAGTCCCAACCAGATGCCGCTGGTTGAGTCGGGCGCCAGGGATTCCGCACGAGGAATTTTCGGCGGAACATTCTCTTCCCGAACCGTGAAATCCTGGATGCGAAAGAGGGCCGGCGTGGTTACTGCTGCCCAGATGTTGTGCTCCGTATCCTCTGCAATCGCTACCACCACTCCCAGTGGTTTACCATCTGCTGTGTGAATGGGTCGAAATTGGCCATGGTCGTAAACCATCAGTCCACCATCGATGCCTACCCACAGGCGGTCGGAATGATCTTGAAATAAAGACGTGACCAGACGCCCTGGCAAGCCTTTTCCTGCGGATATCGCGGATAATTTACCTTGCCGCCAGAAATCCAGGGCTTGCAAGTTTCCTATCCATACTGTTCCGTCCCGGGCTGCGAAGACAGACTGGGCCCCCTCGGAGGTCAAGCCCTCGCGTTTTGAAAGGGTCGCTACCGCCATATCGCGAAAACGGTCGATGCCCTTGCTAGTGACGACCCACAAGTCGCCCTCGCGGTCCTGATAAAAGCTGTTGACGGAATCGCTGGAGAGGCCATCCGCGTTGCCAAAGCGATCTACCTTGTCTTTATAAATCCGAAGGATTCCATCGCTATCGGTTCCAACCCAGAGCCCGCCCTCGCGGTCGATGAATAGAGCGCTGACTTTGAAGCGACTGCCGTCGAATCCGGGTATTACAAAACTTTTCCATGCTCCCCCTTCGAAGCGTTGCAGCCCCAGTCCCTTTCCCGTCCAAGAAATACCAACCCAAAGAGCGCCCCCCGGTTGGGCGACTAAGGCACTTACTCCTTGCAGTCCTTTGGCCCGTTCCAGTTCCTTAGGTAGATAAGCACGGGCCTTCTCTGACTCAGGATTCCACTGACAAATCCCAGTTGAGCTACCCACCCACAAATTGCCGGCTGCGTCCCGCTCGATTGCCTGCGCGTAAATGAAGGGCATTCCATCCGACGGTCCATAACAACGCACTTCGTCTGTCTCGCTGATTTTGCAAAGGCCGCCGTGCTGGTCCGACACTCCAGAACGGACTATCCAAACCGTGCCTTTCGGGTCCTGCAGAATGGACTCAATAAAGCCCTGCGCGGTTGGGTAGTCGACAAGGTTCCTATCCTTCCAATGTGCCAGGCCGCGACCGGTGCCAATCCAGAGGCTGCCGTCGTTGGCACTCATCAGGGAGGAGATCTTACGACTAGGAAGGCGCTTGCCAGCAGGCGGTACCCACGGAGCGAAGCGAACTCCATCGAAACGCACCAGACCGGTTTCCGTGCCGATCCAGAGATATCCGTCCTTCGTCTGAGTGATTGCGTGGGGAGCTCCGCTGAGGTCTCCATCCTGGATGCGCCACGCGGTGTGACCATACTGCGAGATCTGACGACTAGGATCAAGCGCCGCTGCCGCGGCAGATAGCAGCACCAGGGCGAGCCAGAACTCAAGGGCCCGCAGGAGCAGATGCAACTCGCCTCTCGCCCAACTCACCGCAGGCATTGTGCTCCTCAAGCATGCTCGGGCGAGTGGCGGGCTCTTTTGAGCTGCCGCCAGCCAGCTCGAGAGTAGTGTTGTGTGTACTTCAAGTATAGGCGGGCGACTCGAGTTCGCGCAGACAAATCTGGCTGGAAGTGACTGGCGGCGGTGGCGTTGAGCACGCTCCCGGCTACGGTTCTACTCAACAACAAGCAAGCGGCAACAACGGCGACCACGCCCTGATCGGCGCCGACCACGGAGCACAGCGCACGAGCAAGCCTCTTCCTGGGCGGGATTCGTGTGCTCAAGCTCAGAGATCGCTACTTGCTTCTTCCCAGTCGCTCCGGGATTGCTGGCCAATGCCCCCATCGAGGTATGTCTCCCACTGGTCCAGAGTAGTACGGGAAAACCCTTCTATCCCGTGATGTGCGGCTCAATGGAAGTGCGCGATAGTAGCGGCAATGCCGGACACGAAACTTATCAGCGAAACCAGAGAGAATTTGGGGAGGTCAGGCGCTCGTGTTTACTTTGGCTAAACGAAATCTATTCCAGGACAAGATGCGGCTTGCGGTTACGCTAACCGGCGTGGTCTTCGCCGTGGTGCTCATCATCGTTGAGCTGGGATTGTTTGTTGGTTTCACGAAAACCACTTCCGCGCTCATCGACCACTCCCAGGTCGATCTCTGGATCACCTCTAGCCACGTACCTTATCTGGAACTGGGCGTCCCCTTGAATGAGCGCAAGTTCTACCAGGTAAAAGCTGTACCGGGCGTGGCAGGCGCCGAGAAATATATTGTTCGCTACACCCGCTGGAATCGCTTAGACGGCGGTCAGGACCAAATACAGATCATTGGCTTCAACCCCGATTCCACCTGGGGCGGCCCCTGGAATGTCGTGGCAGGAAGCATGCACGATCTCAAGACCCCCGACGGTGTGATGGTCGATGAGGTGTACAAAAATAAGCTCGGCGTGAGCAGGCTTGGCGAAGTGTTTGAAATCAACGGTCATCGAGCGCGCGTCGTGGGATTTACTCATGGAATCCGCTCATTCACGACTTCTCCCTGCGTCTTTACCAGCTTTCGCAATGCCCTCGATTACGCGCCGGTGCGTGACGATCAAACGACCTACGTGCTGGCGAAGGTCGAACCCGGCGCCAACGTCGGAGAGGTCCGCCAGAACATTCTTGATCGTGTCGACGGCGTGGAGGTGCTGACCACGAAAGAATTCAGCCGCATTACCCAAAACTACTGGACCTTCGCCACCGGTGCGGGCATCGCCATTCTGCTGGCGGCAGTGCTGGGGGTGATCGTGGGATTTGTCGTGGTCGCGCAGACCATCTACGCCACCACCATGGATCACTTGAAGGAGTTTGGCACGCTCAAAGCTATGGGCGCGCCTAATAGCTATGTGCAGAAGGTGATTTTGATGCAGGCCGGCATCAGTGCGGTCATCGGCTATCTCGTGGGAATGATCATCAGCGGCGTCATTGTGCGCTTCGGCCAACCCTCAGGCGCTCCCATCCTGCTGAACTGGTGGATGGCGTTGGTGACGTTGCTCCTGACCCTGTCGATGTGCGCTGGTGCGGCCCTGATCTCCATCAACAAGGTGACGCGGCTTGATCCCGCAACCGTATTCAAAGGCTAGGACTGGAGAGAAAACATGAAGCCAGCAATCAGAGTGAGGGACGTAAGAAAAACGTATCAGGAAGGCAACACAACGGTTCCCGTGCTGCATGGGATAGATCTGCAGGTCGAATCCGGCGAAGTAGTGATGCTGATGGGACCGTCCGGCAGCGGCAAGACTACGCTGCTTTCGATCATGGGGTGCATTCTCCAGGCTTGTTCCGGAAGTATCGAGATTGAAGGCCAGAAGGTGGCTCACTTGGGGGAGAGCGAGTTGCCACGCATTCGCCGCGAACACATCGGTTTCATCTTCCAGAGTTTCAACCTGTTCCCCACGCTTACCGCCTTGGAGAACGTGGAACTCATGCTCGACGTGAAGGGGATTCGCAGGCCCCAGGCGCGAAAGCAGGCTTGCGCCTTGCTTGACAGCGTGGGTCTCTCCGATAAGTACAACCCCGTCCCGGCAAATCTCAGCGGTGGTCAAAAGCAGCGCGTGGCGATCGCCCGGGCACTGGCCGGCGATCCTGGCATCATCCTGGCGGATGAGCCTACCGCCGCTCTCGACTCAAACAGCGGCCGAGGCATCATGGAGATGCTCCACTCGCTGGCTCATGAACGTGGGCGCGCGGTTGTGGTCGTGACCCATGACCCTCGCGTGCTGGAATTCGCTGACCGCACCATCCACATCGAGGACGGCAAGATCGTGGACGATCTAAAGAAAATATCCCCCGTCACCCCAGCGGCACAGATCGTCTCCTCTTACTCTTTCAGCTCCGTCCTGGCGGGGATACCTGCATAGTGTTAGCTACCAAATCCTCGGTGGTATTAGGAACTGATGTCCGCCTGGCGGTAGCTAAAAAACCTCCTATTGCGGGATGTGCTTCCCGGCGTAATTCCCGCATAGTACTGCATCACAGGCCGCAACGGCGATCAACCAACGCGGCCCGGACGAAACGACACCCGACGGAGGCTTTTATGAGAAAGAAAATGGCAGTCATCGTTGTTATCGCGCTTGCAGTCCTCACGATTACCGCGCAACTGTTTTCGGCGGCCAGGCACACCGTCGGCAACACTCATCACACCGCGCAGCATTCCAGGCTGGCAGCCTGGATCGCCGGTCCGGGGCGAATCGAACCAATCTCCGAGGACATCCAGCTGGGCTCGCAGCTGAGCGGCAAGCTGAAGTCGGTGAATGTCTCGGAAGGCGATGCGGTGCACAAAAGCCAGGTGCTGGCCGTGTTGGACAACGACGACTACCGCGCCGAGCTGGCCTCGGCGGCGGCTGAGGTCGATGCGAAGGAAGCGACCCTGCGCAAAGTTACCAATGGAGCCCGCACTCAGGAGCGTGAAGAAGCACTGGCGGGAGTTCGCGAGGCCCAGGCAGTAATGGCCAACGCCGAGGCAGAACTGGCGCGGCGTCGCGAGCTCTATCAAAGCGGAGTCGTTTCGCGCGAGGAATTCGAACACTACAACCGCGAATACGACGTTGCCAAAGAACAGTATCAAGAGAAGTCTGATCACTACTCGTTACTGAATACCTCATCGCGGGAGGAAGACGTTGCCTTCGCCGAGGCTGACCTGCGGCTGGCGCAGGCTAACGAAGCCGACGCCCAAGCCAAGTACGACAAAACGTTCATCAAGTCTCCTATCGACGGCATCGTCCTACGAACCCACCACCGCATCGGGGAGAGCGTGACCAACTCCGCTAGCGTCCCCGACCCCGTGCTGACGATCGGCGATGCTCACCTGTTGCGCGTGCGCGTCGACATTGACGAGACCGACGTAAACAAGGTCCGCGTGGGCCAGAGGGCGTACGTGACGGCGGATGCTTACGGCAAGCAGAAGATCTGGGGACATGTTGTCCAAGTTGGCGAACTGCTGGGTCCGAAGACGGTCCGCACCGACGAGCCGACCGAGCGCGTCGATCGGAAATTTTTGGAGACTTTGGTGGAGTTGGATCCCGGTGCCCAGTTGCCAGTGGGCTTGCGGGTGGACACCTTCATCGTGACGAATGGCGAAGAGACCGCAGCGGTGCGGCAGCAACTGTAGCCTCCGCAACCCCTGACAAGTATCCGTGACAGCACCGCTTTATTGCAGCTTGTGGGTGGTATAAAACGTGACAGAGGTTCACTTTCCCTGGTGCGCCGATAAACGTAAATTCGAAAGCTGTTGCGTACAGGGTTGCGTCTAGCCGTCTCATGAATTCGGCATGTCAGAATTACGTGAAGCAAGCCTGTGTTCGTGATAGACGTGCTGTCTTGCCACAAGGAGCAGATTCGTACCCGCAGGATCGGGAGTCTTATCGTTTTTCCGTCGCCTCTTTTTCAAAATGGTAGAAAACGGATCCAGTTCCTCCTACAACGGTATGCAACTCACCGCTAACTTTCAGCTTCCTCACCGTTCCCAACTCTCGGCGAACTACACCCTGGCACGAGCGCGCGATAACGATTCGAATTCCGGACCCTTTTCACTCATCTCCACCCTGAATCCCTTCAACCTTGCGGCGGAAGCCGCCTACTCCAATTACGACGTTCGCAACAGCTTCAACCTGAGTGCGATCACCAACCTGCCGCTGGGCTTCAAGTTCAATCCCATCCTGATTGCCCGCTCCGGTTTGCCTTACACGCCGATTATCGGTTTCGATACGCAGAACGACGCCAACGACTGGAACGACCGCGCCATTCTCAACGGGCTGGTCGCTCCCCGCAACATCCTGCGCCAGCCGGGATTCTTCGATCTCGATATCCGCTTCGTGAAGGACATCAAACTGCCTGGCGAAGGTCGTCATCTCGACCTGTTCATGGACATCTTCAACCTGACCAACGCCGCGAATCGCAACTTCGGACCCGAAGCCATCAGCGTCTTTGGGACGCCAGCGGCGCCGATCTACAGCGCAGGGCAGGCGCTGTTCGCTCCCAATACCAACCAGATCGGCAGCGCACGACAGTTGCAGTTCACGGTGAGAATAACCGCGTTCTAGGCTCAACATACTAGAAGTGTTTAGTCCTGATGCAGGCTGGTTGCGGCTTACGTCGATACGGGAGTCTGCGCAGCCGCGGTTCCGCGACCTCAAGCGTCGTCCTTAGGGAACGATTTGTGCTCGCAGCCTTCTTAACATTCAATACGACCCGACTGCTACAATCTTCGGCGACCGCATCATTGAAAAGCACTCTGCGGGGATCTTCAAAGGTTGCTTGCAAGGCGCAAGACCGAGCATTGTGGGATTGACGTGGCTATCTTCGTACTCGGAGGACTCGGCTCATTCTCTTCATCTTGATCTTGCCGCCATCAGGCAAGGCGAAAGTTGGATCACGCATTTCTAATGGTGTCGTTGTGCGGCCAGCGACCATGAGGCAGATGCGGCGGTCGCGAGACCAAATTCATGGATATTCTAAAAGAGCTTTTTGAGCGACATTTCCAATCGCCGGTCGAGCGGATGCAGCCGCTACGGAGCGAACTCGGCGGTTCGGGCCGCAAGATCATCCGGCTTTCCGGCGGAGGGGTTACTGCCATTGGCATTGTGTATGGGGTGCGCGAAGAGAATGTCGCTTTCCTTGAATTTTCCAGACATTTTCGCCGGCTTGGTCTGCCGGTGCCGGAGATTCTTGCGGAAGATTTGTCCCACGGCGCTTATCTGGAAGAAGACCTGGGCGACACTACGCTATTTGAATTTCTCTCCCAGAATCGCGTTGGCGACACTATCGCTGTCCCAGTGATTGAAGCCTATCGCAAAGTTGTGAGTCTGTTACCACGTTTTCAGATCGAAGGCGGTCGCGATCTGAACTACAAGCTGTGCTATCCGCGCGCCAGCTTCGATCGCCAGTCCATCGCGTGGGACTTGAGTTATTTCAAGTACTATTTTCTCAAGCTCGCCGGCGTTCCTTTTAACGAGCAGGCACTGGAAGTTGACTTCGGGCGGCTAACCAGGTTCTTGTTGACCGCCGACCGGGATTACTTTCTCTATCGAGACTTCCAATCGCGCAACATCATGTTGCGTGATGGGGCTCCGTTTTTTCTGGATTACCAGGGCGGCCGCAGAGGTGCGCTGCAATATGACATCGCGTCCCTTTTGTATGACGCCAAGGCCGATCTGCCGCCGCAGTTGCGCCAAGAATTACTCGACCACTATCTCGATCGTCTGGCCGGCTTCATTGACCTCGATCGGGACGGGTTCATGTCCCTCTACTACGGCTACGTGTATGTCCGCATCATGCAAGCCCTGGGAGCTTATGGTTTTCGCGGCTTTTATGAACGCAAAACCCATTTCTTGCAGAGTGTGCCCTACGCCCTGAACAACCTGCGCTGGCTTCTGCATAATGTCAAACTACCCATCGCGCTGCCCGCCCTGATGGAGACATTCCAGAGGGCCATCGACTCGGACCAATTGCAGGGCTTCACCTCCGCAGAGGAAAATCCTATTGCTGTACGGATTTTTAGTTTTTCCTTCCACCGGGGCGCACTGCAGGATGAGACTGGCAATGGCGGCGGATTTGTTTTCGATGCGCGTAGTCTTCCGAATCCCGGACGGGAAGAACGCTACAAAACGCTTTCCGGCAAAGACCAACCCGTGGCCGATTATCTTAGTCAGCAAGAGAGCGTGCATCAGTTTCTCAGCCGCGCCCTGTCTCTGGTCGACGCCAGCGTGACGAACTATCAGAGTCGCGGATTCAAGAACTTAATGGTGTCATTTGGCTGCACGGGCGGGCAGCATCGCTCGGTATATCTGGCAGAGGAATTGGCAAAACGTTTGCGCGGCAGGAGAGGTGTGGAGGTGATCGTGCGGCATCGGGAGTTGGAGAATTTGGCCAAATGAAAGCGATGATTTTGGCCGCCGGCCTGGGTACGCGGTTGCGGCCACTTACCGAAAATCGCCCTAAGGCGCTGGTGGAAATCGACGGTCACACCATGTTGGAGATTACGCTGTCTCGCTTGCGCACCTTTGGGATTCATGAAGTGATCGTCAATGTGCATCACTTTGCTGAGATGATTATCGAGTATCTGAGAGCGAACGGGAACTTCGGAATGCGTATTGAAGTCTCTCGGGAAGAAGTCTTGCTCGACACCGGCGGCGGACTCAAGCAGGCCGCGTGGTTTTTTCTCGAGGATTCCAGCGCGTTAAAAGAGCCTTTTATTTTGCACAACGTCGACGTGCTCAGCACCATTGATTTCCGTCGCATGGTGGAATTTCATACTGAACATCAGGCTCTGGCCACCCTGGCTGTGCAATCCCGGGAGTCTTCCCGATACCTCCTCTTCGACGAGCAGCTTCGGCTTTGCGGCCGTCGAGTAAAGCACGATGACCAAGCGGAACTTGTTCTGCCGGCCCAACAGGTGCAAGCCTTGGCATTTTCCGGCATTCACGTTATTTCGCCTCGACTGCTTACGATGATGCCGGGAGAGGAAGCTTTCTCCATCATCGACTGCTATTTGCAGGTCGCTGCCCACGAAGAAGCGATTGTCGCCTTTCGGTCCGATGGGTGGTATTGGCGGGATCTGGGAAGCCCGGACAATCTGATGCAAGCCGCTCAGGACCTAAGGCAAGGAGTGCTTCGGTAGTCCTTGCGGATGTTGAAGACGCCGGCAATCTTTATGGCCCGACCATCTCTGGCTAGCACCGTAGTCTCCCCCGAGTCTCCATTCGTAGTCTGGTTTCCAGGATCTGCTTGAAGGAATCTTAGGGAAGCTCTGATTAAGTCTTGTTCTGCAGAGGATGACCTTCAGAGACTGTGTCGCAACCGCATTTGCACTTTTCCAGTGGAACAAAACTCGCGCGCAAATGGTCATACTAGCCGCGCTGCGGCTATGTAGTTAGCCCGGGGCGCAGCCCTGGGTAAGGTGGCAAATAATTCCGAGCTGCGTAGCGGCGGCAGGGGTTGCGACACGGTTTCTTCAGGCCGTCCGTTAAGTACCCGAAAATCGTGCGGCTTTAGCCGCTGTGGGACTCGCTTTCACATGAGCAGAGTTTCCTTAGCGATCGCCCAGGGACGACGAATCTAACTCGAGTTCTGGCCACTAACCCGAATTCTTCCTGCGTCCCCGAATTATAGGCAGGAGGCTCCGCAGAAAGTTCCACTCCGTGAGCCAACTATTTATCGCGTTCGAGTTACCGCTTTATGACTTTCTACTATCTCCCCGACAACTACAACTCTGGATGCTCGGCATCTGGAATTTGTTGGTGGGTTTTCTTAAATGGCCAGCCGACTAATCGGCACGCTTGTCCTTGACATATACGATGCCCAATTCAAACATCTGATCTGGCGAGGAGTCGCCACCGAGACACTTTCGAAGAATCCGGAGCAGAACCAGACGGGACTGGGAAAGGCAGTGCTATCGCGGTCCAACTTGGCGGCGCAACATAAGACTTCACAAACCATAGTCAAGCCGGGGACTTCGATCATGAGCCGCCCCGCTCTATGAGGGGGAGAAGATATCACCTGATCCGGCAAAAGGAACTAATCCGCCGCTGGCCAGACTCCTTGCGGTCAACTCCATTTGCCGGGCCGGTGCGTCCCCTGTCTTTATCGACGCAATACCTTTCTTGCCTAGGCTGCCTTCTTCCTCGCTGCCCACCGTGCCTTCATCATCCGTGATAATTTCTTGCGAGCGGCAGCACTCATCGGGCCCCGCGCGCCGGCTTTCTTAGGTGCCGCAGTGCCCTTTTGTTTTGCCCACCGAGCTCGTTGTGCAGCCGCTATTTTGGCTCGGGCTGCCGCACTCATGGTGCGACGCTTGCGGCCACCGGCTTGTACTCCCTGGCGGGCCTTCGGTGGACGTCCCCGCCGAGGCGATTCGGAACCCAGTCCCATCAGAGCTGATATTGCATTTTCGATACGACTAGCTTCCTGTCTGAGTTGTGTCAGTACGCTTTGAATGTCCATTGGTGTCCTTTGAAAATTTTATTGCAATAGTGTAACAGGAGAATCGAGTTTAGCGGGTAAGAAGAGGGGTACTAACAAGTAGCGCGCTTGTCCTGGTTGCCTGTCCGGGGAGTGACAGCCTTCATAACTAGGGAGCGCAGCCCAACAACGATTTATCCAACTCTGTACTCTATCCCCATTGCAGCGGCAAGAAGCCTGGCCTTGGAAGAAATGAAATCCGGGCGTCGATGCGCGATGTCCGACGCTACGATTAGGCTGGTGATCTTTATAGCGACGCGGGCTTTTCGTCGAAAGGCTTCTGCTTTTCGATAATGCTAATCGTCAATACTCCGCATTCGTGCCGGAAGGACGAGGATTGGACTAGGGTCCCCTGGGAGAGGCTGAATTCGTAATCCCGTCCCGTAACTACCCAGGGCAAGGACAAGCCGCAATTGGGCGCACACAAAGTCTTGACGCTCCCCCCTGTCATGTTAGCCAGCTCGCCGGCCGCATCGCGGATATCTTGTGGCGAGAGATCGTTGGCATCAACTGCCATGAGATTGGCACACACGCGACGGGCCAACTCCAGGTCCATATCCAAGCGGACTGCCCCCTGCCAGTCACCAACAATCTGCACTGCCGAGGTTATGTAGCTGGTGCCTTGGTCAGGCACCAGCAAGGTTGCCGAAGGCGTCATCCGCACACCGGCCATCGAGCCGAAGATTTCATCCACCACACTCGCCAGGTCTTCGCTGCCGATCTTCGCTATCATGGTTTCTGGTCCTTTAGCTTGTAGCAAACAAACTTTTCCGTCTGAACTCGCTGGAATCCGTCATCCAGGTTCAAGGTAGTTTCGGCACAACCCAGGAAGAGGTAGCCATCAGGGCGCAGCAGCCGGCGCACCCGGCCTAATATCTCCTTCCGGGTTTCCACGTCGAAATAGATCAGGACATTGCGTAGAAAAACGATGTCGGCTGGCGGGATCATGCTTGCCCAGGGTTCGGCTAGATTCAAGAAGCGGAATGTGACCGCAGAAAGAATTTCGGGCTTCAGTTGCCAGCACAGTCCCTGCTGCACAAAATATCTGGCCAGTAACTTAGCGGGCAATCCGCGGTTTACTTCCATCTGGCGATACAGTCCGGTTCTGGCGCGCTCCAGGATGGTGCTGCAAAAATCAGTACCCAGAATAGAAAACTTCCAGCCCGGCAAGTTGAAGTTTTCACGCATCAGCATGGCAATGCTGTAAGGTTCCTGTCCACTGGAGCAAGCCGCACTCCAGATCGAGAGCTTCCGCTCCGTCTCCCGTCGTTTCAATAGATCCGGAATTACCAATCCCGTCAGCGCGGTGAAGGGATTGCAATCGCGAAAAAACCAGGTCTCATTATTGGTCATCGCGTCCAGCACCTTGCGATGCAGACCGCTGAAAGCCTGGCGCCGGAGCACTCCCAGAAATTCCTGCAGCGAACCACAGCCCTGTTCGCTGACCAGGGTTGCCAAGCGGGTTTCCGCCAGATATTCTTTGCCCGGATCGATGACGATCGCGCAATGGGTCCGCACCAGGTGCCGCAGATATTCAAAGTCAACCGGCGCCAGGCTCATCGCGCCCCCAGGGACAAAGAATTTTGCCGGATCGATACCGGCCGGAAGGCCGTTACCCGCCGGACGATAGCATCGCCTATTTCGGAGAGAGGAAGAATGGCGTCGGCTAAGCCGGCCTTGGCGACGAAGCCGGGCATGCCCCAGACCACCGAAGTAGCTTCGTCTTGCACCATGATGGCAGCCCCCAGATCCGCCAGAGCTTCGCAACCCCGCAAGCCATCTTGCCCCATCCCGGTAAGCACCACCGCCAAAACCCGGTTAGAAAAAACCTGGGCGGCGGAGCGGAACAGGACGTCAGCCGAGGGCCGGCAGGAGTTCTCCGCCGGGCCCTGGGTGATTTGCAACCGGACCGCCTCCCGGTCCCGCGCCACCGCCAGGTGATGATCGCCGGGGGCCACCCGTATCGTCCCCGGACTAGCCAGGTCTCCGGGCGCGGCCTCCCCCACCGGCAGCGGGCACAGCACGTTCAATCGTTGTGCCAGAAAGCGGGTGAATGCCGGCGGCATGTGCTGCACAATGAGCACGGGTACGGGGAAACCGGAAGGAATGGCGGGCAGTACCGTGGCCAGTGCGTTGGGACCGCCGGTGGAGCTGCCGATGACCACCGCCTCGATGCGTTGGAACGGATTCGTCCGGCGAAGCAAAGGCTTGGCCGCCGTCGTCGCCCGGCGCTCCGCTTCCCCAGGCGGAGAAACGTGGCACAGGGCTTTGATCTTGGGAATGAGAGCCTGCCTTATGCGCTCCCGGGCGACATCGAAGCCCCCGGCATCGATTGGCTTGGCCACATAATCGCTGGCGCCCAGCGACAGCGAATCGATGGTGGCTTCGGCCCCCCGCTCGGTCAATGTACTGAACATAATGACCGGTTGCAGACGGCGCGCGGCCCGCATGGCTTTCAGGGTAGCCAAGCCATCCATCACCGGCATCTCGATGTCGAGGGTAACGATGTCGGGCGAGACCTGATCGAACATCGCCATGGCGATCTGGCCGTTGGCGGCATAGCCGGCCACTTCCAGATCGGGATCGGATGAGATCGCAGCAGACAGGATGCGTCGCATCGCCACCGAGTCGTCCACCACCAGCACTCTGATCTTGCGGTGCATACTCACAGACCCATCAGCTGCAGCTTGTCGGCCACTACGTCGGGGGTAAAGGGCTTCATGATGTATTCGTCGGCGCCCGCAGCCAATGCGTTCGACATCTCGGCGAGAGCAGTTTCGGTGGTTACCATGACCACTTTGGTCTGCCCAAACCTGGCCTCTGCCCGGATGTGCTGCAGCAACTCGAAACCGTTCATCGCCGGCATGTTCCAGTCAATCAAGATCAGGTCAACCGGCTCGATCTGCTTGAGGACTTGCAGCGCGTCCAGCCCGTCCTTGGCGTCCACCACTTGAAAGTTCTGCTTCTTGAGTATCATTCGCAACACCGCTCGCATCGCGGAAGAATCATCGACGACAAGTGCACGCATCCGAAACTCCTTTCCCCCCTGCTCCGGTTGCCGATCATGGAAGGTGTCCGCCGGAGGATCTCCGGCGGACACCCTGGGGCTCAGGTTCAGCATTTGAATTGCGCGATCAGACCCTGCAGCTCGGCGGACATGCGCTCCAGCGACTGGGCCGACTTCTGGGTGTCGGTAGCCCCCGCCGTGGTAGTGCGGGCCGCCTCCGCTACCCCGCCGATATTGCGCGTGATGTCGGTGCTGCCGTGGGCCGCCTCAGCCAGGTTGCGACTGATCTCGTTGGTGGTAGCGCTTTGTTCCTCAACCGCGCTGGCAATGGTGTTCTGGATATCGTTGATCTGCACGATCACGCTGCTGATCTGGCCGATGGCGGCCACCGCTCCCTTGGTATCGCCTTGGATGGCCTCGATCTTGCGGCTGATGTCCTCGGTAGCTTTGGCTGTTTCCTTAGCCAGTTCTTTGACCTCATTGGCTACCACCGCGAATCCCTTGCCCGCCTCCCCGGCGCGGGCGGCCTCGATGGTGGCATTCAGCGCCAGCAGATTGGTCTGTTGAGCGATGGAGGTGATGACCTTGATCACCTGCCCGATCTCGGCGCTGCTCTGGCCCAGCTTGCCGATGGTCTCGTTGGTCGCCTCGGCGGACTTTACTGCCGCCGTCGCCACCCGGGTGGCATCGGCGGTATTCTTGGCAATTTCCTTGATGCTGGCGCCCATCTCGTCGGCCCCGGTGGCCACGGTTTGCACGTTGGCGGCGACCTGCTCGGAGGCAGCCGAAACCACGTTGGCCTGGGTTGCGGTCTCGTCCGCGCTGGCGCTCATCTGCTGGCTCACTTTATTGAGTTCCTCGGCCGCCGATACCAGGGCGTTGGCATTGCTGCCAATCTGCTGCATAGCGCTGCGTACCTGCGAGGCCAGGGTGTTGACCGTATTCTTCAGGCGGTTGAAGTCCCCGGCGTAGTCGCTGACAATCTGGACGGTGAGGTCGCCGCCGGCCATCTTGTCGAGCTCCCGGCCAACTTCGGTGAGCGGCCCGATCACCGCATCCAGCGTGGCGTTGACGCCTTCGACGATCTTGCCGAAGTCGCCACCGTGTTTGCCGGCGTCAGCCCGGGTTTCCAGCTTGCCGTCCACCGCAGCCTTGGCCAGCATGTTGGCATCGGCCACCAGTGCGTTAACCGCGTCGATGCAGGTGTTCAGGTTGTTTTTGATGGTGTTGAAATCACCGTTGTAGTTATCAGTGATCTTGGAGGGAATGTTACCCTTGCTGATCTTGTCTACATAGTCGGCGGAGACATTCAGTGGCCCGACCACGGCGTCCAAAGTAGCATTGACGCCTTCCACGATCTTGCGGAAGTCGCCCCCGTGTTTGCCGGCGTCGGCGCGGGTGGCCAGTTTGCCTTCGACCGCAGCTTTGGCCAGCATGTTGGCGTCGGCAACCAGTGCGCCGATAGCGTCAATGCAGGTGTTCAGGTTGTTCTTGATGGTGTTGAAATCGCCGTTATAGTTATCGCTGATCTTGGCTGGGATATTCCCCTTACTGATCTTGTCTACATAGTCGGCCGAAACATTCAGCGGGCCGATCACCGCATCCAGGGTGGCATTCACCCCTTCGACGATCTTGCGGAAGTCGCCCCCGTGTTTGCCGGCGTCGGCGCGGGTGGCCAGCTGGCCTTTTATCGCAGCCTGCACCAGCAGGTCGGTGTCGACAATGAGCGCTTTCAGCTTCGCGCGCACCTCTTCGATGGTGTCATTGATAAACGCCTTCTTGCCGGGAAACTTTTCCAAGGGAGCTTCGAAGTTTCCTTTACCGAACTCGGCGATACAGGCCATGGCTTTCTTTTTGACCGTGATGTGGCCTTGCACCATTTCATTGACGCCCTGGGCCATGGTCCGATAAACGTTCTCGAATTTCTCCAGCGGAATAACCGCGTCGATGTCGCCGGCATTATGTGCTTCCGACATGCGTGCCATCCCTTCGGTCAAGCCGTTGAGCGCGTCGATACACTGGTTCAGGTTGTTCTTGATGGTGTTGAAGTCGCCGTTGTAGTTATCGGTAATTTTGGCGGGAATGTTGCCTTTGCTGATCTTGTCAACGTAGTCGGCTGAGACATTTAACGGCCCGATCACGGAGTTGAGTGTGGCATTAATTCCCTCCACTACCCGACGGTACTCGCCTTGATGCTTAGACGCCTCGGCACGGGTGGCCAGCCTACCCTCAACCGCCGCCTGGGCTAGCATCTCGGCATCGGCCACCAAGGCGGCGACCGAATGCATCATAGTGACGAAAGCTGGGATTAACTCGTCTTTTTCCGAGCGCCTTCCTACCTTTTCGAGCGTTTCCATATCCTGCTTGAAATCGCCGATGGCAATCTGTTTGATGATCCGGATTGTGTTGAGAGTGCGCCCCTGGACTAGGTTGGTTGCGCGGCACAACTCCCCGAAAATTCCGGGATAGTTCTCTGCGGCGGCCAGGGACATATCGTTCACCGCCATTCGTTCGAGTACTTTGTTGACTTCCACGAACCCGCCCAGGGCATCGACGCAAGCATTGAGATTGGTTTTGGTCGTATTGAGCTCGCCGGCAAAGTTGGCCGTGATCTTCTCCGGAATCTTGCCCTGACCGAGCCGGCCGAGGCATTCCGTAGCTACCGCCAGCGGGGCGGCAAGGGCGTCCAGAGCCTGATTAACGGTATCGAGGAGATTGGATTCTTCCGGCTCGAAGCCCTCGACCTGCGCCCGCACCTCGATCTGCCCGGAACGAACCGCCGTCATCACCCGCCGAATTTCATCGGCCACTTGCGGTTGGGCCAGCATGGTCACGGACTCATGTGCGTCTTCACCATTCGCCCGGCTCCTGTGGATTCCATTGCCTTTACTTTGCGCGTGTAGCATGTAAGCTCCTTTTCCTTGTCTGGGGGTTAATACTGTTCTGCTTTCTAGGCCGGGCGTGTACCCACAACCGACATCGCTTTTTCGCTGTCCAACAGAAGCAGCAGCTGCTCTTTGAGTTTGTAAACGCCACGAATGAACTCCCGCCTCTGGCCGTCCAGGGTATCGGGCGGATGTTCAAACAACTGCTCGTCCACCTCGACCACGTCTCCGATTTCATCCACCAGCAGGCTGATCGGACCATCGTCGCGGCGAATCACCACGTTCATCGGTAGCGCCTCGATTTTCCGGGCGGACAAACCAAGCTGGTGGCGAAGATCGATGGCCGTGACAATCTGGCCGCGCAGATTGATCAGCCCGGCAATCACCGCCGGCGATAGCGGGACCCGGGTCATCTCCTGATAGCGAATCACTTCCTGGACCTTTTCGACCTCGACGCCGAAGAACAGTCCCTCGAGAAAAAACGTGCACAACTGCCGTTCCCTGTTCATGCCACTGCTCCCCTGCTGCTCAACTGTTGTTCGGCCAGAAGCGCCGGCACATCCAGCAGATCGGTGACGTGCTGCTGAATGACGGCGGTGCCCTGCAACGCCCCGGCGTCGTGGATGTGCTGCACGGCTACCTGTTGGTCGACGATGTCCAGAATTTCGTTGACAATGAGACCCACGCTGCGCCCGTGACTGGAATAGACAATGACCTGCAGCAGTTCGCTGTCGGCGATGGCGGCGTGTCCGAAGGCTTGCGCCAGACGGATCAGCGGCATGATCTGCTCGCGGTATTGAATCACTTCCTGTCCGGTCGAGCGCTCGACTTGGGCCGCCGGAAACTCCTCCAAACGCGATACCAGAGAGAGCGGAATCGCCATTCGTCCTTCGCTTCCGATGCGGAATAACAGCCAGGACTCGCGGGCATCGGGGCCGTCGGCGGACTTGGCGCCCTGTTCTGCCAGGCCCTTTTCGCGTAATTCGGAGACCACCTTAGCCATCTGCGCCAGCCCCAGTACATCCAGGATGAGCGCCACCCGGCCGTCTCCCATGATGGTCGCTCCGGCAAAACAGGGAACGCTCTTCAATTGTTTGGACAAGGGCTTGACGACAATCTCTTCGGTATCGTTGATGTCGTCGACTACCAGCCCGAATTGCCGGTCGCCAGCCTGCAAAACCACGATGTTGACTGACTCGGCGGTGCTGGGCGGCGGGGAAATCTTCAGCTCACGGTTGAGATAGACCAAAGGAAGCAGATTGCCGCGCAGGCGATAGACGGAAGCCCCCTGGATATCCTCGATGCTGTGGGCTGCCTGCTCCCCGTCGCAGCGTACCAATTCAACCAGGCTGACCTGGGGAATGGCAAAGCGCTCTCCCCCGCTGGTCACTACCAGCGCGGGAATAATGGCCAGGGTCAGGGGAATCTTGATTTTCAGCAGGGTGCCCTGGCCGCTGGTGCTCTGCACGTCGACCGTGCCGCCGATCTTTTCGATGTTGGTTTTCACCACATCCATCCCCACCCCGCGTCCGGAGATGTTGCTGACCTGTTCCACCGTCGACAGCCCGGGGGCGAATACCAGGTTTAGAACCTCGCGCTCCGACATCCGGGCAGCGTGTTCGGGGGAAATGATACCTTTGGCGATAGCCTTGGCCTTTAGCTTCTCGGTGGCAATGCCGTCCCCGTCGTCGGAGATCTCGATGTTGACCTGACCGCCCTCGTGGAAGGCGCGCAGCCGCAGCCGGCCGTCGGGAGATTTTCCTCTCGCCTGCCGCAGCTCGGGCATTTCGATACCGTGGTCCACCGCGTTGCGGATGATATGGGTGAGGGGGTCCTTAATGGCTTCGATAATCGTCTTGTCAAGCTCGGTTTCGGCGCCCTCCATCTGCACCTCGACCCGTTTGCCGCACCCCACCGACAGGTCGCGCACAATGCGCGGCAGCTTACTCCAGACGTTGCCGATGGGCTGCATGCGGGTCTTCATCACCCCTTCCTGCAGCTCGGTCGTGATCAGGTTCAGCCTTTGCGCGGTACTCAGAAATCCACTGTCCTCCTGGGTTCCGGTGAACTGCAGGACTTGGTTGCGGGCCAGCACGAGTTCGCCTACCAGGTTCATCACCTTGTCCAACAGAGCAACGTCCACCCGAATGGTGTTGCTGGCCAGGTCATGGTGCTCGATTTGCGCCTTCAGCGCATCGGCGATTCCAGCCGGCGCCGCGGCGCGGTTGGCCACCAGAATCTCCCCCAGCGGTCGCGGATCGCCCTCCTGCTGTAGTTCGACGGCGGCATCCACATCCTCGGCTTTGCACACCTCCGAGGTCACCAGAAGCTCTCCCAGCCGGGGCGCGGCGGCAGCATCCCGGTTAGCGGGCTGTTCGTTGCTGACCGCTTCGGTCCGGGCCGGCGGCGAAACTACCGGTGCATCATTGAGTACGGCGGATAACTGCTGCAGAACCCGGGAACAATCGCCGTCGCCTTCCGTTCCGTTGTCTGCAATCTGCTCCAAAATGCCCCGCAGCGAATCGGCCATCGCCAGCAGAGCCGTAGCGATCTCGGGGGCCAGCAGCAACACTCCATCCCGCATCCGGCTGAGTACGCTCTCACCCAGGTGCGAAATCGAGACCAGTTTCTGGTAGCCCAACACGCCGCCGGTCCCCTTGATAGTGTGGACAGCGCGAAAAATGCTATCCAGCAGTTCCCGCGACGTCTTGTCCTTTTCCAGAGCGATCAGGTCGCGGTCAAAACGATCCAGACCCTCATTGCTCTCGATGAGAAACTCCTTGATCACCTCGTCCATTCCATCCATGGGGTCCGGCAACTGGGTTGCCGGCTGGTTCGGGTCCATGCAATCTCCTCTACGGGTAGTATCAAAAGCAGAGTGTGCCCGGTGATTTCATCGGCTGCTCGGCGAAATTTGTTAACGCAAGTCGAGGGCCAGGCAGCAGATGCGAAAATCTGCCTTCCGCGCCCTGGCGGCGGCCTTCCCCGCAGTCTGGAAAAAGCCACTAAGTCGCACATTGCGCTGGGGCAATCGCAGCCAGGAGCCGAAGTAGTATTTTTCCCTGGGATGAACTGCAAGCTAAGAAATCATCAATGTTGCTGCTCCGGGCCGGGAGAGACGATTAGAAGGCGTTCACTTGACGGTGGTCCCAGGAAGCCTTAGTCAGGAATTTGCGCTAAAGGCTGTTCAGGGTCGGAACAGTTTGAGATGAACCCGCAACCAGGTTTGGCCTTGGCCGACGCTCTCTCGCCGGAGGAGTTAGCTGTTACGATCCTCAAAGTCCTCGTTTCCTGAGAAATCTGAAGTCAGGAGTTTGCCGGGACGCTGTCTCTCTTCAGAGAAAGAACTCATACTTATGAACGTACTCATCCTCAACTCGGGAAGTTCCAGCCTGAAGTTCCAGGTGATTGCCACCGACCTTGACCGCATCCAGAACTATAAAGATGACCGCCTATGCAAAGGCGAAGTCGAGCGCATTGGCGGCGAGGCAATTGTTACCTTTCAGGCGGGCCAGCAACCCAGGCGGAAGTTCACTGCTCCCCTGCGCAACATCTCCGGCGCGCTGGACTCTCTGGTGCGTTACATCGCCTCCGACGAGTCGGGGGTTACCGCGATCCAAAGCTCGGCTGACATCAATGCCGTTGGCCATCGCGTGGTGCACGGCGGCGAAGTGTTTTCTGAGTCGGCCATCATCACCGACAAGGTGCTGCAGGACATCGAGGATTGCATCGATCTGGCGCCGCTGCACAATCCCAACAACATCAAGGGCATTCAGGCAGCGCGCGAGCTGTTCGGCAAAGCGTTGCCGCAGGTGGCTGTGTTCGATACTGCCTTCCATCACTCGCTGCCCGAGGTGGCCTACCTGTACGCGGTGCCTTATCACTTGTACAGGCAGCATCGCATCCGGCGCTACGGATTCCACGGAACCTCGCACCGTTATGTCGCCTATCGCTATCGGGCGCTGGGTGGGCTGACTCGCGAGCAGACGCATGTCATCACCCTGCACCTGGGCAACGGATGTTCGGCGGCCGCCATTCGCTCAGGGCATCCGGTCGATACCTCGATGGGCATGACGCCGCTGGAAGGGCTGGTGATGGGCACCCGTTCGGGCGACATCGATCCCGCCATCGTGAATCTGATTGCGGTCAAGGAAGGGCTGTCGACGCAGGAGGTGGAGACGCTGCTGAATACGCAGTCCGGCCTGTTGGGCATTTCCGGACTTAGCAATGACATGCGCATCCTGCAGTCGGAGTTGAAAGAGCATGACGACCGGCGCGTGCGGCTTGCTATCGACGTGTTCTGCTACCGGGCACGCAAATATATTGGCGCGTTTCTGGCCTGCATGGGAGGAGCCGACGCGGTGGTGTTTACCGGCGGCATCGGCGAGAACTCGCCGCAGATCCGCGCTGGCATCTGCGAAGGATTGCAGTGGGCCGGCCTGCAACTGGACGAGGGGCGCAACCAGGAAACGAATGGCCGCGAAGGCAAGATCAGCACTGAAGACTCGCGTCTGCAGGCGTATGTAATTCCCACCGACGAAGAGCTGCTGATCGCGCGCGACACGGTGCGCTGCATATTGGGCGAGCCGCATCCCTCGTAAGAGCCATGTCTAAGCCGTGTTGTCAGCCCCGACATGCAGGAACCGCAGATCCTTCGACTGCGCGCCCGCCCGACCCGCAAAAGCGGCGGGTCGGAAAAGACAGGCGGGCGCTCCGCTCAGGATGACAAATCAGGAGGGCTATCCGGCGCGGCTGAAGCCGCACCCCTTCAACGCAAATCCCCCAGGTTTTCCGCTTCAACCCCGCAGAGCCCAGCCACTTCAATGCCACGAGTTCCGGCGCCTTAGTACGGCCATCTCCAGTCCGCGACGTCGGGCTTGTCGATGCCGTGTTCGTGCGCATAATTGCGGCATTCCATCTGCAAATTGCGGAAGCTCTCCTTGGCGTGGCCTCCGATGCGCTGCAGCTTCGGCACGCGGTCGATGGCATCCATCGCCAGGCTGAAGCGATCGATGTTGTTATTGATCGCCAGCTCCAGCGGAGTGTTGATGTTGCCTTTCTCCTTGTAGCCGCGCACATGAATATTGGCGTGGTTGGTGCGGCGATAGGCCAGCCGATGGATCAGCCAGGGATAGCCGTGGAAGTTGAAGATCACCGGCTTGTCGACGGTGAACAGCGAATCGAAATCCCAGTCCGACAATCCGTGAGGGTGTTCATTGTGTGGCTGCAGCTTGAAGAGATCGACCACGTTGATGAAGCGGATTTTGAGGTCGGGAAAAGCCTCGCGCAACAGCACGGTGGCGGCCAGAGCTTCCTGGGTGGGGATGTCGCCGGCCGAAGCCATTACCAGGTCAGGCTCGCCGCCTTCGTCGTTGCTGGCCCAATCCCAAATGCCGATGCCTTTGGTGCAATGATTGATCGCCGCCTGCATGTCCATGAACTGCAGGTGTAACTGCTTGTCGCTGACGATCACGTTCACGTAGTTCACGCTGCGCAGGCAATGGTCGGCGACCGAGAGCAGGGAATTGACGTCAGGCGGAAGATAGATGCGCGTGACTGCCGCGCTCTTGTTGAGCACGACATCGAGGAAGCCGGGATCCTGGTGAGTGAAGCCGTTGTGATCTTGCCGCCAGACGGTGGACGTGATCAGCAGGTTGAGCGACGCGATATCGGCACGCCACGACAGGTTGCTCGAGATCTCCAGCCACTTGGCATGTTGGTTGAACATGGAGTCGATGACGTGCACAAAGGCTTCGTAGGTCGAGAGGAAGCCGTGACGGCCGGTGAGCAGATAGCCTTCCAGCATCCCTTCCATGGTGTGCTCGCTCAACATCTCCAGCACCCGGCCATCGCTCGAAAGTTCGCCGCCATCGCTGTCTTCGGGGAAGTACTCCTCGATCCAGAACTTCTTGCTGACCTCGTAAATGGCATCGAGTTTGTTGGACGTAGTTTCGTCGGGACCGAAGACGCGGAAGGTGTGCAGGTTGCGCTTCATCACGTCGCGCAGGAAATTGCCTAAGGGCCGCGTGTTCTCGGCCATCGTGGTTCCAGGCTTGTCCACGCTACAGCCGTATTCGCGGAAGTCGGGCAGCCGCAGCGCTTTCTTCAAGACGCCGCCATTGGCGTGCGGATTGGCGCTCATGCGACGAGTGCCGGTCGGAGCCAGCGCTCGAAGTTCGGCAATTAATTTTCCGTCGGCAGCGAACAGCTCTTCCGGCTTCTGGGATCGCATCCAGCTCTCCAGAATGCGAAGCTGCTCGGGATCTTTCTTCACATCGGGCAGCGGAACCTGATGGGCGCGCCAGAAGCCTTCCAGGCGATGGCCCTCGACTTCCTGTGGAGCGCTCCAACCTTTAGGTGAGCGCAGCACGATCATCGGCCAGCGCGGCCGGCTTGGCGGCTTGGCGGAAGCCGAGCGCCGGGCATCGCTCTTATATTGATTGATCTCGAGAACGCAATGCTCAGCGGTGGCAGCCATCGCCTGATGCATGCTCTCGGGATCGGAGCCCTCCACGAAGTACGGCGTCCAGCCATATCCGCGCAGCAGGCTCTCCAATTCGTCGTGGCTGATGCGCGCCAGCAGGGTCGGATTGTTGATCTTGTAGCCGTTGAGATGAAGGATGGGCAGTACCGCACCATCGCGCGCCGGATTCAGGAACTTGTTGACGTGCCACGCCGTCGCCAGCGGCCCAGTCTCAGATTCTCCGTCGCCGACAACGGCGGCAACGATCAGGCCGGGATTATCGAAAGCCGCGCCGCAAGCATGCGAAAGTACGTAGCCGAGCTCACCGCCTTCGTGGATCGAGCCTGGCGTCTCTGGGGTGCAATGACTGCCGATACCGCCAGGGAAGGAGAACTGCTTGAAGAACTCGCGCAGGCCTTCGTAATCTTCGCCTTTCTCGGGATAGATCTCGGAGTAGGTTCCCTCCAGATACCCCGGAGCCAGCACGCCGGGAGCGCCATGCCCCGGCCCAGCCAGGAAGATCATGTCCTGATCGTATTTCTTGATCAGGCGACTCAGATGTATGTAGAGGAAGGAAAGACCCGGGCTCGATCCCCAGTGTCCCAACAGACGATTCTTGATGTGCTCGACCCGCAGCGGCTCGCGCAGCAGCGGATTGTCGTAAAGGTAAATCATTCCCAGGCTGAGGTAATTGCAGGCGCGCCAATAGGCGATGGTCTTGCGCAGCTCGTCGGCGCTAAGCGGATCGCCTTGGATGGTGGAACGGGCTTTGCCGTAGGCGCTCAGGGCAAGAACTTCGGGATCGGCAGCGGGAGTCGAGGTGGTCATGAGAAGGAACTCCTTACGTCGTTTAGGATGGCCGTGCTTTCATAAGTAGGATAAGCCGCTGGCGACACGGTTGGCGAGCGCACCTGAAGAAAATCGGCAGGCTGTAATGCGGTGTTGGACAACGTGGAGGAACATGGAATCGTTCGCGATCTGACGCGAAAGGCAGACGCGGCTAAGGACATCACATTGTTCTCACCGCGCAAACCCAGGCGATGGGAGCGGTTGGGAAGCAACCATTGTTTCCGATGGAGCGCCGATCAGGGCGCGCTGTTGCTTCTGCGAAGAGCGGACCGAATGCCCGGCGGGCTAAAGCCCGTTCGGGCAAAAAAAGGGAGATGTTTACGGCACCCCTGAAGGCGTGCCCTTTCAAAACACACAAACCGCGGAGCCGGCGCGAAACAATCTTGTGTTGCTGCTTCGCGAGATGGGAAGGAAGGACGAGCCAGACAGTCTCGGCTAAAGCGATTTTCGCCGCATCCCGGAAGCGGCCCACGAGCTCACGGCTGACGGGGAAAGGAAAGCAGATCCCTCGTCGGCCTGAAGGCCTCCTCGTGATGACAAAAAATAAGTGACTTTGACGCTGGCCTGAAGGCCAGCTCTACCTTGAATCCTAGACGCCTGGCACTTCCGGACATGTACCTTCGTAATCCCTCGAAAGTCGCAGACATCACAGACTTTCCCTTGACCAGACCCTAGCCTTGAAGCAAGGCGCAGCGTGCGGGCGTATGCTCCTGGCCGCTTCGCTTCCGCCAGCCCAGGCGATCTGGCCCGGCAGGAAGAAGGGAGGGGACCACAGGCGAAGGATGTCAACCGGCTCGCGCCCCAACGGGGCGCAAGAGCGACGCGAGGTTCCGCCACGACGTCCGGTCGGCGTTCTCCGCCGGAGAGAGTTATGAAGCGTGTGAAGTTATGCCAGCACGTTAAGGATGATGGAGTGCTTTGCGGCTCGCCGGCGCTGAAGAGGCGAAGCTGCTGCTACTTCCACATTGAATTGCGACGCCGGCGGAGGCGCATGGCGCGGGCAAGGCTGAACTATGGCAATCTCGCGGAGTTGCCCAAGGAGGCGCGGTCGCTGATAGAAGAGATAAGTAAGCTCCTCGAAGTCAAGGATTTGAGGTGTAACTCTTTCGGGAACAATACTTTGCGGGATACTTTTGGTTTAAGGCCTGCCGCTTCAAGACTTTGCGAAACCATGGGGGAGGGGGGTGGGAACTACTCACGGCTACAGACAGTGAGCTTCGAGAGGGAAAGCAGGTCCCTCCGCTCGGACTAAAGTCCTCGGTCGGGATGACAAAAAGCAGTTGTCAGTTCCCAGTTGTCAGTTGTCAGTGGGAAGCAGATGGCAGCGGCGGACAGTTTATAGTTGAGGCCGACGACCGCAGGTCCCTCCGCTCGGACTGAAGTCCTCGGTCGGGATGACAATTCATAACTGATAGCTGACCGAGATTGCTAAGAGCTAAGGAAACTTCCGATTAAGTGAAAGCTAGGTCCCGCAGCGGCTAAAGCCGCATTGTTTTTGGGTACTTAGCGGACGGCCTGAAAGGCCGTCCCCTTCAAAACAATGCTTAATCAGAGTTTTCCTAAAAGCTATAAGCTGAACGTCGAAAGCGAAAGGCGAAAGGCGAAAGGCGAAAGGCGAAAGGCCGCCCTTCCTACTTGATCGTGACCGTAATGATTTGCGAGCCGGAGACAACGTAATCGATGGGCATCGCGGCTTCATCCACGGCGGATTCGCCGACCACGATCATGTCCTGCGTGCCGCGCAATCCGTCCATCACGTTCATCACCGAGAGCGGCAAGGTCGGCATGACCTTGTCTTCGACCATGGCTGACGGATTGGCTTCCAACAGCGAGACATAGACTTCGGAGTTGGTGTGCTCCTTGTTGAGCATGGCGATGGTCGAGCCCAGGTCGAGGTGATGGCTCATCGGACCGGAGACGCGATGCAATTTGTCCAGCGTGTCACCGTCGCTGATCAGGATGCGCAGCGTGCCCTTCGGTGTGGAGGTTGGAATCTTTACCGGAATCTGGCGCACAATGCTCTCGCCACGATACGGCCGCAGCAAAGCTTCAATGGTGATCTCGTCGCCCGGACGCGCTTCGGTCACGTCGGTGCGCGCCGTTTCCAGCCGCGCCGTGCGCCGGTCAGGCACCAGATCGAAGTTCAACTCCACGCCTTCGATCTTCGGCGTGTCGTAAGGATTCTCGTAGATGCGGCTGAAGCGCTCGCCGATCGACAACGCGATTCCGTAAGCGGTCGGAGTCGAGCCATCCAGCGGCGCGTACATATTGTTCACGTTGAGCTTGGGATACCCGAGCACGGAGATGTCGCCCGCCAGACGATACGTGGTGTCTTCGCCATACTCGTTCATTCCCTGAATGGCGTTGAACACCGTAGCCATCATCGCCGCCGGCGTGATCTTGGCGTTGTTCAGCACCTCGTAGTGGAACGTCTTGGGTTGCGAGACGCCGTGAAACGTCAGGGTTACCGGAATCATGTGCGGTTGGCGATCAAAGCGGCCCATGATGCCCGCCCGACGATCCTGCACAAACGCCCCGACCGGCTCGGTTGTGTTGACGATCTTGAACGAATTTTCCGGCGAAGCCAGCGTGGCCAGCACCGTCGCCTTGGTCATTGGCATATCGACGCTGCCCGATTGCAGCAGCGGATGTCCGCAGGCAAGGAGGTGAGAATCGTCGATATAAGTGACGGTGCAAGTTCCCGCGATGTTCATATCGCCGCGCACCAGGATCGCGCTCACCGCCGATCCCGGCTGCAATGGCTCGGGCTGCTTGTCGTTGCTCACCGAGCCCGCGCCCATCACCGGAACCACGCCGGCGGCAGCGAAATCCTTGGCGAACAGGCTCAAGGTTTGCTGGCTGAATCCGCTGAAGACCAGAGGAGTCTCGATGGGCTTGAGCAAATTGGCGTAGCCGGACTGCTCACTCGGCGCGCTGGGCAAGCCCGGTCCGGAGGTGCGGCTGACCGGCTGTTTCTCGCGACCCGAACCCTGCGCGACGTCAGGCTCAGGCGTTTTGTCCATGCCGTTAATCTCGAGCATGGAAGCTGCGGGCGTAATTCCGGCAATTGGCTCCTTGGAGAATTCGCCGATGCGGTAGGCAATCGCACCGACAAGTTTGCCGTCAATATAAACCGGACTACCGCTCATGCCCGCGACCACGCCGGTGTATTCGACCTTCTTGCCGTGCAGCCGTGCCAGGATAACATCGGCCTGCGGTCCGGCCATGTCGCGCAGTACGCCCAGGATCTCCACGTCCATCGCTTCCGGCGTCACGCCTTCGAATACGGTGTAGGCGACACCGTGCATGCCGGCTTTCACCTGATCTTCCGGCATGATTTGAACTTTGGCAGTAGGTTCGACCCCGAAGGCGGAAAGAGACACCAGACACAGGGCGACGGACGAAAGCGCGCGGCGAAGCATGATTTGTTCCTTGCGGTGATGCCCGGCTACCCAGCCAGGAATCTTCACTCCCCAGCTCTTCCAATGCGGATAGACATACGTCTAATCATCAAGGTGATTATTCGACGGCCCCACACCGAAACAGAGAGGATGAATTTGCATTTATACTATCAGACAGTCTGGCCGAAGAGGCATCCCGATGTATTCTGAGAATCACCTTAGGCGCCCGGGTAAATCACCTGTGGCCTCCAGTACCCTAAATGCAGCGCTGTTTTTGTTGGCGGTAAGCTTTGTTTTTTGCGCCGTGCCCAGTCAGGCGCAGTCCGGCAGCAGTGACCAAAGCTCCACGCAGAGCCAGTCTCAGCCCAGCCAAAGCCAGCAAGACCATATGCCGGCTGCGGCCGGCGGCCCGACCGGCGATTCCGGTCCAATCGCGGTTCCCAAGAAGAGCGACTCGGACGAAGCGCCGCCTCCTCCCAAGCCGAAGGTGACCGACAACAATCCGGAGTATTCGCTGCATGTCGACGTTCCCGTGGTGACGGTCGATGCTCACGTACTGCAGAAAGACGGGCGCCCGTTGTCGCTGCCGGTCGATGTCGCCAAGGAGCACTTCAAGATTTGGGAAGATGGTGTGCCGCAGAAGATTCAGAGCGTCACCATCAGCAAGGCTCCGATTACGGCCGTGCTGCTGGTCGAGTTCGCAGCCACCAATTACAACTTCATGTATGACGCGCTGAACGCGTCCTATGCCTTCGCGTCAAACCTCCAGCCTCAGGACTGGGTTGCGGTCGTTGAGTTCGACATGAAGACCCACATCCTGGTCGACTTTACGCAAGACAAGCAGGCCATCTTCGGCGCTCTCAATACCTTGCGCGTCCCCGGATTCAGCGAGACCAACATCTTCGACGCACTGTTCGACACGCTCGATCGTCTTGATCGCATCCCAGGCAGAAAAGAACTGGTCGTAGTCGCCAGCGGCCGCGATACCTTCAGCAAACTTACTCTGGACAAGACCCTGAAAAAGATCAAGGCCACGCCGAATGTAACCATCTATACCATCTGTACCGGCGAAGCTTTTCTCGAGCGGGTGGACGCTATGTCGGCAGCCAATCCTAACGCCACGGCTGCGATGATGGATTACATCCAGGCCAAGAATCAGATGGCGGCCTTCGCCAGAATGACCGGCGGACGCACCTATGCTCCGCGCATGATGGGCGAGTTGCCCGACATCTTCCGCGAAGTCGCGCAGGCCATCCGTGATCAGTACACCATCACCTATAAGCCTACGAACACCAAGCAAGACGGTACCTATCGCAAGCTGAAAGTGGAACTGGTTGGCCCTGACGATAAGCCGCTGATCGTCAAGGACGAGAAGAATAAAGACATCAAGTACACCATCGTTGCCCGCGACGGTTACACCGCCAAACACGAGGTGGAATAGCACCGAACTCTTTTACGGCACAGTCATCTGATTTACGGTACGGTCGCGATGACCTGCGCGGTGCCGCGGCCATTTGCCGTCAGAAATATTCGTAGTGCCATCACACTTGTCCGGTGCCCTGCGTCCTTGCCAAATGCGAATGCGCGAGAAATAGTGGAAGCGAGGGAGCATGACCTACAACCAAACTCTTCTTCCCGCTCTTGCACATCAACTCGAACATTTTGTTCTGACCAGTCCAGAAAATATCGTGCCGGAGCTCGGCGCGATGCGTATTTTCGAGCGGCCTTGGCTCGCCGTCGCCAGCGCCGACGACCTTCTCTGGGAAACACTCAAGCAGCCGGAGGTGGTCGGCGCGCAACACCGCTCTCCGGCGGAATGGCTTGCGGGGGCGCGATCCATCATCTCCTGTTTTTTCCCGTTCGCCGAGCGGATCCGCGCAGCGAACCGGCTACCGGGCGAACCAGCCCAGGAATGGCTCTACGGGCGTTACGAGGGCGCTGCCTTCCTGGACGCTGCTTGCGCTTTCTTGCGCGATGCCGTTCAGCAGGCGGGCGGTCAGGCCGTAGCGCCAAGTTTGGACGATCGCTTCGCGGTTGTCGATTTGCGCAGCAACTGGTCTGAGCGTCACGCCGCTTTTATCGCAGGACTGGGCACGTTCAGCTTGAACCGTTCGCTTATTACCGAGGCAGGTTCGGCGGGAAGACTGGGCAGCGTGATCGCCGATGTTGCGCTAAAACCGACACCCCGCGCCTACACCGAATTTGACGAGTATTGCAACCATTGCGGCGCTTGCCTGAAGCGCTGCCCGCCGCATGCCATCAACGAAAATGGCAAGGACAATGCGGTTTGCGCGCAATATCTGAAGGAAACGAAAACCCGGTATCAGCCGCGCTACGGCTGCGGCAAGTGCCAGACTGGCCTGCCGTGCGAAGCCGCGATACCGCCCGTTCAGAAAACTCAGGCCCAGCGAGAAGTGACCGGAAGTTGAAGCCTCACTTTCCCATCACCAGCTTGGCAATGGTTTGCAGCTGCATGTTAGACGTGCCTTCGTAAATCTTGCCGATCTTCGAGTCGCGGAAAAACTTCTCCACCGGATAATCCTTGGTGAATCCGTAGCCGCCATAGATTTCGACGCACAACGAGGCCACGCGTTCCGCGACCTGTGAGCAATAAAGCTTGGTCATCGCCGCTTCCTTAAGGAAGGTCATACCGGCATCTTTCATGCGAGCGCAGTTGTAGAGCAGCATGCGGGCCGCTTCAATCTCAGTCGCCATCTGCGCGATCTGGAATTGAATCCCCTGGAACTCGGCAATGGCCCGGCCGAACTGCTTGCGCTCCTGCGCATACTTCACGGCAAATTCCCACGCGCCGCGAGCCAGGCCCAGCATCTGTGCGCCAATGCCGATGCGGCCTTCGTTCAGCGTCTCAATCGCGATCTTGTAGCCTTTGCCAACTTCACCCAGCACATTCTCTTTAGGCACACGGCAATCTTCCAGAATCAGCTCGCAAGTACTGGAAGCGCGAATCCCCAGCTTGTCTTCTTTCTTGCCGACAGTGAAACCCGGAAAAGCTTTCTCGACGATGAACGCGGTGATGCCCTTGTATCCGGCCGACGGATCGACGGTCGCCAGCAGGATGAACACGCCCGCCTCTTTGGCATTCGTGATCCACATCTTCTGGCCGTTGAGCACATATTCGCTGCCCTTCAATTCGGCGCGCGTCTGCAAGGCAAAGGCGTCAGAGCCGGAGCCCGCTTCGCTCAACGCGTAGGCACCCACGGTGTCTTTGCACATGCGAGGCAGGTAGCGCTTCCTCTGATCTTCTGTCGTCCAATGCAACAGGGCATTGTTGACCAGCGTGTTCTGCACATCGACCACGACTCCCGCCGAAGGATCAACGCGCGACAGTTCCTCGACCGCCAGGATGGCTTCGAAGAACGTGCCCGCTCCGCCGCCATATTGTTCGGGCACCTCGATGCCCATCAGGCCCAGCTCAAAAAACTGGTCGATGAGCGAGTGCTCAAAGACGCCCTTCTCGTCCATCTCCTTCACGTGCGGACGAACGCTCTCGTCAGCAAATTGGCGGACGGTATCGCGAAACAGCACTTCATCTTCGGTGAGCGAGACTAAAGGAGCGGGAGCAGTTGCAGCGGCTTGAACAGTAGCTTCTGACATGAAGACAATCCTTATTGGTGGGATAGGATACTTTAGATTTTAGCATTCGGAGCAGGCTTGTCATGCTCTGCCGGCTTCTGTGCTAATCGTTCTGCCCTGATACAAAACGATTCTTACACTACGCCTTGATCGGTGCCCGCAACCTGGGCGAGCCCGATACCGCCGCCTTCAATTCCGGTTCACTGCCGATCGTCTCCATCAACTTTCTCGTCATCTCATCGTCAATCTCGGCGGCGCGCGGAATCTCTACCGGATACCGCACCACGAATTCCAGCCCGGCGTCCGTGAATTGCAGATGCGCCTTGGGCATGGGCGCGACGACCGGCGAGTCAATCAGTCGCTCCACCAGCGCGTGCTGGTGATCAATATTGTGCTTGTATTGCGAATAAATGCTGTTCACTACGTCGAGTAGCTTCTGCTCCGCCAGGGCGTAGTTGGTATCAGGCGCTAATGTGATTGCCACCTCGTGCCACGCATAAGCCGTGCCGGGAAGCTGCTTATAGAATGGCGTGGCCTGGAACATGACGGAATTGGAAAACACGACTACGCGTCCCGTGGGATACAAATCGATTCCCGTGCCCGACAGTTCCAGAAGGTAAAGGCGCACCAGTCCCACGTCGATCACATCGCCAGTCACGCCCGAAACCGTGATGCGATCGCCCACCCGGACACCATATTTGCCGATAAGAAAGAAATAAGCCGCGACCGACAGAATCACGGTTTGCAACGCGACCGCGATACCGGCGGTCAGAAATCCCGCGAACGTCGCCAGCGAGCTGAACTCGCTGATGAAGCCCATGACGATGACCACGCCCATCAGGAATCCGGTTACTACCCGCCGGATCAACATGAGCTGCCGCCGGCGCCGGGTTTCGTGAATGTAGCGGTACGTGGCTCGGCGCCAGATCTCCGACAGGAAAAACACAAACAGCAAGGCAATGAAAATGACAGCAACCCTTGTCAGCAACGAGCCCAGCACTCGACCGTATTCACTGCCGATGGAGTTGCGCCATTCCTCTAACTCGCCGTGACACTCATCCAGCAGCACGATTTCCTGCCGCAGTGGAACAGCGGCAGCCGAGACTTTCTTGAACTGCGCCGTGAGCGCCTCGAAATTCTTTTTTCTCTCCGCGACCTGAGCCGGATCGGCGGTGGGTGGCTGATTCACCAGAGCTCGGCCTTGCTGGATCAGGCTTTTCAGTAGCTCGCGTAACGGCTTATCCAGGTCGTCCGCAGTGCTGCGCAGGCGCATCGTTTCCGACATCAGCTGATCGATGTCGTGCATGTCGCTCATCTGGCTGAACAGAACCGCGGTCTTGCCGAATAGGCCGGAGCTTTCGGCGCGGCTCGACTTTGAGCCCTGCCCAGCGGCCGCTACTTCCTTCTTGGAGGCCGGTGGAGCAAACACTTCAGGTACAGTTTGTTTCAGCTGGTTGATCTGTTTCGCCAGACCGCTGCCGCCGTTCTCATTGTTGCCCACACTGGCCACTCTCTGTAGCGCGTCCTGAATCATCTTGTCGAGGTCCAGTTGGCCTTGCAGGGCGTCGCGTTGCGACACCAACTCCTCGCGCTTCTTTCCCCGAGCGCTTTCGATCTGCTGGTTCAGCGTCTCGATCTGCGATTGCGCCTGCGTGATCCGGTCGGCAGTTTCGGCAGCCGCTTTCGCCATTCCCGGTGGCTGACCGGAAGAGCCTTGGTCGTTTGACCCATTGCCTGGGTTGGTTCCCTTCGCATTCTCTTTGGGAGCGAGTGCCGCTTGCGCCAGCGCCGCCTGAAATGCCAGTTGCAGCGCCTGGCTGGCCGAGCTACGGGCGTTCTCCAGGTACAGTTCGTCGCTGGGTCGTCCAGCCGTCGCATCCACACTGGCGACATGACGATACCAACTGATGGCCGCATTTAAATGATTGAGAATCGCGTTGCTGTCCACAGGCGGCGATTGAGCAGGTGGCGATTGAGCAGGAGGCGATTGGGCAGGTGGAGATTGGACTGCTGAAGATTGTCCGGAGGCCGCCGGTCCCGCGGATACCAGCAGAGCTATTACGAAAATAAAGACGGTCAATCCGCGCCAGCCTGATAAGGCCTTCGGTTCCGATCTTGCCAAAACTTGTCCTCACTGGAATTAGGGTCTGGATTATGGGATGCAAAGATTGCATCTCGCGTCAAGGAATATGCTCGCCGAGTTTATCAGGAGTGCGCCAGGTCAAGTCCTCGCGCGTACGGAGGTTGAGCGCGAAATCGCCCGCCTGAATGTTGTTTAACCATATGGTTGACAATCGCGGCCGAAACTGCCGGAAAATGGCTGTTCACGACAGCCACCGGAGACTTGACGCGTGTCGAAATTGAGGCTCGCGTCGGTGGCAAGTATCTAATGGTCGACCGCCGTCATGCCAAAGATATATACGAAAAGCAAATTCCTACGGAATGATGTTGGCGAGCATTGCTTTCGAGCGCAGCGATTCGGGCTACTTCTGCTGTTTATAGACGATCTTCAGCCGGTCGCCTTCGAGGATGCGGGCAACTTGATTTCTGGCATGGACTGCCCACGGCCCACTGTTGTCCAGCTTGAGGTAGGTCCTCCAGTGATGGAGCGCCTTGCGCGGCAGGCGCAAACGTTCATAGGCCAGTGCCAGGTTGTAGTGAGCGTCGGCATAGGTCGGGGCCAATTGGATGGCGGTGCTGTAAGCTACGACCGCATCCGGGATGCGGCCGGTTTCGTCGAGCACGTTGCCCAAGTCGAAGTAAGCCAGCGCATAACGAGGATCCGACTCGACGGCCAGGCGATAGTGTTTTTCGGCGGCGACAAAATCCTGGCGGTTGTAGTACAGCGTTCCCAGGTTGATGTGGGCGGCGGCATGATCAGGCTCGATCTTCAGGACCTCGAGGTAGCTGCGGATGGCCTCTTCGTGAGTGCTGGGATGCTCCTCCATGGCGATGCCCCGGGTAAACAGCTCGGTGACCGTATCGAAAGTGCCAATCGGTTTCACTTTGGAGGTCGAAAGCACGGTACCCGTCGGCCCAAAATCCATCACAAATTGTCCGGCAATGGGTTCGACCCAGTGGCCTTCATGGCGGAACGCCACCCGCGAGCCCACGCTGAAGACACTGGCTTCGAGCAGGGGATTCTCCATGCCGGCCACTTGTTTCTGCATGGCTTGCAGGGATTCACGAATAACGGCAGGCCGCACGCGCTTGGCCCGCAGGTCACGCACTTTCTTGAGCTGAAGCAGATCGTAGAAGGTGAACGTGTCGGAAATTGGAACGAGTCCGGCACGTTGCCAGCCAACGAGTTGGTTGGCGGTGATATGCAGGATACGTAAGACGTCCGCTCGACAATATAGGTTCATGTAAGCTCGGAGTCGCCAGCTGAGCTTGCTCTAATTATCGGGGGACATCAGTTTCGGCGCAAGTGGAAAACCGCGTAAGGCAGTGGAAAACCGGGCCTTGGGTCCCTTTACGGTAACCTCCAGCGACGTTTACAATCGAAACCAAGCCGACGTAGCTCAGTTGGTAGAGCAGTCGATTCGTAATCGACAGGTCATCGGTTCAAGTCCGATCGTCGGCTCCAGATTCCAAAGTACTTA